>NZ_JAGKJJ010000101.1 GCF_020329505.1 Bradyrhizobium semiaridum
AAGGAAGTGTTCGGCAAGCTCGATCAATACGCCAAGCCCGGTGCGGTGCTCGCCTCCAATACCTCCTATCTCAACATCGACGAGATCGCGAAGGCGACCAACCGTCCGCAGGACGTGCTCGGCATGCACTTCTTCTCGCCGGCCAACGTCATGAAGCTGTGCGAGATCGTGCGCGCCGACAAGACCGCGCCGGACGCGCTGGTCACCGCGGTGTCGATCGCGCGCAAGATCGCCAAGGTGCCGGCGGTGGTCGGCGTCTGCGACGGTTTCGTCGGCAACCGCATGCTGGCGCAGCGCGGCAAGCAGGCCGAGAAGCTGCTGTTCGAGGGCGCGCTGCCGCAGCAGGTCGACGCGGTCGTGACCAAGTTCGGCATGCCGATGGGGCCGTTCGCGATGGGCGATCTCGCCGGCCTCGACATCGGCTGGCGCTCGCGCAAGGACCGCGGCATCAAGTCGGAGATCGCCGACGCGCTGTGCGAAGCCGGCCGCTTCGGCCAGAAGACCGGCAAGGGCTATTACAAGTACGAGCCGGGTTCGCGCGCGGCGCTGCCCGATCCCGAGGTCGAGAAGCTGATCGACGAGACGCTGGCGCGGCTCGGCCGCAAGAAGCGCGTCGTCACCGACGAC
>NZ_JAGKJJ010000102.1 GCF_020329505.1 Bradyrhizobium semiaridum
AAGGAAGTGTTCGGCAAGCTCGATCAATACGCCAAGCCCGGTGCGGTGCTCGCCTCCAATACCTCCTATCTCAACATCGACGAGATCGCGAAGGCGACCAACCGTCCGCAGGACGTGCTCGGCATGCACTTCTTCTCGCCGGCCAACGTCATGAAGCTGTGCGAGATCGTGCGCGCCGACAAGACCGCGCCGGACGCGCTGGTCACCGCGGTGTCGATCGCGCGCAAGATCGCCAAGGTGCCGGCGGTGGTCGGCGTCTGCGACGGTTTCGTCGGCAACCGCATGCTGGCGCAGCGCGCCCTCGAACAGCAGCTTCTCGGCCTGCTTGCCGCGCTGCCGCAGCAGGTCGACGCGGTCGTGACCAAGTTCGGCATGCCGATGGGGCCGTTCGCGATGGGCGATCTCGCCGGCCTCGACATCGGCTGGCGCTCGCGCAAGGACCGCGGCATCAAGTCGGAGATCGCCGACGCGCTGTGCGAAGCCGGCCGCTTCGGCCAGAAGACCGGCAAGGGCTATTACAAGTACGAGCCGGGTTCGCGCGCGGCGCTGCCCGATCCCGAGGTCGAGAAGCTGATCGACGAGACGCTGGCGCGGCTCGGCCGCAAGAAGCGCGTCGTCACCGACGAC
>NZ_JAGKJJ010000103.1 GCF_020329505.1 Bradyrhizobium semiaridum
CATTGGACTTGCGCGCCTCGGCGATCGCCGCCTCGGCCTGGGCGCGCTGGCGCACCAACTCGCCGATCTCGACCGCCGTGCGGCGCGAACTGCCCGAGAGTTGTGGCAGCGGCTTGGACCGGCGATCCCGGACGCGGGATACTTTGGTCAGCTTTGGCTTCTTGGTTTTCTTTGGCCGCATCATCGGCATCGGACGCCCCACGCGCATTCCAGCTCGATGACATTTCTGCGATAAGTGTCTGAAAAATTGGTATCTCTCGCCGAGCAGCGGCATCGGAACGCGCCGGCCGCTTGCGCGCTGCGCGCATTCGCCTCGAAAGCAGGCAAGCGGCCGTCGTCATCCGGATGACATCAACCGGGTGCGCGGATCGAGAAAGCGGCAGCGCATGGTGAGCATCGCGTCAATGCCGGCACCATTGCCCAATGATTGCGCCGAAATCCGCTTCACGCGCACGAATATGTGTCAGTGCGCAAGAGGGTTAGCGCAGGGTTAAGGCGCTGCGCCTTCGCAAGCGAAACCTAGAACATGATCCGGAAAAGTGCGAAGCGGTTTTCCGAAAAGATCATGCTCAAACAAAGAGCTGAAGCCTGATGACGATTCAACCAAACCTCATCGCGCTT
>NZ_JAGKJJ010000104.1 GCF_020329505.1 Bradyrhizobium semiaridum
CGGCAGGGCATCGCGGTGTTCGACGCCGATTTGCAGCTGATCTGCTCCAACCGGCAGTTCGCCGAACTGCTGGCGCTGCCGCCACATCTGATGCAGCTCGGCATCCCCTTGCCCGAGATCCTCGAATTCATGGCCACGGTCAGCCCGCCGCCGTCCGGCGACAGCGAGAGCCTGCTGCAACAGCGCCTGCGCGCCTACACCACCGACGGCGAGCCCTATCTGGAGCGCTTCACCGACCGTCATCTGGTGGTCGAGGTGCGCACCAACCGGATGCCGGGCGGCGGCCTCGAAGCTCGGCGTCACGTCGGAGAAGGTGATGACAAGGCCGCCGAGGCGCTGGAGCGCGCCAATGCGACGCTGGAGAAGCGGGTGCGCGACCGCACCGAAGAGCTGACCCGGCTGAACTCCGAACTCGCACTCGCCAAGGGCATCGCGGAAGACGCCAACGCCTCCAAGACGCGCTTCCTCGCCGCCGCCAGCCACGACATCCTGCAGCCGCTCAACGCGGCACGGCTCTACGTCACGAGCCTGGTCGAGCGCCAGAACGGCGGCGAGGACTCCCGCCTGGTCGAGAACATCGACGACTCGCTCGAGGCGATCGAGGACATCCTGGGCGCGCT
>NZ_JAGKJJ010000105.1 GCF_020329505.1 Bradyrhizobium semiaridum
GAAATGGCCGACATGCGCGAGGTCAACCGGTCCTATGAAGCCAACCTTCAGGTGGTGAAGCAGGTGCGATCGATGCTCAGCATGACCATCGATCTGTTGAGGAGCTGACGATGCTTGAAGCGATTTCGTCGACTGCGATCTCCGCGGGGCCGGCGGCGGCCCGCGCGGCCGAGACGGACATAACGACGCCGACAGCAAGCGCGGTTCAGCCGAGCGGCGATCTCGGCTTCGATTCCGTGCTCAAGCAGGTGACGACGGATGCCATCGGAACGCTCAAGGCCGGCGAAGCCGCGTCGATCTCGGCGATCCAGGGCAAGGAATCGACGCGGCGCGTCGTGGAGGCGCTGATGTCGGCGGAGCAGGCGCTGCAAACCGCGGTCGCGGTGCGCGACAAGGTCGTGCAGGCCTACCAGGAAGTCGTTCGGATGTCGATTTGAGATGAAGGATTGAAGCTGTGAAATCGCTCGCCATCGCGGCCACCGGAATGAACGCGCAGCAGACCAACATCGAGGTCATCGCGAACAACATCGCCAACATCAACACCACCTCGTTCAAGCGGGCGCGGGCCGAGTTCACCGACCTGTTCTACCAGATGGATCGGATGCAGGGCGTTCCCA
>NZ_JAGKJJ010000106.1 GCF_020329505.1 Bradyrhizobium semiaridum
CCGTACGCTCGTCGTCCTCCTTGATCAGGCCGCCGAGCAGCACGGTCTGGCCGCTACTGGTGCCGACGGTCGAGTGGATGCGCCGCTGCGAGATCGTCGGCGTCAGGTTCTGGGCGCTGGCGCCGCCCGGATTGACGACATTGGAGACCTCCTGCTCGATCTCGAGCTCGATCGATCCGTTCGGGTGGACATGCGGCAGCACCTTGAGGATGATGCCGGTGTTCTGCCGGCTGATGCTGCTCACCACGTTGAGGCCGGTGACGGTCGAGCCGGTCGAGATCGGCACCTGGTCGCCGACAATGAACCGGCGATCCTCGAGGTCGGCGACCACGAGCGACGGAGCCGAGAGCACCTTGACGCTGGTCAGGGTGGAGAGCGCGTTCAGCACCAGCTTGGGATTGGCCTCGGCGCCGAGCAGCAGGTTGAAGCCGGGCAGCACGCGCGCGAGCAGGGCGGTCTGCGCCGTCGACTGCGCGGCGCTGAACAGGCCGACCGATCCCTTATCCTGGCCGGCGCCGGCATTGGCGCTGGTCAGATAGGCCTGCACGCCATACTGCAACTGATCCGTCAGCGTGACCTCGGCGACCATGGCGTCGACGGCGACCTGCAGCCGCGGG
>NZ_JAGKJJ010000107.1 GCF_020329505.1 Bradyrhizobium semiaridum
ATCCGCTCGCGCGCGCTCGGCGCCCACCAGAACGGGCTGGAGGCCTTTCCGTTCTTCGCCTTCGCGGTGCTGCTCGCCGAATACCGCGTCGGCCCGCTGCGGCTGATCGACGAGCTGGCCGTGCTGTTCCTGATCGTGCGCATCGCCTACGTCTTCACCTATATCGGCAACCGCCCGACCTTGCGCTCGATCCTCTGGAGCATCGGCTTCGCGATCAACGTCGCGATCTTCCTGCTGCCGGCGCTGCGGGGCTATGTGACGGGGTGAGGACGAATTCGCCTCTGTGGGCGATCCAGTACGCCGCGGCCCATCGGCTCAACAACGACTGTCTCCGGAATACTGGATCGCCCGGTCCACGTGCGCAATTGCGCACAGGCCGGGCGATGACAGCGGTGGGTGAGGACAAAGCTCCGCATCCTCTCAGGATGACGGGTTATCTTTCGCGCTCGCGGGGACCGTACCTAAAGACACGTCGCCCGCTCGGCCGCGACGTAGCCGAACAACAGTCCGATCCCGAACAGCAGCACGAGCCCCGCGGCGGCGAATTCCAGTCCGCGCATGATCAGCATGCCGCCGCGGGGCTCGTGCTGCTGTTCGGGATCGGACTGTTGTTCGGC
>NZ_JAGKJJ010000108.1 GCF_020329505.1 Bradyrhizobium semiaridum
GAAATGGCCGACATGCGCGAGGTCAACCGGTCCTATGAAGCCAACCTTCAGGTGGTGAAGCAGGTGCGATCGATGCTCAGCATGACCATCGATCTGTTGAGGAGCTGACGATGCTTGAAGCGATTTCGTCGACTGCGATCTCCGCGGGGCCGGCGGCGGCCCGCGCGGCCGAGACGGACATAACGACGCCGACAGCAAGCGCGGTTCAGCCGAGCGGCGATCTCGGCTTCGATTCCGTGCTCAAGCAGGTGACGACGGATGCCATCGGAACGCTCAAGGCCGGCGAAGCCGCGTCGATTCCTTGCCCTGGATCGCCGAGATCGACGCGGCGCGTCGTGGAGGCGCTGATGTCGGCGGAGCAGGCGCTGCAAACCGCGGTCGCGGTGCGCGACAAGGTCGTGCAGGCCTACCAGGAAGTCGTTCGGATGTCGATTTGAGATGAAGGATTGAAGCTGTGAAATCGCTCGCCATCGCGGCCACCGGAATGAACGCGCAGCAGACCAACATCGAGGTCATCGCGAACAACATCGCCAACATCAACACCACCTCGTTCAAGCGGGCGCGGGCCGAGTTCACCGACCTGTTCTACCAGATGGATCGGATGCAGGGCGTTCCCA
>NZ_JAGKJJ010000109.1 GCF_020329505.1 Bradyrhizobium semiaridum
CCCGCGGCTGCAGGTCGCCGTCGACGCCATGGTCGCCGAGGTCACGCTGACGGATCAGTTGCAGTATGGCGTGCAGGCCTATCTGACCAGCGCCAATGCCGGCGCCGGCCAGGATAAGGGATCGGTCGGCCTGTTCAGCGCCGCGCAGTCGACGGCGCAGACCGCCCTGCTCGCGCGCGTGCTGCCCGGCTTCAACCTGCTGCTCGGCGCCGAGGCCAATCCCAAGCTGGTGCTGAACGCGCTCTCCACCCTGACCAGCGTCAAGGTGCTCTCGGCTCCGTCGCTCGTGGTCGCCGACAATGAACCGGCGATCCTCGAGGTCGGCGACCAGGTGCCGATCTCGACCGGCTCGACCGTCACCGGCCTCAACGTGGTGAGCAGCATCAGCCGGCAGAACACCGGCATCATCCTCAAGGTGCTGCCGCATGTCCACCCGAACGGATCGATCGAGCTCGAGATCGAGCAGGAGGTCTCCAATGTCGTCAATCCGGGCGGCGCCAGCGCCCAGAACCTGACGCCGACGATCTCGCAGCGGCGCATCCACTCGACCGTCGGCACCAGTAGCGGCCAGACCGTGCTGCTCGGCGGCCTGATCAAGGAGGACGACGAGCGTACGG
>NZ_JAGKJJ010000110.1 GCF_020329505.1 Bradyrhizobium semiaridum
GGGCAGCTTCACTGCGCTGTTCAACCGCGTGTTCGATCGCCTGGCGCACGGCTACGCAGCCGCCGCCGACTTCGTGATCCGGCATACGGTGGTGATGCTCGCGATCTATCTCGTGCTGATCGGCAGCGCCGGCTGGCTGCTCGCCACCACCCCGCAGGGATTCATTCCGGCGCAGGATCGCGGCTACGTCATCATCTCGGCGCAGCTGCCCGGCGCCGCGTCGCTGGCCCGGACCACGGCGGTGGTGCGCGAGATCGAGCGCATTGCACTGGATACGCCGGGCATCGTCCGCGTCGCGGCCTTTGCCGGTTTCTCCGGCGCGACGCGCACGCAGGCCGGTAACGCTGCGGCCTTGTTCCCGGTGTTCGACGAGCCGGAGGCGCGGCTGAAGAAGGGATTGACGGCGAACGCGATCACAGCCGAATTGCGCAAGCGCCTGTCGGTGATCCAGGGCGCCTTCATCATCGTCATCCCGCCGCCCGCGGTGCCCGGCATCGGCACCGGCGGCGGCTTCACCATTCGCGTCCAGGACCGGCAGGGGCGCGGGCCCGAGCTGCTGGCGGCCGCGACCGACGAATTGGTGAACGCTGCGCGGAAGTCGCCGAGCCTGACCTCG
>NZ_JAGKJJ010000012.1 GCF_020329505.1 Bradyrhizobium semiaridum
AAGCCGCCGCCCAGGCCGCCTCCGGCGTCAAGCCGAGCTGATCAACTTGCTCGCTGTCGTCGCCCGGCTTGACGGGGCGACCCAGTACGCCGCGGCCCCTAGGTTCTATCACTGGCGTCTCTGGAATACTGGGTCGCCCGGTTCATGTGCGCAATTGCGCACAGGCCGGGCGATCACAGCAGTGGATGAGGATAAAGCTCCACGCCTTCACTGGGTCACGGGGATGGATTTGTGGCGCACAGCTTCTTCCCACCATCGTCCTGGCGAAGGCCAGGACCCATAACCACCGAATTTGATTGAGCGCGGGACAGCGGCCTCAGCGTCGTCCAACAACATGCAGTTGGCGTAATGGGTCCTGGCTTTCGCCAGGACGACGCTGAGTACGTTCACATTATCTCGGCATCTCGGGGTGACTGAGCAACCCGATCAAGCCGCCGGCGCTGCGGCCGGGACCGGCGGCGGCAGGTAATCGTTCCAGAGCGGCTTGTCGCCCAGGGTGGCGACGAAGGCGCGGTGGGCCTCGCGGTCGGCCTCGCTGACACGCGGCAGCAGCGGGGTCTCGCGCTGGCGCCGCGGCGTGTCGCCATAGCTGCCTGCGCGTACGTCAGGCGCCTCCGACGCCAGGATGAGCTGCGACTGCCGCGCGCCGATCAGGTCGATATAGACCTCGGCCAGCAATTCGGCGTCGAGCAGCGCGCCGTGCTTGGTGCGGCGGGAATTGTCGATCGCATAGCGCGAGCAGAGATCGTCGAGCCGGTTGGACACGCCCGGGTGCTTGCGGCGTGCCAGCAGCAGGGTGTCGACCAGGCGGTCCTTCGGGATCGTCGCCCGCTTGATGCGGTCGAGCTCGGCATTGATGAAGGCGATGTCGAACGAGGCGTTGTGGATCACCAGCGGTGTGTCGCCGATGAACGCCAGGAACTCGTCGACCACTTCGGCGAACAGCGGCTTGCTCGCCAGGAACTCGGTCGACAGTCCGTGCACCGCGAACGCTTCTGCCGGCATGTCGCGCTCGGGATTGATGTAGACGTGGTAGGTCTGCCCGGTCGGCATGCGGTTGAAGATCTCGACGCAGCCGATCTCGACCAGCCGGTCGCCGCGCAGCGGATCGAGGCCAGTGGTTTCGGTATCGAGAACGATTTCACGCATGAGGCAAAGACAATCCGAACAGCGGGCGAATCAGGCGCGCCGCTTTGGCATCTTAACAACCTCGGCCAGAATGTCGCGGATGCGCGCCCGCACCGGATCAAGTCCGTGCGAGGTATCCACTATGAAATCCGCGCGCTTGCGCTTCTCGGCATCCGGCATCTGCTTGGCGATGATGGCGTCGAGCTTGGCGGCATCCATGGTGCCGCGGGCCAGCACGCGTTCGCGCTGCAGTTCCGGCGAGGTGGTGACGACGACGACCGCGTCGACGCGCTTCTCGCCGCCGGTCTCAAACAGCAGCGGGATATCGACGACGACGACGGGCGCGCCGGCAGCCTCGGCATCGGCGAAAAATTTCTGCCGCGAAGACCCGAGCATCGGGTGCACGATCTGCTCGAGCTGCTTCATCGCCGCGGTGTCGTGCACCACGCGCGCCGACAATTTTGCGCGATCGACCTTGCCGTTCACGGTGGTGCCGGGAAACGCCGCCTCGATCGCCGGCGCGGCCTCGCCTTCGTACAGCCGATGCACCTCGGCATCGGCGTCGTACACGGGCACGCCGGCTTCCACGAACAGCTTTGCGGTGGTGGATTTCCCCATCCCGATCGAGCCGGTCAGTCCAAGGATCAACATCAGGTCAGTATCTTTCCGTCGCCACGCTTCTCACACCGCGAGCAATTTTTCGCCGCGCAGGAACGCGAGCAGCGACAATAGCGGCAGGCCGAGGATGGTGAAATGGTCGCCTTCGATGCGCTCGAACAGATGCACGCCGAGGCCTTCGAGCTGGTAGGCGCCGACGCTGGTTGTCACCGCCGCGCCGGCCTGGTCGAGATAGGCCTCGATCTCGCCGTCGCCGAGCCGCCGCATTGTCATGCGCGCGACGCTCACGTCACTGAACAAAACCTGCCCGTCGCGCGCGACCGCGACGGCCGAATGCAGCTCGTGGGGTTGGCCAGCGAGCAGCCGAAGCTGCTCGGCAGCCTGGACCCGGCCGGCCGGCTTGCTGAACATCCGCGGCCCCAGCGCCAGCGTCTGGTCGGCGCCGACGACATATTGGGCCGGCCGCTGCCCGGAAACGAACAGCGCCTTCTCCCGCGCCAGGAACGCGGCGATCTCGCCGGGCCCCGAGAGACCGGAATCCCGCTGCACCGCGCGCTCGTCGATATCGGCCGGCAGCGCCTCGACATCGAGGCCGGCGTTTTCCAGCAGCATTTTCCGCGCGCGGCTTTGCGAGGCGAGAATCAGCCGCTGTTGTCCGAGCCAGATGCCCATCACCTACAGCTCTTCCAGCGGCCGCGCGCGCTGGCGGTCGTTATAGAGCTTCATCACAGCGGCCGCCGTCTCCTCGATCGAGCGCCGCGTCACGTCGAGCAGCGCCCAGTTGAATTTCGCGCTCAGGCGGCGGGCAAAGGCGACCTCGTCGGCCACCGCCTGCTTGTCGATATAGGTTTCATTGTCGCGGTCACCCATGGTGAGCAAGCGGTTCTGCCGAACCTGGATCAGCCGCTCCGGCGTGGCATGCAGGCTGACCACCAGAGGCTTCTTCAACGTCTCAAGCTGGTGCGGCAGCGGAATGCCCGGCACCAGCGGCACGTTCGCGGTGCGGATGCCGCGGTTGGCGAGATAGATCGAGGTCGGCGTCTTCGAGGTGCGGGAGACACCGACCAGCACGACATCGGCCTCCTCGAGACCTTCGACGTGCTGACCGTCGTCATGCATCATCGTGAAGTTCAGTGCATCGATGCGGGCAAAATATTCCGCGTTGAGCACGTGCTGCGCACCCACGCGTCCGGTGGTGGCGGCACCCAGATAAGCCTCGAACAACTGCATCACCGGTCCGATGATCGACAGGCTCGGGACGTTGATCTCGCGGCACTTGGCCTCGAGGCGGCCGACGAGATCCTTCTCCAGCAGCGTGAACAGCACGATGCCGGGCGATTCCTCGATCTCGTCGAGCACGCGATCGAGCTGCTTCTGGCTGCGCACCAGCGGATAGACATGCTCGACCGCGGTGACGTTGGCGTATTGAGCGGCGACCGCGCGCGCCACGGTGATCAGCGTCTCGCCGGTCGAATCCGACACCAGATGCAGGTGGAAATAGTTGGAGGTCGTCGGCACCAGAGCCCCTGTCTATCCTGTGAATCCCTGTGGAGGTCGAGGACGAGAATCCGCCGCCGCCGGCCGGCCGCTGGATATCTCATCCCTTTCTTCACAGCACCTCGCAAAAGGATAAGTCGGCGTCATAGCGGCGATGATAGTGGGTAGGTGTGGATTTGTCTCTTCATAAGCTGGCCATAGACCGGCGCAAGCAATTGAGCCGAACGCTGGATTTCGGACAGCCATGCCGGCGCTCCGGAATGTTGAGGGATGTGAACAAGCCCGCAGGAACGGCTGGATCGCCTTGCATGAGTCAAATCCACCGCCATTCAGACTCAAACCTTAGAATCTAAAATTAATAGGTTTAGGAGAACCGAGCTTGCGGATATGTATCGGTCCCTCGCTTGCAAAGCTCGGTTCGCAACGCTGAGACCACCCAAGCTGTTCCTGGAAGGCATCCCCGCGATGTATGAGTGGATCAAGGCGCTGCACATCGTTGCCGTCATCTCCTGGATGGCGGGCATGCTCTATCTGCCGCGGCTGTTCGTCTATCATTGCGAGGCGGAGATCGGCTCGAAGCAGTCCGAGACCTTCAAGGTCATGGAGCGGCGGCTTTTGAAGGCGATCATCAATCCCGCGATGATCATCACCTGGCTCGCCGGGCTCTATCTGGTCTGGGCCGGACATTGGTACCTGTCGGGCTGGTTTCACGCCAAATTTACGCTGGTGCTGATCATGTCGGGTATCCACGGCTTTTTGTCCCGCTGCGTGAGGGATTTCGGCGCAGACCGGAATCAGCGCAGCCAGAAATTCTACCGTATTATCAACGAGGTACCTACAGTATTGATGGTTCTGATCGTGCTCTTGGTGGTGATCAAGCCGTTCTAGGCGTCCTGGACATGACGATGCTTAGCAAGCATGCTTCAGTCCTTCTTGCGAAGGACGGATCGATTTTCTATATAGATATTATCCCACCCCACGCAGGCGGATGTGGTCGCGTTCCGGTTCTTTTCGGGCCGGCGCCGCATCAGGTTCGAAAGCCCCAACGGCACTTTCCTGGCTGAGACCTGCGGACCTTCCTTTGGCGTCCGCTTTTTCCAAAGCCACTTCGCATCCCTTCCCTACTTACTTCCTCACAGGACTACCCCAATGCGGGAAATCAAACTCCAGGACCTCAAATCGAAAACGCCGGCCGAGCTCGTCTCGTTTGCGGAAGAGAATGGGGTCGAAAACGCCAGCACCATGCGCAAGCAGGAGCTGATGTTCGCTATCCTCAAGCAGCTCGCGATCGCCGAGACCGACATTATCGGTGAGGGCGTCGTCGAGGTGCTGTCCGACGGCTTCGGCTTTCTTCGTTCGCCCGACGCGAACTACCTGCCCGGCCCCGATGACATCTACGTCTCGCCCTCGCAGATTCGCCGTTTCGGCCTGCGCACCGGCGACACCATTGAAGGCCACATTCGCAGCCCGAAGGAAGGCGAACGCTATTTCGCGCTGCTGAAGGTCAACACGCTCAATTTTGAGGATCCGGAAAAGGCCAAGCACAAGGTCAATTTCGACAACCTGACGCCGCTGTTTCCCAATCAGCGCTTCCGCATGGAGCTCGAAGACTCCACCAAGAAGGATCTGTCCGCGCGCGTGATCGACATCGTCGCGCCGATCGGCAAGGGCCAGCGCGCGTTGATCGTGGCGCCGCCGCGCACCGGCAAGACCGTGCTGATGCAGAACATCGCGCACTCCATCACCGCAAATCATCCCGACTGCTATCTGATCGTGCTCCTGATCGACGAGCGTCCGGAAGAAGTCACGGACATGCAGCGATCGGTGAAGGGCGAGGTGGTGTCGTCGACCTTCGACGAGCCGGCCGTGCGTCACGTCCAGGTCGCCGAGATGGTGATCGAGAAGGCCAAGCGGCTGGTCGAACACGGCCGCGACGTCGTGATCCTGCTCGACTCGATCACGCGCCTCGGCCGCGCCTACAACACCGTGGTGCCATCATCCGGCAAGGTGCTGACCGGCGGTGTCGACGCCAACGCATTGCAGCGGCCGAAGCGCTTTTTCGGTGCCGCGCGCAACATCGAGGAGGGTGGTTCGCTGACCATCATCGCGACCGCGCTGGTCGATACCGGCAGCCGCATGGACGAAGTCATCTTCGAAGAATTCAAGGGCACCGGTAACTCCGAACTGATCCTCGACCGCAAGGTCTCGGATAAGCGGACCTTCCCGGCGATCGACATCGCCCGCTCCGGCACCCGCAAGGAGGAGCTGATCACCGATCCGCAGGTGCTGAAGAAAATGTACGTGCTGCGCCGCATCCTCAATCCGATGGGCACCATGGATGCGATCGACTTCCTGCTCGACAAGCTGCGCAACACGAAGAGCAATTCCGAGTTCTTCGACTCCATGAACACCTGAGACCAACGGCTTCGAATGGGACAGGGCGCTCCGCGCAAACGGGGCGCCCTTTTCATGCTGCGGGTATTGCTGCAAAATCGTGCAGCAACAGGTCGGAGCCCATAAAGCGTTCATTTACCGTATAATCTATTGATATCGTTGGTATATCCTAAATTGGAGGTTGGCCGACGGTTCAGCGACGCCATTTGCAACAAAATTGCTGCAGCCGTGCTGCAGTCTTCTGACGGTCATGCTGCGTCGCAACATGCGGGTCTTTTCGCAGCGAAGAGAAACAGCGTTGCCTTTCCGAAAGCTCGCGACCTAATAGGCAATGCATCCGCGCGACCAAACCATCTTTGCTTTGTCGTCAGGCCGGCCACCGAGTGCGATCGCCATCGTCCGGGTGTCTGGGCCAATGGCCGAATCGGTGATGTCGGATTTGGCCGGCAAGCTGCCGGTCCCGCGGACGGCGACCAGAGCCTTGCTGAGGGACCTGGATCTCCAGCCGATCGATGATGCGGTGGTGCTGTGGTTCCCGGGCCCGGCCAGCGCCACCGGCGAAGACGTCGCCGAATTTCATGTCCATGGCGGACGCGCGGTGCTGACGGCATTGTTCGACGCGCTGGCCAGGTTCGACAATGTGCGCCCGGCCGATGCAGGTGAATTCACGCGGCGCGGCTTCGAGAACGGCAAGCTCGATCTGACCGAGGCCGAGGGCCTCGACGACCTCATCCATGCCGACACCGACCGCCAGCGGCGCCAGGCGCTGCGGCAGTTGAAGGGCCTGCTCGGCGATCGCGCGCGCGATTGGCGCGAACGCATCATCGCGGCGTCGGCGCTGATCGAAGCCGGCATCGATTTCTCCGACGAAGGCGACGTGCCCGCCGAGCTGATCGCGCCGGCGCTGCAGCGGATCAGGTCGCTTCATGACGAAATTCAAGCTGTCCTTGCGGCACAGGCCCAGGGTGAGCGGCTGCGCGACGGCCTGGTGGTTGCGATTTCAGGTCCGCCGAATGTCGGCAAGTCGACCCTGATCAATCAGCTGGCCCGGCGCGAGGTCGCGATCGTCTCGCCGCACGCTGGCACCACGCGCGATGTCATCGAGGTGCAGCTCGATCTCGACGGCTATCCGGTCACGGTGATCGACACCGCAGGCATCCGCGAGACCGACGATCCGGTCGAACAGGAGGGGGTCCGCCGCGCCCGCTCCCGCGCCGCGGAGGCGGATCTCGTGCTGTGGCTGAGTGATACCGATGGCGGGGCTGCGCACGAGGGAACGACGCCGGTCTGGCTGGTGCGCAACAAGATCGACCTTGGTCGGCCATTGGCCGAGCCGGGCGACGGAACTGTCGAGTTCAGGATTTCGGCGGCTCGGGGCGACGGGATCCCCGAGCTGATCAGGAGTCTGGTCCGGTTTGCGCATGATTACTTCGGAGCCGGCGAGGGCGGGCTGATCACGCGGGTCCGGCAGCGCGAGTTGCTGCAGCAGACGGTAGATGCGCTGGGCCGCAGCATCGAGGTCGTCGGGCGGGGCGAGGAACTCGCTGCCGAGGAACTTCGCACCGCGGCGGTCTCACTGGGCCGTCTGCTGGGCCGGGTCGATGTGGAGGATATCCTCGACGTGATCTTCCGGGAGTTCTGTGTCGGGAAGTAGGGTCCTTTGCATGGGGTTGTTTTGCGGAAAATGAGTTCAGGGTTGCGCACCCCGTTTCACGTGAAACAAGGCCGGGCAGGTTCGGAACTTGTCTCGCGTGAAACGCCGGCTCCCCCAATCGTCGTTTCACGTGAAACAGAACGCCCCGATTGCACCTGCGTGCCCGATCCATATGTCCGAGCGGGTTTGGGCCCCTCCGGCTAACCGCATCTCAACTTCGTTCTTCCGGCTTTCATCACTCCGCGATAGAAGTCCCGCATGAATTCGCGGGCAGACTCATTTGACGTGATCGTCATCGGCGGGGGCCATGCCGGCTGCGAAGCCGCGAGTGCGGCTGCCCGAATGGGAGCCCGGACGGCCCTTGTGACCCATTGCTTCGCGACCATCGGGGCGATGTCCTGCAATCCCGCGATCGGTGGCCTGGGCAAGGGCCATCTGGTGCGCGAGGTCGACGCTCTGGATGGCTTGATGGGCCGGGTCGCCGACGCCGGCGGCATTCAGTTCCGGATGCTCAATCGCCGCAAGGGTCCGGCGGTCCGTGGTCCACGGGCTCAGGCTGATCGGAAGCTCTATGCTGCGGCGATGCAGGCGGCGATATCAGAGACCGCGAATCTCAGCGTCATTGAAGGCGAGGCGGAAGAACTGATCGTGGCCGACGGCGGGGTCACCGGCATCCGTCTGGGTGATGGCCGCGCTATCTCCGCCGGCGCGGTCGTCATCACGACCGGCACCTTTCTGCGCGGCCTGATCCACCTCGGTGAGCGGAACTGGCCCGCGGGCCGGGTCGGCGAGGCTCCGGCAATGGGGCTGTCCGCCTCGTTCGAGCGGGCGGGCTTTACGCTGGGCCGGCTCAAGACCGGCACGCCGCCGCGCCTGGATGGCACCACGATCGACTGGTCGGCGGTCGAAATGCAGCCCGGAGACGATCCGCCGGAGCCGTTTTCGGTCATGACCGACCGGATCACGACCGCGCAAATCCAGTGCGGCATCACCCGGACCACGCCGGCGACCCATGAGGTGATCCGGGCCAACGTGCATCGCTCACCGATGTACTCCGGCCAGATCAAGAGCACGGGGCCGCGCTATTGTCCCTCGATCGAGGACAAGATCGTCCGCTTCGGCGACCGCGATGGCCACCAGATCTTCCTCGAGCCGGAAGGGCTCGACGACACCACGGTCTATCCCAATGGGGTCTCGACCTCGCTGCCGGAGGAGGTCCAGCTCGCGATCCTCGCCAGCATCCCCGGCCTCGAACGGGTGAAGATGGTCCGGCCGGGCTACGCGATCGAATACGACCATGTCGATCCGCGCGAGCTCGATCCGACCCTGGAGGCCAAGCGTCTGCGCGGCCTGTTCCTGGCCGGCCAGATCAATGGCACCACCGGTTACGAAGAGGCAGCGGGGCAGGGCATCGTGGCTGGGCTCAATGCGGCGCTGGCCGCCGGCGGCGCCGATCCGATCGTGTTCGATCGTGCCGACGGCTATCTCGGCGTGATGATCGATGATCTCGTCACCCGCGGCATCACCGAGCCCTATCGCATGTTTACCTCGCGCGCCGAATATCGGCTCACGCTGCGGGCCGACAACGCCGATCAGCGGCTCACCGACAAGGGCATCGCGCTCGGCTGCGTCGGAGCGGCCCGCGCCGCGCGCCACCGGACCAAGATGGCGGCGCTGGATGCCGCAAGGGTGCTGGCGAAGTCGCTGTCGATCACCCCGAACGAAGCCGCCCGGCACGGCCTGTCGCTCAATCGTGACGGCCATCGTCGCTCCGCCTTCGAGCTGTTGGCCTACCCGGACATCGAATGGCCGGCCGTGCAGGCGATCTGGCCGGAGCTGTCGGCCATCGATCCTTCAATCGCCGTGCACCTCGAGATCGACGCCAAGTACGACGTCTACCTGAAGCGCCAGACTGCCGATGTCGACGCCTTCCGGCGTGACGAGAGCCTGTCGCTCACCGATATCGATTATGCCGATGTGCCCGGACTCTCCAATGAAGCGCGCGCCAAGCTGCAGAAGGCGCAGCCGCGGACAGTCGGGCAGGCCGGCCGGATCGACGGCATGACGCCGGCAGCGCTTGGTATCCTGGCCGCCTATCTGCGGCGCGAGGCACGGCGGAAGACCGCGAAGGCGACGGCGTAGCGTTTCACGTGAAACGAATGGTCGAGAGGCCGGTCCGCGTCATTGCGAAGAGGGAAGCGACGAAGCAATCCATCGCTCCCCGACGGCACAATGGATTGCTTCGCTTCGCTCAATGACAGTACGTCCGGCGCCCACATGGCTCAAGCTTCACGGCCCGCAGAACTCATGATCTCCGCTGACGACAAGGCGGCGGCCTTGGCACTCACCCCCGTTACACCCGAAACGAAAGCGCGCCTGGATCGCTACGTCGCGCTCCTCCTCGAATGGCAGGCCAAGACCAACCTGGTTGCGCCGTCGACTCTGTCCACTCTGTGGACCCGCCACATCTCCGATTCGCTCCAGCTCCTGAAGCTCGCTCCGTCGGCAAAATCCTGGGTCGATCTCGGCAGCGGCGGCGGCTTTCCCGGCATCGTCTTGGCCTGCGCGCTGGCCGAGACGCCCGGGGGACACGTCCATCTGATCGAGCGAATCGCCAAGAAGGCGGCATTCCTGCGCGAAGCGATTCGCGTCACGGGCGCGCCGGGGACAGTGCATCTCGCTGACATCGGGGATACTGTGGATAGAATCAGGGCGCCCATCGATTGCGTCACCGCGCGGGCGCTGGCTCCGTTACATCAGCTCATCGGCTTCGCGGAGCCGTGGGTCAAAAAGGGCGCCAAAGCCCTGTTTTTGAAGGGGCAAGATGTAGAGGCCGAATTGACCGAGGCCACTAAATATTGGAAAATCGAGCCGAAGCTACATTCCAGCCGGACCGGCGGACATGGCTGGATCGTCGAACTCGGGTCAATCGAGCGGCGCTAGGGGACTCCGCAAAAGCAAATGGTGTTTTGGTATGACTGTGATGGACGAGGTTTATCAAGAGGATAGGGCGCCTTCGGCGCCGGGCCATCCGCGCATCCTGTCGCTCGCCAACCAGAAGGGTGGCGTCGGCAAGACCACCACAGCGATCAACCTCGGCACCGCACTCGCGGCAATTGGCGAGCGCGTCCTGATCGTCGATCTCGATCCTCAGGGCAACGCCTCGACCGGTCTCGGCATCGACCGCCGCAACCGCAGCTGCTCGACCTACGACGTCCTGATCGGCGAAGCGCCGCTGCGCGATGCGGTGGTCGCGACCGCGGTGCCGCGTTTGCACATCGCGGCCTCGACGATGGATCTCTCCGGCCTCGAGCTCGAGCTTGGCACCACGCCCGGCCGCGCGTTCAAGCTGCGCGATGCGATCGCCGGACTGAACAACAACGTCTCGCCCGACAACGACTACACCTATGTGCTGATCGACTGCCCGCCGTCGCTCAACCTGCTCACCGTGAACGCGATGGCAGCATCGGATGCGATCCTGGTGCCGCTGCAATGCGAGTTCTTCGCGCTCGAAGGTCTGTCGCAGTTGTTGCAGACCGTGGAGCAGGTGCGTTCGACGCTCAATCCGAACCTGTCGATCCACGGCATCGTGCTGACCATGTTCGACTCGCGCAACAACCTGTCGAACCAGGTCGTCGCCGACGTCCGCCAGTTCATGGGCGCCAAGGTCTACGACACCATGATCCCGCGCAACGTGCGCATCTCGGAAGCGCCGTCCTACGGCAAGCCGGTGCTGGTCTACGATCTGAAATGCGCCGGCAGCGAAGCCTATCTGAAGCTCGCCACCGAAGTGATCCAGCGCGAGCGCGAGCTGCGCACGCATTGACGATGCGCAGGCTGGGTGGCGCGCAGCGATACCCATCACGATACGCCATGAGGGCAATGGGTTTCGCTTCGCGCGACCCATTCGACGATTCTGAAATTCAAGTCTGGAGTACTGCGCGTGAATCCAAGGGAGCTCGCAACAATGGCCGATGAAGCGCGTTCGCGACTGGGGCGCGGGCTGGCAAGCCTGATCGGAGATGTCGGCGGCGAGGCCGCACATATCGAGCGGCCGCGCAACCAGCGCAAGGTGCCGATCGAATTCCTCAAGGCCAACCCGCGCAATCCGCGGCGCAGCTTCGCCGATGCCGAGCTCGGCGAGCTTTCCGATTCCATCAAGCAGCGCGGCGTGATCCAGCCGATCGTGGTGCGTGCCATCAAGGGCGTGCAGGACCGCTACGAGATCATCGCCGGCGAGCGCCGCTGGCGCGCCTCGCAGCTCGCTGGTCTGCATGAAGTGCCGATCGTGCCGGTCGAGGTCAGCGATTCCGACGCGCTCGAGATCATGATCATTGAGAACGTCCAGCGCGAAGATCTCAACGCGATGGAGGAGGCGCAGGGCTATCACGCGCTCGCCGACGAGTTCAAACGCAGCCAGGAAGAGATCGCAAAGATCGTTGGCAAGAGCCGCAGCCATGTCGCCAACATGATGCGGCTGACCAAACTGCCGAACGAGGTGCAGGCGCTGATCGCCAAGGGCGATCTTTCCGCCGGCCACGCCCGCGCGCTGATCGGCGTGCCCGATCCGCTCGCTGCGGCCAAGCGCATCGTCGCCGAGGGTCTCAATGTCCGCCAGGCCGAGGCCCTGGCGCATGAAGAAGGCGTGCCGGAGCGCAAGCCGCAGAAGCCGCGCGCGAGCGCCGCGGCCAGGATCGCCAAGGATGCCGACACGCTGGCGCTGGAGAAACGCGTCAGCGACGCGCTTGGCCTCGCCGTCACCGTCAGCCATCGCGATCCCGGCGGCACCGTCCAGATCAGCTACCGCAACCTCGAGCAGCTCGACGAGGTGGTGCGGCGGCTGGAGGGCGGCTAGGTTCTCCCGATCTCTCTCCGCGTCATTGCGACGCGTTGGCTCGCAATGACGACTGCTGCAACGTCCCGCTCTAGCCCCTCCGCTTCGCATTCGCCGCGATCGAGAGCAGTGCGCGCTGGCCGATCACCGCGGCGAGCGAAGATTGCTTGCGCATGTCGAGCGCGGCGGTCGCGAGCTGATCGATGATCGCCACCAGCCGCGGCGGGCTGAGATTGCGCAGCGCGATCTCGACGGCGGGCTTGCGCGAGAAGTGCAGCCGCGGGAAGCCGCCTTCGAGCACGGCCGACGCCGGCGTGCCCTCTGCGATCGCCAGTGCCGATTTGTGCAGCCACGCTGCCTGGCGCTGCGCGGCGGAGATGATCACGCCGGGATAGGTGCCGGCGACCATCGCTTTTGTGAACTCGGTCTCGACCAGCGCGGCATTGCCGGCAAAGGCGCCGTCGACGATCGGATCGAGCTTCAGCTCGGAAGCGTCGGAAACCACCGTCATCACGTCATCGAGCGTGATCTCACCCTTGCCGTGCGCGAACAGCGCCAGCTTACGCAGCTCGTTGCGCGAGGCCTGGCGGTCGCCGCCGAGCAGCGACATCAGCACCGCGCGCGCATCCTGCGCGAGCCGGAGGTTGGAGATCTGCAGCTCGTCCTCGATCAGCTTGGTGAGATCGCGCTCGGTGTCCGGATAGCAAGCGATCGCCACTGCGTTCTTCGCGCGCTCGCAGATCTTGCGCAGCGGCGATTCGGCGCGCAGCTCGCCGGCCTCGATCACGATGCGGCATTCCTTCAACGCCATCTCCGACAGCGTCTCGACACCGCTGGAGAAGTTGCGTGTGCCGGCGCGGACGCGGATGGCGCGGCGGCCGCCGAACAGCGGCACGGTCATGGCTTCATCGACCAGGCGCGAGGGCTCGGCGGCGAGCTCGTCGCCGTCGAGCCGCACCAGCGAGAACGGGTCGTTGGGATCGTCGACCGCGGAGGCCATCAGCGCGTCGGCGCGCTCACGCACCAAGCCTGTGTCCGGGCCATAGAGCAGGATGATCGGCCGGCCGGCATCGGGCCGGGCGAGAAAGCTGTCGATCTCTTTTCCGCGGAGTGCGACCAATGCGGTGATCAGGTCCCGGTGGCGAAGAAGGAGGCCAGCCGGGTCTGAATGTTGTCGGCGATCTCCTGCGCAGCGCGATCCTCGGCGTCACGGAAGGCGCGGGCGCGGGCGAAGCGCTGGTAGGAGCCCGGCATGTCGTAGGACACGCGTGAGAAGGTGGTGCCGGTCATCACCGACTTGTTGGAAGCGATCTCGATCAGGTTGAACTGCGCGTCGATCGAGTAGTTCTCGCTGGTCGGCAGCGCGGTGGTCTGATCGATCATCAGCGAGGAACGGCCGGTCGAGAACCGCAGCACCAGCTTATGCGTCGGCGGCATGCCGGTGGCGTTGCCATAAAGCTTGAAGGCCAGTGCGTTGCGAATCTCGACGCCGACCCGCGCCTCGCGCGAGGCGTTGTTCTTGTCGACCGGCGGGATTTCGACCGCCATCAGCTTGTCACGCAGCGCGGGCGAGCCGTCGGTGCGCTCGGCATACATCGGCTGGAAGCAGCCGGCCGTCAGCGCGGCCAAGGCGGCGACGGCCAAAAGCCGGGCAGCGATCCTGATCCTAGCCGACGACATTGACGATCCTCATGGGCACTACGATCACCTTGCGGACGGGTTTGCCGCCGAGGGCGACTTTTACCGCATCAAGCGCCAAAACGGCAGCCTCTATATCCGCATTTTGGGCGGTGCGTGGCACGGTAACATCACCTCGTTTTTTACCGTTGACCTGGACCACCAGGGTGACGCTGTCTTCGACCAGCAAATCGCGTTCGATTTGGGGCCAATCGGCCTCCGAAACCAGCCCGTTCTGGCCCAAAACCGCCCAGCACTCCTCGGCCAGATGCGGCATCATCGGCGAGAACAGTTGAACGAGGATGACGGCCGCTTCCCTGACCGCCCAGGCGACATCGGGAGCCGGCTTGTC
The DNA here is from genome assembly GCF_020329505.1 of Bradyrhizobium semiaridum. Taxonomy (GTDB): domain Bacteria; phylum Pseudomonadota; class Alphaproteobacteria; order Rhizobiales; family Xanthobacteraceae; genus Bradyrhizobium; species Bradyrhizobium semiaridum. The sequence goes on from NZ_JAGKJJ010000012.1 coordinate 14,155, forward strand.
CCCCTTGGCCAGCACCTCGGCCAGTGCGTTGGCGAACTCGCGGATATGGGCGAGACACACGTTGAAGTGCAGCCGCTCGATGCCGCCGGACACCTTGTCCAGCGCGCCATGGGCGGCCTTGCGCAGCGCCAGCGCCTCGGGGCTGAACGCGGCCGGCCGCGCCGCCGGCGCCGCCTTGGCGATCTCGGCCGCTTCGTTCACCAGCCGCCACAGCCGCTGCACGAAGCGCGAGGCACCCTGCACCCGCTCGTCGCTCCAGATCACGTCGCGGTCCGGCGGCGAGTCCGACAGCATGAACCAGCGGGCGACGTCGGCGCCGTAGCTCGCGATGATGTCGTCGGGGTCGACGGTGTTTTTCTTCGACTTCGACATCTTCTCGATCGGGCCGATCGTGACTGTCTCGCCGCCCTCGAGCAGCGTCGCGCGGCGTTCAGTGCCGACCATCTCGACCTTCACCTCGGCCGGCGTGACCCAGGTGCCGTCAGCCTTCTGGTAGGTCTCGTGCACCACCATGCCCTGGGTGAACATGCCGGCGAACGGCTCGGTCATGTCGATGTGGCCGGTCGCCTTCATCGCGCGGGTGAAGAAGCGGCTGTAGAGCAGATGCAGGATCGCGTGCTCGACGCCGCCGATATACTGGTCGACGGGCATCATCCGGTTGGCGACCGCGGGCGTGGTCGGCGCGGTCGTATTCCAGGGATCGGTGAAGCGCGCGAAGTACCATGACGAGTCCACGAAGGTGTCCATCGTGTCGGTCTCGCGCACCGCCTTGCCGCCGCATTGCGGGCAGTTGACGTGCTTCCAGGTCGGGTGATGGTCGAGCGCGTTGCCCGGTTTGTCGAAGCTGACATCCTCCGGCAGCACCACCGGCAGCTGGTCGTCCGGCACCGGCACCACGTCGCATGTCGGACAGTGGATCACCGGGATCGGGCAGCCCCAATAGCGCTGGCGCGAAATGCCCCAGTCGCGCAGGCGGAAGTTCACCTGGCGCTCGCCGACCGGCGCGTTGCCGCGCAACTCGCCCTCCAGCCGCTTCGCAACCTCTTCCTTGGCTTGCTCGATGGTCATGCCGTCGAGGAAGCGCGAATTGATCATGCGGCCGTCGCCGTCAAAGGCGACGTCGGTGATGACGAATGTTGCCGGGTCCTGGCCATCGGGGCAGACCACCGGCACATTGCCGAGGTTGTACTTGTTGACGAAGTCGAGGTCGCGCTGGTCGTGCGCCGGGCAGCCGAAGATCGCGCCGGTGCCGTATTCCATCAGCACGAAGTTCGCGACGTATACCGGCAGCTTCCAGTTCGGATCGAACGGATGCACCGCCTTGATGCCGGTATCAAAGCCCTGCTTCTCCGCGGTATCGATGATCTCCTGCGCGGTGCCGATCTTCTTGATGTCGGCGATGAACTCCGCGAGCTTGGGGTTCTTCGCGGCCGCCGCCTGCGCCAGCGGATGATCCGCCGAGATCGCCATGAATTTCGCGCCGAACAGCGTGTCCGGCCGCGTCGTGAAGATCTTCAGCTCGGTCTCGCCGGCCGGCGTCGTGGCCGGATCCAGCGCGAAGCGGATCAGCAGGCCCTCGGAGCGGCCGATCCAGTTGCGCTGCATCAGCCGCACCTTGTCGGGCCAGCGGTCCAGCCCGTCGAGCGCGTCCAGCAGCTCCTGCGAGTACTTCGTGATCTTGAAGACCCACTGGCTCATCTCGCGCTGTTCGACGACGGCGCCCGAGCGCCAGCCGCGGCCGTCGATCACCTGCTCGTTGGCGAGCACGGTCATGTCGACCGGGTCCCAGTTCAGCTTGCGCTTCTCGCGCTCGGCGAGCCCGGCGCGCAGCATGTCCAGAAACATCTTCTGCTGATGCTTGTAGTAGCTGGGATCGCAGGTCGCGAACTCTCGACTCCAGTCCAGCGACAGCCCGATCGAGCGCAGCTGCTTCTTCATTGCGGCGATGTTGTCGTAGGTCCAGGCCTTCGGCGCCACCTTGCGCTCGATCGCGGCGTTCTCCGCCGGCAGGCCGAACGCGTCCCAGCCCATCGGGTGCAGCACGTTGAACCCCTTGGCCCGCATGAACCGCGCCAGCACGTCACCCAGCGTGTAGTTGCGGACATGCCCGATATGGATGCGCCCCGACGGATAGGGAAACATCTCGAGCACATAGTATTTCGGCCGCGTATCGTCGTTCCTGGAGGCGAAGATCGCCTTCTCGTCCCACAGGCGCTGCCAGCGGGGCTCGGATTCACGGGCGTTGTAGCGTTCAGAGGTCATGAAATCGCAAGGATTCTAGGTGGCTTTGGGTGGTTTTCCGGTCCCGGCAAAGGACGGCGGACTAGGCCATAGAAACGCCCGTGGGGTCAACGGTTTGCGGCGTCCCAAGGCCTCGTTGGCCAGCGCAACCGCTCTGCCTATGCCGCAGGGCGGGCGAGGATTGCCTGGGACGGCTGAAGTAGCCGGCCTCGAGAACGTCGGTCTGGGCGCGGAACCCCCCACGCCGTCGTCCTGGCGAAGGCCAAGACCCATAATCACTGAGTCGTGTTGCGGAAGGGATCGCGGCCCCAGCGTCCGATGGCTGACGTTCGGGGTAATGGGTCCTGGCTTTCGCCAGGACGACGGCGGAGAGAACGTGGCCTTCAGCTCGCCAGCGCCATCCCGGCTTCGTCCAGCGTTTGCAGGAAGCCGTGCTCGACCACCGCATTGCGGCCACGCCGTTTCGCGGCATAGAGCGCGGCGTCGGCGGCTTCGATCAGGTCGCCGGGGCGCAGGACCTCGTTCGGCTTGGTCGTGGCGACGCCGATGCTGACGGTGACGATGCCGTGGCTCGAGGTGGCGTGCGGCGCGGCGAGGCCGAGCACGGCGGTGCGCACGGTTTCGCCGATCGCGAGCGCATGGGCGGCGTCGGTGTTCGGCAGCAGCAGGCAGAATTCCTCGCCACCGTAGCGGCCGGCAAAGCCCATCGTGTCGGCGGCGATGCCGGCCAGCGTCGCGCCGAGCCTGGTCAGGCAGGCATCGCCCTCGGGATGGCCATAGGTGTCATTGTAGAGCTTGAAGTGATCGACATCGATCATCATCAGCGACAGCTCGCTGTCATATTGCTGCGCCCGCATCCATTCGAAGTCGAGCCGGCTCTGGAAGCCGCGGCGGTTGGCAAGACCGGACAGCGCGTCGATCGAGGCCATCACGGTAAGGCGGTCGTTGGAGGCGACGAGCTCGCGCTCGCGCTGGCTGAGCTGCGCCGCCATCGCATTGAAGGCGCGCGCCAGCGGCACGAACTCTGCGGGCAGCTTGTGCTTGGCGACCCGCGCCGACCAGTCGCCCTCGCCGAACCGCTTGGCCATGCCGGTCATCAGCTCGATCGGATGGATCACCAGCCGCTCCGCGCCGACCAGGGCGCCCAGCAAGACGAACAGGCAGACGAAGCCAAGCTGCAGATAGGCGGTGCGGATCTCGCGGTTGATCGCAGCCGTGACCCTCGCTTCATCCATGCTGACGATCAGGCGGGCCTGCGTTCCGGCGATGCGGGCGAAGCTCAGCGTGCGCTGCGCGCCGTCGGCCGCGGTGAACGACACCGAGCCGGACGGCTCGTCATAGCTCAGCGCCTTCTCCGCGATCGCCGACATCAGCGGCACGGTGTCGAGCGAACGGCCGATCAGGCTGGCATGATCGGCCGGTGCGGCGATCACGACGCCGGTGCTGTCGACCAGCGCCGCGGACATCCCCGGCTGGCCGCCGAGGTTGGCCATGATCTGCGACAGCCAGTCGATATTGATGCCGGCGACGACGACGGCATCCAGCTCGGGATTGATTGCGGACACCGGATAGGCCGCCATCATCATCGGGCGGCCGTTGGTCTTGCCGAACAGATAGTCGCTGAACACGAAGCCGCGCGATTCCTGCGCCTTCTTGAAATAGTCGCGGTCGCCGAGATCGAGCCCGACCTGGGTGTTGAGGGTGGAACACTGCACGAGGCCGTCTCGCGAGACGAACATGATGCTGCGGATCCACGGCAAGATCGTCGGCAGGCTGGCGCGCAGCAGCTCGCAGCTTCGCGCCACGCCGCTGGAAGCTCGGATATAGGCGGCCGATTTCAGCATGGTCTCGACCGAGGACACCACCTCGCGCTGGGTTTCGGCGGCGCGGCTGGTCAGGTTGGCGTAGCCTTCCGCGGCCTGCGCCACCTGTCTGGCGCGGGAATCCTCGAGCGTGCGGACGCGATCCAGCATCAGGGGCGCGACCAGCATCAAGGCCAACAAGGCCAGCCGGGCACGAATACCCAGAAGCTTCTTGAGTTTGACGCGGTTGCGGTTGAAAGTCAGGCGCGACATCTAGTCCCTTGCCCCTTGCGCCAAGGCTAGAATGAAGGGCTTCAAAAAGCCTTTCCCGAATTTGGTAAAATTCGAGAAACCCCCCGCAGCCTGTCAGAGAACGGCACAAACATGACGCAAAGCCGAACCACGCCGTTAGCAGCGGATTCACCAAGCGGCCTCGCCACCGTGGAGCAGGAGATCGCGCGCGCCTGCAAGGAAGCGCGGCGCGACCGCGCTTCGGTGACGCTGATCGCGGTATCGAAAACCTTCGCCGCCGATGCAATTTTTCCGATAATCGCCGCAGGACAGCGCGTATTCGGCGAAAATCGCGTGCAGGAAGCCAAGGGCAAGTGGCCGGCACTGATGCAGTCCCATCCGGGCCTCGTGCTGCATCTGATCGGTCCGCTGCAATCGAACAAGGCCAAGGAGGCGGTTGCGCTGTTCGATGCGATCCACTCCGTCGACCGCGCCAGCATTTGCGAAGCGTTAGCCAAGGAAATCAAATCTCAGGGCAGGCGCCCGGAACTGTTCGTCCAGATCAATACCGGCGAGGAGCCGCAGAAGGCTGGCGTCGCGCCGCAGGACGCCGATACCTTCATTGCAGCGTGCCGCGAGACTTATGGCCTGTCAATTTCGGGGCTGATGTGCATCCCGCCGGTCGATCAGGCGCCCGCCCCGCATTTCGCGCTCTGCGCCAAGATCGCCGCGCGCAATGGGCTGAGCGGCCTGTCGATGGGCATGAGCGCGGATTTCGCGACGGCGATCCAGATGGGCGCCACGCATGTGCGGGTGGGCTCGGCGATTTTCGGCACGCGGACGGCGCCGCATATCTAACCGTCGTCCTGGCGAAAGCCAGGACCCATACTCCGCGGCCGTCGCAAAAAGGCGCGCGGCCCGACGTTCTTCCGGCAACCAGCTTCAGTGGTAATGGGTCCTGGCTTTCGCCACGACGACGCTGGTGTGGTGGCGCGGATGTGCCCTACGCGAACCGTACCGACACCTTTCCCAGCACGCCGAAATCCGCCGCGAACACGTCGCCCGCCGCGATCGGCAGCGGCGGGTGGCAGGTGCCTGTCGTGACCACCTCCCCTGCCCGCAAGGTGATGCCGAGCGCGCGCAGTTCGTTGGCGCACCAGGCGAGCGCGACGCGGGGATCGCCGAGCACGTTCTTGCCGTGGCCGATGGTGCGCTCGCCGCGCAGCGTGATGACCGGGCGCTCCTCCGCGAGATCGCGGGCCCGCCAGTCGGCGGCGGTCGCTTCGCCCAGCACGAACAGATGCGCGCAGGCATTGTCGGCAATCAACTGCGCCTCGCCCGCTGCGACGAAATCGGCGAAGCGCGAATCCGGAATCTCGATTGCCGGATGCAGCGTGCCGACCGCGTCGAGCACCTCCTGCACCGTGTAAGGCTGCGCGCGCGGCGGCAGGTCCCGCGCCATGCGGAAGCAGAATTCCGGCTCGCCGACGCGCATCTCGTTGCCCTTCATCGATGCGGTACCGCCATCGGCGATCACAGTCTCGGCAAGGATGCGCCCGGCCAGCGGGCCCGCGACATTGATGTGCTTCTGCCCGGCCGCGCTGGTCGCCGCGATCTTCCAGCCGAACAGTTTTTCGCGCGAGGTTTTTTCCAGCGCGGCCTGGATCGCGTAACCCTCTACACGGTCGCGCGGGCGGATCGATTCATCGAGATTGCCGAGCTTCGTGCCGGCACGCCAATGATCGGTCAACATCTTCGAGGCGGCGGCGATCGCGTTGTTGTCGAGCATGGCGTTTCCTATCCGATCACTATCTTCGTGCCCGGCCCCATCCGCCGCAACAGGCGCAGCATCGAGGCCTTCGTCATCGAGATGCAACCCGCGGTCGGCGAGAAATTCGGCCGCGCCAGATGCAGGAATACGGCGCTGCCGCGGCCGGCGATGCGCGGCCCGCTGGAAGCGGTCGGCGCGCCACCACAGCCTGAGCGGGTGGTAGACGCCGCGCGGCGTGCCGCCATCGCCCTCGCGCTTGTTGGCGAGGATGCCGCCGCGCCCGAGCGCCACCGGCACCACCCATCCATCCGCCGCCAACCAGCCCCGGCGGGGGTCGCCGGCGGCGCGGCGAACATGAATGGCGGCAAGCGGGCGATCACGCACATCTGTCATATAAGTGATTGAAATAGCTGATCTTCCTTTCAGAATCATTCCAAACCGAACTTGCCTTCAAATCCCCGATCGGCATATCTGACGGGGATTGCAGGACATTCACGTCTCGCCTGCCGATTTTGGGGTAAACTGCGCCGCCTTGTGAATCAGTAACAACCGCCTACCTGAAGCCATATCTACCGGAAGTCCGGCCACGCGCCTGTCCGCTGCTGGCCACCCCGCCTGCCTCGAAGGATCCTATCTATGGCCAATGCCCGCAAGATCTTGATCGTGGATGACGATACCGATCTGCGCGATACGCTGGTCGAGCAACTGTCGCTGCACGAGGAATTCGAAGCCTCGGCGGTCGACACCGGCGCCAAGGGCGCCAGCGCCGCCAAAGCCAATTCCCCCGATCTGGTCCTGATGGACGTCGGCCTGCCCGACACCGATGGCCGCGAAGTGGTCCGCTCGCTCCGCAAGGGCGGCTTCAAGGCCCCGATCATCATGCTGACCGGCCACGACACCGATTCCGACACCATCCTTGGTCTCGAATCCGGCGCCAATGACTACGTCGCCAAGCCGTTCCGCTTCGCGGTGCTGCTGGCCCGGATCCGGGCACAGCTGCGCCAGCATGAGGCCAGCGAGGACGCGGTGTTCTCGGTCGGCCCCTACTCGTTCCGGCCCGGCTCCAAGATGCTGACCGCGGCAAATGCCCGGAAGGTGCGGCTGACCGAAAAGGAAACCGCGATCCTGCGCTTCCTCTACCGCGCCGGCCAGATGCCGGTGTCGCGCGAGACTCTGCTCCAGGAGGTCTGGGGCTACAATTCCGGTGTCACCACCCATACCCTGGAAACCCACATCTACCGCCTCCGCCAGAAGATCGAGAAGGACGCCGCCAACCCGGAGATCCTGGTCACGGAAGCCGGTGGCTACAAGCTGGTGCCGTGATACGCTTTGCGCTCAACGATTCGTGAAATCGAGGCGCGCTCCGGTCACCGGCCCTGAATGTCGATCGATGATGATGTAGCCCTGCTCGAGCAGGTCCCCACAATGCGTCTGTTGGGCGACAGCTCCTTGCGCATGCTGGCGATCGGCTCCGAGCAACGCGATTTCAATTCCGGTGACGTGCTGTTCAAGGCCGGCGACGACGCCGATGCCGGCTACGTCGTGCAGCGCGGCTCGTTCCGCGTGGAGGAAGGCGGCGCCGAGATCGTCGCCGGCCCCGGCGCGCTGATCGGCGAGCTCGCATTGATCGTGGCGATGAAGCGGCCGTCGACCGCGACCGCGCTGGAGCGCGCCTCCGTCATCCGCGTCGCCCGCAGCCTGTTCCAGCGCGTGCTGGAGAGCGACCCCGCCGCCGCGCGACGGCTGCGCGACGAAATGGCGATGCGGACCAGCCAGCTCGCCAGCGATATTCTGATGGCGGGCGCGAAGCTGAGCACGTAGCTGTCATTGCTCTCCGATCCCGTCGTCCTGAGGTGCTCGCCCCTTCGGCGAGCCTCGAAGGATGCATGGCCCGGCTGGTGGCCGTCGACCCTTCGAGGGCCGCTGAACAAGCGGCCGCCTCAGGGTGATGGGTTGGGTCTTGAGTGTGACGGTCTCGGCGGCGCAACGTTGCCTAAACCTCCAGCACCGCGGTGACCGGCACGTGGTCCGACGGGCGCTCCCAGCTGCGGGCGTCGCGGGTAATGGTGAAGTCGCTGACGGAATCCTTCAGCGCGCGCGACACCCAGATGTGGTCGAGCCGGCGGCCGCGATCGCCGACGGTCCAGTCGGCGGCGCGGTAGCTCCACCAGGTGTAGACCTTCTCCGACATCGGGATGCGCTCGCGCGCGATGTCGAACCATTCGCCATGCATCTGGGCGGCGAGCAGCTTTTCGGTCTCGACCGGCGTGTGCGAGACCACCTTCAAGAGCTGCTTGTGCGACCAGACGTCGTTCTCATGCGGCGCGACGTTGAGATCGCCGACCAGGATGTGGCGGTCGTCGCCGCGCGGATGCAGCGGCTCGCAGGCTTTCATTTCGTCGAGGAATTGCAGCTTGTGCTCGAATTTCGGATTGAGCGCGGGATCGGGAATGTCGCCGCCGGCCGGCACGTAGAAATTATGCAGCACCAGCGGTTTTGCGAGCTGCGCCTTCTCGCCGAAGGACACCGAGATGTGCCGCGAGTCGATCTTGTCGCAGAATGTCCTAATGTCGGTGCTCTCGAACGGCAGCTTCGAGATGATGGCGACGCCGTGATAGCCCTTCTGCCCGTTCAGCGCGACGTGCTCATAGCCGAGCCGCTTGAAGCGCTTCAGCGGAAACGCGTCGTCGATGCATTTGGTCTCCTGCAGGCACAGCACGTCCGGCCGCGCCGCCTTGATGAATTTGGCGACGATGTCGATGCGCAGGCGCACCGAATTGATGTTCCAGGTGGTGACGGAGAACCGCATGAGAGCTGCGTCTTAGCACGGTTCTCGATGCGGGATTCGGATTGTCCACAGCTGGAGGGAGCGTCAGCCCGGTGACGAGCCTGGGTATGTCGTAAAATCGATCTTGAACAGCGCCGGGTCGGGCTTCTGCGTCGCGTCGAGATTGTAGACCGCGACGGTGGTGTCGTAGCCCTGCGGATCGGTGACGGTCCACTGCTTGAGCTTGCCGTCCTTGGCGCCGACCATCAGCATCAGGCGCGAGGTGCCGACCAGCGCCTGCTTCTCCTCGATGGTAACGCTGACGAACACGTCATCGGCGGTGACGCTGACGACGTTGGTGTCCTTCATCAGGTCGATGCGGTCGGACAACAGATAGCGCAGCGGCGTCTGCGACAGCGGGTAGATGTCCTGCGTGGCGAGCCTGCGATCGCGCACCGCGACCGAGGAGCCGTCGGCGACGATCTCGATCGGGCTCGGATCGTCATACTCGAAGCGCACCTTGCCGGGCTTCTGGATGTAGAAGTCGCCCTTGGTCTTGGTGCCGTCGGGGCCGACCTGCACGAAATTGCCGACCAGCGTTTGCAGCGACGACAGATAGGCCGACACCTTGGCGGCCTGCGCCTTCTGGTTGGCGTCGAAGGTCTGAAAGATGTTCGCAGGCACGTTGCGGCGCGGATCGGGGATCACCGGATTCGGCGGTGCCTGGGTGGCGCCGGTGGTGGTCGGGCCCTTGTCCTGGCTGGCCTGCGCGGCGCCATCGCGGCCCTTGGGCGCGGCCTTTGGCGTCGGCGCGCTCTGCGCGGTGGCCGCGCTGACGAGCGCAGCGGAGACGAGGAGTGCCAGCGCATGGCGCGAGCCGCGGTGAATGAGGTGTTTTGCCATCAGATGTGTCAGATCTCTGTTCGAGGCTCGTCCCGCTGGGTTACGACCTTATCGTGCCTGATCCGAGGCGGATATGGCTTTTCCGTGGTGTTTGGTCAGAACTGGCCCTCTTCCTCGCCGACCAGGATTTCACGTTTTCCGGCGTGGTTCGCCGGGCCGACGATACCTTCCAGTTCCATGCGCTCCATCAGGGAAGCGGCGCGGTTATAACCGATTTGCAGCCGGCGCTGAATGTAGGAGGTCGACGCCTTGCGGTCGCGCTTGACGATCGCAACCGCCTGCGTGAACAGGTCGCCGCCGCCGTCGCCGCCCATGCCGGTGGAATCGAACACCGCGCCGTCCTCGCCCTCGGCAGGCTCTTCCGCGGTCACCGCTTCGAGATATTCCGGCGCGCCTTGCGTCTTCAGATGACGCACCACCTTCTCGACTTCCTCGTCGGATGCGAACGGGCCGTGCACGCGGCTGATGCGGCCGCCGCCTGCCATGTAAAGCATGTCTCCCTGGCCGAGCAGCTGCTCGGCGCCCATCTCGCCGAGGATGGTGCGGCTGTCGATCTTCGACGTCACCTGGAAGGCGATGCGGGTCGGGAAGTTGGCCTTGATGGTGCCGGTGATGACGTCGACCGACGGGCGCTGTGTGGCGAGGATCACATGCAGGCCGGCGGCGCGCGCCATCTGTGCGAGGCGCTGCACCGCGCCTTCGATGTCCTTGCCGGCGACCATCATCAGGTCGGCCATCTCGTCGACGATGATGACGATGTAGGGCAGCGGCTCGAGGTCGAGCTTCTCCTCCTCGTAGATCGCCTTGCCGGTCTCCTTGTCGAAGCCGGTATGCACGGTGCGCGTCAGCTCCTCGCCCTTGGCCCTGGCTTCGATGAGGCGCTGATTGTAGCCGTCGATGTTGCGGACGCCGAGCTTGGCCATCCGCTTGTAGCGCTCTTCCATCTCGCGCACCGCCCATTTCAGCGCGACCACCGCCTTCTTCGGATCGGTGACGACGGGCGTCAGCAGATGCGGGATGCCGTCATAGACGGAGAGTTCGAGCATCTTCGGGTCGACCATGATCAGGCGGCACTGGTCCGGGCGCAGCCGGTAGAGCAAGCTCAAGATCATGGTGTTGATGGCGACCGATTTGCCGGAGCCGGTCGTGCCGGCGATCAGCATATGCGGCGTGCGGGCGAGGTCGATGATGACGGGATCGCCGCCGATCGTCTTGCCGAGGCACAGCGGCAGCTTCGCCACCGATTCGGTGCTCTCCTTGGCGACCAGGAGCTCGCGCAGATAAACCTTCTCGCGATGCGCGTTCGGCAGCTCGATGCCGATCGCGTTGCGGCCGGCGACGACGGCAACGCGGGCCGACAGCGCGCTCATCGAGCGCGCGATGTCGTCGGACAGGCCGATCACGCGCGACGACTTGATGCCGGGCGCCGGCTCAAGCTCGTACAGCGTGACCACTGGGCCCGGATTGGCTTTGACGATCTCGCCGCGCACGCCGAAGTCCTGCAGCACGCCTTCCAGCGAGCGCGAGTTGGTCTCCAGCTCGGCCTTGCTCAACGGCTGGCGATCGCTCGCCTTCGGCGCGCTGAGCACCGAGACCGACGGCAGCTCGAACTTGTCCGAGCTCTTTTTCTTCGGCTTCGGTTCTGTCTTTTTGCGCGGGGTGCGGGCGACCGGAGCTACGTCGTCCTCGTCTTCCTCACCATCGCCGCCGTGGTCGAAATGTTCGGCGTCGTCCTCGTCCTCATCATGCTCGGCCGGCGTGATCGAGGGCGCGGCGCGGCCGCCGCCGATATTGGGTTCCTGGCGCTCGAACGCGGCGGCGCGGCCCTGCGAGGCGCTCGACACCAGCGATTTATAGGCGGTCGTGATCAGCCAGCCGAGCCGCGCCTTGGCGCTCATCAGCGCGTGGAACAGCCAGCCCAGCGAGACCGAGCTGCTGTCGCCCTCGTCCTCTTCGACGAACGGCTCGTCGTTATCCGCAATCGGCGTCAGTTCGTCGTCCTGCTCCCTGGCGCCCCAGCCGCAAGCGAACACGAAGCTCGCCGCCATCGCCACGAATAGGATCAAGCCAAGCACGACGCGATAGATGAACCCGGGCGGGCCGAATGCCACCGCCGGCGCGCGGAACAGCGCATCGCCGATCACGCCGCCGAGCCCGGTCGGGAGCGGCCAGGCGGTCCGACACCGGCAGGATCAGCATGATGGCGCCGAGCCCGAGGATCTGCATCAAGAGGTCGGCGCCGATCGCGCCGGGATAACCGACGACGTTGCGGATCGCGCGCGAGGTGGCGTGGCTCAGCGAGGGATCCTGCACCGACCAGGTCATCAGCGCCGCGGCGACGACGCCCGACAGCGCGATCAGGCCGAGGCCGGCCAGCTCGCGCAGCCGCCGCACCAGCGCCTCGCGCAGCGAGAGCGGCAGGTGGCCGACCAGGGGGATGACACGTTCGATTGCAGGCATACTCAATCTTCGCGCTTGCCGATTAACCCAGGGTTTCGACCAGCCGATGCAATGCCTCGGCCGTGGATTCACTGTCGGAGACCAGCGCAAGGCGGATATAGCCCGCGCCCGGATTGAAACCGTCGTTCTGCTCGCGCGCCAGATAGCTGCCGGGAATCACCCGCACGCCGGCGTCGCGATAGAGCTGCACCGTCACGGCCTCGTCACCGCCGCGATCGGAAACGTCGAGCCAGACGCAGAAGCCGCCGGCCGGCCGCTTGTAGCCGTAGCGGCTGCCGAGGATCTGGTCGGCGAAATCGAACTTGATGCGATAGAGCCGCCGGTTCTCCTCGACATGCGCCTCGTCGCTGTAGGCGGCGACCGCGACATGCTGCAGCGGCACCGGCACCTGCGGCGCCGCGACGTTGCGCAGCTCGAGGAACGCGGCCAGAAACTTTTTATCACCGGCGGCGAAGCCGACCCGCATGCCCGGCAGGTTCGAGCGCTTCGACAGCGATTGGAACGCGACCACGTTGGTGAAGTCGGGTCCCGCGCATTCCAGCATGCTGCCCGGCGCTTCGCGGGTGTAGATCTCCGAATAGCATTCGTCGGAGAGGATGATGAAGCCGTGGCGGTCGGCGAGCTGCTTCAGCCGCGTGAAATAGGCACGCGAGGCGACCGAGCCTTGCGGATTCGCCGGCGAGGCGATGAAGAACGCCACGGTACGCGCCCATGTCGCCTCGTCGATCGCATCGAGGTCGGGCAGGAAACCGTTGGCGAGCGTGGTCGGCAAATGGATCTGCTCGCAGCCGGCAGCGCGGGCGCCCGCGCCATAGGCCGGATAGAACGGATTCGGCATCAGGACCGCCGGACGCCCTTTTCGCGGGCTGACGTAGCGCGCGGCGGTGATCGCCGCGAAGAACAGCCCCTCGCGGCTGCCATTGAGCACCAGCACCTCGCTCTCCGGATCGACCGGACGCGGCAGCTGGAACCGGCTCGACAGCCAGGCCGCCGCCGCGCGGCGGAACGGCTCGATGCCCTTGGCCAACGGATAGCGGCCGAAATCGGCGGTGTGCTTGGCCAGCACCGGCCCGACGAAGTCCGGCACCGGATGCTGCGGCTCGCCAACTGACAGCGTAATCAAGGGCTTAGCCGGTCGGTAGGGCGCCAGCAGCTCGGTGGTCCGCACGAAGGGGGAGCGCTCGGCCTGGCCGGGTGCGACATTGCCGGCGCCCTGCGCCACGCCGGATGAGGCGGTCATTGCCATGTTTGAAGCGCCAGCACTTTCACTGCGGTCGGAATGAGGAGGGCCGACCGTAAACCGATCAAGTCACCATAGATAGGGCGAGGTTAAGACGCGATTAACCATCGGCGGCCGCGCGGATATTGGCCTGGATGGGGAACGGTAGCCCGGATGCCGCGAAGCGAAATCCGGGGCGGTTCTGTCCTGCGGCGAGGCCGTTTCCGGATCTCGCTTCGCTCCATCCGGACTACGTGCTGGCTTCCGGCAATGACGGCCACCACCCTGCCGCAATGTTCCCGATCTACTTCTGGAACCGTACAACCTGGGGTGGGGACATGATGAGGGTGACCGGCCGGCCGTTGGGGGCGATGGTTCTGCTGCTGCCGTTGCTGGCGGCGTGCGCGCCGGCGCCGAACAATTCAGCGCAGTCCGATTTGCCAGTGGCCGGCGCGGCACTGCCGGGTAGCGCGCAGGCTGCCAGGCAGTCATTGGCAATCACGCATCGCTATACGCTTCGCGTTCCGAGCGCCGAGACCGAGGCCGTCCAGCAGAAGCATCTGGCCGAATGCGTGCGGCTCGGCTGCTCCGTCCTGAGCACATCGATCGACCGCGCCAATGAAGGACGCATCGGTGCGCGCACATCGGTCCGCATCAAGCCGGAATCCTTCGATGCGTTCGCTGCCGCGCTGGCCGCGCCGCCGGCGCAAATCATTATCCATGCGCAATCGGCGGAGGACATGACAGCGCCGATCGTCGACGCGGAGCGGCGGCTTGAGGCGAAAACCGTGCTGCGCGATCGCCTCACCGCGATGTTGCGCGATCAGACCGTGAAGACAGCCGCCGATCTGATCACGATCGAGCGCGAGCTGGCGCAGGCGCAGAGCGAGATCGAAGCCATCACGGCGCAGCGCGACAGCCTGCGGACCCGCACCGACACGATACGGATCGACATTTCATATGTCGGCGCCGCCAGGCAAATCGGCGGGGCCGACCTGTCTCCGATCTACCAGGCCTCCAATGCGATCAACCAGACGGCGGTCAATTCCGTCTCCTGGCTGATCTGGTTCATCGCCGCAGCAGTGCCGTGGCTTCCCGTGATCGCCGTGGTCTGGTGGGGCACGCGACGCCTGATGCGGCGATGGAGGGTGCGGAAGCTGCCTGGATAGATCCCGTAGCCCGGATGCAGCGAAGCGAAGTCCGAGGCAGGTCCTCCGCGGCGAGACAGTTCCCGGATTGCGCTGCGCTCCATCCGGGCTACGCACCGATCGCCGGTCCACAGCTCGTCATGCCCGGGCTTGACCCGGGCATCCATCGATCCAGACGAGTCTTACGAAGCGGGATGGATGCCCCCAAGTCCGGGCATGACGAGCGTGGCTTGCCGCACGCGCTACCGCGCCGGCAGCTTCTCGAATGACGGCTTGCCCTCGGGGACGTGATGGAAGGTCTGCTTGTCGCAGGTGTAGATGGTCATCTGCGGGGTGAACACCGAGGGATCGTCGAAGGTGCCGACCTTGAGGATGGTGGCGGGCAGGCCCGGCACCTTGGTCACCAGATGCGTGCCGCATTCGGCGCAGAACTCGCGCGTCACGGCGCGCGCGAGGTCGCTGCGGGTGAACTGCTTAGGTTCGCTCGCAGTGTATTTGAAGCCGGAAACCGGCATCGCCATGAACAGATTGGGCCCGCCGCCCGAGATGTACTGGCATTCGCGGCACAGACACTGCGCCGCCATCATCGGCTCGCCCTCGGCCTGATAGCGCACCTTGCCGCAATAGCATCCGCCTTCGAGCTTCATGACGTCCTCCCCTGGTTATTTGCCGGCCAGATCATTCCATGCAGGCGCGGCCCGGTGACAATTTTTTCTCAAGCGCTAGCAAAAAGAAAGGGGCTCCAACTTGCGCTGGAGCCCCTCAACGGTCCGGACATTGCCGGGTATGTGCCCGGACCGTAGTTCTGGGAACGACCGCTTGGAGAGGTCGCGCCCCGGGAGAACTCACATGTTGTAGGCGCGCTCGGTGTGCTCGGTGATGTCGAGGCCTTCACGTTCGGTCTCGACGTTGGCGCGCAGGCCGACGATCACGTCGACGATCTTGTAGAGGATCGCCGAGCCGATGCCCGACCACACCAGCGTGGTGGCGACGCCCCAGCACTGCGAGATCATCTGCGCCGCGAAGTCGTAATCGGCGACCTTGGGCGGGATCGCGGTGTAGTCGATGATGCCAGCGCCGCCGAGCGCCGGGTTGACCAGGATGCCGGTGCCGAGCGCGCCGACGATGCCGCCGACGCAGTGGACGCCGAACACGTCGAGCGAATCGTCATAGCCGAGCGCGTTCTTCACGACCGTACAGAAGAACAGGCAGACCACGCCGACCGCGATGCCGAGCACGATGGCACCCATCGGACCGGAGTAACCGGCCGCCGGCGTCACCGCGACGAGACCCGCGACCGCGCCCGAGAGCGCGCCAAGCAGCGAGGGATGCCCCTTGATGATCCACTCCGCGAACATCCACGACAGCGCCGCCGCGGCCGTGGCCACGAAGGAGTTGGTCATGGCGAGCGCGGCGCCGCCATTGGCTTCGAGGTTGGAGCCGGCGTTGAAGCCGAACCAGCCGACCCAGAGCAGCGAGGCGCCGATCATGGTCATGGTCAGCGAGTGCGGCGCCATCAGCTCCTTGCCGTAGCCGGTGCGCTTGCCGATCAGGAGCGCGCCGACGAGGCCGGCGATGCCGGCGTTGATGTGCACGACGGTGCCGCCGGCAAAGTCGATCGCACCCTTCTTGAAGATCCAGCCGGCGTCGGCGTTGATCTCGTCGAGCTTGGCCTGCGCCGCGGTCTTGGCCGCACCGTCAGCCGCGGCGGCGAGCGCCTTGGCGGCATCCTGGATCGCGTCCGGGCCCGGCCAGTACCAGACCATGTGCGCGATCGGGAAGTAGATCAGCGTCACCCAGAGCGGGATGAACAGCGCGATCGCCGCGAACTTCATGCGCTCGGCGAAGGCGCCGACGATCAGGGCCGGGGTGATCGCCGCGAAGGTCATCTGGAAGCAGATGTAGACGAGTTCAGAGATATTGGCGTCGACCGAGAAGGTCGCGACCTTCGAGTCGGTGGTGACGCCCATCAGGAACGCCTTGGAGAAGCCGCCGATGAAGTCGGAACCGCCGGTGAAGGCGAGGCTGTAGCCGTAGAGGGCCCACAGCACGGTGACGAGGCACACGGTGTAGAATACCTGCGCCAGCACCGAGAGCATGTTCTTGGAACGGACCAGGCCGCCGTAGAACAGTGCGAGGCCCGGGATGGTCATCAGCAGCACCAGCACCGTCGAG
This sequence comes from Bradyrhizobium semiaridum, assembly GCF_020329505.1. Lineage (GTDB taxonomy): Bacteria > Pseudomonadota > Alphaproteobacteria > Rhizobiales > Xanthobacteraceae > Bradyrhizobium > Bradyrhizobium semiaridum. The sequence goes on from NZ_JAGKJJ010000012.1 coordinate 30,872, forward strand.
GTCAGCATCCAGGCGTTGTCGCCCTTGTTGACGGTTGGCTCTGCGTAGGCGGCGGTCGCGGCAAACAGGCCGACTGCGAAGGCCGCCAGTCCCGCGCCATAGGGACGCTTGAACGTCATATCATTTCACTCCTGAGGTCTTGTAAGTTTGAGCGCGAAATCAGAGGGCCGCAGCATCGGCCTCGCCGGTGCGGATGCGCACGGCGTGCTCGAGGCTGATGACGAAGATCTTGCCGTCGCCGATCTGGCCGGTCTTGGCGGCCGAGGTGATGGCGTCGATGGTCTTGTCGACTTGATCGGAGGCGACTGCGACCTCGATCTTGATCTTGGGCAGGAAGCTCACGGCATATTCGGCGCCGCGATAGATTTCCGTGTGGCCTTTCTGCCGGCCGTAGCCTTTGACTTCCGTCACCGTGAGACCGTGAACGCCAATGGCGGTCAGGGCGTCACGGACCTCTTCGAGCTTGAATGGCTTAATGATCGCCATAACAATTTTCATGAGTCCTATCCCCGCTTGGATCCGGTGCCAAACGAACACCGGGAGATTGCGACTGAGGTTCACCACGCGGAGGGCATCCACTACGCGGGCACAGCCGGGACCCTTAGAATCAAATGCCGTGCCAAGACGGTGGGCATTCGCTAACGGTTTATGAATCCGGACCTTTTCCCGCTTTGCGCGAGGTGGTGTGCCCTGCGCTATTCCGTCGCGCCTAGAATCTCATCAGGACTGGTCAAAACGCAGGCAGAGCCAACTCCGGACATAATCGTGCCCAGCGCATCGGCAGATTAGCGGTATCGTGATAATCAAAATGGGGCCCGTCATCGCGAGGAGCGTAGCGACCAAGCAATCCATCCATCCGCACATGCGCTGGAAATGGATTGCTTCGGTTCGCTCGCGGTGACGGCGGACCGGAAGAGGCTACTGCAGCGCTTCGCCGTGCTGGGAGATGTCGAGGCCTTCCAGCTCCTGCTGCAGCGAGACGCGCAGCGGCACGAACGCGCTGACCAGCTTCAGCAGCACGAAGGTGACGCCGCCGCACCAGATCAGCGTGACGGCGACGCCGTAGAGCTGGAACAGCAGCTGCTGCGGATTGCCCTCGAGCAGGCCGGCGGAGCCGCCGATCGCCGAGCTCGCGAAGATGCCGGCGAGCAGCGTGCCAGTCATGCCGCCGATGCCGTGCACGCCGAAGACGTCGAGCGAATCGTCGTATTTGAAGCGGTGCTTCAGCCAGGTGCAGGCCCAGTAGCAGACCACGCCGGCGACGATGCCGATGATCACGCCGTGCCATGGCGCGACGAAACCGGAGGCCGGCGTGATGGTGCCGAGGCCGGCGACCGCGCCCGAGATCATGCCGAGCACCGACGGCTTGCGGCGCGTCGCCCACTCGATCGCCCCCCAGGTCAGGGCGCCGGCGCAGGCGGCGAGATGTGTCGCCGTGATCGCCATCACCGCGCGCGAATTGGCCGCCAGCGCCGAGCCGCCGTTGAAGCCGAACCAGCCGACCCAGAGCAGGCCGGTGCCCATCACCGCGAGCGACAGATCGAACGGGGAGAGGTTGTCGTTGCCGTAGCCGTGGCGACTGCCCATCACCTTGGCCGCGACTAGGCCGCTGATGCCAGCCGAGAGATGCACGACGAGGCCGCCGGCGAAATCGACGGTGCCTGTCGTGGCGAGAAAGCCGCCGCCCCACACCCAATGCGCCAGCGGCACATAGACGAAGATGAACCAGCCGACCGAGAACAACAGGTAGGCGGAAAACCGCATGCGGTCGGCGACCGAGCCGGCCACCAGCGCCACTGTGATGATCGCGAACGTCATCTGGTACAGCATGAACAGCGCTTCCGGGATCGTCTTCGCCGCCGGGTTGACACCGTCCATCGTCATGCCGGCGAGGAACCAGCGGTCGAGCCCGCCGAGCCACGGGCCGTCGCCGACGAAGCTCAGCGAATAGCCGAAGGTGACCCAGAGGATCGAGACGATCGCGACCGCCGACAGGCTCTGCGCCATCGTCGCGAGCACGTTTTTCTTGCGCACCATGCCGGAGTAGAACAGCGCCAGCCCCGGGATCGTCATCATCAGCACCAGCGCGGTGGCGACGATCATCCAGGCGGTGTCAGCGGCATTGATGCCGGAGCTCGCGGTCGCGTCTTGCGCGAAGGCCGGTGTGCCCAGCGCGAGCAGGATTACAGCATTGATCGGCGCAGCTGAAATCGCTGCGCGAAGAGCCCGTGCCCCCATTATCATTCCCCGGCGTGTGGTCGTTTCTTGACGGTGTCTCGCCGGCGACGTTGCCGGCGCTGATCTCGCTCGAAAATTACAGTGCGTCGCGATCGGTCTCGCCGGTGCGGATGCGCAGGGCATGGTCGATCGGGGTGACGAATATCTTGCCGTCGCCGATCTGGCCGGTGCGCGCATGCTGGGTGATGACGCTGACCGCCTTCTCGGCGAGGTCGGTATCGACGGCGATCTCGATCCGCAGCTTGGGCAGGAAGTTCACGACATATTCGGCGCCGCGATAGATCTCGGTATGGCCCTTCTGGCGGCCATAGCCCTTCACCTCGGTCACGGTCATGCCGTGGACACCGATCGCAGTCAGCGCCTGGCGCACCTCGTCCAGCTTGAACGGTTTGATGATCGCGACGACGAGTTTCATGGTTCAGGCCTTCATTCCCTCGAGGGTTCTTCGCTCGCGCCCGGTCCCCCCGGGGGCGGCAAACTGCCGCTCCGGAGGCGGCTTTTGCGCCCAGCGAATTTGGCAGCTTTCTGGGCAAATGGCACAAAAAAGTTGCAGGTTGAAGCGGAAAACATGCGCAAGCGGTGAGCTCCCTCACTATACGGAACGAAAACCCTCGGCCAGAATGCCGCTTTCCCGCCCGGCCAGCGATCCAGTTGGCCTGTTTGCCCCTAAAGCGTGTCCACGCACGCCTTGAGGAAACAAGAAATGTCGAACCGAAACTGGTTTTATGCAGCCGATGGCCAACAGAAGGGTCCCCTGCCGGAGACGCAGCTTCGCGACTTGATCGCCCGCGGCATGGTGCGGGCCGACACGCTGGTGTGGACCGAGGGCATGGCGGGCTGGCAGAAGGCCGGTGAAATTCCCGGCTTGGTTCCGGGCAGCGTCGCAGCGCCGGTGTATCCGCGGGCCGGCGGACCGCCGCCGGTCGTGGCATCGGCGAGCTACAACGGCGGGGCGCTGTCGGCCGATTTTCCGATCTGGGGCTTGTTCGGACGCACGCTGCTGATGGTGATCGGCCAGTTTCTCGTCATCCCCGCGCCGTGGACCGCGACCGGCCTGTATCGCTGGGCCACTCCCAACATCCAGGTGCCGGGCCGGCCCAATCTCGGCTTCACCGGGCAGCCGCTCGACATCTGGTACGTCTTCATCGTGCTCGGCCTGATGGCCTATGCCGGCCTCGCCGACAGCACGCTTCTGTCGCTGCTCTCGCTGGTGCTGCAGGCGTTCCTGCAATGGATGATCGTGCGCTGGTTCATCAGCCGGCTCAGCTCGAACGGCCAGGACCTGCCGATCTCGTTCAAGGGCAGCGCTGCGGTCTATATCGGCTGGTACCTGCTGATGGTGATCTCTGCCATTACGATCATCGGCTGGGCCTGGGTACTGACGGCTTGGATGCGCTGGATCTGCCGCAACATCGAAGGCTCGCGCCGCGAGATCACCTTCAACGCGTCGGGCCTCGACATGCTGTGGCGAACCATCGTGTTCACGATCGGCTGCGCGTTCCTGATCCCGATTCCCTGGGTGCTGCGCTGGTACAGCAACTGGTTCGTCGCGCAATTCGCCGTGGTCGAGCGCAGCGGCTTCGTCAGCGTGTAAGCTCCTTGTTGGCGCATGATCTTTTCGGAAAACCGCTTCGCACTTTTTCGGATCATGCTCTACCTGCGCTCGCGCACCGAACCTTCCTGCGCGACTGACGCCACCAGCGTGCCGTCGGGCTTGAAGATCAGGCCGCGGGTCAGGCCGCGGCCTGCCTGCGCGCTCGGCGAATCCTGCGCATAGAGCAGCCATTCATCGGCGCGGAACGGGCGGTGAAACCACATCGCGTGGTCGAGGCTCGCCGGCATCATGCGCTTGTCGAACAGCGTGCGGCCGTAGCGCGCCATCACGGCGTCGAGCAGCGAGAAGTCCGACGCATAGGCCAGCGCGCACAGATGCAGCGCCGGATCGTCGGGCAGTTTCGCCGCGGTGCGGATCCAGACGTGGATGCGGCCGTCGTCGATGGCCTGGCCGAAATAGCGGCCGAGCTCGACCGGGCGCAGCTCGATCGGCCGGTCGCTCTCATAATAGCGGCGGATGAATTCCGGCATCTCCTTGAACATCGGCTGCTTGGAGACTTCCTCCGCGGTGAGCTTCTCCGGCGGCGGCACGTCCGGCATCTTCTCCTGGTGATTGAAGTTGCTCTCTTCCTCGGCGTGGAACGAGACCATGATGGAGAAGATCGCATTGCCGTGCTGGATCGCGGTGACGCGGCGCGTCGTGTAGCTCTTGCCGTCGCGCAGCCGCTCGACCTGGTAGATGATCGGGATCTGCGGATCGCCGGGCAGGATGAAATAGCAATGGATCGAATGCGGCAGCCGGCCCTCGACGGTGCGGCACGCCGCCACCATCGCCTGGCCGATCACCTGGCCGCCGAACACCCGCTGCCAGCTCGTCTTCGGGCTGTTGCCGCGGAACAGATTCACCTCGAGCTGCTCGAGATCGAGGATGGACAGCAAGTCGATCAGGCTCTTGGACATGGATGGCTTTCGTTTCGGCTGCACCCCGTCATTCCGGGCTCGCGAAGCGAGAGCCCGGAATCCATTCATCCACGGAACATGCGGTCTGATGGATTCCGGATTCGCGCTGCGCGCGCCCCGGAATGACGCCTGGGCAGGTTAACCGCTCTTGTTTCAATCCCCTGTTTCGCCCAGCTATTATCAGGTAGCAAGCACAGTCTGAGAGCGCCAATCGCGTAAGGATAGGGCATGCCGTCACAGCGAAGTATCGTCATCTGCGGGGGCGCGTTTGCCGGGCTGGCGCTGGCGGTGGCGCTGCGCCAAGGGCTCGGACCCGATATCGGCGTGATCGTGGCCGATCCGGCGCTCGCCATGCGGCCGAGCCGCGACCCGCGCGCGACCGCGATCGTGGCGGCGTGCCGGCGGCTGTTCGAGACGCTCGGTGTCTGGGGCCAGGTCGCGCCGACCGCGCAGCCGATCACCGACATGGTCGTGACCGACTCCAAGCTGGAGGACGCGACGCGGCCGGTGTTCCTGACCTTCGCCGGCAATGTCGAGCCGGGCGAGCCGTTCGCGCATATGGTCGAGAACCGCTATCTGATCGACGCGCTGGCTGCGCGCGCCGAGGCCGAGGGCGTCGAGCTGCGGGCAACAGCGGTGTCGACCTTCGAGTCCCGCCCTGACGGCATCAACGTGACATTCGCCGACGGCAGCGTGATCGACGCAAGCCTGCTGGTCGCCGCCGACGGCGCGCGCTCGAAATTGCGCGAACGCGCCGGCATCGCCACCCACGGCTGGGACTATGATCAATCCGGCATCGTCGTCACCGTCGGCCATGAGCGCGAGCACAATGGCCGCGCCGAAGAGCATTTCCTGCCCGCGGGCCCGTTCGCGATCCTGCCGCTGACCGGCAACCGCTCGTCGCTGGTGTGGACCGAGACGCGCAAGGGTGCCGAGCGCATCACCGCGCTGAGCGACGAGGAATTTCACGCCGAGCTCGAGCAGCGCTTCGGCCTGCATCTCGGCGAGATCAAGGCGCTCGACAAGCCCCGCGCCTTCCCGCTCGGCTATTTCGTCGCGCGCTCCTTCATCGCCGAGCGCCTGGCACTGATCGGCGACGCCGCGCATGTGATCCATCCGATCGCCGGTCAGGGTCTCAATATGGGCCTGAAGGACGTCGCGGCGCTCGCCGAGGTCGTGGTCGACGCGGCGCGGCTCGGCATGGATCTCGGACAGGCCGACGTGCTGGAGCGCTACCAGCGCTGGCGCCGCTTCGACACGATGGCGATGGGCGTCGCCACCAATTCGCTGAACCTGCTGTTCTCCAACGAATCGACGCTGCTGCGCACCGTGCGCGACATCGGCCTCGGTCTGGTCGACCGCACGCCGCCGCTGAAGGAGATGTTCATCCGGCAAGCGGCGGGACTATCCGGCGAAGTGCCGCGACTATTGAAGGGCGAGGCGCTTTAGGGGCGAATGGCGAATAGGGAGTAGCGAATAGAGTCCATTCACTATTCGCTATTCACCATTCGCCCTCTTCTCAATCGATCTTCCTTGCCTCTTCCGGCAGCATGATCGGGATGCCGTCGCGGATCGGATAGGCGAGCTTGGCGGAGCGCGAGATCAGTTCCTGCTTTGCAGCGTCGAACTCCAGCGGGCCCTTGGTGATCGGGCACACCAGAATTTCGAGCAGCTTCGGGTCGGCGGTGCTTTCGAGATGGTCGGGCGTGGAATTCATTGCGGTCTCCGGCTGGCCTTGCTCTAAAGCGCGATCAGGTTTGGTTGAATTGTCATCGCGCCTGAGCTCTTTGTTTGAGCATGATCTTTTCAAAAACCGCTTCGCACTTTTCCGGATCATGCTCTAGCACATTCAACTGACGGAAGTCATGACGGCGAGCGCTTTGCCATCCGCAACAGCTCGTCGAGCGCGGCCTCCTGGCGCGCTTTCGGCTGCGCCTGTTCCGAGAGCGCGAAGCCGATAAAGGCCCAGTAGAAGATCTGCGCCCGGCCGCGCGCCACGTCGTCAGGAAATCCGGCCTGCCGGAGCAGGCTTTCGATATAGCCGATGCGGCGCTGGTCGACCGCGTGCACGGCGGCGCGCGCTTCCGGATCGACGGTCGCCCAGCTGCGCACCGCGCGTTCCAGCCCCAGCCGCGCCGCAAAAGCGCGGCGCAGCAGCAGCGCCAGCGCGTCCTCGCCGTTCGGCATCGTTTCGAACTCGGCGATCACCTGCTCGGCCATCACCTCGCGCCAATGATTGAGGATCGCGGCATGGTAGGCGCCGATGTCGGCGAAGTGCCAGTAGAAGCTGCCGCGTGAGACGCCCATCGCCTTCGCCAGCAGCTCGGCCTTGAGCGCGGTGAAGCCGCTCTTCGCCAGCGTCTTCAGGCCGAGGTCGAGCCAGTGCTTTGCCGAGAGCTGTTCGGTCATGTTTCCCCGTCCGCGCCGACCATACACAAGTGTATTGACACGCGCCAGCCGCCGGTGCCATAAACGATCTCCATACACAACTGTATGGAAATATCGCGATGCGTGATTTCCTGCTGCAGGGCGCCGGCCTCCTCGCCATCATCGTCAGCGTGGCGCACGGCATTCTCGGCGAGACGAGGGTGTTCGCGCGGGCCACGATCGAGCCGCCGCGCCTGCGGTTGCTGCTCCGCCTGGTATGGCAGGCGGGAACCATCGCCTGGATCGGCGGCGGCGTGCTGCTCGTCGCCGCGCCTATGATGGCGAGCGATGCCGCCCGGCATTGGTTGATCGCCACGCTCGGCGTCGTGTTCGGCGTCGCAGCGCTCGGAAATGCGCTGGCGACGCGCGGCCGCCACGTCGGCTGGGTCGGGATGAGCGCCGTCGTGGCACTGGCCATCGCTGGCTATTAGCGGGGAACGCGCATCGGGAACTGCAAGCCGTTGCAACCGTCGCGAAATTTATGGAGCCATCAATTTCGGTGCGGAATCGGCTTACGCGCGGATAACCATGCCATCGAAAGTTGCGAAAAATTATCGAGAAGAAAATTCAACTGGCCTAGGTTGTTGATCCGACAACGATGGGCCGACGCAATGTTCCGTGTCCTGACGTGCATTTCCGGTGAGCATGACTGGCGGCTTGTTCTGCTCGCCGGATTGGTCTGCTTCGCCGCCAGCGTCGTGGCCATCAACATCTTCCACCGCGCCATCGCATCGCAGGCGCGGACGCGACAGCTCTGGATCGCGATCGCGGGCGCCGCGATCGGCTACGGCATCTGGGCGACGCATTTCATCGCCATGCTCGCCTATGAGCCGGGGGTTCCGACCGGATATGGCATCGCGCTGACCGCGGTCTCGCTCGCCGCGGCGATGGTGCTGACCTCGGGCGGCCTCGGTTTCGCCGTCACCGAGTCCGGCAGTCGCTGGCGCGCGCCGGTCGGCGGCGCGGTGATCGGAGCCGGCATCGCAAGCATGCATTATCTCGGCATGTGGGCGCTCGAAGTGCCGGGCCGCGTCGTCTGGTCGGTCGATCTCGTCATTGCCTCCATCGTGCTCGGCATGCTGTTCGGCTACGCCGCGCTGGCGATCGCGGTCCGCCATCAAGGCCGGCGGATGTCGCTGGCCGCGGCGCTGCTTCTGACGCTCGCGATCGTCTCGCACCACTTCACCGCGATGGGCGCGGTCGAGATCGTGCCGGATCCGCTGCGGGCCACCGACGCCCTGCAGCTCTCGCCCAATTTCCTCGCGGCCGCGATCGCCGGCGTGGCGCTGTCGGTGCTCGGGATGAGCCTGGTCGGCGTGATGGCGGATCGCCGTATGGCGCTGCGCACAAGCCGCTTCGAGGCGATCATCAGCCAGCTCTCGCTGGCGCGTCAGCAGGTCGAGGCGTCGCAGCACGAGCTCGAGCAGCAGAGGCTGCGGCTCGATACGGCGATCAACCACATGGGCGAGGGGCTCTGCATGTTCGATGCGGAGAAACGCCTCGTCGTGTGCAATGAGCGCTACGCCGGCATCTACAGCCTGCCGCCGGAGCTGCTGGTGCCGGGCACTGCGCACCGCGACATCATCCGCCACCGGATCGCGAACGGCATTCTGAAGGGCGACACCAGCGACAATGCGGCGACGCAGGTGCTCGCGACCTTGAACGCGCTGCCGGCCGATGCCAGCAGCAGCCGCATCGACGAGCTCGCCGACGGCCGGCAAATCTGCGTCACGCGCGAGCCGATGCCCGGCGGCGGCTGGGTCGCGACGCATCGCGACGTCACCGAGCAGCTGCGCTCCGAAGCCAAGATCACTCACATGGCGCAGCACGACGCGCTGACCGATCTGCCGAACCGGGTGCTGCTCAAGGAGCGGATGGAGCATGCGCTGTCGGTGATCCGGCGCGACGGCGCGAACCTTGCGGTGCTGATGCTCGATCTCGACCGCTTCAAGGAGATCAACGACACGCTCGGCCATCCGGCCGGCGACACGCTGCTGCAGGCGGTAGCGGAGCGGCTGCGCCGCTGCGTCAGCGAGACGACGCTGATCGCCCGGCTCGGCGGCGACGAGTTCGCCGTGATCGACTATGTCACCGATCCGGTCGCGGATGCCGGTCAGCTCGCCGAACAGATCAGGAAGGGGCTCAGCGATCCGGTCGATCTCGGCCATCACCGCGTCACCACCACGACCAGTATCGGCATCGCGATCGCGCCGCGCGACGGCGCCGATTCGGATGAGATCCTGCGCAGCGCCGATCTCGCGCTCTATTCGGCCAAGAGCTGCGGCCGCGGCTCGTACCGCTTCTTCGAGCCGGAGCTCGACCGCCAGCTGCAGGCGCGGCGCAAGCTCGAGCGCGACATGCGCAGCGCGCTCGCCAATGGCGAGTTCGAGCTGCACTATCAGCCCTTCATCAACGTCGAGAGCGGGGAGACTTCCGGCTTCGAGGCGCTGCTGCGCTGGCACCATCCGCAGCGCGGCATGGTGTCGCCGGCGCAGTTCATTCCGCTGGCGGAGGAGACCGGCCTGATCGTGCCGCTCGGCGAATGGGTGCTGCTGACGGCCTGTGCCGAAGCGGCCAAATGGCCCGACGACGTCAAGATCGCGGTCAATCTGTCGCCCGCGCAGTTCAGGAGCCCGGAGCTGGTCCCGGTGGTGGTGCGCGCGCTGGCGAGCGCGGGCATCGCGCCGCACCGGCTCGAACTCGAGGTCACCGAGACGGCGATCATTCACGATAGCGAGGCGGTGTTCGCTGCGCTGAACCAGCTGCACGATCTCGGCGTCCGGATCGCGCTCGACGATTTCGGCACCGGCTATTCGTCACTCAGCTTCCTGCAGAAGTTTCCGTTCGACAAGGTCAAGATCGACCGCAGCTTCGTCTCCGAATTGTCCGGAACGACCGACGAGTCGCGCCGCATTGCGCGCGCGGTGGTCCGCTTTGCCGTCAGCCTCGGCAAGACCACGACGGCCGAAGGCGTCGAAACCCGGGAACAGTTCGAGATCCTGCGCGCCGACGCCTGCGCCGAGGTGCAGGGCTTCCACTTCAGCCCGGCGGTGCAGGGCGAGAAGGTCGCGCAGATGATCGGCGGGCGCACCCCGGCACCGAAGCACCGTCCGCTTGTTCGCCACGCACTTGCCGGTGCCGCGTGCTGACCGCGGAAAGGCCGATCGGACCATCTGAGGCGTAAGGCCGCGCCGTGCGGCCGAAAGCGAATTGCACACGAGCAGCAAAGCGTTTTTCGCGGCCGTTAGAATCCCTCTAAGCGTGGCTTTCGCCCCGTCGCCTTGACTTGGCAACCACCTTCGTTTCCTTCACTCGTGTGCCTTGCGCGATGGCTTTCGCGCATGATCGTCAACGGAGGGGGAAATGCGCGTGAAAGTCATTCGGAGTGTTGTGCTTGCAGTGTCGGTTCTGGGCTTCAGCGGATCGGCGGCGCTTGCCGACGGCTTCAAGAACTGCACCAAGCTCGACAAGGCCTCGTGGAAGCCGGCCAGCGAAGCCGAAGCCAAGGCCAAGGCGGCCGGCTACGAGGTTCGCCGCTCGAAGGTCGAGGGCTCCTGCTACGAGGTGTACGGCGTCAAGGAAGGCAAGCTCTACGAGCTGTTCTACAGCCCGGAAGATCTCAGCCTGAAGCACACGATCGCGAAGTGAGCTGTCGTCGAGCGAACTGAGGCCGATGGACGAGGCGTTGCCAGGAACGCGTGCTGCGACCGGACGAGACTCCGCGCAGCGCGCAGCGCCGCTGACAGTGCAGGTCTGGGATCTGCCGCTGCGGCTCTGGCACTGGCTGCTCGCCATCCTCGTGCTGGTGGCGTGGTTCACGCCCAACACCTACGACCGTGCTCACAGGCTCGTCGGCTATGCCGTGATCGGGCTGCTGGTGTTTCGGCTGGTGTGGGGCTTCGGCGGCTCGCGCTATTCACGCTTCAGGATGATCGGCGTCAGGCTGCGCGCCGCGCCGCGCTACATCTGGAATCTGCGCCGCGGCATCACCGGTCGCTATATCGGGCTCAATCCCGCCGGCACCGCGATGCTGGTGGCGCTGCTGCTCTCGCTCGCCGTCTCGGTGGTCACCGGCGCGATGTCGGTGACGACGACCTTTTTTGGCGTCTGGTGGGTCGAGGACACCCACGCTTATTCATCCGACGCGGTGATGATCCTTGTCGTGGTGCATGTGCTCGGCGTCGTCGTGATGGGGCTCATGCAGCGGCAGAATCTCGTGCGCGCAATGCTCACCGGGCGCAAAGAGATTCGCCATCACTCCTAGGCCGGGGCAGCAGCGCAACTTCACCTCTCCCTTTGGGAGAGGTCGGCGCGCAGCGCCGGGTGAGGGGTTACGGTCTCTCGTGGGTGCTGAGGTGCCTCACCCGATTTGCCGCGCAAATCGACCTCTCCGCGTCGGGGAGAGGTGGAAGAGGCGTGTCGGCGCCTACTGCACCGGCGGGTCGCCGCTGGTGCGCTTCTTGGCGAGGTCCATCTCGGTGATCGCGATCAGGATTTCGGCGCGGGTCTTGAGGTCGGGCGCTTCCAGCATCGCCTGCTTTTCCGCCGCGCCATAGGGCGACATCATCGCGAGCGCGTTGACCAGCGCCTCGTTCGGCGCGGCCTCGATGCCGTCCCAATCGACCTTCAGATTGTTGACCTTGAGAAAATCGGCGAGCACTTCGAGCAGCGATTTGCGGTCAACCGCCTCTTCGCCCTTGCGCGCGGTGAAGTCGCCGCTGAACGAGAAGAAGTCGACCTTGCACTGGCGATACGGCGTCGAGACCGTGAGCTCCTCGATCACCTTGAAGCGTGAGATGCCGGTCAGTTCGAGGATGTAGCGGCCGTCGCCGGATTCGGCGAGCTGGGTGATGCGGCCGACGCAGCCGATGCGGAACAGCACCGGCGTTGCCGCCTTCGGCGAATGCGTCACGTCGGGCTGGATCATCCCGATCAGGCGGTGCCCGTCGCGCAGCGAATCGTCGACCATCGCGAGGTAGCGCGGCTCGAAGATGTTGAGCGGCATCTGGCCGCGCGGCAGCAGCAGCGCGCCCGGCAGCGGAAACACCGGGATCACTTCCGGAAGCTCGGCCGGCCCGCGGTATTCGGCATTGATCGGCATCTGCGGCCCCGCTGCTGTTACCGGCGTGGTCCAGGCATGATCCGGAAAAGTGCGAAGCGGCTTTCCGACGAGATCATGCCTGACCCATAGACTGAGGCGCGGCCCTGTCGCGCTTCAGGAGAAGAGGATCGTCGACAACCGCTTGCGCCCGTCGACGGTGGCCTCGTCGGTGCCGCCCCACGCCTCGAAGAACTGCACCAGCTGCTTGCGCGCGCCGTCGTCGTTCCACTTGCGATCGCGCTTGACGATGGCGAGCAGTTGCTCGGTCGCCTCGGCGCGCTTGCCCATCGCATTCAGCGCCGTGGCGAGATCGAAGCGCGCCTGATGATCCAGCGGGTTTGCGGCGACTTTCTGTTCGAGCTCGGCAACCGGACCGACCGACTGCGCCTGCTCGGCGAGATCGATCGCCGCCTGCACCGCCGAGACCGCGGCGTCGCCACGCTTGGATTCGGGGACCATCGCCAGCGTCTGCTTGGCCTGCTCGATCGCGCCCTTCGTGACGTAGCACTTGGCAAGGCCGGCGAGCGCCGGGATGTTGGTGGCGTCGTGCGCCAGCACCTCAGCATAGATCTGTGCCGCCGCGGCGGCGTCGCCCTCGGCGAGCACGGTCTCGGCCTCCTTGACGATCTCGGCGAGATCAGGCTCGCCAGCGGCCGGCACGCCCTTGGTGATCTTCTCGATGAAGGCGTTGACCTGGCTCTCCGGCACCGCGCCCATGAAGCCGTCGGCCGGCTGGCCATTGACGAAGGCGATCACGGCCGGGATCGACTGGATGCCCATCTGGCCCGGGATCTGCGGGTGCTCGTCGATGTTCATCTTGACCAGCTTGACCCGGCCCTTGGCGTTGCGGACCGCCTTTTCCAGGATCGGCGTCAGCTGACGGCACGGACCGCACCAGGGCGCCCAGAAATCGATCATGACCGGCTGGCGGCGCGATTCCTCGATGACGTCCTTGACGAAGGTCTGGGTCGTCGTCTCCTTGATCAGATCGGGCGCTGCCTGGGGCGTGGGGCCGCCCTGCTCCATTATCGTCACGTTGTCCTCGCCTGGTCTTGACGCATGAGGTCGGAAGATTCTAGGGGCGCGTTCTAGCACGCTCCGCCCGGCCGGTTCAGCCGTTCTGTCAGGCTAAATGGCGGTCAGCCTGCAAAATTCAATCGCTTCGGGTCCATCCCGTTCCGGGTGGATCGCGCGGTCGCGCGGCTCGAATCGCTCCGGGGTCCCAATGACGGTCTGAGGCCGGTTCCCGCGGTTCAGGCGAAGAAATTTTCAAATCAACTTGTTTGGGGCCGATTCGAGCATAATTTTTAAGCAATTCAGGCTATTTCGTCGGGTTCGGACCGTGCTCTTGTGTTGCATTCATGGTCCGCATTTGGCATAGGACTGCCGTTGCCGGCGAGTGATCGCCGCCATCTCGGATGCGGGTGTAGCTCAGTGGTAGAGCACGACCTTGCCAAGGTCGGGGTCGAGGGTTCGAGCCCCTTCGCCCGCTCCAGATTTCTCGCTGACCGAGCTGACAGTCTGATGAAGGCCCGCTCTCCGGAGGCGGGCTTTTTTATTTGCCAGTTGCAGCAGGCTTCGGCTCACCTGGCGCTTTGATCAATCGGCGCGGCCGCGGCGCTATTGGCTTAAAATCAAGGATTTCGAATTCTAGTACTGTCCTACACTACCATACGACCATACGCCGCATTCTTGCCACCGCGTGTATCGGCGCCGCACACTAAGATTCTATCGCTCCACGCGGCTTTGATTCTTTGAAGACATGTTCGAAATCACGGGCGACCATATTGCTGAATTGAGTGACGAAGACCTGCGCAGCCTCATTGGCATGCTGTGCGAGGCCGAAATGCGCCGCCGTGACCTTCCCGTTTCCGTCGTAACGTGGGGCGGCAACCAGAACGCGAAAGACGCCGGACTTGATGTGCGCGTTTCGCTTCCTGCGACGACCCAGACCGACGGGTTTATCCCGAAGCCGTCATCGGGGTTCCAAGTCAAAAAGTCCGACATGCCTCGGAGCGCTATCCTCGACGAGATGAGGCCGAAGCCGAAGGGCGTGATAAGGCCGTCCATTGCTGCCTTGGCCGAGGAGTCTGGTGCATACATCATTGTGAGCGGCGATGGTTCAGCATCAGACTCCGCTCTGAAGGATCGCCGTGAGGCGATGGCTGAAGCCATGCAGGGCGTTCCTCATGCGGATAAGCTTGTGTTGGAATTTCTGGACCGGGGGCGTGTCGCGACATGGGTTCGCGATCATGCCGCCATCATTACTTGGGTCCGAAAGAAGATTGGCAAGGCTATTCCCGGTTGGCACCCTTACGGTACGTGGTCACACACGCCAGATGCAAAAAATACCGATTATCTTGCCGATGACGCCGCAAGGATCAGGACAGGAACTCAAGACGAGGGCGACGGGCTTTCCGCGATTGAAGGCATCAACCGCATTCGGGATGTACTCCGAACCCCGGGCAAGGTGGTGCGACTTGTCGGCTTGTCTGGTGTCGGTAAGACACGGTTCGTCGAAGCATTGTTCGATGGCAAGATCGGAGACAACCCTCTCGACCCAGCGCTCGCAGCGTACGCCGATGTAGCTAATACGCCAGATCCGCCGCCTTCGGAGCTTGCGGCGAATTTGTTGGCCGAAAACCGGCGGATGATCCTCGTTATCGACAACTGCCCGCCCGATCTACACCGAAAGCTTTCCGAGATCGTCCGAGTCAGCGGCAGCAAGCTTAGCGTTATAACTGTTGAGTACGACATTCGCGAAGACCAACCGGAGGGAACCGACGTATTCTCATTAGAGGCGTCATCGACCGAGCTTATTGAAAAGCTGGTTGCCCGGCGCTTCCCGCAACTATCTCAGATCGATTGCAGTACGGTTGCTAAGTTCTCCGGCGGCAATGCGCGCATCGCAATTGCGCTTGCTGGCACCGTTGAGAAAGACGAGACGGTTGCAGGCCTGAGCGACGAGGACTTGTTTCGCCGCCTGTTTCACCAGCGTCATCAGCCTGATGAAACGCTGCTTCTTATCGGCCAAGCTTGTGCTCTGGTCTACTCTTTTCAGGGAGAAGACCTTGAAGGCGATAATGCCGAGTTGCCGATCTTAAGTGGTCTCATCGGTAAAACAGCCGATGAAATGTACAGGGGAGTCGATGAACTCCGCAGCCGCGACCTGATGCAGCGACGGGGCGTGTGGCGAGCCGTATTGCCGCATGCCGTTGCCAATAGGCTTGCGGCTATGGCCCTTCGGAAAATTCCGCCGCAGAGGATCAACACGGCCATCATAAATGGTAAGTCCGAACGCTTGCTGCGTTCCTTTTCGCGGCGGCTTGGCTATTTAGACACAAGCGAAGAAGCTTGTACTATTGTTGCTGCATGGCTCGCTCCGGGTGGGCTCTTATTTGACGTGTTGGACCTCGACGAACTCGGTAAGGCAATCTTCCATAACGTTGCCCCTGTAATGCCGGAGCTAGTCCTCTCTGCTCTTGAACGCGAGATTGGGAAGGCGGACGCAGCAACGCTGGAGCGTTCCAAAAACTTTATCAGTTTGATCCGCTTACTTGCGTTCGATCCGAAGCTTTTCGAACGTTCCACCGCGCTCCTCTTGCGCTTCCATGCGATTGGGACGGACTCACATGTCGATAAGGACGCGGGTAACGTCATCGTGTCTTTCGGGCACATCTATCTCTCCGGCACTCACGCCACTATTGAGCAACGGCTGGCTCTCATCGAAAGTCTTCTGCGCTCGCCTGACGCTAAGCAGCAAGCGCTTGGCGTGGAATCGCTCGACGCGGTATTGCAGACAGACCACTTCTCATCGAGCTATCTTTTCGAATTTGGCGCGCGATCTCGTGACCATGGCTACTACCCCAGGAGCGATGCGGATATTACACATTGGTTCGGATCGGCACTGAAACTCGTTGAAACGATCGCTGCGTCCGATTTGCCCGTGGTCGATGGCGTGAAGAAATCTATTGCAGGAGAGTTTCGCGGGTTATGGGCCAATGCTCAGCTCGGCGACGAACTCGACAAGATGGCCCGCGCGTTTGCCGGCAATGGGTTTTGGAGAGATGGCTGGATCGCTACTCGGCAAGCGAGAGCTTACGACAGCAAGCGGCTTTCACCAGAATCATTAGCGAAACTGAAAGCCCTAGAAGAGTTCCTGCGTCCCAAAGACCTCGTCGCCAAGGTGCGGGGCATCGTCTTGGAGGCGAAGGGCGGAGGCCTCGGTTACGACGAGTTGGATGACGCAGAAGACCTTGACAAATACGACTACGACGCCGCGGAAAAGCGAACGGCCGTCGCGATTGAACGACTCGGTAAGGATTTGGCCGTCGCTACCGAGTCGCTTCAGGAAATTTTGCCGGAGCTGGTTAGCGGCAACGGTCACCGCCTTTTTCAGTTGGGGTCCGCACTTGCGTGGGGCGCCGACGAGCCGCGCCTGCTATGGGAAGCCCTTCTAACTCAATTAGCTGCGACCCAAGATGGCAACCCGACTGTCATGGGCGGGTTTCTGAGCGGACTGCAGGCACTGCAGCCTGATGACGTCGACGCCATGCTCGATGACGCGCTGACCAATCCAGCCCTAGTGACTTGGTTTCCGTATTTGCAGGCGTCGGTGCACATTGATGATAGTGGGATCGCCCGCATTCACCGCTCACTGGAGTTAGGACGGTCGCCGATTGAGCGATATTCTCACCTAGCTTGGGGCCGCGCGTCCGACCCAATTCCGGGTCCTGCATTCCGTGATCTGGTCGCCGCGCTAACCGACAAGGATGGCCTTGATTCAGCGATGCACATGGTTTCGATGCGCCTTGTTTCCGATCGCACCGCTAAGCGTGAGCCTGCCCTCGAAACCCTTGAGGCAGGCCGTCACGTTCTTTCGAAGTTCGAGCTTGGCAACTCCAAGCGCCAAGTGCAACGCGAGGACCACGAGCTCGGCTCACTTGCGAAAGCGTGCCTTGCCGGCAAAGAAGGTGAGGTGGTCGTTCGGCGACTCACTCGAATGCTCAAAGAAGCATCGGCTGACTATACGCTGCGCGCACACGACTACGACGATCTGGTGAACGCCTTGTTCGTTGTTCAACCCATTGTAACACTTGATGAAATGTTTACAGGCGACGAGGCGTCGGTTAAGGCCGGCATTCGTTTCGTCGAAAAGCTCACCCGGCGGCGGGCCAGCCCGCTTGATGGCGTTCCGCCGAGTACGTTGATTGGTTGGTGCCAGATCGAGCCAGATATGCGCTATCCGATCCTCGGCGTCGCGGGTTCTCTCTTTGCGAGTGACAATCACTCTTCGCCTCGCCAGTGGACGCCGCTGGGTCCATTGCTCCTGCGGAACGCGCCTAATCCGACCAAAATTCTCGCGACCATCGTCAAGCGGCTCTATCCCAACAGCTGGGGCGGCTCTTGGGCGACGGAGATGGAAGGCCGTTTCAAGTTGCTGGAGCAGCTTGACGTCAGTGCCAGTCCGGACCTTCAGAACGCGAAATCAGAGGCGCTGGCTCGCATGCGAACCGAGATCGAGGGCGCGCGCAAGAAAGAGGCCGAAGAAGAGCGGCAGCGCAGCGCGCGCTTTGAATAGTATGAACGAAGCCAAGTCTCCGGCGTGGCTTGGCGAAGACTTGGTAAGCCCTAGCTGTGGAGCCTCAAGAGGTTATTCCCGGCCATGTCGAGCCTGCTGATGGGTGGCCTTGAGCCGATACTGCCATGAGGACGATGCCAGTTGTAGCGGTGAAGCCATCGAGGCAACTCCGCTGCTCGTTCCTGAGAAGTGTTGTAGGCCTGCGCGTAAGCCCATTCTCGTAGGCTGGTTTGAATGAAGCGCTCAGCCTTGCCATTAGTCTTTGGCGTGTAGGGCTTGGTGCGGATGTGCTTGAGGCCGAGGCGCTTGCAGGCCTTCTGGAAGGCGAAGGATTTGTAACAGGCGCCGGCTCGACCCCTGTCGATCGCCGGTGATCCGATGGCCGATCCGATTGAACTTGCCGAGCTTTTTGATGTCGATGTGGATCAGTTCGCCGGGACGTTCGCGCTCATAGCGCCGGATCGGCTCGGCCGGCTCCAGAGCAGCCAATCTGTTCAAACCGAGCCGGCGCAGGATACGGCTGACAGTTGCGGCTGAGATCCCGACCTCGAGCGCGATCTGTTTGCCGGTGTGGCGCTGCCGGCGGAACGTCTCGACAGCTGCGCATGTGGCTGCCGGGGTTTGGCTTGGCGATGAAAGAGGCCGTGAGGAACGATCTCGCAACCCATCCACGCCGTCCGCGCGGAAGCGTTTGACCCACTTGGCGACTGTCTTCGCGGTGGTGTTGAACTGGCGCGCGGCGACCGCCTGGCTCAGCCTTCGCTCAACAACACTTCGCACCATCGCCTCTCGACCTTTCGGCGTCAGAGGCGCATTCTTGTGAACGTCCATTCGGTTCTCCGCGAATCGCTGGTGTTTGGCGACTTCAGAGTTCCCGGTCAGGGCCGAATGGACAACCTCCTGAAAGTTCACAACGTCATCGACGCAAATTCAGGCCGACCGAAGTCGAAAACCGTGCAACAGAACGTCCAACAATCCGCCGCGGCTAGCGAGTTTCTCGAACGCCGTTCTTCAGATAAGATGTTGAATTTGTGAATGAATTTCGAAAACTTGAGGGTGTCTTAAGTAACTCAAAGAGCGCTCGCCCGCTCCAAGATTTCTCGCTGGCCGAGCTGACTCTCGCTAATCGAGCTGACAGTGTGATGAAGGCCCGCTCTCCGGAGGCGGGCTTTTTTATTTTCCGGTCGCGGCAGGCTTCGGTTCACCCGGCGTGAGTCGCAACTTCCACGAGTTGAAATGCCACACGGCACGTTCGTTAACCGTCAAGCGAGCTGTTAGTAAAACTGATAGAAAACTGTGTTGCTGTCAGCGTCGAACGCAGGCACGAAGTGGCCGCCTTCGCCGTGGCGATACGGCAAGCCATACGAGAATGTCAGTCAGCTGGACGCCAGACCCCGGTTTGTATCGAAGCGTGCTGCGCTGGAGCATTGTCGCGCCGGCCGTTCTCGCCGCCAGTTGGTCGATTGCTCCGGCCGCCGCGCAAATGATGCCGAGCGACTCGGCCTACGCGTCATCGCCTCCAACAGCCAGCTTCTTCGCCGCACCGAATTTCGAGCCGGCCGAACCGCAGCAGCCGCGCACCAGGGTCTACATCACGACGCGATCCAATCCAGGGGGCGGGCGTAACTATTGCGTCCGGATCTGTGACGGTCGCTATTTCCCGCTGCCGCAGGCCAACGAAACGGCAAGCAAGACCTGTGAAGCCGTCTGCCCGGGCGCCGAGACGAAGCTCTACTCGGGCTCCGACATCGAGAGCGCGCGAAGCGAGCAGGGCGAGACCTACAAGGCGCTGGCGAATGCATTCCGCTTCCAGCGCGAGATCGTGCCGCAATGCTCGTGCCGCTCGGATGCTGCGGCCGGGCTCGCCGCGATCTCGATCGAGGATGACATGACGCTGCGCACCGGCGACATCGTCGCCGCCAATGACGGCTTCAAGATCGTCGCGGTCTCCGAACGGCGCTCCGGCGTCCGGGGCAGCATCCTGTTCAGGCCGCTGTCCAGCGCCAAGGCGCAGGCGCTCGGCCTTTCGCGCGTCTCATCGCGCTAGACCGAGCGTTCGCTTCGCGCGAATATTGCGCTGCAATGCGCCTGGATATCTTCTGAAACACGACGCACAAAATTTGGTCGCTCACTTTGTCTTGACCGCAGCGCAGCACGAATGCCCCGTACTTCTCAGCCTCGTCGGATGTGCTACCATTTTGCCGTCTGACCACCTCACAGACCGCCACCATCATCTCTCAGGGCGTTCAAAATCAATAACAGCGCAAGCTGCAACGGCTTGGCACAGGGGAGTGACGCGATGAAATCTGCTTTCAATCAATCATTAATTGCGCTTACGGCGATCGCGCTGCTGGCCGGGACTGGCTTTGCCAATGCGCAGCAGCAGACGGACAAGGGCCGGCCGCTGAAGAAATATGAATCCGGCACCAAGGAATTCTGGACCCATCCGCCGGACGACTGGTTCCTGGGCGACGAGACCGAGGCGCAGAAGGGCCTTGCGCCGCCGTCGGGCCCGCCGACCGGCGCCTCCGACGCCGAGCTCGCGGCGATGATGAAGAAGATCAAGCTGCCGCCGGGCTTCAAGATCGAGGTCTACGCCTCGAACGTGCTGGCGGCGCGCCAGATGGCCTGGGGCGACAAGGGCACGCTGTTCGTCGGCTCGTTCGGCCTCGGCAACGTCTACGCGATCAAGGACAACAACGGCAAGAAAGAGGTCAAGACCATCCTCAAGGGCCTCAACATGCCGACCGGCCTCGCCTTCAAGGACGGCGCGCTCTACGTCATCGCGGTCGACAAGCTGATCCGTTAC
Source organism: Bradyrhizobium semiaridum (assembly GCF_020329505.1). GTDB lineage: Bacteria > Pseudomonadota > Alphaproteobacteria > Rhizobiales > Xanthobacteraceae > Bradyrhizobium > Bradyrhizobium semiaridum. The sequence goes on from NZ_JAGKJJ010000012.1 coordinate 51,542, forward strand.
GACAACGCCGAAGCCAATCTCGACAATCTCGGCAGCGGCAAGGTGGTGTATGACGACATGCCGTCCTATGCGGCGCATGGCTGGAAATACATCGCGGTCGACAAGGATGGCTGGTTCTTCATCCCGTTCGGCCCGCCCTTCAACATCGGCATTCCGCCGACCTCGGTGTCGCAGATCCGCCGCGTCGATCCGAAGACCGGCAATGCGGAGATCTGGGCGCTCGGCGTGCGCAACTCGGTCGGCGGTGACGTCGATCCGCGCACCGGCAAGTACTGGTTCACCGAGAATGCGCGCGACTGGATCAGCGACGATCTGCCGAGCGACAAGCTCAACATGATCTCGAAGATCGGCGAGCATTTCGGCTATCCCTACTGCCACCAGGGCAACCTGCCGGACGACAAGTTCGCGATGGGCCACAAATGCTCGGAGTTCACCCCGCCGGTGTTCAATCTCGGTGCCCACGTCGCTCCGCTCGGCATGAAGTTCTATACCGGCAACCAATTCCCGGCCGAGTACAAGAACAGCATCCTGATCGCCGAGCACGGCTCGTGGAACCGGCACAAGTACCAGGGCGGCCGCATCGTCCGCATCACCGCGAGCCCCGACGGCAAGAACGCGAAGCAGGAGATCTTCGCCTCCGGCTGGATCGAGGGTGACCAGGGCTATCTCGGCCGTCCCGCCGATATCCTGCTCGACAAGGACGGCTCGATCCTCGTCGCCGACGACTGGGCCGGTGCGATCTATCGCATCAGCTACAGCAAGAAGTGACGGCTGAACTGTTGCGGGGCTGCGGTGGCCGATCTGGCAACTGCAGCCCGTTCACGTGGGTATGTCCGCAATCGGAACAGACTCGTCATGCCCGGACTTGATCCGGGCATCCATCCAAACAAGAAACCTTTAGCAAGTGCGATGGATTGCCGGGCTTGTCGCGCCGGAGAGACTTCAGCCTCGCAGGCGGATCGAGCCCGGCAATGACATACGGAGAGAACTGACTATGCGTGTTGCGTCGCTCGGAATCCTGTCCGCGGCAATCCTGCTGAGCTCCTTTGCCCACGCCGCAGACGTCGCCGCCGGTAAGGCGAAGGCCGAGATGTGCGTCGGCTGCCACGGCGAGAACGGCATCTCGCAGATGGAGAACATTCCCTCGCTCGCCGGCCAGCTCGATCAGTTCATGCAGTGGCAGCTCGTGTTCTTCCGCGCCGGCGCGCGCAAGAACGAGCAAATGCAGCCGATCGTCGAGCAGCTCTCGAACGAGGACATCCGCAATCTCGGCGCCTATTTCGCCTCGCTGCCGCCGTTCAAGGGCAGCAAGGACGACAATCCGGAGCTCTCGGAAAAGGGCAAGCAGGCCGCCGCGGGACGGCGCTGCGCCTCATGCCACACCGACACCTATGTCGGCACCAAGGCCGTCGCGCGCCTTGCCGGCCAGCGCGAGGAATATCTCGTCAAGGCGCTGCACGACTACAAGTCCGGGCAGCGCTCCGGCGGCGCCCAGGCCGCGATGGCCGACGTCGCCTATCCGCTGAGCGACGAGGAGATCACCGCGCTCGCGCATTACCTGTCGCATCTCTGAGAGACCCGTAGCCCGGATGAAGCGAAGCGCAATCCGGGGGCGCTGCATCCGCGGCACGACCGTTCCCGGATTCGCTTCGCTCCATCCGGGCTACAAGGCTCCGAACTAGCTCGCCCGCTGCCTCTCATACGCCTTGAGATGCGTGTAGGCGGTGCGCAGTTTCGGCACCGGGATCTTCGCGGCATCGGCGCGGACGATCAGATCGCCGATCACGTGATCGGCCTCGACCGGCAGCCCCGCCTTGATGTCGCGGAACATCGACGCCGTCATCGGCGAGCCTTCGGTCGTCAGCATGCCGCGGGTGCGCTGGAAGAACGGACCGCCCGGCGCGTGGCCGGCGTCGGCGGCGATCGCGCTGCATTCGTCGAGGATGCCGAGCAGGAAATCACTGCCGCCCGGCGCCGCCAGGATATTGCCGACCGAGGTCCGCATCAGGCTGGTGGAGGCGGCGAGCGAGGCCAGGAACACCCACTTCTCCCACATGTCTTGCATGATGTGTTCGCTGGCTCCAGCGCCGTTGATCGCGGAGAAAGTATCCGCGATCGCACGCACGCGATCGGACATGCCGCCGGCGCGCTCGCCGAAGGTGAGCGACTGCATCGGCTGCAGCTGCACCACCTCGCGCTTCTCGTTCAGCGTCGCCGCGATCGCGCAGAGCCCGCCGAGCACGCGCGACGCGCCGAACTTCTTTTCCAGCGCATCGAGATGCAGCATGCCGTTGAGCAGCGGGATGATCGCGGTGCTGTCGCCGACCGCGGGCGCAAACGACTTGATCGCATCCTCGAGATCGAACGCCTTGCAGCTCAACAGCACGACGTCGAATTTTTCCGAAAGCTTGTCGGCCTGTACGGCCGGCGGGTTGTTCAAGGTGACGTCGCCGTTCGGGCTCTTGATCACCAGCCCGGCGGACGCCAGCTCTGACGCGCGCCGCGGCCGCACCAGGAAGGTGACGTCGCGGCCGGCCTCCAGCATCCGGCCGCCGAAATAACCGCCGATCGCGCCGGCGCCGACCACGAGAACGCGCATGGGAATTCGTCCTTCTTTGTTGTTGCCCGGGGAGGGCGCGAATAGCTGACGGGGAGTAGCGAATGGATATTAGAAGTCTATTCGCCATTCGCTACTCACTATTCGCTCACTTCACTTTCCCGAGACCATCTCCTCGACCTCGCGCAGCTGCTCCTTGCCGAAGAAGATCTCGTTGCCGACGAAGAAAGTCGGCGAGCCGAACGCGCCGCGCTCGACCGCGGCCTGGGTGTATGCGATCAGCTTGCCCTTCACATCCGCCTCCTGCGCCCGCGCAAACAGTTTTGCGGCGTCGAGGCCGGAGGAAGCGATGGCTTTGCCGGCGACCTCCGGATCGTCCATCTTCTTCGGCTCGACCCACATGTGGTGGAACGCCGCCTCGACATACGGCTCGAACACGCCTTCCAGCTGCGCGGCGACCGCGGCGCGCATCAGGTTCAGCGTGTTGACCGGGAAGAACGGGTTCCAGACATAGGGCTTGACGCCGAACCGCTTGAGGAAGCGCTCGGTCTCGATCTGCTGGAACTCGGGCTTGTTCTTGACGCCGGCCAGCGTCTCGGCCGGCGACTTGTTGTTGGTGGCCTTGAAGATGCCGCCGAGCAGGATCGGGACATACTCGAACTTGACGCCGGTGCGCTGCTCGATGGCCGGAATGGCGCGGTGGCTGAGGAAGGCGTTGGGGCTGCCGAAATCGAACAGGAATTGCGGATTTGCGCTCACGGCAGTCTCTCCCTCGGGCTTCGCTTGGTACAGGCCTGCTGTCACAGGCCGTGCTGGTAGAATATGATAATCATCATGTGAGCCGTACGGCGCGATGTCAAATCAGGCATCCCATCGTCCGTGCATACGCGTCATTCTCCGGTGCGCAATTGCGCACTGAGCGCGCGCCCCTTGGCGCGAACCCGGAATTCGTTCAGCCGCCGAGGCCGCGGCGCGATGGATTCCGGGCTCGCGCTTTCGCACGCCCCGGAATGACGGCGTGGCCTAATCCGCCTGGTCGCTGTAGGCGAGCGCGATCGCGTGGTCGCGGATGTCGGCCGGCCAGTCCGCGATCAAGGTCGAGAAGCGTCGGCGGTCGTGCACGAACAGCGCCCGGATCGCGTCCTCGTAATGCGGACGGTTGCCGGCCATCGTTGTCATGAAGCGATAGGCGGCATCCTGCGCGAGGCGCGTGCGATCCTTGTCGCCGCTCGAGCGCCGGGCCTCATCGATCAGTTTGCGGATCGCGACCGAGGCGCCGCCCTTCTGCTGCGCCAGCCAGTCCCAGTGCCGCGGCAGCAGCGTGATCTCGCGCGCGACGACGCCGAGGCGCGGCCGGCCGGGGCCGCGCGGCGCAGGCGCGGGCTGCTCATGCTCCTCGGCTGCGGGTGTCTTTGGTTTCGGCAGGCGTTTGAGCACGTCGTCGACCGAACCGCGATAGTCGATGTCGACCAGCGCCGAGGTGCGGCCGTCGAATACCAGGACGGCGGCGTCCTTGCGCCGGTCGAGCAGTTGCTTGGCGGCGCGCACGACCTCGCCGAGATCGCCGGCGGCGATGCGCCGCTCGCTTTCGAAGGCGACAAAGGCAGGATTCATGGCACACTTCTCCGGTTGCGCGACATATTGTCCGGGTAATTTGGGGCGATCGCGATGCGCCCATCTCGACTTTCCAGCGCCCGGCTGGCACCAAGCGCCGCTCGGCCACGCCGATACCTTGAGGAACGACAATGCTGACGGTTCATCATCTCAACAATTCCCGCTCGCAGCGCGTGCTGTGGCTGCTCGAGGAATTGGGCGTGCCCTACGAGATCGTGCGCTATCAGCGGCAGCCCGACATGCGCGCGCCGAAGGAGCTGCGCGCGATCCATCCGCTCGGCAAGTCGCCCGTCATTACCGACAACGGCAACACGGTCGCCGAATCCGGTGCGATCCTCGACTACGTCATCAACACCTACGGCAATGGGCGGCTGATCCCGCAGGCCGATACGCCGGAGCGGCTGCGCTTTACCTATTGGCTGCATTATGCCGAGGGCTCGGCGATGACGCCGCTGCTGCTGAAACTGCTGTTCAACCTGATGCCGAAGCGCGCCCCGGCGCTGCTGCGTCCCTTGGTGCGCAAGGTGTCCAACACCGCGCTGACCACGCTGGTCAACCCGCAGATCAAGCAGCACATGGCCTATTGGGAAAGCGAGCTCGGCAGGAGCGAGTGGTTCGCCGGCAATGAATTTTCCGGCGCCGACATCCAGATGAGCTTTCCGCTCGAAGCCGCCGCGGCGCGCGGCGGGCTCGAGGACGGCCATCCCAGATGCATCGCGTTCCTCGAACGGATTCACGCCCGCCCGGCCTATGCGCGGGCGCTGGAGAAGGGGGGACCGTACCAGGTCGGCCGGTAGGATCATCGCGGCAGCTCGACCAGCGGCAGCAGCCGCGAATCCGCCAGCGCCGCGGTGCGATGTCCGATGCCGGCGAGATAGGCCTCCGCCACCGCGAAGGCGAGGAACGCGCCGCGGCTCTTCTGCCGGATCAGCATTGCGCGGTCCCAGCGCTCGCCCTGCGGCCCGATCAGGAATGGGCCGCCTTCGCCCATGAACATGAGGTCGCCGCCGCTCCGCCGCAGCAAATCGGCAAGTGATGCAGCTTTTTACCCGGGTCTAATTGCTCTGTCAATAATACCTGGATATAAATGGCGACACACGAAAGGAAGCCGCCATGAAGACCGAAAGCCGCAGGCTTGCCATCGCCGACTACAAGAAGCGCCCGAGCGTCGCCGGCGTGTTCGCGATCCGCTGCCGCGCGAGCGGCGAGGTCTGGGTCGGGACGGCGCTCGACCTTGACAAGATCCAGAACCGCATCTGGTTCACGCTGCGGATGGGCGATCATCGCAACGCCGAGCTGCAGCACGCGTGGTCGGCGCATGGGGCGGCGAGCTTCACGCTCGAAACCCTCGAGCGCATCGAGGACGAGGAGCTCGCCTACGTCCGCGACACGCTGCTCAAGGAGCGCGTGCAGCACTGGCGCGCGGCGTTGAAGGCGGCGGCGGTGTAGTCGCGCTCTGCGCGATGTTGCGCGCCAGGGACCGCAACTGCCGGGCCCCCTCTCCCTTGTGGGAGAGGGTTGGGGATGAGGGTATCTCGGCGCGTCGTGCGGAGAGATACGCCTCACCCGGATCGCATTTCGCTTCGCTTCATGCGCTCCGGCCTCTCCCACAAGGGGGGAGGCGAGGTGGAGCAAGTGGCGCAGTTTTAACTACCCATCCGCATGCAGGACGCGGCCGCGCGTCTCCGGTAGCGCGTAGGCGGCGAGGAAGAACACGCCGTAGGCCGCCACCGCGAAGATCGCGATCGCATTCGCCAGCGACGTCGTGGTCGAGAGCGCGCCGACCAGGAACGGAAACAGCGCGCCGATGCCGCGGCCGAAATTGTAGCAGAAGCCCTGGCCGGAGCCGCGCAACCGGGTCGGGTAGAGCTCGGTCAGGAACGCGCCCATGCCGGAGAAATAGCCGGAGGCGAAGAAGCCGAGCGGGAAGCCCAGCACCCACAGCACCTCATTGGAAATCGGCAGCTGCGTGTAGAGCAGGACGACTGCGATGGCGCCGAGCGAGAAGATCAGGAACAGGTTGCGGCGGCCGATGCGGTCGGCGAGCCAGGCGCCGACCAGATAGCCGATGAACGAGCCGATGATCAGCGTCGCGAGATAGCCGGTCGAGCCGACCACCGACAGCTTGCGCTCGGTGGTGAGGAAGCGCGGCACCCAGAAGGTGACGGCGTAATAGCCGCCCTGCATGCCGGTGCCGACCAGCGAGGCAAGCAGCGTGGTCTTCAGGATCGGCCCCTGAAAGATCTCCCACAGCGCGGCGGGGCCGCTGCCCGAGCTCTGCTGCTTCGCCATGGTCGCGGCGGAAATTTCGGGCTCGGTGACGTAGCGGCGGAGATAGAACACCAAGAGCGCCGGCAGCGCGCCGATCACGAACATCCAGCGCCACGCGCTTTCCGCGGGCAGGATCGAGAACAGCACCGCCTGCGCCAACACCGCAAGGCCCCAGCCGACCGCCCATCCGGACTGCACCGAGCCGACCGCGCGGCCCCGATATTGCGGCCGGATCGCTTCGCCGATCAGCACCGCGCCGGCCGCCCATTCGCCGCCGAAGCCGAGCCCGAGCAGTGCGCGGGCGATCAAGAGCTGGTCGAAATTCTGCACCACGGCGCAGACCAGCGAGAAGAACGAGAACCAGATGATGGTGATCTGCAGCGTCTTCACCCGCCCGATGCGGTCGGAAAAATAGCCGCCGAGCCAGCCGCCGACGGCGGACGCCAGCAGCGTCACCGTGCCCGCAAGGCCCGCGGTGCCGGCATCGACCTTCCACAATGTGATGATGGTGCCGATGACGAGCGGATAGATCATGAAATCCATGCCGTCGAGCGTCCAGCCCGAGGCGCAGGCCCAGAAGGTGTGCCGCTCCTTGTTGTTCATGTCGCGATAGAAGGCGAGGAGGCTGGTGTCCTCGATCTCGGCGACTTCGATCGGTTTGGATTCGGTCGTGCTCATGCGCGTTCCCGGTGATTTCGTCACCAGCTCTTGAAACACGCGGCCGGCTGTGCGCGAAGGCCGGCAACTTAGCGCGATGCACGGGGAGGGCAAAGGCGCAATCGCGCCGTGCCCACCCCGCGGGCGTTCATTCGGCAAACTGCACTTATTGCCCGGCGGCTTGCGAGCCGCGCGTGCGCGGATCGGGCGCGCCGAGCAGGCCGTTCGGCGTGACGAGGATCGAGTTGGCCGAGGAGTAGCCGAGCGGCTCGACCAGCTTGTGGCCCTTCTCCTTCAACTCGGTGAGCACCTCGTCGGGAAAGCCGCGTTCGATGCGGACCTCGTCGGGCAGCCATTGGTGATGCACCCGCGGCGCCGCCACGGCGGCGGCGATGTCCATCTTGTAGTCGATCATGTCGACGACGATCTGGGTCACCGCCGAGATGATGCGGCTGCCGCCGGGCGAGCCCGTCACCAGCACGACCTTGCCGTCCTTGAGCACGATGGTCGGCGACATCGACGACAGCGGACGCTTGCCGGGGCCCGGCAGGTTGGCCTCGAAGCCGACCAGGCCGAAGGCGTTGGCGGCGCCCGGTGCGGCGGTGAAATCGTCGAGCTCGTTGTTGAGCAGCACGCCGGTGCCCTCGGCCACCAGGCCGACGCCGTAGGGGAAGTTCAGCGTGTAGGTGTTGCTGACCGCGTTGCCCATGGCATCGACCACGGAATAGTGCGTGGTGTTGTCGCCCTCGCGCGGCGGCTTCGCGTTCTGCACGTCGGTCCACGGCGTGGCGCGGGCCAGATCGATGGTCGCGCGCTGCTTGGCGGCGTAATCCTTCGCGATCAAGAGCTGCGTCGGCGCATCGACGAAAGCGGGGTCGCCGAGATAGCGCGCGCGATCGGCATAGGCGCGCTTCATCGCCTCGAGCATCACATGCAGCGAAGCCGCCGAGCCCTGCTTGTAGTCCGACATCGGAAATCCCTCGAGGATGTTGAGGATCTCCAGCAGCACGACGCCGCCGGAGGACGGCTGCGGCATCGAGACGACGTCATAGCCGCGGTAGCTGCCGCGGATCGGCGTGCGGATCACCGGCTGATAGGCTTTCAGATCGTCCGACGTGATGATGCCGCCGGCGTTGCCGATGCCCTTGACCAGCTTGTCGGCGACCGCGCCCTCATAGAAGCCGCGCGGACCCTGCTCGGCGATCGCCGTCAGCACGGCTGCGAGATCCCCCTGGATCAGCCGGTCGCCCTCGCGCAGCGGCGCGCCGTCGGCACGGGAGAAGCTCTTGGCGGAATTCGGCCAGCGCGACATGCGGCGGTACATGTCGCCCAGCGTATCCGATATGTCGTCGGTGACGATGAAGCCGTCGCGCGCCAGTTCGATCGCAGGCTTGAGAATTTCCGCCAGGGTGAAATGTCCGGAACCGTATTTCTGCAGCGCCAGCGCGAGGCCCGCGACCGTGCCGGGCACGCCGATGGCGAGCGCGGAATTGCGCGACTTGTCGGGATCGGGCTTGCCCTCGGCGCCGAGGAACATGTCGCGCGTCGCGGCCTGCGGCGCGGTCTCACGATAGTCGATCGCGATGTCCTCATTGCTCTTGGCCAGATGAATCACCATGAAGCCGCCGCCGCCGATATTGCCGGCGCGCGGATAGGTCACCGCCATCGCAAAGCCGGTGGCGACCGCAGCGTCGACCGCGTTGCCGCCCTGCCGCAGGATGTCGGCGCCGACCTCAGCGGCGAGCCGCTCCTGCGCCACCACCATGCCGTTTTCGGCAAAGACGCTGCGCAGCGCATCGGCAGCGGGCGGCGCGTAGAAGCGGCGCTGTTCCTGGCTGAACGCCGGTACGGACAGACCAGTCAGAAGCAGCGCGGCAAACAGCCGCCGCGATATCATTGCCGTCAGCGCCATCGAAAGTCCGCCTTGTCTGGGAGTCCTGCCCTGTTCATCACCGGTGTGACATTTGCAAAACAAGCTCATGCTATATGGGAACGAGTCGGACAGGCAAAACGCCTGTTTGTGAGACGGCTTGGGGACTTTCCTTGGCAATGACAGCGACAATGCAAGCCGATACCGGTCACGCGAAGGCCTATCCGGGCCGCGCCGCCGTCGTCAGCTGGATCTTCTTCGATTGGGCCGCACAGCCATACTTCACGCTGATCACGACCTTCGTCTTCGCGCCCTATTTCGCGGCGTTCGTCGCGCCGGATCCGGCGAGCGGGCAGGCGCTATGGGGCTTTGCCACCGCCGCCGCGGGGCTTGCGATCGCGCTGCTGTCGCCGGTGCTGGGTGCGATCGCCGATGCCAGCGGCCGGCGCAAGCCGTGGATCGCGGGCTTCGGTGCGCTGCTGGTGATCGGTGCCAGTGCGATGTGGATCGGCAAGCCGGGCAATCCCGATGTCATCCCGGCGCTGCTGCTCGCCTATGCGATCGCCAGCGTCGGCGTCGAGTTCGCCACCGTATTCAACAATGCGATGATGCCGACGCTGGTGCCGCCGGACAAGATCGGGCGCCTGTCCGGCACTGGCTGGGCCACGGGCTATGTCGGCGGCATCTTGAGTCTCGTCCTGGTGCTCGGCTTCCTCGCCGCCAATGCCGCGACCGGCCGCACCCTGTTTGGCCTGACGCCGCTGTTCGGGCTCGATCCCGTCACGCATGCCGGCGACCGCATCACCGGACCGCTGACCGGGCTGTGGTTCGTGATCTTCGTGGCGCCGCTGTTCCTGTTCACGCCGGATTATCCGGCCAAGCGGCCGATCCGCGAGGCGCTCGGCGAGGGGCTGCGCGAATTGCGCGGGTCGCTCGCGAGCCTGCCGCAGCAGAAATCGATGGCGCGGTTTCTCTTGGCCAACATGATCTACACCGACGGGCTGATCTCGCTGTTCGCGTTCGGCGGCATCTATGCCGCCGGCACCTTCGGCTGGGACACCATCCGCATCGGCAGCTTCGGCATCATCCTTGCAATCGCCGGCACGTTCGGTGCCTGGCTCGGCGGCAAGCTCGACGATGCGCTGGGGCCGAAGCGCGTGATCGCCGGAAGTCTCTCGATCCTGTTGCTTGCGGTCATCGTGATCCTGACGGTGAACAAGGATTCCATCCTGTTCATTCCGGTCGCGCCGCCGGTACCGGGCGGTCCGCTGTTCGCCGGCGCTGCCGAACGCGCCTACATCGTATTGGGCTGCCTGATCGGCGCTGCCGGCGGACCGATGCAGGCGGCCTCGCGCACGCTCCTCATTCGCCTGGCGCCGAAGGATCGCATCGGACAGTATTTCGGCCTGTTCGCGCTGACCGGAAAAGTGACGTCGTTCATTGGTCCGCTGCTGATCGGCGCGATCACGGCCGCCACCGCGAGCCAAAAGGCCGGCATGGCGGTGCTGGTGGTGTTCTTCCTGCTCGGGCTGGCGCTGCTGGCCCGGGTGCGGGCGTAACCACGACCTCGTCGTCCCGGCCTTCGCCGGGACGACGATGTTGAGACGTCAGTGCCGGAAATGCCTGGTGCCGGTGAACACCATGGCGATGCCGTGCTCGTCGGCGGCCTTGATCACCTCGTCGTCGCGCATCGAGCCGCCGGGCTGGATCACCGCGGTGGCGCCGGCCTCGATGCAGGCCAGCATGCCGTCGGCGAACGGGAAGAACGCATCGGAAGCGACTACCGAGCCCTTGGTCAGCGGCTCGGCGAGCTTCAGCTCGGCCGCCGCATCCAGCGCCTTGCGCGCGGCGATGCGCGCCGAATCGACCCGGCTCATCTGACCGGCGCCGATGCCGACGGTGGCGAGGTCCTTGGCGTAGATGATGGTGTTCGACTTGACGTGTTTTGCAACCCGGAAGGCGAATTTCAGGTCGCGCAGCTCGGCATCGGTCGGAGCGCGCTTGGTCGCGACCTTGATGTCCATGTCGTCGACCACGGCATTGTCGCGGCTCTGCACCAGCAGGCCGCCGGCGACGGTCTTGGCGGTGAGCCCGACCGCGCGCGGATTCGGCAGACCGCCGGCCAGCAGAAGCCGCAGATTGCGCCGGCCGGCGATGATCGCGATCGCCTCCTCCGTCGCGTCGGGCGCGATGATCACCTCGGTGAAGATGCCGATCATGGCGCGTGCCGCTTCCGCGTCGAGCGTGCGGTTGACGGCGATGATGCCGCCATAGGCCGAGGTGGAATCGCAGGCCAGCGCGCTGCGGTAGGCGGTGGCGAGATCGGGCCCCTCGGCGACGCCGCAGGGGTTGGCGTGCTTGACGATGACGCAGGCCGCAGTGCGCTGCGGATCGAACTCGCCGACGCATTCATAGGCGGCGTCGGTGTCGTTGATGTTGTTGTAGGACAGTTCCTTGCCCTGCAGCTGGCGCGCGGTGGCGACGCCCGGCCGCTTCTCCGGCGTGGCGTAGAATGCCGCGGTCTGGTGCGGGTTCTCGCCGTAGCGTAGCGACTGGATCAGCTTGCCGCCGAAAGCGCGGAAGTCCGGCGCCGTGGTGTCGAGCTGCACGGCAAACCAGTTCGAGATCGCGGCGTCATAGGCCGCGGTGCGCGCATAGGCCTTCGCGGCGAGCCGCCGGCGCAGCCCGAGCGAGGTCGCGCCCTTGTGCGCGGTGAGCTCCTCGAGCACGGCGGAATAGTCGCTCGCCTCGACCACGACGGCGACGTCGTCATGGTTCTTGGCCGCGGCGCGGATCATCGCGGGGCCGCCGATGTCGATGTTCTCGATGCACTCCTCGAAGGGCGCGCCTTTGTCGACGGTAGCCTCGAACGGGTAGAGATTGACGACCAGGAGATCGATCGGCGCGATGCCGTGCGCGGCCATCGCCGATGCATGCTCCTTGTTGTCGCGGATCGCGAGCAGGCCGCCATGCACCTTCGGATGCAGCGTCTTGACCCGGCCGTCCATCATCTCGGGAAAGCCGGTCAGTTCGGAGACGTCCTTCACCTTCAGCCCGGCCGCCGCGATCGCCTTGGCGGTGCCGCCGGTCGAGACCAGCTCGACGCCATGGTCGGACAGCGCCTTGGCGAAATCGAGCAGTCCGGTCTTGTCGGAAACGGACAACAGAGCGCGGGTCACGCGGCGAAGCTGTTCGGTCATCTTGGAAAATCCCTGGCTGTTAAGGCAGCCGGGTAGCATGGTTTGGCGGGGACCGAAACCGGTTCCGGACGCCGATTCGCCGGAAATTACTCGGTAATTCTGCCCAAATTTCTGCGCGCCACACCCCTCGCCGTCATCCGAGAGGGCGTGAAGCTTTGTCCTCACCCACCGCTGTCATCGCCCGGCCTGTGCGCAATTGGGCACATGGACCGGGCGACCCAGTACGCCGCGGCCTATCGGCTGAATAACGACTGTCTCTGGAATACTGGCGCCCGGTCAAGCCGGGCGACGACACCGAGCAAGTTGAGCAAGCCAACCCCGGCCGCGCCGCCGGCTCCTTTGCATGGGGTTGTTTTCGCCATTTTGGCCGCGCCCCTGGGCGCCGTCGCTACAGCGGCAGTTCCGGCTCGCGGCGGGCGTTGCGGCGGGCGTTGGTGGCGGCGGCGGAGGTCGAGGAGCGCACAAAACTCCAGCGGACGGTGGAGGCCTGGCGTGCGTCCTGCCGGATCACGATCTGGGAGGTGCGGCGCGGGCCGTCATTGCCGGCGAGGAACACGCTGTCTTCGAGCTCGACCTTGTCGTCCATCGCCTCGAAGGTCCAGACGTCGCGGTTCGGCAGCACCAGCATGACGCCGCGTGCGTCCGACAGCCGACTCGCCTTGACCGACGGATGCAAATGGAAGCGCAGCGCGAAATCGGCGTCGCCGCCCTTGATCCGGCCGCTCGCGGCGGCCGGCGCCAGCGTGTCCTCGCCCTCGAGATGCATGCCGTCGCGCGACAGCACCAGCGCGCGGCGATGGATCACGCCGAAGCGGGACAGATAGCCGTCATGCGAGGCGGTCAGCATGTCGCCGTCGCTGATCGCCTCGCGATAGCTCTCGACCTTGCCGGGCCCGCTGGTGATCGGCGCGCCGCGCAGCAGGCGCTTCATCGCCGACAGCTCGACAAACTGGCACGACGAGGTATCGTGATAGGTCAGCGTCGAATGCGCCGCCGTCGAGCGCGCGAACGGCCGCCAATTGTCGCGGCCCGTCGACGGCATGCCGCAATTGACCACGATGCGGCTGGTGCCGGAGGAGAACTCGAACGACAGGCAGCCGGCATGCGCGTCCGTGCTGACGCTCGGCGGCGGCGGCGGGCCGGTGTCGACGATCAGCGTACTCGCGCCGGCGTCGAGCCGTTGGAAGCCGGTGTGCGGCATGCTCGCCATCGGCACGCCGCGGGTGTCGTCATAGGCGAGCAGCGTCGCGACGAGGTCGGACGGCGCCGTGCTCATGCCGTTGAACAGCGCGAAGCTGCCGTCGCCATGCCGGAAGAAGCGCAGCATCGGCATCATGCGGTCGATCGCGTTGAGCAGCGCCGGCGGCGGCGCGATGTTGCGCGCGGCAAAGGTCTGCCGCAGCGGCAACAGATCGCTGAGCAGCTCGACCAGCGCGCCGGGATTGCGCGAGATGTGGCCGCCATCGGGCAGGATCTGGCGCTGCAGCTCGTCCGACAGGCGGCGCGTGGCCGTCTTGATGTTGCGGGCCTGATTGGCGAGGCAGAGCGAGGCGTAGCACAGCGCGATCAGCACCTGCAGGCGCGGCACGCCGTCATTGTCGAGCGTGGAGTAGCGCAGATATTTGATCTCGCGCGCCAGCCCGCGCAGATATTTGCGGTAGAATTTTCCGTCGGTGTCGCCGAGCACCAGGGGTGCCTGCGACAGCAGCGAGATCACGCGGCGCGCGCGGACGTCGGCGCGGCGCTCGAGCGGCCGGCGGCGCGCCTGATTGGAGATCCAGTCGTCGACCAGCGAGCGGGCGTTGGCGCGGGTCAGCGCGGTGTCGGCGGCGCGCAGATGGCGCAGCCAGCCGAAGCCGAGCAGGGCGGCTTCCCAATCCTCCGAGGGCGGCTCCAGATCGAAGATCGAGCGGCCATGGCAGGTGACGATCTTGCCGGCGAAGACGAATCGCCCGGCATAGATCTCGGCAGCCCGGGTGGCGTCGGCGGTCCTGAGGTCGTGCGGGGCGATGATCAGCCGGTCGGTGCGCCCCGGCCACAGCCGCGACAGCGCCATCGTGCTGCCGCTAGCGCGCGCGATCATGCTGCGCGCGAAGCGGCCAGCAATCAGCGTCGAGATGCGTCTGCTCTGAGCGACCGACACGCCAAACCTTGCGGGGAGGAGATTTTCAACGAATCCTTATTTAATCCGGAAACGCGCCCAAGACACCCTCTTGAAACGCCGCGAATCACTCTGAGCGTACAAGACGCAAGTTTAAAATCAGGATTTAACCAGTCTCGCGGCGTAAAATCCATCCAGCCCGCCCAGCCGCGGGTCGGCGTGGGGCAAATGGCTGGGCAGGGTGCGCAGGTCACCATCGGCGGTGATGATCTCGTCGAGGCCGGCGACCTCGCCTTTCTCGACCGGCGCACGGCGCAGGCCTGGCTCGGTGGCCAGCAGCGCCGAGATCGCCTGCTCGCCTTCCTCCGGCTCGAGCGAGCAGGTGCAGTAGACCAGCGTGCCGCCGGGCTTGAGCAACTCGGTGGCCTTCTGCAGCAGCCGCTTCTGCAGCGCCGACAGCGCCGCGATGTCGGCCTCGTGGCGCAGCCAGGCCACGTCGGGGTGACGGCGGATGGTGCCGGTCGAGGTGCAGGGCGCGTCGACCAGGATACCGTCGAAGCCCTCGGCCGGTGCGGGCCATTCGGCCGCATCGGCAACTACGGCTTCGGCCTGCAGCGACAGGCGGGTGAGGTTGTCGCGCAGCCGCGCCATCCGCGCCGGCGAGCGGTCGATGGCGGTGACGCGCGCACCGGCGAGCGCAAGCTGCGCGGTCTTGCCGCCCGGCGCCGCGCAGAGATCGGCGACCGCCTTGTCCTTGATGTCGCCGAGCAGCCGCGCCGGCAGCGCCGCGGCGGCGTCCTGCACCCACCATTGGCCTTCGGCGAAGCCCGGCAGCATGGTCACGGAACCCTGCAGCAGCGTGCGCACGGTTCCCGTCGGCAGCGTCTCGCCATGCAGCCGGCTCGCCCATTGCGGCGCATCCGACTTCACCGTGAGGTCGAGAGACGGTTCGTGGCCGAGCGCGAGCGCCATCTCGCGCGCGGTCGCCTCGCCGTAATGCGCGATCCAGCGCGCCAGCATCCATTGCGGCAGGTCGAGCGTCTGCTGCTTGATCTCTTCCACCAGACCATGGCCCTCGCGCGCACAGCGGCGCAGCACCGCGTTGACCAGCCCGGCATATTTCGCCGCGCGCCGGTCCGACTGCACCAGCCGCACCGAGAGATCGACCGCGGCATGGTCGGGCACGTCCATCCAGAGGATCTGCGCCGCGCCGATCAACAGCGCGCTCTGCGCGCGCGGCGCATCGGTCGGGATGCCGCGATCGAGCAGCCGTGACAGCAGATGGCCGAGCGTGCCGAGCCGGCGCAGGATGGTCGACACCAGCCGCCGCATCAACGCGCGGTCGCGATCGGGAAGCGATTTCAATCCGGGATGCGCGCCGGCGCCGTCGAGCTGGTCGTCGAGCGTGCGATGCTTGTGCAGCACGCCGTCGAGGATGTCGGCCGCAATGCGTCGTGCCGCGAGACCGGGCACTTCGGATGGAACTGCAAATCTTGAAGGAGGCATGAAGCGGAGATATCTCGAAAGGTGCTGAGTTACATTCGGCTCATGCCCGTGACTGAAAAACACCTCTGGCACGCGAATATGCCAAATGTAAGAATCGCTCTGTGATATCGTGTGATTGTGATGCCGCCCGTTGCGCGCCCACATCGAGATACGTAAAGCGCAGCCGGAAAGTTTTGCCATGAGCGACAAATCTTCATCGCCGCCTGATCCCGCTCCGCGCAAGCCGCTGACGCCGGCCGCGCAGCGCGCGCTCGCCGAGGCCGACGAACGGCGCAAGGCCGCCGAGGCGGCAGCCGCGCAGAACGCCGCCGAGCGGCCCAAGGAATATCAAGGTCCGAAAGGGCCGGAACCGACGCGCTACGGCGATTGGGAAACCAAGGGGATCGCGTCGGACTTCTGAGGCCTTGTTTCTGAAGCCCAATTTCCGGGGCCTTGCCTGACGGCGCGACTCAGGGCCCTATTCGGGGAATATGTCCCCATACGAGAGAACAAATGCCTATCGTCCGCCGCGACGTCCGCCCTTCGGGCGGTCGTCGTTTCGCGGCTCGATCTGGGGCCGGCGTTTCTCGTCGGCGCTGCCATGGGTGTTCGTGCTCGGGATCGCCGCCCGCAGCATGCTGCCGATCCGGCAATGGGTGCATTGGCCGTCGCACTGGCCCGGTGGCCGGTCTCAAGATACCGATGTGATCTGGCAGCGCGCGGGCACGTCCAACGCCCGGCTCCCCATCGACGTGATCAGGACGATCGACGGCGACACGTTCGATGCGCGCGTGCATCTGCCTCAGGGCGAGGATGTGACGGCGCGCGTCCGGCTGCGCGGCATCGATGCGCCGGAGCTGAAGGCATCCTGTGCGCGCGAGCTGCGGATGGCCGAGGCGGCGACATCGGCGTTGCGCGATCTGCTCCGCCAGGGCGATGTCGCGATCTACAATATCGGTCCCGACAAATACGGCCGCGTCCTTGCCGACGTCGCGACGAAGCGGACCGACAGCGTCTCGGCCGCGATGCTCGCCGCGGGCCAGGCGCGCGCCTACAACGGCGGTCACCGCTTCGGCTGGTGCACGAACGCCGGACGGTAAGTGGGCCGTGGATTCTGAAGCCGGAGTTGGAAGAAGGCGAAGCTTGCCCGCCGGCGTCGCATTACCTCGTGTGTCGAGATAGGTTCTTCGACGTATTCCAGCACAGGGCTGCTGGCGGCGGACAGCCGCTGAGCTAAAGCATGATCCGGAAAAGTGCGACGCGGTTTTCCGGAAGGATCATGCTCAAACAAAGAGCCAAACATCTCGGCCGGCAGGCGCAGGTTTTTGACGGCTCGGGCTGTGGGGTGCGGCATTCCGCATCGGCACCGCGAGGCGTCCAGAACCGCCGCAATATGATAGCGACGCTGCGCTATCGCTGGTGAATGAGGTTGGAATGACGCGTGCGGCGCTGCGACGTTGGTTCTGGGTGCACAAATGGTCGAGCCTGGTGTGCACGCTGTTTCTGCTGCTGGTCTGCGTCACCGGCCTGCCGCTGGTGGTTCGTGACGAATTGTCCGACCTGTTCGACAACGGGCTGCCCTACGCCGAGGTGGCCCCGGGCACGCCCCGGATCAGCTTCGACAAGATCGTGGCCGCGAGCCGCCAGATGTATCCTGGCGAGGTCATCACCTCGATGTTCGAGGATGAGCACGAGCCGAACATAACGGTGCTGATGGCCTCGTCCTGGGAGGCGTTCAAGGCCAATCCGCGCATCATGCATTCGATCAGGTTCGACGCGCATACCGGCAAGGTGCTCAAGGAGGCGAAGCCGTTCGACCAGGACAACGGCTTCTTCACGCTGATGCTGCGGCTTCATAAGGACATGTTCGCCGGGCTTCCCGGCGAACTGTTCCTCGGATTGATGACGACGCTGTTCGTCGCCGCCCTGGTGTCGGGGACCGTGATCTACAGCCCGTTCATGCGGCGGCTCGACTTCGGCACGGTGCGGTCAGGCCGATCTCCACGCCTCAAATGGCTCGATCTGCACAATCTGCTCGGTGTCGTCGCGCTGGGCTGGATGCTGGTGGTCGGCGTCACCGGCATCATCAACGATCTGTCGACGCCGCTGTTCGCGCTGTGGCAGAAGACCGACGTCAAGGCGATGCTCGACAAGGTGCAGGACCGGCCGATCACCGACGTGTCGGAGCTGAGCTCGCAGCAGGCCGCGCTCGATACCGCCAGGGCGGCGCTGCCCGACAAGCTCGCCGGCGGCGTGGTGTTTCCCGGCTCGCCGTTCGGCACGCCCTATCACTACGTGATCTGGACCAGGGGCAAGGAGCCGCTGACCTCCCGGCTGTTCAGTCCTGCGCTGGTCGATGCGCGCACCGGCGCGTTCGTCGCCGAGGTCGAGATGCCCTGGTACCTGCAGGCGCTCGAGCTGTCGCGGCCGCTGCATTTCGGTGATTACGGCGGCATGCCGCTCAAGATCATCTGGATTCTGCTCGATCTCGTGACCATCGTGGTGCTGGTCAGCGGCCTGTATCTGTGGCTGTCGCGCCGCTCGTCGCCGATTGGGGCCGCCGAGCAGGACCTGATCGCAAGCCACGCCGCGCGCGTGCAGGCTGGCAAAACAAAAGCCGCGCACGGGCGCGGCCTTTTCATCGCATGATGTTCCGCGTGTGATCAGCGGGTGACGATGACGGTCGTGCCGACCGGGACGCGCTGGTAGAGATCGGTGATGTCGGAGTTCAGCATGCGGATGCAGCCGTAGGAGACGAAGCCGCCGACCGATCCCGGAACATTGGTGCCGTGGATCGCGTACTCGCCGCCGGCCAGCGTCATCGCGGCGACGCCCATCGGGTTGCGCGGCGAACCGCCGGGGATCACGTCCGGCATGCTCGGCTTGTCGCGCTTCACTTCGGCGGGCGGCGACCAGGCCGGGTTGAGGTATTTGCCGTCGATTTTGGTGGTGCCGGCCCACTGCTTGCCGGCCTTGCCGACGCCGACCGGGTAACGCATCGCATGGCCGGAATCGAGAATGAGATAGAGCCGCCGTTCGGTGGTCTTCACCACGATGGTGCCGGGCGAGTAGGTCTCGCCGCGCAGTCCCACCATTTCCGGCCGCGCCTCGGCCGCCGACGACATCAAGATACCTGCGCCGATGGTGGCAGCCAGTGCCACCGCAGTCCTCACCGACATCAATCTACTCCACTGCCCAACAGCTCCCGCAAGGGAGCCAAAAACGAAGCTCCAGAGCCCTGAAAAACCGGGCCTGCCGGTCTCGCCTACGCAATATTAACTGCATGGCCTAACGGGATGGTTGCCACGCAGTCGGCGAGAGACGTTGTGATGCCGGGAAGAAAGGAAATGCTCGGATTAAAGTAAATGACTTGAAAACAACACTTCGCCGGAAACGCGCCGCGGCCGCGCGATGCCTCTGACAATCCCGTGAAAAGCATCAGGGCCGCGGCGATTGTCGCGCGCGGCCCTGTCCTGCAATCCGATATTGATCGGCCCGCCGTTACGCCGGTGCGCCCTTCTTGTTCTGCCGGTTGTGCACGAGGTCGTCGACCACGGCCGGGTCGGCCAGCGTCGAGGTATCGCCGAGGCTGGACGGATCGTCCTCGGCGATCTTGCGCAGGATGCGGCGCATGATCTTGCCGGAGCGGGTCTTCGGCAGGCCGGGCGCGAACTGGATCAGGTCCGGCGAAGCGATCGGGCCGATGTCCTTGCGAACCCAGGCGACCAGTTCCTTGCGCAGCGCCTCGGTCGGCTCGGTGCCCTTCATCAGCGTCACGTAAGCATAGATGCCCTGGCCCTTGATGTCGTGCGGGTAGCCGACCACGGCGGCTTCCGATACCGCCTCATGCGCCACCAGCGAGCTTTCGACCTCGGCGGTACCCATGCGGTGGCCGGAGACGTTGATGACGTCGTCGACGCGGCCAGTGATCCAGTAATAGCCGTCGGCGTCGCGCCGGCAGCCGTCGCCGGTGAAGTACTTGTTCTTGTAGGTCGAGAAATAGGTCTGCTCGAAGCGGGCATGGTCGCCGTAGACCGTGCGCATCTGGCCCGGCCAGGAGCGCGTCAGGCAGAGATTGCCCGAGGTCTCGCCGTCCAGCGTCTTGCCGTCGGCGTCGACGATCTCAGGCACCACGCCGAAGAACGGCCGCGTCGCCGATCCCGGCTTGAGTTTTGTGGCGCCGGGCAGCGGCGTGATCAGAATGCCGCCGGTCTCGGTCTGCCACCAGGTGTCGACGATCGGGCAGCGGTCATCGCCGACCACGCGGTGATACCACTCCCAGGCCTCCGGATTGATCGGCTCGCCGACCGAGCCGAGCAGCCGCAGCGACGCGCGCGAGGTCTTCTTCACCGGCTCGTCGCCCGATTGCATCAGCGCGCGGATCGCGGTCGGCGCGGTGTAGAAGATGTTGACCTTGTGCTTGTCGATGACCTGCCAGAAGCGGGAGTTGTCCGGGTAGTTCGGCACGCCCTCGAACATCAGCGTGGTCGCGCCGTTGGCGAGCGGCCCATAGAGGATGTAGCTGTGGCCGGTGACCCAGCCGACGTCGGCGGTGCACCAGTAGATGTCGCCGTCGTGATAGTCGAAGACGTATTGGTGCGTCATCGACGCGAACACGAGGTAGCCGCCCGAGGTGTGCAGCACGCCCTTCGGCGTGCCGGTCGAGCCCGAGGTGTAGAGGATGAACAGCGGATCTTCCGCGTTCATCGGCTCGCACGGGCATTCAGTGGTCACCATCTCGGCCGCGTCGTGATACCAGAGGTCGCGCGTCGGGTTCATGTCGACCTTGCCGCCGGTGCGCTTCACCACCACGACCCAATCGACGCCGCCGGTTTTGGCGATGGCAGCATCGACATTGGCCTTCAGCGGCACCTTCTTGCCGCCGCGCAGGCCCTCGTCGGCGGTGATGACCACCTTGGAGTCGCAGTCCTTAATGCGCTGGGCGAGGCTGTCGGGCGAAAAGCCGCCGAACACCACCGAGTGGATCGCGCCGATCCGCGCGCAGGCCAGCATCGCGTACGCGGCTTCCGGGATCATCGGCAGATAGATCGTGACGCGGTCGCCCTTCTTGACGTTCCGCGTGCGCAGGATGTTGGCCATCTTGCAGACTTCGTCGTGCAGCTGCCGGTAGGTGATGTGGCGGGATTCGGAGGGATCGTCGCCCTCCCAGATGATCGCGGTCTGGTCGCCGCGTTTGTCGAGGTGGCGGTCGATGCAGTTCCAGGCGACGTTCAGCTCGCCGTCCTCGAACCATTTGATCGAGACGTTGCCGGGCGCATAGGAGACGTTCTCGATCTTGGTGAAGGGCTTGATCCAGTCGATCCGCTTGCCATGCTCGGCCCAGAAGCCATTGGGGTCCTTGACCGAGCGCGCGTACATCTCGCGATATTTGGCGTCATCGATATAGGCGCGCTTGGCCCAATCGGCCGACACGTCATAGATCTTCTCGGACATCGTTTCCTCCACTCATTGCCGATCGCACGCAGCGCGCCGGCAAGCTCTCTTGATCATTGGCGAATTATGCGTTGCCGCGTTCCGGCCCGGCAAGGAAAAAGGACTGTCACTTTCGTCGCGTAGAGACTGCCGGTTCGTCGCACCGGCGTCAGCATGTGATAAGACGGCTTACCGCAACGCATCGACCAGAGAAACCTATGCGCCATCGCCTTGCCCGGGTCACTCGTCTCTTGGTCGTAGTCATGTCGCTGTCGGCGCCATTCGCCCGTGCCCAGACCGCGGCACCGGCGCCTTCACCGGAGGCGCTGGCCGTCGCGAAGGAATTTGTCACCACCATGCACCTCGTCGACCAGTTCAAGGCGCTGATGCCGTCGATCATGAACAGCCTGAAGCCGGCGATCGTCCAGGGCCGCAACAATGTCGAGCAGGACTACGATGCCCTGATACCGGCGCTGCTCAATGGCTTCCAGGCGCGGTTCAGCGAATTGTCCCGAGGCCATCGCCATCGTCTACGCCAACAACTTCACCCCGGACGATTTGCGCGGCCTGATCACCTTCTACAAGAGCCCGGTCGGCAGAAACTGCTCGAGAAGACGCCCGCGGTGACGTAGCAATCGCTGCTGGCGGGCAGAAGTTCGGCCAGTCGGTGGCCGTGGAACTGCGGCAGCGGATCATCGAGGAACTGCGCAAGAAAGGCCACAATATCTGACCGGACCCTGCTGGCTCCCTAGCCGGTCGCGGCGTGAAATCGCCGCAGGGAAGGCCCGCTGGGTTGGTCATCGGAAGCGGCGCCAGCCGTCAATTTCCCGTGTCGGAGAGGCCAGCTTCAAAAGGTTAGCGGGCGAATGGCACCCATGAAAGGTAATTAGAAACCTTTAATGACTGATTCGCGACTCGCAATATCGGACGAGACCCCCTAAATCGCCTCCCCGAGGGCACGGCCCCGCCGGAACGAAGCCCAACTCAGAGGCATTACCCGGAGAAACAGGAACAAGGCGTCTTGCGGAGATGATGGATCAGCAGAACATCGCGGCTGTGCGGCCCGAGTCCGCCGATCCTTCTGTCGCTTTGGCAAAGGCGCTCGGCCAATGGCCCCCGAAGCGGCCGCGGTCGCCCGCAGCGATCAAGCTCGACGCGCCCGCCGCCATCAAAACTTCCGTCGAAGAGCTCGCGCGCGACCTCGGCCTGCGGCTCGGCGACCAGAACGAGCTGACGATCCGCCGCGTCAAGCGTGGCAAGACATATTCATTCGTTCGCGCCAACGGCTCGCGGATCCGCGATGCCCGCACCATCCGCCGGCTGCATGCGATGGCGATGCCGCCGGCCTATCGCCGGGTACGTTACTCCACCGATCCGAACACGCATCTGCAGGCGGTCGGCCTCGATGCCGCCGGCCGTTTGCAATATCGCTACCACGCCGACTGGGAGAAGGTCCGCGAGCAACGCAAGGCGCATCGTCTTGCCAAGCTGGTGGCCGCGCTGCCGAAGATCCGGCGCAAGGTCTCGGCCTTCCTGTCGGGCGACGAGCCGACGCGCGAATTCGCGCTGTCGGCGGTGATCGAATTGATCGCTCGCACCGCGATCCGCCCCGGCAATGAATCCTACGCTCGCCTCAACGGCACCCGCGGCGCCACCACGCTCTTGAAGTCCAACGTCACGCTGGAAGACGACTCTCTGGTGCTGACCTTCAAGGCGAAAGGCGGCAAGGCGGTGCGCAAGGAATGCGACGCCGCCAAGCTGGTGCGCGCGATCGGCATCCTGCGCGGCGTGCCGGGCAAGCGCATGTTCCAGTATTACGACCGCTCCGGCGTCGTGCGCGCCGCCTCGACCACCGCGGTGAACGCGTTCCTGCGTGAGATCGCCGGCATCAAGATCTCGCTGAAGGATTTCCGCACCCTGATGGCGTCTGCGGTCGTCGTGGAATCGCTGTCGCGGATCACGCCGGCGACCAGCCAGCGCGGCCGCAAGCGCCAGGTGCTGGACGCAATCCGCGCCGCCGCCGACCAGCTCTCCAACACCCCGGCGATCTGCCGCAAGAGCTACGTCCACGACACCATCGTCACCGCCTTCGAGGACGGCATCCTCGAACGTTTTGCCGCGACGATGGGCGGCTACCGCACGCAGTCCAAGCGCGAGCAATTGCTGGCGCAGGTGGTGATGGCGGCGGGAGCGTAAGAGCTGTCGTCCCGGCGAAGGCCGGGACCCATAACCACAGCCCTGCGTGATTAGAACTGGCCGTGGCCACAGCTTGTTTCAGCAATCGACATTTGGGGTAATGGGTCCCGGCCTTCGCCGGGACGACGGTGGACTCTACAGCCCGCCCATCTTGCAGACCGTCTTCCACTCGTCGGCCGTCACCGGCTGCACCGACAGCCGCGAATATTTCACCAGCGCCATGTCGGCGAGGTTCTTGTCGGCCTTGATCGCGGCCATCGTCACCGGCGTCTTCAGCGGCTTGTCGGCCTTGATGTCGACGCAGACGAACTTGCCGGTCTTGTCGGTCGGGTCGGGATAGGCCTCCTTGATGACCTCGGCGATGCCGACGATCTCCTTGCCCTCGTTAGAGTGATAGAAGAACGCCTTGTCGCCCTTCTTCATGTTGACGAGATTCTGCCGCGCCGTGAAGTTGCGCACGCCGGTCCAGGCTTCGCCCTTCGCGCCCTTGGCGACCTGCTGGTCCCACGACCAGACCGAAGGTTCGGATTTCACCAGCCAGTACGCCATCGTCATTCCTCCGCCTTGAACGGCCGCGTCAGCAGCCCCTCGATCGCGGCATCGATCGTCAGCCTGTTCGCCAGGATCGCCGCGACCGCGTTTGATACCGGCATATCGACGTTTTGCGAAGCGGCGAGCTCGCACAAGACCGGCGCCGTGAAGGCGCCCTCGGCGAGCTTGCCGACCGGCGCCGGCTCGCCGCGGCCGAGTGCGCGGCCGAGTGCGAAATTGCGCGATTGCGCGGTCGAACAGCTGAGCAGCAGATCGCCCAATCCCGACAGGCCGGCGAGGGTCTCGGCGCGGGCGCCGCAGGCGCGGCCGAGCCGGGCTAGCTCGCTGAAGCCGCGCGTGGTCAGCGCCGCCAGCGCCGAGGCGCCGAGGTCGCGGCCGACCACGATGCCGGCGGCGATCGCCAGCACGTTCTTCGCCGCGCCGCCGATCTCGACGCCGCGCACATCGGTCGAGTGATAGGGCCGAAAAGTCGCCGAGCCCAGCGCCTGCACCAGTTCACGCGCCAGTGCCTCGTCCTTGGTCGCCAGCGTCACGGCGGTCGGCAATCCGCGCGCGACGTCATCGGCAAAGCTCGGTCCCGACAGGATCGCGGCCACGGCGCGGGACGCGGCTTCGGCGATCACCTCGGTCATGAATTTGTGCGTGCCATGCTCGATGCCCTTGGCGCAGGCAATGACAGGCGTGCCCGGCTTGAGATGCGGTGCGAGGTGGCCGACCGCGGCGCGCAGATGCTGCGCCGGCGTCGCGGCAAGAATGATGTCGGCATGCGCGGCGGCCGCGATATCCGACGTCACGGTGATTGCAGCATCGAGCCGGACGCCGGCGAGCTTCGGATTGATCCGCGTCGCCTCGACCTGCGCCGCATGCGCGGCGTTGCGCGCGTAGAACGTGACGCTGCGTCCGGCGCGCGCCGCGACATCGGCCAGCGCCGTGCCCCAGGCGCCGGCTCCGATCACGCTGACGGAATTGTACGCGGGCATTGCGGGACTCTATCGGACTCCCTCGCCCCGCTTTTGCGGGGGGAGGATTGGGGCGAGGGGCTGTATCCGCGAGTACCGTCCGTGCGGTGAGTCCCCCTCACCCGGATTGCTGCGCAATCCGACCTCTCCCCGCAGGCGGGGCGAGGTGAGGCGGCGTCTGTGGCGCGCTCCGTAATGCATCGCTCAATATCCCGCGCGGCTATTGGCGTAGCCGGCCGGCGCCTTCGCGTTGGCATCGAGCAGCCAGCGGGCGCGCGGCGGGGCTTCCATCGTGTCGGTGAGGCCGAGGGCCATCCGTTCGGCGCCGGCCCACGCGATCATCGCGCCATTGTCGGTGCACAGCGCCGGCGGCGGGATGATCAGCGTGGTCTGCGCCTTTGCCGCGACATCCTGCAGCGCGCTGCGGATGGCGTGGTTGGCGGCGACGCCGCCGGCGGCGACCAGCGCGCGCGGCGTGCCGAACTGCTCCTGAAACAGCTTGAGCCCGACACTCAGCCGGTCGGCGGTCGATTCCAGCACCGCGGCCTGGAAGCTCGCGCAGAGATCGCTGATGTCCTGCGGCTCCAGCGGCGTCAGCCGGCTGGCTTCGTTGCGGACCGCCGTCTTCAATCCCGACAGCGAGAAGTTCGCGTCCGGACGGCCGAGCATCGGGCGCGGAAAGGCAAAGCGCTGGGCGTCGCCGCCCTCCGCCGCGCGCTCGACCTGCGGCCCGCCCGGATAGGGCAGCGACAGCATCTTGGCCACCTTGTCGAACGCTTCGCCCATCGCATCGTCGACCGTGGTGCCGAGCCGCACATATTGTCCGACACCGACCACGGCGACGATCTGGGTGTGGCCGCCCGAGGCGAGGAACAGGCAATAGGGAAACGCCAGCGCGCAGGTGAGGCGCGGCGTCAGCGCATGCGCCTCGAGATGGTTCACCGCGATCAACGGCGTGTCGTGCACCATCGCGATCGCCTTCGCGGTGGTCAGCCCGACGATCACGCCGCCGATCAGGCCGGGCCCTGCCGCGGCGGCGACCGCCGAGAGCTCGGCGTAACCGACGCCGGCCTCCTTCATCGCGCTGTCGACGATGCCGTCGAGCAGGTCGACATGAGCGCGCGCCGCGATCTCCGGCACCACGCCGCCGAAGCGGGCGTGCTCGGCGGTCTGCGAGCGCACGACATTGGAGAGGATCTTGCCCGAGCCGTCGGCCTGGCGCTCGACCACCGCCGCTGCGGTTTCATCGCAGGTGGTCTCGATCCCCAATACCAGCATCGATGCTTCGTTACCCAATATCGGCCCTTGTGCTACCAGCATGATCCCCGGAACCGATTTCCGACACGATCGTGCTCAATGACAGAGAAGTGTCCCTTCCGGGGTAGCATTGCGAGGTCGCAAAGTGCAATCGGTAGCGAATCTCCGTTTCGCACGGCTGGAGTTCTGACCGTTGCCCGTCCTCGTCACGCGCCCGCATCCCGATAATGAGGCGACGCTCGCGGCCTTGCGCGCGCGGGGCATCGAGGCGTTGTCGGCGCCAGTGCTGCGCTTCGAACCCCTGCCGTTCCACGACGACGACGCCGATGCCGATTATGACGCGGTCATCCTGACCAGCGCCAATGCGCTGCGCGCGGGTGACCTC
Source organism: Bradyrhizobium semiaridum (assembly GCF_020329505.1). Lineage (GTDB taxonomy): Bacteria > Pseudomonadota > Alphaproteobacteria > Rhizobiales > Xanthobacteraceae > Bradyrhizobium > Bradyrhizobium semiaridum. Next base: position 78,079 of record NZ_JAGKJJ010000012.1, read on the forward strand.
GCGGGCAGCCGGCTATTGCGATTGCCGCTGTTCGCAGTCGGCGGCCACACCGCCGATGCCGCGCGCGCCGCCGGGTTCGGCGAGGTGATCGTGGGCACGGGCGACGCGGTCGCGCTGCGTGACCTCGTGCTGGCCCGCGTCGAGGCGGGCAAACTGAACAAGGCCGCGACGCTGCTCTATCTCGCCGGCGCCGACCTTTCGCGCGACCTCGCCGGCGAGCTCGGCGCCAAAGGCTTGACCGTGGTCACCCACACCACCTACCGGATGGTCCCAATCGCCAGCCTGCCGGGCGAGATCAGCGACGCCTTCATGGCCAACCGGATCACGGCGGTGCTGCATTATTCTCGCCGGAGCGCGCGGGCGTTCCTCGATGCCATCCGGGCCGGGGGACTGGAGATCTCGGCGCTGGCGCTGCCGCAATGCTGCATCTCGGCCGCCGTCGCCGCCGTGCTGCATGACGCCGGCGCCACCCAGGTGGTGGTGGCGGCGCAGCCGGACGAAACGGCCCTGCTGGATGCGCTGCTCCGCGCCCTGCGGCCGCCATCGGCATGATTCTTTCGTTTGAACATGATGTTAGCCAATGCCCTGTTTTTCGGAACGTGCTCTAAGAACGCGGGCCGATTCTGCTAGGATGTGCGCGTGCCAATGGTTTTGAGGACTTCCCGCGATGGCTGAAGAAGGGCCCGAGAACAAAGGACCGCTGCCGGATTCCCGGCCCAAGCGCGCGCCGCCGACCATCGACCTCGAGGCGACCACGGTCTCCACGGAGGCTGCGAAGGCAGACGAGCCCACAGAAGCGGCGGAGCCATCCGCGGACACCGCGGCCGCGGGCGCGCCCGAGGCCGCGCCTCAGGCCGAGGCCGAGCCGCAAAGGGAACCGCAGCCCGAAACCGTTTCCGCCACACCGGAATTCGAGCCGACGCGGCCGGTGTCGCCCTGGGTGATTGCGCCGGTATCCGGTGCGGTGGCGGCAGCGCTGGTGATCGGGGTCGGCTGGCTGCTCGGCTGGCCCGCGGTGCAGCCTGTGACCGCGCCGCAGAGCAATGCCGCCGCGATCGACGAACTCACCGGCCGGATCGCCGGCCTCGAAGCCAGGCTCGCCAGGCCGCCGGGCGATCCGGCGGCTGCGCGGCTGGAGGCGGTGGACAAGGCGGTCGCAACGCTGCGCAGCGAGCTTGCGGCGACGCGCGCGCAAACCGACAAGCTCGCCGCCGCTGCCAATGCGCCACGCGACGGTACGGCCGCGCCCGACCTCTCCGGCATCACCACGCGCATCGACCGGATCGAAGCCGCGGTGAAGGCGCAGAACGCCGAGATCGCCAAGCAGAACGGCAGGATTGCGGATGCCAAGGCTGATGTGAAGGCCGCTGATGCGAAGGCCGACGATGTGCCGCTGCGCCGCGTCGTCGCCGCATCGCTGCTCGACGTCGCGGTCCGCCATGGCGATCCCTTCGCCTCCACGCTCGCGGCCGCGAAGGCGCTCGCCGACAATCCCGATGCGCTGAAGCCGCTCGATGCTTTCGCGGCGTCCGGCGTGCCGAATGCGAATGCGCTGTGCCGCGAGCTGATCGAGATCGTTCCGAAGCTGATGCCGCCGGCGCAGGATCCGGCGACCACCGGCGCGGGGCTGGTCGATCGGTTGCAGGCCGGCGCGTCAAAACTGATCCGGATCGAGCGCATCGACGGCAGCGGCACCGATCGCGGCAGCGTCGTCGCGCGCGTGACATCGGCGGCCGTGCATAATGATCTCGCGTTGACCGAGCGCGAATTGAAGTCGCTGCCGCCGGCCGATCGCACGGCGGCGCAGCCCTGGCTCGACAAGGTGGATGCGCGCCGTGCGGCGCTCGGCGCCTCCAGGACATTCGCCGACAACGCGATGGCGGCGCTCGCCGCGGTCAATCAGTAGGTTCTCGCAGTAGGTCGTTGATGATCCGGATCGTTCTGTTTCTGCTGTTGATCGCGCTGGTTGGCGGAGGCGCGGCCTGGCTGGCCGATCAGCCCGGGGATCTCGTGCTGGCATGGGGCGACCTGCGCCTGACCTCCAAGCAGCCGCTGTTCCTGCTCGCCCTTGTCCTCGTGGTGGCGATCCTTGCCGGGGCGATCCTGCACGCGCTGTGGAAGGTGCCGGGCTATATCCGCCGTAACAGGCGCGAGCGGCTGCACGCCCGCGGCCGCCGCGCCATCACGCAAGGCCTGCTCGCGATCGGCCACGGCGATTCCACCTCCGCGCGCGCGCATGCCGAGACGGCGCGGCGTCACGCCGGCAGCGATCCGCTGACCCTGCTGCTGCACGCGCAATCGGCGCAGCTCGACGGCGACCGCGAGGCGGCGCAGCGCGCCTTCCGCGCCATGGCCGAGCGCGAGGACACGCGGCTGCTCGGCCTGCGCGGCCTGTTCATCGAGGCCCAGCGCGCCGACGATCCGGTCACCGCCGTGATGGTTGCCGAGGAAGCGCTGCGGCTGGCGCCGTCCTCGACCTGGGCCTCGCATGCGGTGCTCGGCTTCTGCTGCGCCAAGGGCGACTGGGCCGGCGCGCTGTCGATCATCGACAACAACCATTCGTCGGGACTGATCGACAAGGCGGCCTATCGCCGCCAGCGCGGCGTGCTGCTCGCGGCGCGCGCGCTGGAGCTGGAAACCGTCGACCGCGATCTGTCGCGCGAGAGCGCGATGGAGGCGGTCAAGCTGGCGCCGACGCTGATTCCGGCCGCAGTGCTCGCATCGAAGTTCGAGAGCGAGGCGCATCAGGTGCGCCGCGCGATGCGCATCGTCGAGACCGCGTGGCTGGCGCAGCCGCATCCCGATCTCGCCGACGCCTACGCTCATGTGCGGCTCGGCGACTCGGCGCGGCAGCGCCTGGTGCGGGTCGAGACGTTGGCAGCCAAGACGCCGGGCCATATCGAGGGCGCGCTGGCGATCGCGCGCGCGGCGATCGACGCCTCGGACTTCGCCAAGGCACGCGCGGCGCTGGAGCCGTTCATCGCCGCGCCGACCCAGCGCGTCGCGCTCTTGATGGCCGAGATCGAGCGCACCGAGCATGGCGACAGCGGCCGGGCGCGGGCGTGGACCTTGCGCGCGGTGCGCGCGCTGCACGATCCGGCCTGGACCGCCGACGGCTACGTCTCCGACCGCTGGCGGCCGGTGTCGCCGGTCTCCGGCCGGCTCGACGCCTTCCAGTGGCAGACCCCGGTCGCGGCCTTGCCGTCCGACAAGGCCAGCGCGATCGAGCCGTCGCCTTTCGAGGAGGCGATGCTGGCCCCGCGCCGCGTCGAGCCGCCCAAGGAGGAGGTTACCGGCGCGCCGCCGGTCCCGGCGCCACAGCCGGTTGAGCCGGTGGTCGAGGCGAAGCCGGCCGAGCCCGCAGTGGCCGTTCAGGACAATGCCCCGGCGCCCACCGCCTTCGACGCCGAGCCGGTCCCGGCCGAACCGGTCGCCCCGCCCGAGCCCGCTCCGCCGCGGTCCGAATCCGCGCCCCGGCCGGCGGCCCCGCTGTTCCGCTCCCGCACCGACCTGCCCAAAGCCGCGCCGGCGCCGATCCCCGCCGTGATCCCCATCGTCCGCGCCCCCGACGACCCCGGCGTCGACGAGGACGGCCCGCCGGACGAATTCGCGGAACAAATCGGCCCGCCGAAGGCCCAGATGGGCGGCTGGCGCGGATTCCTGTCACGTTTGGGGAGTTGAATCCAGGCTCGTCCGGGCCGGCTTTTCCTTGCCAATCGGGCCCACGCCCGATATCAGGTGGCGCGCGTGACCAGGCACGCGCCGAACGGTTCGCCGCAATAGCTCAGTTGGTAGAGCACGTCATTCGTAATGACGGGGTCGGGGGTTCGAGTCCCTCTTGCGGCACCAGTTTGTGATCGAATTGAACTCAAGCATCGCTGACGGTCTTCTCGCGACTTCATACCTGTCGCGAAGCGCTTCGTTGAAGTCCCACTCCTCACAGGCACGAGAAAAAGCGCCCCTGGACTTAATCCAGAGGCGCTCGCTCATTGATCAGTGATGTAGCGAAACTGCCGCCCTAATCCGCCACCGTCTGGATCACGCTCCCCACCGGCCGCGCCGCGGCGGTCGGTACCTTCTCGTTCTTCACCATCATCGCGTCGTATTCGGGCAGCGTCTCCAGCTGGGTCTTCGCTTTCATCCAGACCACCTTGTAGCCGCCGGCCTTCAGCTTGCGCAGCAGGGTCGGCAGGGCTTGCGCGGTGTGCTTTTGCAGGTCGTGCATCAGGATGATGCCCTTGTGCTCCTTGTCGAGCTTGGTCATCACGTTGTTGATCACCTCGTCCGCGTTCTTCGACTTGAAGTCGTTGGAATCGACGTCGACCGAGAACATCGCGATGTTGCGGCTGCCGAGATAGGCGGTGGTGGCCGGCGTGTGCGCCAGCGCCGGGAAGCGGAAGAACGGCGCGGGGTTGGCGCCGAGGGCGAGTTTGACCGCGCTAAAACCCTTCTCGATCTCGTCCTTGGCCTGCTGCTCGGTGATCTTCTTGCCGGCGAGGTGGGCGTGCGACCAGGTGTGGGCGCCGATGGTGTGGCCGGCGGCTGCTACCTGGCGCAGGATGTCCGGGTGATAGGTGGTGTGCAGGCCGATCGGGAAGAACACCGCCTTGGTGCATTCGTCGGCCAGCGCCTTCAGCACGGCGGGGGTGGTCGGCCACGGACCGTCGTCGAAGGTCAGCACGACCTCCTTCTCGGTCAGGAAGTCATACTGCTTGTACTGCAGGAAGCCGAAGCCGGGGCCGCCATTGGTGTCGACTACGACGGTGCGGCTGATGCCGAGCGCATCGGGATTGTTGCAGGCCGCTTTCGGCGCCGCCGCGATCGGGGCGGGTGCCGGAACCGGGGCTGCCGCAGGGGCCGGAGCCGCTGCCGCGGTGTTCTCGGCGCGCTTCGACGACAGCGCGGCCGTGACCTCGACATCAGCCGGCTTGGCCGCCGTGGCGGGAAGCTGATCGGCCGCACGAGCCGCCGTGGTCTGGGGAGGCGCCGCGTCGGCACGCGGGGACGAGGTCCAGTACCACACTCCGGCGATCATGACCGCCGCAACAACACTGGCCAGCATCAGGCCCAACGCATTACGCATCGCTACACACTCTCTCCGGAAACCTAGGGATACGCCACAGCCGTAACGACTGATTAGTGCCAACAAGGTCTTAACGTGGTCCCAACAAGTCGCCGGAACGACCAAGAAAAAGCGCATTGCAGCACCATGTCGGCATGCATCTGCGACGACGAGCCGCAGAGCCGTCCCAGCCTGGGAGATCGGCGGGAACCTTGCCGGCCATTGCGCGGTTTCAAGCATTCTTCAACGCGCTGAAACGCTATAGAACCGGCGGCGTATTCATTAGAGGCTGTTAGAGGTTTTGCGATGACCCGATTCCTGCTTGCCGTCATTCCCCTCGTCCTGGTGGCGTCGGCCGCCTCAGCGCAGCAGCAGGGGCGCGATGCCTGCACCCGTGACGCGTCGCGGTTCTGCCGCCCCGTCCTCAATAACGGCGATCAGGCTGTGCTGGCCTGCCTGCAGCAGCATCGCGGCCGCCTCAGCAAGGGTTGCCAGAAGACGCTGGCCGATAACGGGCAGTAAATCCCACCCCCAAGTCGTTCCGGGTTTAGTGCGACGCGCCGGAGTGACCTGCTGCGGACGCGACCACCGGGATCACCTCCTTGGCGGCGCGGTCCGGGGTCTCGTCCTTCCAGCGCACCGATCCGAACGGCCGCTCCAGCATCCGGCGCACCCGCACCGGCTCGGTGCCGATGTGGAAGGCGATCGCCTTCTGGTGCAGCTCGCGCTCGGACTGGGTGGCGCGGTTGCGCTGGCGCAGGAAGTCGAGCCAGGTCGGGCAGTGATAGCGCTCCGTCCATAGTTCGGGATCGGCGATGTCGCGCGCGATCGACCAGCCATAGGCGCCGTTGCGCTGCCGGGAGAGCTGCACGTCCTGCATCACATTGTGAAAGGCGCGGGCATTGTCCTGCGCGACACGGTATTCGATCTCGACGACCAGCGGGCCGCTGCGCGCCGTCAGCTGCAACTGCACTTCGGGATCGGCCAGATCCTCGGTCGCATCCTCGTTGCGGGCACCGATCCGCGGCATGCGGAGCCAGACGCCGAGCAGCGGCAACAGCAGCATCAGGCCCGCGGAGATCAACAGCGCGACCTCGACGCCGGCGAGGTCGGTGATGCGGCCCCAGCCCCAGCTGCCGATCGCGATGCCGCCGGCGATCGCGGCCTGGAACGCAGCGAGCGAGCGGCCTGCGACCCAGCGCGGCGCCGACAGCTGCACGCCGATATTGAACAGCGCGATCGCCAGCATCCAGGCCGCGCCGGCGACGACCAGCGCGGCCGCGGTGATGACCGGTTCCTTGCTGACGGCAACCGCCGCGATCGCGGCGCCCATCGCCAGCGCGCAGGCCCGCACCGCGGCCTCGCCGCTGAGCCGGCTCCTGATCTCGCTGATATTGAGCGCGCCGACCACCGCGCCCATGCCGAACGCGCCCAGCATGATGCCGTAGGTCTGCGCGCCGCCATGCAAGAGATCGCGCGCCACCAGTGGCATCAGCGCCGAGACCGAGCCGCCGATGATGCCGGTCACCATGGTGCGGGTCAGCACGATCTTGATCGACGGCGAATTGGCGATGTAGCGCACGCCGGAGACGATGGCGCGATTAAGCCGCTCGCGGGGCAGTCGCGACGGTTCGGTGACCCGGTTCCACAGGAACAGCACGACCAGAAGCGGCAGATACAGCACGGCATTGGCCGCGAACGCCGCCACCGCGCCGGCGGATGCGACCACGATGCCGCCGATCGCCGGCCCGAAACTGCGCGCGATGTTGTAGCTGATGCCGTTGAGCGCGACCGCGGCGGGCAGCGTCTCGGCCGGCACCTGCTCGCTGACCGAGGACTGCCAGGCCGGGCCGAACAGCGCCATGCCGCTGCCGACGACGAAGCACAGGGCTAGCAGGAGATTCGGCGTCACCAGGTTGAACCAGGCCAGCACCGTCAGCACGGTGGCGCCGGTCAGCGCGATCACCAGCGATACCATCGAGACCACGCGGCGGTCATGCATGTCGGCGATCGCGCCGCCCGGCATCGAGATCAGCATCACCGGCAGCATCAGGGCGGTCTGCACCAGCGCGACCTTGTCGGCCTCCGACGTCATCTGCGTCATCGCCCAGGCGGCGCCGACGCCCTGGATCAGGATGCCGAGGTTGGAGAGCAGGCTGGCCAGCCAGATCCGTCTGAAGATTGAGTGCCGCAACGGTGCAGTGATACTGTCGGTGCGTTTCCGCGGTTCGGTCATATCCGGTTCCGTTTGGCCTGCTATGGCTTTGGTCATGCTTCCGGCCGAAACAACTGATGCCCGCGAAACGCGTGCCCTGTCCAGCAATTACGGTATTGTTTGCCGCGGTAGGACACAGCTAAAGCACTGAAAGGCTTGGGGAAGGGGACCAATGGCGCTGACGCGGCGGAGAATCTTGCAAGGCGCGGGTGCGCTGTCCTTGGTCGCTGGCCGCCTTGCGGCTCCGGCGCTGGCGCAGACGCCGGCCGGCGAGGTTCCGCCGATCCTGTTCGTGCACGGCAATGGCGACCATGCGGCGCTCTGGATCACGACACTCTGGCGGATGGAATCCTGCGGCGTGCCGCGCGAGCGGATGTTTGCGATCAATTTCACCGACCCGCTGGCGCGGACCGACGACAGGGTCGCGCAGGCCAACCGTTCCTCGACCGAGGATGCGCGCCGCGAGCTTGGCGAGGCGATCAGGGAGCTGAAGCAGAAGACCGGCGCCGCGCGCGTCGCGCTGGTCGGCAATTCACGCGGCGGCAACGCGATACGCAATGTGATCAGGAACGGCGGCGGCGGTGACGTCAGCCACGCCGTGTTGTGCGGCACGCCGAACCACGGCATCTATGCCTGGGACGATGGGCTCGGCAACGAATTCAACGGCCGCGGCCCGTTCCTGCACGGCCTCAACGCGGGAGACAGCGAGGTGACCGCGGGCACCGCGTTCCTGACGCTGCGCAGCGACGGGCTCGACAAATTCGCGCAAGGTGACGGCCGCTTCGTCGGCAAGCCCGGCGTGCCGACCAACGTCACCGCGGAAGGCCCGGCGTTGAAGGGCGCCACCAATTTGGTGCTCGGCGCGGTCGACCATCGCGAGACCGCATTCCATCCGCGCGCCTTCCGCGAGATCTACAAGTTCATCGTCGGCCGCGAGCCGCCGCGGATCGACATCGTGCCGGAGGCGGCGGTGAGGCTGAGCGGCCTCGTCACCGGCCTGCCCGAGGGCGTGCCGACCAATCGCCCGGTCTCCGGCGCCACCGTCGACGTCTATTACCTGTCCGCCGAGACTGGCGAACGCCTGGGCGGGCCGCTGCACTCCTCGCAGACCGGCGCCGATGGCCGCTGGGGGCCGGCGCAGGTCGATCCGTCCTGGCCGCTCGAATTCGTGCTCACGTCGCCCGGCGCGGTGACGACGCACATCTATCGCTCGCCGTTCCCGCGCTCGTCCGACATTGTGCACCTGCGTCCGGCGCGGCCGCTCGGGCAGGCCGATGCCGGTGCGGGCGCCGTGTTGCTGATGTCGCGGCCGCGCGGCTATTTCGGCCTGCCACGCGATATCGTGCTGTTCGACGGCAAGGAGCCCACCGACGTGAAGACGGGTGTGCCGACCGATTCGATGACGACGCTGCGGCTTGCCGCGGCCGAAGCCGGCCGTCCGGTGGCCGCGATCTTCAACCAGGAGCGCATCGTGATGCGGGCCTGGCCGGCCGCGGAAAACCGGATTGCGATCGCGGAGTTGACCTACTAGCTGTTGTAAGGGTCCGCGCGCCCTTTTGGCGCCGGGATCGCGTGGTCGGATCGGCCGTCGCGTGAGCTGGAAGCGAGGACCATGAGCATAGCCGAAGTCTACGACATCACGGTCACGCGGCGCCCACTGGTGCCGCCGACTCCGCCGCGCGCGCCCGACAATTACGAGAACTACACGCGTACGCCGGCCGGCCTCCGCGTGCTGCGGCCGATGCTGGGCGAGGGGCTATTGATCGCCGAGGGCCGCGCCTGGAAGCATCAGCGCCGCACCCTGGCGCCGGCCTTCACGCCGCGCGCGGTGACGACGCTCGAGCCTTACATGATCGCGGCGATCGACGAGACGATCGCGAAGCTGAAGGCCACAGGCGGCGGCGCGGTCGATCTGCGCGAGGCGATGCAGCGCATGACGCTCGAGATCGCCGCCCGCACCATGTTCTCGTTCGGCATGGATCGCCATGGCGCCGCGCTGCGCGACTTCGTGATGGAGTATGGCGAGACGCTGGCGCGGCCGCATATGCTCGACCTGCTGCTGCCGCTGAACTGGCCGACCCCGCAGGATTTCAGGCGCGCCCGCTTCCGCAAGCGCTGGACCGCGTTCGTCGGGAAGCTGATGGCGGAGCGCCGCGCCGCCGGCAAGGACGACAACGCCCCGGCCCGCGACCTGTTCGACCTGATGGGCGCGGCGCATGATCCCGAAACCGGCGAGGCCTTCACCGACGCGCAACTCGGCGACCAGGTCGCGACCATGATCCTGGCCGGCCATGAGACGACGGCGACCGCGCTGTTTTGGGCGCTCTATCTGCTGGCGCTGGATCCCGCGACGCAGGAGCAATTGGCGGCGGAGGTCAGGGGCGTGGCAACGTCCGGCGCGCTCGAGGCAGCTGGCGCGCTAGACATCGAGCGGCTGAAATTCACCCGCGCCGTGATCGACGAGACCATGCGGCTCTATCCGCCCGCGTTCCTGATCGCGCGCGCGGCCGCAGGCCCGGACACCATCGCAGGCCGTTCGGTCCGCAAGGGCGACGTCATCCTGATCGCGCCGTGGCTGCTGCATCGGCATGAAAAACTGTGGCGGGAGCCCAACGCCTTCGTGCCGGCGCGCTTCATGACGGGAGCGCCGCCGGACCGCTTCGCCTATCTGCCGTTCGGCGTCGGACCGCGCATCTGCATCGGCGCGCACTTCGCGCTGGTCGAGGCTACGCTGGCGCTGGCGAAGATCATCGGAGCTTTTCGCGTCGCGCTGGCGGACAAGGAGCCGGTGATCCCGATCGGCGTCGTCACCACGCAGCCGAACCGTTCGCCGGTGTTCACGATCAAGCCGAGGTAAGCGAGACCTGCTTCCATGCCTCTCACGCCAGGTGCTTCATGAGCGACATTCAGGCCCAGTTTTCGGTGTTGCGGCAGACCGCGGATCCCGCCGTCGCCGACGCCATCGCACATCTGATGGAGAAGGGCGAGGACCACGAGCTGAACCGGGTCAACGTGCTCGATTTCGCCAAGCACAAGGGACTCGACGAGGAGCGGGTGATCTCCGGCTTCCTGCATGCCTCGAGGCTCGGCCTGTTCGACCTGACCTGGAATGTGCTGTGTCCCGGTTGCGGTGGCGTGCTCGATGCGCATGCGACGCTGAAATCGCTGCGCAATGACGATTATCAATGCGGCCTCTGCGCCTGCGGCTATGAAGCCTCAGTCGACGAGCAGGTCGAGGTGGCCTTCACGGTGAGCCCGCGGGTCCGCCGCATCGCCGCGCACGATCCGCACACGCTGCCGATCTGGGACTACTACAAGCAGATCTTCTGGAGCTCCGGCATCGACTTCAACAAGGAGTCCTTCGACGAACTGTCGCAGGAGGTGGTGCTCGACGCGCTCGAACTGCCGGCCGGCGAGAAGGCGGTGCTGTCGCTGAACCTGCCGAAGGAATTCATCATCGTGTTCGAGCCGGTGACGCATTCGGCGCAATTCATCGACGTGCAGGGCGAGCCGACCAAGGAGCGCCAGCATCTGTCGCTGATGTACAACAAGGTGCATGCGCCGGTCGGCAACATGACGTTGCGTCCGGGCCCCTTGAGGCTGTCGCTCGACAACCAGGCCGGGGTGCGCGCGCTGCCGTCGGTGTTCATCGCCGCCGATGCGCTGCATCATCTGATCGGCAAGCGAAAGCCGTTCCTCACCGCTAAGCGCATCCTGAGCAACCAGACTTTCCGCGACGTCTACAAGGCCGACAATCTCAATCTCGACCAGCGGCTCAAGATCACCTCGCTGACCTTCCTGTTCACCGACCTCAAGGGATCGACCGCGCTCTATGAACGGGTCGGCGATCTCGCCGCGTTCGATCTGGTGCGTGCGCATTTCCACGCGCTGCTCGACATCATCGCCTCCGAGCGCGGCGCCGTGGTGAAGACGATCGGCGACGCCGTGATGGCGACGTTCGTCCGTCCCGAACATGCGCTGGCCGCGGGCTTGCGCATGCGTGCGGCGATGAAGACGCTCAACGACGAGCGCGGCAAGCAGGACCTGATCGTCAAGATCGGCATCCACGAAGGTCCCTGCCTCGCGGTGATGCTGAACGAGCGGCAGGACTATTTCGGCCAGACCGTGAATATCGCAGCACGGGTGCAGAGCCTGTCGACCTCGCAGGAGATCCACCTCACCCAGCCGGTGATCGCCTCGCCCGAAGTCACCGGCATCCTGGAGCGGGCCTCGATCAAGCCGATCCAGAAGGAAGCGGCGCTGCGCGGCATCGCCGACAAGATGGTGGTGTACGAAATACCGTGATTGCGGCGAGAGTGGCTAGATTGCCGCAGATTGCCGAAACGTAATGCAGCTGCGGCAACTAGCGCCGATTGCGCCGGTTCTGCTTCCACGCCATATAGATTTGCATCAGGCCCACTGCATAGAGACACCAATGCTCGACGGACTGCGCCAATTCATTGCCGATATCGTCTCCCCGGATCCGCAGACCGACCGGGCGTTCGACGACAACGATTACCGGCTGGCGGCGACCGCGCTGCTGGTCCATGTCGTGTCGCTGGACGGCGAGCCGACGCCTGCGGAGAAGCTCAAGCTGCACAGCCTGATCGAAAGCCGTTTCCAGCTCGATCGCGGCACCGCCGACAAATTGATCGCGTCCGCCATGCGGGTCGAGGGCGAGGCGGTCGATCTCTATCACTTTACCAGCGTGATCATGCGCTCCGTGAATGAGGAGGGCCGGCTGCGTATCGTCGAGATGATGTGGGAGTTGGTCTTTGCCGACGGCCAGGTCAGTGAGTTCGAGGACAATGTGGTCTGGCGCGCCGCCGATCTGCTCGGCATTTCCTCGCGCGACCGCATCGATCTCAAGCATCGCGTCGCCGAGAAACAGGCGGCACTGCCGAAAGGTCCGTGGGGCACGGCCGACGCGGCGATCTGACACGCCAGGTCGCGCCCACGCGCCGCGGTCGTGCCACCATCAGATATGAAGAAACTTTAATATCCGGCATCACTTGCCGCGATTGTGGGCGATCGGCCTGAAAATCCGGCGTTTCACCTCGAAATCCGCGCGGCCGCGGCTGTCGACAAGCTTACGGACGGCTTGCGTCCCACCGCATGCCTATGCTCTCGTCGCGGCCGTTGGGACCTCTCCGGAATTTGAACAAGAGCTTGGACGTGAGCGAGCGTGTGACGCTGATAACTGGGGCATCGGCGGGCATCGGCGCCGAGCTGGTACGCGTGTTCGCATCGCATGGTCATCGTGTGGCGCTGGTGGCGCGGCGCGCCGATCGCCTCAAGGCGCTGGCGGACGAGCTGAGCGGCAAGGGCAGTGCGTCGCCGATCGTGATCCCCTGCGATCTCCAAGAGCCGGACGCCGGCGAAAGAATCGCACAAGCCCTGACCGAGGCCGGGGTCGAGGTCGAATACCTCGTCAACAATGCCGGCTTCGGCCTGTTCGGCCTCGCCGTCACGCGCGACCGCGCCGAGCAGCTCAACATCATCACGGTCAATATCCGCGCACTGACCGACCTGACGCTGCGCTTCGCCGACCAGCTGATCCGTCATCGCGGCGGCATCCTCAATCTCGGCTCGATCGCCGGCTTTCTGCCAGGACCCGGCATGGCGGTTTATTATGCCAGCAAGGCCTATGTGCTGTCGTTCTCCGAAGCGATGCGCTGCGAGCTGGCGCCGCAGGGCGTGCGCGTCACTGTGGTGTGCCCGGGCCCGGTGCCGTCCGAGTTCCAGGAGCGCGCCGGCTTTGCGCCCGGGTTCGATTCCGCGATCCTCAACGTCGCGGCCGATGAGATCGCCCGCCAGGCCTATCGCGGGCTGATGGCCAACAAGCGTGCTGTGCTGCCTGGGCCGTTCATCAAGCTGGTGCCGTTCCTGCTCCGCTTCTTTCCGCGCTCCTTCATCCTGCATGCGGTCGGCGGCTTCCAGCTCCGCAAGCGCTGACCATCATCCGGCGCGACCTTCACGCGGCTTCTGGCCTGCGATTTGCTTCGTGGCCTGTGTGCGCAAACTCACACGATGTTAACGACCACTTAGCTATGATCGCCCGTTACGTGCCGAATCCCTAAGCAGAGACGATGTCGTTCCGGTCGGACCAAGCCCGTGTCGTGGTGCCCTTCGCAAGCCGAAGGCCGGCCGCGGTCACGCCGGAGCCGCGACGGCCGGTCCTGATCGTGCTGCACCAGGAGACCTCGACCCCGGGCCGGATCGGCAACGCCCTGCGGGCGCTCGGCTATCCCCTCGACATCCGCCGGCCGCGCTTCGGCGACCCGCTGCCGGAAACGCTCGATGGCCATGCCGGCGCCGTGATCTTCGGCGGCCCGATGAGCGCCAACGATCCCGATGATTATGTGAAGCGCGAGATCGACTGGATCGCGGTGCCGCTGCGCGAGCAACGGCCGTTCCTGGGTATCTGCCTCGGCGCCCAGATGCTGGCGCGGCAGCTCGGTGCGGCGGTGGCGCCGCATGCGCAGGGTCGCGTCGAGGTCGGCTACTATCCGATCCGGCCGACGGAGGCGGGGCGTGCGCTCTGTCCGGACTGGCCGGCCCGTGTCTATCACTGGCACGGCGAAGGTTTTACATTGCCCGATGGCGCCGAGTTGCTCGCGACGGGCGAGGATTTTCCGGTGCAGGCGTTCCAACTCGGTAACGCCTTCGGCCTGCAATTCCATCCCGATGTGACCTACGCGATGATGCATCGCTGGACCACGCGCGGTTGCGTGCGGATGGAACAGCCGGGCGCGCAGCCGCGCCATCTGCATTTCGCCGCGCGTGCCGTCTACGACGCCGCCGAGCGCGCGTGGCTGACGCATTTCATCGAAGGCTGGATTGCGCAGACACCGCGCGCACTGCTGCAGGCCGCGGAATAGCCGCCACGCGGAATTTTCTGCGCAGCTTTTCATTGTCATGGATGTGCTAAAGCGCGATGAGGTTTGGTTGAATCGTCATCGCGCTTTAGCTCTTTGTTTGAGCATGATCTCTTCGGAAAACCGCTTCGCACTTTTCCGGATCATGCTTTAGTCTGCCCTGCCGCGCGCGGCCGCATGATCGCGCGTATCGATAACAACAAGGTACAGGGAGATCGCCGTGAGCTACGAGCAAATCCTCTATGAGGTCAGCGAGCGGATCGCGACCATCACGCTCAACCGTCCCGACCGCATGAATGCGTGGACGGCGATCATGGAGCGCGACGTACGCCGCGCGATGGAGGCGGCCGCCGCCGACGACAATGTCCGCGTCATCGTGCTGACCGGCGCGGGCCGCGGCTTCTGCGCCGGCGCCGACATGGAGGCGCTGCAGGACATCGACCCCAACGAGGTCAGGCGCGGCGACAACATTCCGTTCGACATGAACCGCCGCGCCGACTGGCAGACGCGCTACGCCTATTATCCCGCGATCAAGAAGCCGATCATCGCGATGCTCAACGGCGCCACGGCCGGCATCGGCCTCGTCCACGCGCTGTATTGCGATTTGCGCTTCGCCGCCGACACCGCTGTTTTCACCACCGCCTTCGCGCGGCGCGGCCTGATTGCCGAGCACGGCATCAGCTGGATGCTGCCGCGCATCGTCGGCCACGCCAACGCGCTCGATCTTCTGATGTCGGCGCGGCGTGTGTCGGCAGCGGAGGCGCTGCGCATCGGCCTCGTCAACCGGCTCTCGACGCCTGAGACCCTGCGCGAGGAAACCTACGCCTATGCACGCGACCTCGCCGATTTCGTCTCGCCGAGCGCCATCGCGGTGATCAAGCGGCAAGTCTACGACGTTCCGTTCCAGACGCTGGCCGAGGCCACCATCGACGCCAACCGCGAGATGCAGATCGCGCTGAAGGGCAATGATTTCAGGGAGGGCGTGGCGAGCTTCGTGGAGAAGCGGCCGCCGAGGTTTACGGGGACGTGAGGGGGCAGGACAGAGCCTTAGTCTAGAAGAGAATCCTTGAGGCAGTCCGTCTTCGCCCTTCGGGCTACGCCGGACACCACGCTTCGCCCCTCAGGCTCCGCGCGGCTGCGCCACGCGTAGCCCGAAGGGCGAAGCGTGGTGGAGCCAGGCGGGATCGAACCGCCGACCTCGTCATTGCGAACGACGCGCTCTCCCAGCTGAGCTATGGCCCCGTCACGGCCGGGTGATGCTGAGTATCCCGGCCGGCAGCAGGGCGCCATTTACAGTGCCGCCCAAGGCCAAGTCAAGAACACTGAAACTGCGGTTTTCGGCCCCAGCGGCCGGGAACTTCCCTTGTTTGCCGGGGGGTGAACCGATATCTAGGGCATGATCCGGAAAGGTCTGAAGCGGTTTTCCGAAAAGATCATGCTCAAATGAGAAGCTAGAGCGCGCCGATCTCAGCGCGCTTTAGGGACTGTCCCACCTGCGAGCCCCCATCATATGCGCGCCGTTCTCGACATCGTCATCATCATCCTCGACCTCTATGTCTGGCTCCTGATCGCCTCCGCCATCCTGTCCTGGCTGATCGCGTTCAATGTCGTGAATACGCGCAACCAGTTCGTCTCCGCGGTGGCCGAGTTCCTGTACCGGATCACCGAGCCGGTGCTGCGGCCGATCCGCAACGTGATGCCGAACCTCGGTGGGCTCGATATCTCGCCGATCATCGTGATCCTGATCATCATGTTCATCCAGCGCGTGATCGCCTATTACATCTATCCCAACGTGATCTGACCGGGCCTTTGATGGACGCTTGATGGATCCTTGGCGCTATTCTACCGAGGGCATCAGCATCGCCCTGCGCGTGACGCCGCGTGGCGGCCGCGACGACATCGACGGCATCGAGACGCTGGCCAACGGCCGTTCGGTGGTGAAAGTCAGGGTGCGCGCCATCGCCGAGGGCGGCGAGGCCAACCGCTCCGTGAGCGAGTTATTGGCCAAGGTGCTCGGGGTACCCAAGGCCAGGGTGAGGTTGTTGTCCGGGGCCACCTCGCGGCTCAAACAGGTGGCGGTGGATGGCGATCCGAGGCAGCTTGGCGAGACCTTGAAACGGCTGACCGCCACGGGAAAGATTGAGAACTGACATGACCGCCCGCATCATCGACGGAAAAGCCATCGCCGCCGAGCTCCGCGCCCGCGTCGCCGCCGAGGTTGTCAGGGTCAAGCGCGATCACGGCCTGACGCCCGGGCTCGCCGTGGTGCTGGTCGGCAATGATCCCGCCAGCGAGGTCTATGTCCGCAGCAAGCACACCCAGACCCAGGCCGCCGGCATGGCCTCGTTCGAGCACAAATTACCCGCCGATGTGTCGCAGGCCGATCTGCTGGCGCTGATCGCGCGGCTGAACCGCGATTCGCTGGTGCACGGCATCTTGGTGCAGCTGCCGCTGCCGAAAGCGCTGCACACCGAGACCATCATCAATGCGATCGATCCGGCCAAGGATGTCGACGGCCTGCATCCGAACAATGCCGGCCGGCTCGCCGGCGGCGTTGCCGCGCTGTCGCCCTGCACGCCGCTCGGCTGCATCATCCTGAGCAAGAGCGTGCACGCCTCGCTCGAGGGCATGAACGCGATCGTGATCGGCCGCTCCAATCTGGTCGGCCGTCCGTTGGTGCAGCTGCTGCTGAACGAGAATGCGACGGTGACGATCGCGCATTCGCGCTCGCGCGACCTGCCGAAGCTCTGTGCGCAGGCCGATCTGGTCTATGCCGCGGTCGGCAGGCCGGAGATGGTGCGCGGCGACTGGCTGAAACCGGGCGCGACCGTGATCGATGTCGGCATCAACCGCATCCCGGTCGCGGGCGGCAAGCCGAAGCTGGTCGGCGACGTCGCCTTTCAGGAAGCGGTCGAGGTCGCCGGCGCGATCACCCCGGTGCCCGGCGGTGTCGGGCAGATGACGGTCGCGTGCCTGCTGGTGAACACGCTGCGCGCCGCCTGCGCGATCCAGGGCCTGCCGGCGCCGGCGGTGTGAGTCTTTTCTTGCCTCGTCTTACCTCGCCCCGCTTGCGGGGAAAGGTCGACGTTCAAGCTAAGCTTGAACGTCGGGTGAGGGGGAATCTCCACGGATTCATCTCGGCGTTGGAGTTCGCCGAGAGAAGCCCCTCACCCCCAACCCTCTCCCCACATCCGCCTTCGCAGGAAGGCGGGCTTCGGCGGACAAGAGAGCGGGGCGAGGGAGTCTGGGCGGCGTGCCCCGAATGACGGGCTACACCGTCACTTCTTCGCCTTGGCGCGCTCGATCCCTTCCAGGATCAGCTTGCAGGCTTCCTCGGCGTCGCCCCAGCGCAGCACCTTCACCCATTTGCCTTTCTCCAGATCTTTGTAGTGCTCGAAGAAGTGCTGGATCTGGTCCAGCGTGATCTGGGGAAGATCGCTGTAGTTCTTCACCTTGTCGTAGCGCTGGGTCAGCTTCGAGGAGGGCACCGCGATGATCTTCTCGTCGCCGCCGGCCTCGTCCTCCATCAACAGCACGCCGACCGGTCGCACGCTCATCACCGCGCCGGGCACGATCGCGCGGGTGTTGATGATCAGCACGTCGCAAGGGTCGCCGTCGCCGGACAAAGTGTGCGGGATGAAGCCGTAATTGCCGGGATAGCGCATCGGCGTATAGAGGAAGCGGTCGACGACCAGCGTGCCGGCCTCCTTGTCCATCTCGTATTTGATCGGTTCGCCGCCGACGGGCACCTCGATGATGACGTTGACGTCGTGGGGCGGGTTCTTTCCGGTCGATATGGCGTCGATACGCATGGATTGCTCCGCGTGGCCTCTGGAAGTTGAGCAGGGTGTGATTTTCTTGTGTGGCGTCGCCAAGGCGCGCGGCCGGATCCCGGCCCGAAACTGTTCGCCGGGCAGGCCGCCGCGTGCAGCGCTCAGGCTGGTCTAGCCTTGCTGCAGCCGCGAGAGAAGCGGGATTTTCAGTTGGACCAGGCGAAAGCGACCTTGTCGAGCGACTTCGGCCCGAATCGCTCCGACGAGCGTGCCACCATGCGGCCGCCCAGCGCGCGGTAGAACTCGGTCGCTCCCTCATTGTCGGAGAGCGCCCAGATCACCATGGTCTTGAGGCCGCTCTGGACGAGGTCGCGGCGCGCCGCGTTGAACAGCCGCCGGCCGAAGCCGAGGCCCTGGAATTCCGGCCGCAGATAGAGCTCGTAGATCTCGCCTTCGAAGTGCAGGCTGCGGGCGCGGTTGCGGCCGTAATTGGCATAGCCGGCGATCCTGTCGCCGAACACCAGCACGCTGACGCGGCTGCCCTTGCGGATCGCGCTGTCCCACCATTGCGGGCCGCGGCGGTTGATCAGCTTTTCGAGTTCGGCGCCGGGGATGATGCCCTGATACGCCGAGCGCCAGGCTTCGTCATGGGTAGACGCCACCGCGGCTGCGTCAGCAGCTTTGGCCGGCCGGACCTCGATCAGCGTTGTGCTCATGCGCATCATCAAAGCAAGTCGGACGGCGGCCTTCAAGGTCTATCGTTAACAAACGATTAAGCTGTGGATTTTCTGCATCAGTGCCATGAAAACTTGTACCGAAAAAGGACAGACAGAGATCGCAAGCGAGCGCTTGCCGCTTCCCGCAGCAGGCAAGGTGCACGGTGACGATTTGCGACAATGCTCACGCCGGGCAATCCTCGTCTGCATCTGATTCGTGGCCGGTACTTTGTCGCGTTCGATCGCAGTAGCCATCGGGGCCTGCCGGCGCGGCAGCGCAGTGGATTTTCACTTGCGTCCGGCCTAATGGAGCCGGGCCGGCCGGCTGCCACCTGGGCGCATCCGCAAAGGCGCCAAACGCGAGCGGAAGGCAATGACGCTCTATTTCCTGGTCAAATATCTGCATGTGCTCGGGGCCATCGTGATCCTCGGCACCGGGACCGGCATCGCCTTCTTCATGCTGACGGCGCATCGGAGCGGCGATGTCGCCTTCGTCGCGCGCACTGCGGCGACCGTGGTGATCGCGGACATGATCTTCACGCTGACAGCCGTGCTGCTGCAGCCGGTAAGCGGCGCGGTGCTGATGCTGTTGTCGGCGACGAGCTTGTCCGAGGGTTGGCTGCTGGCCTCGCTCGCGCTCTACGCGCTCGCCGGCGCGTTCTGGATTCCGGTCATCTTCATGCAGATGGAGATGCGCGATCTTGCGCGAGCGGCGGCTGCGAAGGGCCATGCATTGCCGCCGCGCTATCTTGCACTTTTCCGTCGCTGGTTCCTGTTCGGTATTCCCGGCTTTGGCGCGGTGATGATCATCCTGTGGCTGATGATCGCAAAACCGTTTTAGGATTGCGATGACGGACGAAACAGGATCGCCCACCATCCTCGTGCTCGGCGCGTCCGGCCTGATCGGTCGCTGCGTGACCGACGATTTGCGGTCACGCGGCTTTGATGTCGTCGGGGTCGCGCGGCATTTCACGCCGGCGCAGATGGTGAGCGCGCGCGACCTCGAATTGCCGCTGATGGCGATGGATACAGCGGCCTTGGCGCAGCTTTTCGCACCCACGATGTCGGCATCGTCGTGAATTGCCTCGGCGTCTTGCAGGACGGGCCGGGTAGCGACACGCGCGCCGTGCACCGCGATTTTGTCGCCCGTCTGCTGGCGGCGATCCGCGCTAGCGGGCGCGCCATCCGTCTCGTCCACATCTCGATCCCCGGTGCGGCCGACGAGGATCGCACCGCCTTCAGCACGACCAAGCGCGAGGCTGAGCGGCTGATCGCGGCCTCCGGCATCGCCTACGCGATCCTGCGCCCGGGTTTCGTCATCGCGCCGGCGGCCTATGGCGGCAGCGCGATGCTGCGCGCATTGGCGGCGCTTCCGATCGATCTGCCGGCCGTCGAGGCGGCGACGCCATTTCAGCCGGTGGCCGTGGGCGATATTGCCGCAACCATCGCGTGGCTGGCCGCGCGCGACGTCGCCGATGAGAGCGTGCGCGCCGTGACGTGGGATCTGATGCAGCCGCAGAAAGTTTCGCTCGGCGGCGTCATCGCCCAGTTCCGCCGCGCGTTCGGCGCCAGCAAGCAGGCGCGCATCCCGTCGCCGTCCTTCCTGATCGATCTCGGCGCACGCCTCGGCGATTTCGTCAGCCGTCTCGGCTGGATGCCACCGCTGCGCTCCACCGCGATCGCCGAGCTGCGCCGCGGCGTGACCGGCGATCCCGCCGCGTGGATGGCAGCGACCGGCATTGTGCCGAAGACGATCGCACAGGTCGTCGGCGCGCCTCCCGCGACCATCCAGGACACATGGTTCGCGCGGCTGTTCCTGTTCAAGGCGCTGATCTTCGCAAGCCT
The DNA here is from genome assembly GCF_020329505.1 of Bradyrhizobium semiaridum. Lineage (GTDB taxonomy): Bacteria > Pseudomonadota > Alphaproteobacteria > Rhizobiales > Xanthobacteraceae > Bradyrhizobium > Bradyrhizobium semiaridum. The sequence continues at coordinate 98,568 of NZ_JAGKJJ010000012.1, forward strand.
TGTGCTGTTCTGGGTCGCCTCCGGCTTCATCGCGCTGGTGGTCTCCTATGACGCCGCCGCCGGCATCCTGCGCGCGCACAATCTCCCGCCGGCGCTGGTCGGGCCCATCACCGTGCTGACCAGCCTGATGGACATGACCATCGGTATCCTGATCGCCTTCCGCCGCACGGCGGCGTTCGGCCTGGTGGCGGGCATCGTGGCGTCGCTGGGCTACATGGCGGGATCGGCGATCCTGACGCCGGCTCTCTGGATCGAGCCGCTCGGGGCGCTGGTAAAAACCGGTCCCGCCATCGTGCTAATGCTGGTCGCACTGCTTATATTGGACAACAGGTAGTGCCTTGTCCGAACTGGACAGCACTAAGCGTGCGTCGAGGGAACGAGATGACGAACTGGCCCGACAATGACGTGATCCTCTACGACGGCGTCTGCATCTTCTGCTCGCGCTGGGTCCGCTTCGTGATGGCCCGCGACACGGCCCGCCGTTTCCGCTTCACGCCGATCCAGTCGGACTACGGCACACGGCTGGCAAACACCTTCGGCATCGATCCGAACGATCCCCACACCAACGCCGTGATCCACGATGGCGTCGCGCATCTGAAATCCGACGCGGCGCTGACGGTGCTGGGCCTGCTGCCGGGCTGGCGCTGGACCCGCGCGCTGTTCGCGATCCCCAAGCCGCTGCGCGACGCGGTCTACAGCCTGATCGCGCGCAACCGGTACAAGATCTTCGGCAAGTACAAGACGTGCTTCATCCCCGACGCCGACATGCGGGCGCGGGTGGTGGAGTAGCCACCGCCGCAATGACGGGGCTACTTACGGAGTTCAGCCGCCAGCACTTCCTTCGCCGCCCTCTCTCCGCTGTCCCTTGCCCCATGCGCGGTCGAGAAGAAATGCGGCGACGTTGCCTCGCCCGCGAAGAACAGCCGGCCGTCCACCGGCGCGGCCAGCACCTCGCGCTTGTCGGCGTGGCCGGGGAGGGCATGGGAGTAGGAACCGCGGGCGAACTTGTCGTGCGCCCAGCGCGACTCGCTGAGCGGCTTGAGCTTGCGGCGGAAGTCGTTGCCGAGGAAGCCGACGATCTCGTCGATGCTGTGGGCGGCGATGGCGCCGTCGCCGGCGTCCTCGAGCGCTTGCGCAAAACGCCCGCCGAAGAAGCCTTCGATGCAGGGCTGGCCGAACGGGCGGATATGATAGGTACCCATCTCGGTGCGCATGGTGGCGCCACGCAGATTGCCCTCCTTCGGCATCGTCTCCGGCTCGGCAAGCGCCAGCGTCACCTTGTCGGCGAGACCGAGCGGCAGGCCGCGCGCGGCGTCGAGCTTGTCGGATAAAGCGGGCGTAAACCGGATCGCCTCGTCGGCGATCAGGTTGGTCGGCACGGTGACGATCACCTTGTCCGCGTCTAGCGTGCCGCGCGAGGTCTCGATGCGCACGCGCTTGCCGGAGTGATCGATGAGCTTCACCTCGCAGTTCAGCGCCACCGGCACATCTTCGCCATAGGCCGCGATCAGCGCGCCGTAGCCGCGCCGCACCCGCCAGTTGATGTTGGTGTCCTCATAGGCGTCGATGTCGAGGATCGAGGCCTGGTCGAGCTCGCAACCGTTCACATAGGTCGAGATCGCGTCGATCATCGGGTTCCAGCGATTGCCGGGCTCGAGATAGAGATGTGCCGGCGCATCCTTGCCGCTTGCCGCGGCCGCTTCGATGCGATCGTAGAACTGGTCCAGCGCGGTGACGAACTCGTCGCGATCGGCTTGCGGGAACACGTTGCCATAGGCGCGCTCGCGCCACGGCGGCAGGTCCTTGTTGATCTCGAAATTGAGCCGCTCGGCAATGGGGACAAAGCTGTTCATGTCCGCCGAATGCAGCCAGCCGCAGCCGACATCGAACACGACGTCAGGCGCCGCCATGATCGTATGCGCGCGGCCGCCGAGCCGGTCGCGGGCTTCCAGCACGACCATGGAGAGGCCGGAATCCTTCAGCGCGTTCGCAGCGCCAAGGCCTGCGGCGCCGGCGCCGATGATGGCGACATCGACTGTGGAGGGGAGGGACATGAGGAGCGCGAATAGTGAGTGGCGAATGGCGAATAGGGTATAGGAAACCCCGCCAGAGGCCAAACGCCCTATTCGCTACTCCCTATTCGCCATTCGCCGGCTTACGCCACCGCTTCCTTGGCCTTTTCCGCGCGCTTGCGGTCGTTCGGGTCGAGGTGCTTCTTGCGCAGCCGGATCGACTTCGGCGTCACCTCGACGAGCTCGTCGTCCTCGATATAGGCGAGCGCCTTTTCCAGGGTCATGCGGATCGGCGGGGTCAGGCGCACCGCCTCGTCCTTCGAGGTGGTGCGGATGTTGGTGAGCTGCTTGCCCTTGAGCACGTTGATCTCGAGATCATTGTCGCGGGTGTGCTCGCCGACGATCATGCCCTTGTAGACCTTCCAGCCCGGCTCGATCATCATCGGGCCGCGGTCTTCCAGCTTGAACATCGCATAGGCCACCGCTTCGCCCTGATCGTTGGAGATCAGCACGCCGTTGCGGCGGCCCTGGATTTCGCCCTTGTAGGCGGCGTAGCCGTGGAAGATGCGGTTCATGATCGCGGTGCCGCGGGTGTCGGTGAGCAGTTCGCCCTGGTAGCCAATCAGGCCGCGGGTCGGCGCGTGGAACACCAGCCGCAGGCGGTTGCCGCCGGAGGGGCGCATCTCGATCATCTCGGCCTTGCGCTCGCTCATCTTCTGCACGACGACGCCGGAATGTTCCTCGTCGACGTCGATCACGACCTCCTCGATCGGCTCCTGCAATTGGCCGGTGGCCTCGTCCTTCTGCAGCACGACGCGCGGACGCGACACCGAGAGCTCGAAACCCTCGCGGCGCATGGTCTCGATCAGGATCGCGAGCTGCAATTCGCCGCGGCCCGACACTTCCATCGAGTCCTTGTCGGCGGCCTCGACGACGCGCAGCGCGACATTGCCCTCGGCCTCGCGCAGCAGGCGGTCGCGGATCATGCGGCTCGTCACCTTGTCGCCTTCGGTGCCGGCGAGCGGCGAGTTGTTGACGATGAACGACATCGAGACCGTCGGCGGATCGATCGGCTGCGCCGGCAGCGGCGTCTCGACCGAGGGGTCGCAGAAGGTGTCGGCGACCGTGCCCTTGGTGAGGCCCGCGATCGCGACGATGTCGCCGGCCTCGGCTTCGTCAAGCGGGGTACGCTCGAGGCCGCGGAAGGCCAGAATCTTGGTCAGGCGGCCGGTTTCGATCAGCTTGCCGTCTGCGGCGAGCACCTTGACCTGCTGGTTCGGCTTGATCGAGCCGGAGGAGATGCGGCCGGTGATGATGCGGCCGAGATAGGGGTTGGCTTCGAGGATGGTGCCGATCATGCGGAACGGACCTTCCTCGACCTTCGGCGGCTCGACATGGCGCACGATCAGGTCGAACAGTGGCTGCATCCCGAGGTCTTTCGGACCTTCCGGGCTGTCGGCCATCCAGCCCTGCTTGGCTGAACCATAGAGAATCGGGAAGTCGAGCTGCTCCTCGGAGGCGTCGAGCGCCGCGAACAGGTCGAACACCTCGTTGATAACCTCGGTCGGGCGCGCGTCGGGGCGGTCGACCTTGTTGATGACGACGATCGGCTTCAGGCCGATCTTGAGCGCCTTCGACACCACGAACTTGGTCTGCGGCAGCGGGCCCTCGGCAGCATCGACCAGCACCAGCGCGCCATCCACCATGTTGAGGATGCGCTCGACCTCGCCGCCGAAATCGGCGTGGCCGGGGGTGTCGACGATGTTGATCCGAATGTCCTTCCACTGCACCGAGGCGGCTTTCGCCAGAATGGTGATGCCGCGTTCGCGCTCCAGATCGTTGGAGTCCATGGCGCGTTCGGTGACCTTCTGGTTCTCGCGGAAGGTGCCGGATTGCTGCAGCAGGCGGTCGACGAGGGTGGTCTTGCCGTGGTCGACGTGGGCGATAATGGCGACGTTACGAAGGTTCATGGCTCTTCTTCTGGTCGTGCAAAGGGTCTGAGCGCGATCTTGCCGGACAACTAGGCCGGCCGCTCGCTCACGCGGCCCGCGAGGGCCCGGATCACGCTCTCTTACCCAAGAAATTTGACGGGGACGCATCGCCCCAAAAAGGAAGCCCGGTCGTCAGAACCGGGCACCTCAGCGCGTTGCGGCGCAATATAGTCAGAAATCGCCAAAAAACAATGATTTATTGGCGGTTTGGAGCGCCGATTTTCGGCCGGAAGCTGGGTTTTGACGGGCTTTTCCGGGTGCGAGCCGGTGCTATTTCCGCGTCAGCGCGAACACGATCAGCCCGAGCCCACCTAAGGCAATCAGCATCACGATCATGGTGATGGGGCTGCCGCCGCCTCCGCCGCCCATCTTGGCGTTGAGGATGGCGCAGAGGACGCCCGGGATCAGCAAGATGATGCCCACGACCAGCATGAAGGCGGTCAGGCAGCCGCTGCGCTGATGCGGGACCTGCCATGACGGGGCCCGGCGGCGGGTCCGGCGGGATCTGGTCGATGTTGCTCATGGATCAGCCCTTTCGCGGTCTCACCCCCAGCCAGATCAGCCAGGCGCCCGCCAGGCCGACCGCGAAGATCACCAGCAAGATCTTCATGGTGTCAGCGTTGACCGACAGGCCGGACTTGCCGCTCGCCATCAGCGTGCAGATCGCGGGAAGTAGCAGCACGGCCCCGCCAAGGAACATCAGCATCGACAGGCAGCCTTCCGCTGCGGAGGCAGGCTTCGCCGGCGGGTCCGGGGGCGTGTGTCCGGCGTCGGTCATGGGATTGCTGGTTCGTCCGTCAGCCTTGCGGACCCTTGATCGCGGCGCGGATCAGGATCACGCCGCCGAGGCCGACGAACAGGCCGAGCAGGACCAGCGCGGCGAACGCGGGGTCGAAACGGGTCTCACTGATCATGGTGACACCAAAGATCAGCGCGCAGAGGCCCGGCAGCAGCAGAATGATCCCGAACAGCACCATGAAGGCCGTCGCGCAGCCGTGGCGCTGTCGCGGTGCAGGCAACGGCGGTGTGGCTCCGGCTGGCGGCGATGGCGGCAGGGTGGGCGGGCTGGTCTCGCTCATCGCGGTACCTCCTCACGCTGGCGCATCTCGCGATAAGTCTGGCCGGCCAGGCTGGCGCGGATGCTGTCGATCTTGCCGTCGCGGTAGAACAGATTGTAGGTGTCGAACGGGATGATCGCGCCGCTCTCGGTGACGAAGTGGATGCAGCTGCGCTTGACGTTGCCGACGCAGAAATTGAAGCGATCGAGAAACTGCACGATGGTGACGCGGAAGACGTTCTCGTAAGTGAGGCCCTGCGGCACCTCGAAACTCGGCAGGCAGCACAGCAGCTCGCAGACCCGCTCGGAGGTGTTGAGCGGCCCCGACGACAGCGAGAACAGATCGACGAATTTCTCCCGCAGCACCGGATACTTCTCAGGGCTGATCGTGTTCGGCATCACCGCAATGAGCTGTTCCTGCGGGATCAGCGACGTCAGCGGCAGCACGTTCTCGCCGTTGCGCAGCCCGTAGCCGATCGAGATGCTCTCGGGGTTGCAGGGCAGCGGGATCATGTCCTTGTCGCCGAACACGCCGGTCTCGATCACGCGCTGGCGGATCTCCGACAGCATGATGCGGTCGGTATTCTTGTCGAAATTCTCGTTGCGGCCGGTATCCTGCACTGGCTGCAGCGTAACGCCGCGGACGCATTTCCATCTCAGGGCATGGCGGACGATGTCGCCGATCTCGGCATCGTTGACACCGCGCTTGATGGTCGCGACCAGCGTCGTCGAGACGCCGTGGCGCTCGAGATTTTCCAGCGCCTGCTGGCGGATCTTGCGCAGATCCGCGCCGCGCAGATTGACCAGCGCGTCGCGCTTCAGCGAATCGAACTGCAGATAGACTTCCAGCCCGCGTCTGTTCTCGGCGAGTTTTGCAACGAACTCCGGCTCGCGCGCGATGCGCAGGCCATTGGTGTTGACCATGACATGGCGGATCGGGCGGGCGCGCACCGCGTCGAGGATGGCGAAGAAATCCGGATGCAGCGTCGGCTCGCCGCCGGAGATCTGCACGAGATCAGGCTCGCCCTCGCTTGCAACCAGCGCGTCGAGCATCTTCTCGATCTTGGCCAGCGGCGTGAATTTCGTGCGCGCCGGCGAGGAATCGGCAAAGCACACCGGACAGGTCAGGTTGCAGTGCTCGGTGATCTCGATCAGCGTCAGGCAGGAATGCTGCTCGTGATCGGGGCACAGGCCGCAGTCGTAGGGACAGCCGAATTCGGTGTGGCGCTGGAAGGCGAGCGGTCGGTCGGCGGGCTTGATGAAATCCTTGCACAGCCGCCAATAGGCCGAATCGGTCGACACCAGCGTTGATTGCACGCCGTGCTGCTTGCAGCGCTTCTCGTACCAGACCTCGTTGCCTGATATCTGGATCTTGGTCGGCACCAGGGTCAGGCAGGCCTCGCAGAGCGATTGGGTCTGACCCCAGAAGATGTAGGGGCGGGCCTTACGCAGCGGCGCGTTCATGCTTCAAACTCACATTTGGCGCCGTCGCCAGCATGACGGCGGCGTAGACCATGACAAACAGCGACAGCAGGTGGAACAGCGAGAACGGCCCGATCAGCGCACCATAGGGCTTGATGAATTCCCAGATGAAGCGCTGCAGCCCGTAGAACAACAGGACGAGGTAGAATCCATTGGTTACGATGGCGGCGTTGCGGTTCAACACCGCCCAGACGTAGAAGACGGCGAATGCCGCCATCGCCAGGCTTTCGTAGAGCTGCACCGGATGGCGCAGGATGCCGTCGCCGAAATCGTGGCCCCAGGGCAATGCGGTCGGCGTGCCGTAGGTGAAGTCGTCGAGCCCGGCGAAGTAGCAGCCGAGCCGGCCGACCGCGACGCCGAGGGCAAGCGGCAGCGCAAACCGCGCGCCGGTGCGCAGCGAAATGCCGTGCAGCCATTTGTAGAGCTCGATCGCGATGATGCCGCCGGCCAGCGCGCCCTCCACCGAGCGGGCGATGCCTGATATGCCCGACAGCCACAGGTTCAGCGTGCCGAAGATGTAAGCCCCGATCCCGGCGCCGAACACCAGCGCGGCGATGTAGGAGAGTTCGAACGATTGCTTGGGGAATTGCAGGGAACGCACCCGCGACAGCCACCACATGGCAGCTCCCGCGGCGCACCATGCAGCGACGTCGAAGACGGCGTGAAGTTCAGCCCCGCTCATGAGGCGAGTGTAGCGTGGATTTCGCGGAGCGCGATAATTTCTCCCTCTTGCCTTTCTTACGGGGAGAGGGGCTCTATCCGCAAAAACTGCAAGCAGTGAGTCGGCGGAGACTTCCCCTCACCCGGATTGCATCTGCGATACAATCCGACCTCTCCCCGCAGGCGGGGAGAGGTGAAGCTGGCAGCCCGCCTGCAGCCGTTACTCCGCCGCCGAGCGGAATTCGGCCTTCTCGGCGCGGACAGCGCAGAACTTGAATTCCGGAATCTTGCCGAACGGATCGAGCGCCGGATTGGTCAGGAGGTTCGCGGCGGCCTCGGCGTAGCAGAACGGCATGAACACCATGTTCTCGGGGACGTCGCGGTCGGCGCGTACCTTGACCTCGACCGCGCCGCGGCGGGTCTCGAGGCGGATGAAGTCGCCGGGGGCGAGGCCCTTCTTGCGCATGTCCTTCGGCGTCATGAACGCGACCGCCTCGGGCTCGATCTGGTCGAGCACCTGCGCACGCCGCGTCATCGAGCCGGTGTGCCAATGTTCGAGCACGCGCCCGGTCGACAGCACCATCGGATACTCATCGTCGGGCAGCTCGTCCGGCGGGATCACCTTGGCCGGCACGATCTTGCCGCGGCCGCTCGCGGTCGGGAAGCCGGTGGTGAAGATGATCTCGTTGCCCGGCTTGTCCGGATCGTCGACCGGGTAGGTCACCGCGCCCTCGCGCACCAGCCGCTCCCACGTGATGTTCTTCAACGACGGCATCAACTCGGCCATCTCGGTGAAGACCTCGCCGGGCCCGGCATAATTCCAGGGCAGTCCCATCCGCTTGCCGATCTCCTGAATGATCCAGAGATCCTGCCGTGCATCGCCCGGCGGCTTGATCACCTCGCGCGCCAGCTGGACGCGGCGGTCGGTGTTGGTGAACGAGCCGGACTTTTCCGCGAACGCCGAGGCCGGCAGGATGACGTCGGCATGGAACGCGGTCTCGGTGACGAACAGGTCCTGCACGACGAGATGATCCAGCTTGGCCAGCGCCTCGCGGGCGTGCTGCAGATCCGGGTCGGACATCGCGGGATTCTCGCCCTCGACATACATGCCGTGGATATCGCCGGCGTGGATCGCGTTCATGATCTCGACCACCGTCAGCCCGCGCACCGGATCGAGCTCCTGGCCCCACAGTTTCTCAAAGGCGCCGCGCATGTCGTCGCGGCCGACCGGCTGATAGTCCGGCAGGAACATCGGGATCAGGCCGGCGTCGGAGGCGCCCTGCACGTTGTTCTGGCCGCGCAGCGGATGCAGCCCGGTGCCGGGACGGCCGACCTGGCCGGTGATCAGCGCCAGCGCGATCAGGCAGCGCGCATTGTCGGTGCCGTGGACATGCTGGCTGATGCCCATGCCCCAGAAGATGATCGACGATTTCGCCCGCGCATAGGTTCGCGCGACCTCGCGCAGGGTTTCCGCCGGGACGCCGCAGATCGCCGCCATCTTCTCCGGCGGGAATTCCTTGATCTTTTCCTTCAGCTCCTCGTAGCCCTCGGTATAGCCGGCGATGTACTGCTCGTCGGTCAGGCCTTCGGTGATGATGGTGTGGATCATCGCGTTCAGCATCGCGACGTCAGAGCCGGGCTTGAACTGCAGATGCGCCGTCGCGTGGCGAGATAGCGTCTGCTTGCGCGGGTCCATCACGAAGAGCTTGGCGCCGCGCTTGGCGGCGTTCTTGATGAAGGTCGCGGCGACCGGATGGTTCACGGTTGGATTGGCGCCGATCACCCAGATCACTTCCGCGTCGGCCGCGGCCGCGAACGGCGCCGACACCGCGCCGGAACTCAAGCCTTCGAACAGCGCCGCCACCGACGAGGCGTGGCACAGCCGCGTGCAATGGTCGACATTGTTGGAGCCGAAGCCGGTGCGCACCAGCTTCTGGAACAGATAGGCTTCCTCGTTGGAGCCCTTGGCCGAACCGAAGCCGGCCAGCGCCTTGGCGCCCTTCTCGTCGCGGATCTTCTTCAGGCCGTTGGCCGCGAGATCCAGCGCCTCGTCCCACGTCGCCTCGCGGAAATGGGTGTAGGGATTGGCCGGATCGACCTGGTCGTTGGCATCCTTCTTGACGCCGGGCAGCCGCACCAGCGGCTTGGTCAGGCGGTTGGGGTGATGAATGTAGTCGAAGCCGAAGCGGCCCTTGACGCAGAGGCGGTTGTGGTTGGCGGGGCCATCGCGGCCTTCCGCATAGATCACCTTCTCGTCCTTGACCTCATAGGTGACCTGGCAGCCGACGCCGCAATACGGGCACAGCGAGTCCACCTTGCGGTCGGGATAGGTGACGCGGGTCTGCTGGTCGTCGAGCATCACCGCCGGCATCAGCGCGCCGGTCGGGCAGGCCTGCACGCATTCGCCGCAGGCAACGCAGGTCGACTCGCCCATCGGGTCGTCGAAGTCGAACACGATCTTGGCGCCGTGATTCCGGTAGGCCATGCCGATGACGTCGTTGACCTGCACCTCGCGGCAGGCCCGCACGCACAGGCCGCACTGGATGCAGGCGTCGAGATTGACGCGCATCGCCGGGTGGCTGGCGTCGGTTTCCCAGCGTTGGGCTGCGGGGAAGCGGCTTTCGGTGACACCGGTCTTCTCGGCCCAGTGCCAGAATTTCGAATCCGGATCGTGCGAGGTCTCGCGCGCCGGCTGATCGGCGACGAGCAGCTCCATCACCATCTTCTGCGCCGCGACCGCGCGCTGGCTGGCCGATTTCACCTTCATGCCGACCGTTGGCGTTCGCTTGCAGGACGCCGCCAGCACGCGCTCGCCTTCGATCTCGACCATGCAGGCGCGGCAATTGCCGTCCGGCCGGTAGTCCGGCGCGGGTGAGTAGCAGAGATGCGGGATTTCGGTGCCCTGGCGCTTGGCGACCTGCCAGATGGTTTCGCCGGCGCGCGCTGCGACCTGCTGCCCGTCGAGCTCGAACTGAATCATCTGGGGCCCGCCGCCGGTCCCGCCGACCTTGCCGATCGGCTCGCTGTGCGTGACGGTGACACGGCCGTCGGGGACGTTGTTTCCTCCGGCCGCGCCCTTGGCGTCGTGGCCGTAGCCCTGCGGCGGAGAGTTCTGCTCGTTGCTCATACCGATCCTCGTCGAAATTCGTCCTGCCCGGTCCGCCTATTCGGCGGCTTGCTGCGGACGAAATCCGTCCGGAAAATATTTGATCACGGAGGTCAGCGGATTGGAGGCCGCCTGGCCAAGGCCACAGATCGACGCGTCGCGCATCGCCTGGCTCAATTGGTCGAGCAATTCCTTGTTCCAAACCGGCTGCTGCATCAGCAGCGCCGCCTTTTCGGTTCCGGCGCGGCAGGGCGTGCATTGCCCGCAGCTCTCGTCCTCGAAGAACTTCATCAAGTTTAGCGCGGCATCCCTGACGTCGTCGGCCTGCGAGAGAATGACGACGGCAGCGGAACCGATGAAGCAGCCGTATTTCTCCAGCGTGCCGAAATCGAGCGGGATGTCGTCCATCGATGCCGGCAGGATGCCGCCGGATGCGCCGCCCGGCAGATAGGCCTGCATCGTATGGCCATCGGCCATGCCGCCGCAGTACTCGTCGATCAGCTCGCGCACGGTGATGCCGGCCGGCGCGAGCTTGACGCCCGGATTCTTGACCCGTCCCGACACCGAGAAGCTGCGCAAGCCCTGGCGTTCGTTGCGGCCGTGGCTCTTCCACCAGCCGGCGCCCTTCTCGACGATGTCGCGAACCCACCACAGCGTTTCGATGTTGTTGATCAGCGTCGGCAGGCCGAATAGTCCGACCTGAAACGGATAGGGTGGCTTGTGCCGCGGCAGGCCGCGCTTGCCCTCGATCGATTCGAGCAGCGAGGATTCCTCGCCGCAGATATAGGCGCCGGCGCCGCGCCGCAGATGCAGCTTCGGACCGCCGGGCGGCAGCTTTGCGATCTCGCGGGCGAGGATCTCGCGGCAGGCCGGGTATTCGTCGCGGATATAGATGTAGACCTCCGGCGCCTCGACCGCGTGCGCGCCGATCAGCATGCCTTCGAGGAAGCGATGCGGATCGGTCTCGAGGTAGTAGCGATCCTTGAACGTGCCCGGCTCGCCTTCGTCGCCGTTCACCGCCATCAGCCGGGGGCCGGGTTCGCCGAGCACGGCGCGCCACTTGCGGCCAGTCGGAAAACCGGCGCCGCCAAGACCGCGCAGCGACGCATCGTCGAGCGCCTTCAGCAGGTCCTCCCGCGGCAGATCGCCCGAGCGCAGCCGCGTCAGCAGCTTGTAGCCGCCGTCGGCCACATAGGCGTCGTAGTCGACGTAAGCGGGAAGATGCACATGGGTGTCGCCGCTCTTTGCCGCGGCGAGAACGTTGGCGACGGTCGCGTGATCGACGAAGTTGTGGCCGACTTCCGCGGCAGGTGCCGTGTCGCAACGGCCGACACAAGGCGCGCGCACAACGCGGATGCCGGGGCCGGCCTGGTTCTGGAGATCCTTCAGCAGCTTCTCGCCGCCGAGCATCGCGCAGGTCAGCGAGTCGCAGACGCGCACGGTCAGCGGCGCAACGTTCGGCTCGCCTTCCTTCACGATATCGAAATGCGCATAGAAGGTGGCGGTCTCGAACACCTCGGCGAATGACAGCTTCATCTCGTCGGCGAGCGCGGCAAGATGCGCCGCCGAGATCTGATGATACTTGTCCTGGATCAAATGGAGATATTCGATCAGCAGGTCGCGCTGTCGCGGCCGGTCACCGAGCAGCGTCTCGATTTCATGAGCAGCGGTCGGATCGACCTGGCGTCCCTTCGGCGTCGCCTTCGCCCGCTTCCTGCCTTGTCCTGGATGCTCGAAGGCGCGGACCTTGTGCACGTCATGAACGTCTCGACTCATGAAACCCCGCTTCGCGCGAATTGCGCTGTTCGGCGGACTGTAATCCCTGGCATGCCACACGCAAGCAGATTTAGAACGCCTCCAGCAGCGTCGGGTTGCCGCGTTAGCTGTTGTTCATGTTTGCCTATCAGTCGATCTGAATCTTCTATCGTGCAGCGATGGTTTGATGACTGGGCGATCTCGATCGCATATCGAGACTCGGATTGGGCCTACAGCAGCTCGGCGTAGCCGAGAAAGCCAACGGCATCTCCAGGTACGACTTGCACGACGGCTTCGGCGAGTTCGATCAGCCCGTCAGTCTCGATCAGCGACGACAGCAGCCCGGCACCTTCGCGCGGAAACTTGATCGCCTCGAGCGATCCATCCGCCGCGCGCCGCAGCGAAGCGCGGACATATTCGCGCCGTCCGCTCTTCTTCTTGTAGCTGAACGCTGAGCGCACCGGCATCGGTTGCAAGGGAGCTGGTGTGGCTCCCGAGAGCGCGAGCACGGTCGGCCGCACGACGTGGACGAAGGTGACGAAGCTCGCAACCGGATTGCCGGGCAGGCCGATCAGCGGCGTGCCGTCGACGATACCCATTGCCACCGGACGGCCCGGCTTGATCGCCATCCGCCACAGCACCAGCGAGCCGGCCTGTTCGATGCCCGCCTTGACGTGGTCCTCTTCGCCGGTCGAGACGCCGCCGGTGGTCAGGATCAAGTCGTAGCGTCGGGCGGCCTGCTTCAGCGCCGCGGCGAGCGCGGCCTGTTCGTCGCGCAGGATGCCGAGATCGCCGACCTCGCAGCCGAGCCTGCGCAACATCGCCATCAGCATGAAGCGGTTGGAATCGAACAGCTGGGCTTCACTGCGCGCCGCCCCGGGTGCGGCCAGTTCGTCGCCGGTGGAGAACACGCCGACGCGAACGCGCCGCACGACGTCGAGCGTCGTCAGCCCGAAGGCGGCGGCGACCGCGACATCCTGCGGGCGCAGCCGCCGGCCCGACGCCAGCGCGACATGACCGCGTGCGATGTCTTCGCCGGCCGGACGCACATTGGCGCCCAGCTTCAGGCCGGACGGCAGGATCACATTGCCCGCATCGTCGATCCGGACGTCCTCCTGCATGAACACGGTGTCGGTGCCTGATGGCATCGGCGCGCCGGTGAAGATGCGGACGGCATGGCCTGGCGCGACGGGCTGCGCGGATGCGCCCGCCTGCACGCGGCCGGCGACCGGGAATGCGCGATCGCCGTTTTGCGGCAGGTCGGCGCCAGAGACAGCGTAGCCGTCGACCGCCGAATTCATGAAGGGCGGCAGCGGCAGCGGTGCGGCAACATCGCCGGCAAGGATGCGTCCGTCGGCATCCAGCAGCGCAACCGTTTCCGACTCCCCGACTGGCCTGACGCGCGCGGCGATGATCGCGACGGCTTCGTCGACCGACATCATCGGTCCGCCGAACGCGAAGCAGTCGTCCGAAAGCTGCGCCATCGTGTTCCTCAGTCCTCGGCCATCGCCATCTATGTCCGGTCCGGATCGCGAACTGCGGCGTTATCGCGTTGGCCGGGCCACATCATGGTCGTTCCCGCTGTGGCCAGTCGGTCTCCGATCGTGCTTATATCCCCAGCTCTGCTGAATTGTGAACCCATCCGGACGTCGACCAGTGACCGAGAAAGCGACCGCTCCCATCATTGTTCCGGATCCGAACGATCCGCGGCTGACCGAGCGCGTCGTCGGCGTCGATCAGACCGGCGCGCGGACCGAGATCAGGGTACCCGTCGAACGGCCGCTGACGCTTTACCTCAACGCGCAGGAGATCGTCACGATGATGACGATCAACGACTATCCGGAATACCTCGCGCTCGGTTACCTCCTGAACCAGAACATGCTGAAATACGACGACGTCGTCACCGAGGTCGAATATGACGACGATCTGCAGGTCGTCGTGGTGCGCACCGCGCATCACACCAATTTCGAGGTGAAGCTGAAGAAGCGCACGCAGACCTCGGGCTGCGCCCAGGGCACGGCGTTCGGAGACCTGCTGGAAGCAGTCGAGAAGGTCGCGCTGCCGAAGGCCGAACTGCGCACCTCCTGGCTCTACCGGATGACGCACACCATCAACACGATGCCGTCGCTCTATCTCGAGGCGGGCGCGATTCACGGCTGCGTGCTGTGCAAAGAGAGCACACCGGTCTGCTACACCGAGGACGTTGGCCGGCATAATGCCGTCGACAAGATCGCGGGCTGGATCTACCGCCACAACGTCGATCCCGCGGACAAGATTCTCTATACGACGGGGCGGCTGACGTCGGAGATGGTGATCAAGACGGTGCGGATGGGCATTCCGATCCTGGTCTCCCGCTCCGGCTTCACGGCGTGGGGTGTCGATCTGGCGCGGCAGGTCGGGCTGACGCTCGTCGGGCGCGCCCGCGGCAAGCGCTTCATCGCGCTGTCGGGCGAGGAGCGGATCGTCTACGACCAGAACCTCGACTATGTCGAAGAGGAATCGATGCGCCACAAGCGCAAGGGCGAGGGTGGCGATGACTGATATCCCCTGCGTGGTGCTTGCCGGCGGGCTTGCGCGGCGGATGGGCGGCGGCGACAAGCCGATGCGCCAGATCGCGGGCCGCACCATCCTGCAGCGCGTGATCGATCGCCTCGCGCCGCAATGCGCCGGAGTGATCATCAACGCCAACGGCGATCCCGCGCGGTTCGCAGCGTTCGGTCTTCCTGTCGTCGCGGACGATGTCCCCGACTATCCCGGTCCGCTCGCCGGCATCCTGGCCGCACTCGACTGGACCGCGACGAACCGGCCCGATGCGAAATGGCTGCTGAGCGCGGCGGGCGATTGTCCGTTCCTGCCTCGCGATCTCGTCAAGCGCCTCGACGAGGCGCGTGTGGCGCAGCATGCCGAACTCGCCGTCGCCGCGTCAGGCGATCAGACGCATCCGGTGATCGGTCTCTGGAGCGTACGCCTGCGTAACGAATTGCGCCAGGCGCTCGTCGTGGAAGGCGTGCGCAAGATCGACCGCTGGACGGCGCGCTATCCGCTCGCAACGGTCGCCTGGCCGGCCGAGCCGCTGGATCCGTTCTTCAATGCCAACACCGTCGACGATATCAGGGAAGCCGACCGCCTCGCCGCGCTCGACGGTGGGTGATCAGCGGGCCGCAAGCTGCCATGGGCGGTCTAGTTCGCGGGATTGTCCTCGGCCGGATAGACGCCGCGCAGCACCTCCTCGAAGTGATCCTTGACCGCGTCGTTGCACTGGCAGGCGCGCTGTCGCAGCCGGTCCGGATCGCGGACCACGATCGCGCCGCGGCGCGTGTCCAGCACACCCTCGGCCTTGAAGGTCTGGATCACGCGGCTGGTGTAGCTGCGGCCGACGCCGAGCAGGGTGGAGAGCTGCTCGTGGGTGAGCGGCACCACGCCGTCGCCGTCGGTGCGCTCCATCGCGGCGATGATCCATTTCGCGGCGCGCTGCTCGATCGAGTGGATCGCGTTGCAGGCGGTGGACTGGAAGATCTGCGCCAGCATGCAGTCGGCATAGCGCGCGAAGATGTTGCGCACCGAGTTCGAGTTCAGCTTGGCTGCGTCGAGCTTGCTGATCGGCATCCGCGCGAATGGCCCGCCGAACTTGACGGTGATGCGGGTATAGGCCGGCAGGAAGCCCTGGCTGACGATGCCGCCGACCGCACCCTCGCGGCCGACCAGGATGGTCTCGACGTCGCGCCCGTCCTCGTTCGGCACCATGTAGGAGACGAGACTAGGCCCGCACGGGAAATGCACGGTCTGCACATCGTCGCCGGGATTGTAGAGCAGGTCACCGGCCGCTCCATCCAGCAGCACCAGATATGGTGCGATCAGCTCATAGTCGGTGGCGTTGAGCCGGCGCAAAAGATTGTTGAACGGTCGGTCGCTCGTCCCGGCCAACTCGGTCCGCTTCGTAATCATTGGAGGTTCCTGCCCAGCCAACGCCGACAATAACGGAAAGGTTCCTGGTTTTATGTTCACTAGTGAACAGACGGTGCCGCTTGCGATGTGATGGTTTCATCTCGGGAACAATCGGCGTGCCTGCCAGGGGGCGTCGGTCGCGGGCCATTCGACCGGACCTGATCCGGTCCTTCATCTACGTTCAACCATGGACTCTGGCACGCGATGACACCCGCCTTCTGTGACGGCATGCCCCGTGATGTCCTGATCGTCGAGGACGATCCGATCATCGCGCTGGATTTCGAGGACACCATCCTGCGGTTCGGCGCGAAGACGGTTCGCACTGCCGCCAGTCCGCGGCGCGCGCTCGAACTGATTGCCGCGCAGCCGCCCGATTTCGCGCTGCTCGACCTCGCTCTCGTCAATGGCGAGACGCCGTTCGCGATCGCCGAACGGCTCGATGCGCTGCGGATCGCCTATGTGTTCGTGACCGGTTACGGCTCCGATGTCAGCCTGCCGTCACCACTCGCCGGCATGCCGCGGCTGAGCAAGCCGTGTCCCGCCGATGCGCTGCTGGCCGCGCTGCGCCGGTGGCGCTGCAAGCCGACCGTGGACGCGGGCGAGTGACGCCTGCTTCCACGTCCCCTTGCAAAAGCGAGGTCGCTTTGCTGGCTAGAGCAAAAACCGGTGAGGATCTGCTCTCTCCACATGCAACGTCGCCTGTGGCTGGACCCCCATCCCGACCTTCCCCTTTTAGGGGGAACGGGAAGCGAGGGCTGCACTCCATCGACAAGGCCGTCGACAGAGCGTCGGCATCATCGAGCTGAAGCGGCGGGCTACGCCTGCTTCGGATCGAGCGTGATCGCCCACAGCTCGACGTCCTTGCGGTCGCGCAGGCTCACCGTCATCTGGCCGCTCTTGCCGTCGATCTTGACGTGGCCGAAGAACTGCATGCCGGCCGACGGCGGCAGGTTCTGGTTGGCTTCGCCGGGCGCCTTGACGAACTTCACCTCGGGACCAAACGTGTTGTCGAGCTCGTTCGGGCCGAACGTGCCGGCGTGCAGCGGGCCGGAGACGAATTCCCAGAACGGATCGAAATCCTGGAACTGGGCCTTGTTCGGATTGTAGTAGTGCGCGGCGGCGTAGTGCACGTCGGCGGTCAGCCACACCGTGTTGACGACACCAGAAGTCTTGATGAAGCGCAGGATGTCGGCGATCTCGAGCTCGCGGCCGCGCGCCGGGCCGTCACCCTGCGCGAAGGCTTCCGAGCCCTTCTTGTTAGCCGCATCGTCATAGACGATCAGCGACAGCGGCATGTCGGATGCGATCACCTTCCAGGTGGCCCGCGAGTTGAGCAGGCCGCGCTTCAGCCAGGCGAGCTGGTCGGGCCCGAGGAAATAGGCGCCGGGATCGTAGCTCTCCTGCAGATTCGGACCGTTCGGGCCGCGATAGCTGCGCTCGTCGAGCATGAACACGTCGAGATGCGGGCCGTAGCTCAGCGTACGATAGACCCGGCCGGGCTCGACGATGCTCTCGCGCATCGGATACATCTCGTGGAAGGCGCGCGCCGCGCGCGCGGCGAGCAGCGTGATGTCACGCTCCTTGTAGGCGGCCGGCAGCTGCTTCGACAGCGACCAATTGTTGGTCACTTCGTGGTCGTCCCACTGCACGAAGATCGGCACCTCGGCGTTGAAGGCGCGCAGATTCTCGTCGAGCATGTTGTACTTGTGTGCGCCGCGGAATTCGTCGAGCGTCTCGGCGACCTTGGATTTCTCCACGACGGTGATGTTCTTCCAGATCTTGCCGTCGGGCTGCTTCTGCTCGGCGTTGATGACGCCGTCGGCATAAATCGTATCGCCGGAATGCAGGAAGAAATCCGGATTGTGCTTCTTCATCGCGGCGAAGGTGAACATGCCGCCGTCATCGGGGTTGATGCCCCAGCCCTGGCCGGCGACGTCCCCGCCCCACACGAACGAGACGTCGCGGCGGTCGCCGGGCGCGGTGCGGAAGCGGCCGACCACCGGTTCGCCGACGATGTCGGTATGCGAGAGGTCGCGGAACCGGACGCGGTAGAAGATGTCCTGGCCCGACGGCAGGTTCTCCAGCAGCATCTTGGCGGTGAAGTCGCTCTCCGGCAGTGCCGCGATCGGCGGCAGCGTGCGGGCATCCTTGAACGAGTCTGAGGTGGCGACCTCGACCATCATCTGCGCCGGGCGGTCGGCCCGCGCCCACACCACGCCACCGTCGGTGCCGACATCGCCCGACTGCACGCCATGGGTGATCACCGGACGGTCGGCGGCACGCGAGAGGTAGGGCATCGCGATCAGCCCGACGCCAGCCGCGGCCGTGGTGGACAGAAAGCGTCGGCGGGTCAGATTTCGCGAAAACCGGATGGTCATAGGAAGCTCCTCAGCGTCACGACGCGACAATGCGCCGCAGGCGGGGAAAGACCTAGAAAAATTCCATGACGGCGAGATTACAGGGATGGGCGAAATCGGCTCCGGGATCGCTGCCGTAAGGTGAGCAGGCAGCTCAGGCTCCCTCGCCCGTTCTTACGGGGAGAGGGTGGGGGTGAGGGGCTCGATCCGCGAAGATGGTGACAATGGCGCTTGCGGAGGCTTCCCCTCACCCGGATCGCATCTGGCGATGCGATTTGGCCTCTCCCCGCAAGCGGGGCGAGGCAAGAGGCGACCTACGCCGACCCCGCCGCCCTGAACTGGGTCGCGGCGCGCTGCAGATTCTGCGGCATGCTCATCAGCAGTGCCTTGCGGTCGGCCACGGCGTTGTGGAACTGCTCGAGCGCGATGTTGAACGCGGTCAGCGTCCCTTCCTCGATCGCACCGTGCTCGTAGCAGAGCAGCGTATGCCGCAGGATGTCGTCGGCTTCCGCCTGCAACTGGTCGAGCTCGTCGGTCGAATCGCTCTGCCGGGCGGCCTTCAGCATCTCCAAGAGACGCTCGCGCTGCGAGGTGTTGGTGTTGCGTTCGTCCTGCTTGAGATAGCCGGCGAACCAGGCGCCGGCCGAGCCCATCGCGGAGAGCGCCATCAGGCCCCACCAGATGTAATCGCTGTAGCGGTCGAGGAAGGTCTTCTCCTCGCCGTCGACGAAGGCGGCAGCGCCCGGATGCGCCGGGATGGTGGCGTCCTTGTCGGTGTCGGGCGTCTCGATCTTGGCCGCGAGCGGGAAATCGCTCTTGAGCTGTTGCCGAACCGCGAACAATTGCCGCGTGAACGCCGCCACCGTCGAGTCCGACAGTCCCTTTCGCGCGACGATGTGGTGCGAGAAGCTGATGGTCTTGACCTCGTCCTCCGGCCGGTCGGCGGAGCCGAGCGAGCCGGCCGGAATCTCCGCGGCCTCATAGGCCGGGTGGTTCTGCGCGATCGCTTCCGCGGCGTCGATCGCGAGGAAGGTCGGCTCGCCGCCGTCGCGGCTCGTGGCGCTGATGGCGTCGATCGTGATCTTGCTGTTGGCGGGGCCGGCGGCGAGATAGGCGTCGGCCTTCTGGTTGCGGATCGCTTCCGCGACCTCGTTGGCCGGGAACTGGATGATCTCGACCTTGAGAGGATCGACGCCGTATTGCTGCAGGATCACCTTCAGCAGATTGACGTTGGCCTGGGTGCGGCCGACGACGCCAATCTTGTGGCCGGCCAGTTGCGTGATCTTGGTGATCTTCGTGCCCCTGCGGGCCTTGCCCTTGGCTGGCGGAATCCACATCACCACGACATTCTTGCGCAGCGTCGCGACCGCCTGCGCGTTCTTCGGCACATCGAGATCGCCGCGGATGATGGCGAGATCGGCCTTGCCATCGGCAAGCGTCTGCGCGCTCGCCGTGGCGCCCTCGGTCTGTACCGGGCGCAGCTTGACCTGGCTGTTGTGGTTGTTGTTGAAGGCCTGCGCGAGGGCCTGCACGACCTTGAGGTCGTCGCTGTTGGCCGGTCCCACCGCGATCCGCAGTGTCATCGGGCGCACTGCGAAATAATACCCGGCGGCGAGCGCGCCGATGAGAGCCAACGCGCCGGCAATCAGCACGAAGATCAGCCGCCGCTTGGCCGATCGGGGCGGCTTGGGTGATAGGCTGGCGGAGCCGTCGGTCATCGATCTCGCTAACAAAATCCTTAGGAGTCAGGGCTCGGGACGATCAACGCGCACGCGCAGCCACATTGTAGCAAATTAATGATCCGGCCGACGTTACATCTGTGTCATGGTTACCAGCGGCCATAGGACGCGATTTCGGCCTTAATTTGGGCATGGACCCCGTCCCGCCGGCCGGTTGTTAGGCTAAAGTTGGGGCCGAACAGGAGGTTTGCCATGGTCGAACGGCTGTCAGCGGAGGCCCGCAAGGCTGCGCTCTGGGAATTGGCGGGCTGGTCGGAACTGGCCGGGCGCGAGGCGATCGCAAAAACCTTCGTGTTCAAGGATTTCAACGAGGCCTTCGGCTTCATGGCCCGCGCCGCTTTGGTCGCGGAGAAGAACGACCATCATCCGGAATGGAAGAACGTCTACAAGACGGTCGAGGTCGTACTGGCGACCCACGAGGTCAGCGGGGTCACCAAGCGCGACATCGATCTCGCCAAGGCGATGAACGCGATCGCGCGGCAGTTAGGGGTCAATTGAGTTTGCCCATCATTGCGACCCGTTGGCTCGCGATGACGGAAACCTTGCAGCGACCGGCCGACATCCCCAGATTCGCTTCGTCCGCCGCCGAACGTCGTGCGGCGTCGAGGAGCCAGCGATGCCATCGACCGATCACGGTGCGGGATTCGGGCCTGCCGACCGGCTGGCGCAGGACCCGGAAAGCGTGCGCCGCCGCTTCTGGATCAAATTCAAGAAGGTGGTGGGAAGCCTGCCTTTTGCCGAGGAACTGCTGGCCGCCTATTACTGCGCCTTTGACCGCCAGACGCCGCGCCATGTACAGGCGTCACTGCTCGGCGCCATTGCCTATTTCGTGCTGCCGTTCGATTTTGTGCCGGACATGCTGCCGATCCTCGGCTTCACCGATGACGCCGCGGTGCTCGCGACCGCAATCCGCATGGTCGCCAGCCACATTACGCCGGAGCACCGCGAAGCGGCCCGCGCCGCGCTGAAGCGCGGGGTGGATGAAGCACCTCTCGATCCGTCATCCCGATGACTGGGACGGCTTCGTAGCCGGATGCAGCGAAGCGCAATCCAGATCTTCTCTCGCGTCCCGCACCGGCCCAGGATTTCGCTGCGCTGCATCCGGGCTACGCGATCGCTTTCTTAGCTTCGTAGCGGTGGGCAAAGGAGCGTCTTCGACGCATCGCTGAGTTGCCCGACGTGTCAAGCCGCCGGGTCTTGAGCGTCGGCAGCAGGGCTCCTTTGCATGGGTTGTTTTCGATGTTTTTGCCTGGCCGGGGCCGGCCCAGACAACGGCGCTTCACCTCGCCCCGCGTGCGGGGAGAGGTCGGATCGCATCGTCAGATGCGATCCGGGTGAGGGGAGTCTCAGCGAATTCGTCTATCGCCGCCTGTGCGGAGACAGCCCCTCACCCCAACCCTCTCCTCGCGAAGAGCGGCGAGGGAGCTCGCCCAGCTCAGCTTCCCGGATGCAGGATCACCTTGCCCATCGCCTTGCGGCCGGCGAGCACCTTCAGTGCCTCAGCGGTCTGCGACAGCGGGAAGGTGCGGTCGACATGCGAGGAGATCTTGCCCTCGGCGGTCCATTGCACGAGCTTCTCGAGGTTCTTGCGGTTTTTCTCCGGGTTCTGCCGGGCCCAGGCGCCCCAGAACACGCCACGGATATCGCAGCCCTTGAGCAGCGCGAGGTTGAGCGGGATTTTTGGAATATCGCCGGCGGCAAATCCGATCACCAGGAAGCGGCCTTCCCAGGCCGTCGAGCGCAGCGCCGCCTCGGCATAGGCGCCGCCGACCGGATCGAACACGATGTCGGCGCCCTTGCCGCCGGTCAGCTTGCGCAGGCCTTCCTTCAGATCTTCCTTGGCGTAGTTCAGCGTCAGCTCGGCGCCGTGCTGCCTTGCGAATTCCAGCTTCTCGTCCGACGAAGCGCAGGCGATCACCTTCAGCCCCATCAGTTTGCCGAGCTCGCATGCCGCAAGTCCGGTACCGCCGGCGGCCCCTAACACCGCGAGCGTCTCGCCCGGCTTGGGGCTGGCACGATCTTCCAGCGCATGCAGTGCGGTGCCGTAGATGATGATGATTCCGGCGGCGCGGTCGTAGTCGAGATTGTCGGGAATCTTCACGATCGAATTCGCGGGCAGCGCGATCTTGTCGCGGGCGCCGTTGTGGCCGCACGATGCGACGACGCGGTCGCCGACCTTCAGATCGGTGACACCTGCGCCGACGCTTTCGATTACGCCGGAAACTTCGGCGGCAGGCGAGAACGGGAACGGCGGCTTGATCTGGTACTTGCCCTGGATCATCAGGATGTCGAAGAAGTTCAGCGCCGCCGCCTTGATCGCGATCACGGCCTCACCCGGCGCTGCCACCGGATCGGGGACGTCAGCCAGCACGAGATCGTCGGGTTGACAGTATTGCGAGCAGAGGATGGCTTTCATGGACACACCTGAGTTTCGGACGCAAAAAGGCTGAAAGCTTCTTTGCCGGATTTGGCGCGGAGCGACAATACAAAGCGGAGGGATCAAACTATGTTTGAAAAAGGCCTGCTGGCACACAAGCGCATCCTGATCACCGGCGGCGGCACCGGCCTCGGCGCGGCGATGGGCCGCCGCTTTGCCGAGCTCGGCGCCGAGCTGATCATCTGCGGACGCCGGCAGGAGCTATTGGAAGACACCGCGGCCAAATTCCGCAGCGAATTCGGGACCAAGGTGTCGACGGCGCGCTGCGACATCCGCGACGGCACCGCGGTCGAGGCGATGATCGAGCAGGTCTGGCAGGACGCGCCGATCGACGTTCTCGTCAACAATGCTGCCGCAACCTTCATCGCGCAGACCGAGCATCTGTCATTCCGTGCGGCCGACGCGATCCTCGCGCCGACCCTACACGGCACGCTGTATTGCACGCTCGCCGCGGGCCGCCGCTGGATCGAGGGCAAGCACAAGGGCGTGGTGCTCTCGATCCTCTCGACCTCGACCATCACCGGCCGCGCCTTCACCGTGCCGTCGTCGATGGCCAAGACCGCGGTGCTGGCGATGACGAAGAGTCTCGCGGTCGAATGGGGGCCGAAGGGCGTCCGCACCCTCGCGATCGCGCCCGGCGCGTTTCCGACTGCCGGCGCGACTGGACAATTGCGTCCGGAAGCGCGTGGCGAGAGCTGGTCGCAGCGTGTTCCGCTCGGCCGCGCCGGCGAGCACTCAGAGCTTGCCAATCTCGCGAGCTTCCTGATTTCCGATCAGGCGGGCTACATCAATGGCGAGATGGTGGTGGTGGATGGGGGCGCGCATCTGCGCAGTTCCGGTGCCGAGGACCTGCTGCAATGGACCGACGAACAGTGGGAGAAGCAGCGCGCGGCGCGCGCAAAAGCATGACGCGCAACGTGTCCATCGTCCACACCAGGCCTTCGGCCTAACTGCCTTCCCAAGCAGGCGTTTCCCGGTTATCCATCCGCACCGGCGAGGGGGAATCGCCGGGCCATCTTCCAGTCACAATGATGGGGGAACCAGTTGGCCGTGCGGCAAATACTGACATCGCTGGTTGCCTGTAGCCTGGTGTGCGGCATCGTCCCGCTTGCGCCGGTGCAGGCTGCGCCCAAGAAGGATGCGAAGGAAGCGGCAAAGCCGGCGCCTTCGGCCGCCGCGGCTGCCGCCGGCGGTGCCGAGCCGACATTGATCGGGCAATTCGGCACCTGGGGCGCCTACACGGCTGCGCCGAACGGCAAGAAGGTCTGTTTCGCGCTGGCCAAGCCGTCGTCGTCGAAGACCAATCCGCCGAACCGGCCGCGCGATCCGGCCTATGCCTTCATCTCGACCCGTCCGGCCGAAAAGGTCGTCAACGAGGTCTCGATCATGATCGGCTACGCGGTGAAGCCGGGCTCCGAATCGACGTTGCAGGTCGGCGGCGGCACCTACGCGATGTACACCCAGGGCGACGGCCTCTGGATCAAGAATGCGGCCGAAGAGGAGCGGATGGTGGAAGCCATGCGCAAATCGGCCGAGGTGACGGTGAAGGCCGTCTCCGCCAAGGGCACCGAGACGATCGATACCTTCTCGCTGAAGGGTCTGTCGCAGGCGCTCGACCGGCTGGGCCAGGACTGTCGGCGCTAGAGCATGATCCGGAAAAGTGTGAAGCGGTTTTCCGGAAAGATCATGCTCCAATAAAACCGCCTGAAGGTACAAATCGAGGTATTTGGTGGCTTTCCAGCACCGGCTGGAAGGCCTATTTGAGGTTTCATGACCGACACCCAGACCACTACCGCTGCGCCCGGCGCCAATACGCTGGTCGAAAAGGTTCCGCTGGAAACCTACGTGCCGCCGGCCAAGCCGTCGCTGATCGGGCTGTCGCGCGCCGAGATCGCCGACCGCCTCGGCGAGATCGGCGTCGCGGCCTCGCAGCGCAAGATGCGCACCCAGCAGCTCTGGCACTGGATGTATTTCCGCGGCGCCAGGAATTTTGCCGAGATGACCAACGTCTCGAAGGACATGCGCGCCGAGCTGGAGAAGCATTTTACCGTCGATCGCCCCGAGGTGGTTGCCGAGCAGATCTCCAACGACGGCACGCGGAAATGGCTGCTGCGGCTGCCGAGCGGCAATACGCTCGAGAAGCCGCACGAGGTCGAGTGCGTCTACATCCCCGAGACCGATCGCGGCACGCTCTGTGTGTCCTCGCAGGTCGGCTGCACGCTGAACTGCGCTTTCTGCCACACCGGCACGCAGCGGCTGGTGCGCAACCTCACCGCCGGCGAGATCGTCGGCCAAGTGATGGTGGCGCGTGACCGGCTCAACGACTGGGCCGACCGCGAGGACGGCACGCGCCGCGTCACCAACATCGTGATGATGGGGATGGGCGAGCCGCTTTACAATTTCGATGCGGTGCGCGATGCGCTGCTGATTGTTGCCGACAACGAGGGCATCGGCATTTCCCGCCGGCGCATCACGCTGTCGACCTCCGGCGTGGTGCCGAACATTGCGCGCACCGGCGAAGAGATCGGGGTCATGCTCGCGATCTCGCTGCATGCGGTGCGCGACGAGCTGCGCAACGAGCTGGTGCCGCTGAATCGTAAATATCCGATCAAGGAACTGCTGCAGGCCTGCCGCGACTACCCCGGCGCGTCGAACGCGCGGCGCATCACCTTCGAATATGTGATGCTGAAAGGCGTCAACGACTCGCTCGATGACGCCAAGCTGCTCGTGAAACTGCTCAAGGGCATTCCGGCGAAGATCAACCTGATCCCGTTCAATCCGTGGCCGGACACCGCCTATGAATGCTCGGACTGGGAGCAGATCGAAAAGTTCTCCGAATACATCTTCAACGCCGGCTACTCCTCGCCGGTGCGCACTCCGCGCGGCCGCGACATCCTCGCCGCCTGCGGCCAGCTCAAGTCGGAGACCGAAAAGCTGTCCGCCCGCGAGCGCCAGGCGCTCCGCGCGATGGCGATGACGGATTGAGTGTTGTGGCGCGCCGCCGTCTCCACATCGTCATTGCGAGGAGCGGAGCGACGAAGCAATCCACGTCCCGGCAAGCTCAGAGCTGGATTGCTTCGTGGAGCCTGTCATCCGGCAGCGCATTGCGCTGACCGGGTGGCTCGCAAGACGGGGAAATAGTATGGCGCTGATCGGCCGCCTGTTCGTCGTCGCCTTTGCCTTCCTGATGGCCTGCTTCGCGGCCGGCGTCATCGTGGTCGTCGCGGTGCTCTATCCCGAGATCAGCGATCTCGCCGGCGGCCCGATCGACCAGAGCGCCGTCAATATCGTCCTCGGCTTCGGCTTCATCTTCATTTCCGGCTTCGCGCTGCTGCCCGCCCTCATCATCGTGCTGATCACCGAGGCGTTCAGCATCCGCAGCGTGCTGGCCTACGCCGTCGGCGGCGCGCTGGTCGGTGCGGCCTGCTATCTCGGCCTCGTGCCGTTCGATTCCGACATGATGCAGTTCCACGGCATCGTGCGGCGGCACATGGAGATCATGACCGGCGCCGGCATCGTCGCCGGCCTCGTCTACTGGCTGATCGCCGGCCGCGCCGCCGGCGTCTGGCGCGAGCCGCGGCGTCCCTTGCAGCCACCTCCGCCGCTGCCCTCGCAATCGCGACCGCAGCCGTGATCCATCCCGTCATCGCGAGCAAAGCGAAGCAATCCATCGCTCTGCGCGCACGGAAGCATGGATTGCTTCGTCGCTTCGCTCCTCGCAATGACGGCAGGGGTTTTCTTGCCCCGCCACCTCGGCTAAACCGCGCGCCATGAACCGGACCGGACTTGTCATCGCGCTGGCGCTGGCGCTCGTCATCGGCATCCTGTTCGGGATTTATCCCGAGCTCGACCTGAAGCTGGCGGCGGTGTTCTACGATGCCGCGCAAAAAACCTTTCCGCTGAAGCTCGATGCGGTGGCATCGTTCGCGCGCGATGCGGCGATGTGGATCGCCTGGGCGCTGGTGCTGCCGGCGATCGTGACCATCGTGGTGAAATTCATTCGGCCGGACCGACCGATGCTGATGTCGGGCCGCGCCGCGGTGTTCCTGCTCACCACGATGCTGCTCTCCGCGGGTGTGCTGACCAACTTCACCTTCAAGAGCTATTGGGGCCGGCCGCGGCCGGTGGCGGTGGCCCAGTTCAACGGCACGCAATCCTTCGTGCCGTGGTGGGACCCGCGCGGCGCCTGCGCGCGCAACTGCTCGTTCTTTTCGGGCGAGGGCGCCACCGCGTTCTGGACCTATGCGCCGGCAGCGCTGACGCCGCCGCCCTGGCGGCCGCTGGCCTTTGCCGCGGCGACGGTGTTCGGCGTCGTCACCAGCGGGCTCAGGATGGCGTTCGGCGGCCATTTCTTCACCGATGTCGCGATCGCCGGCCTGGTGTCGTTTTTCGTCGTCTGGCTGTTCTACGCCCTGATCTATCGCTGGGCGGCGACCCGGCTGACCGACGAGCAGGTCGATGCGGCGCTGACCCGGCTGGCGCAGCCCGGCTACCGGCTGATGCAGCGCTGGCGCGGGCGGGCGCAGACCGAATCCGGCGAGCGTCAGGCCTGATTAAAGGCGTGCCCAGCCCGGCGAAATTTGATATCGCCACCTCAAACACCACCCGTTTTCGAGCGATTGGACCGCCATGAGTACGATTCTGAAAAGCCTGCCCACCGGGGAAAAAGTCGGCATCGCATTCTCGGGCGGCCTCGATACCTCGGCGGCGCTGCTCTGGATGAAGCTGAAGGGCGCCAAGGTTTTCGCCTACACCGCCAATCTCGGCCAGCCCGACGAGGCCGACTACGACGCGATCCCGCGCAAGGCGATGGATTTCGGCGCCGAGAGAGCCCGCCTGGTCGATTGCCGCACCCAGCTGGTGCATGAGGGGATCGCCGCGATCCAGTCAGGCGCGTTCCACATCTCGACCGGTGGCATCACCTATTTCAACACCACGCCGCTCGGCCGCGCGGTGACCGGCACCATGCTGGTGGCCGCGATGCAGGAGGACGGCGTCAACATCTGGGGCGACGGCTCGACCTTCAAGGGCAACGACATCGAGCGCTTCTACCGCTACGGCCTGCTCACCAATCCGAGCTTGCGCATCTACAAGCCCTGGCTCGACCAGCAGTTCATCGACGAGCTCGGCGGCCGCGCCGAGATGTCGGCGTTCATGACGGCGCAGGGCTTCGCCTACAAGATGAGCGCGGAGAAGGCCTATTCCACCGACAGCAATCTGCTCGGCGCCACCCATGAGGCCAAGGATCTCGAAAGCCTGTCGACCGGCATCACCATCGTCAATCCGATCATGGGCGTGCCGTTCTGGCGCGCCGATTGCGACGTCAGGCCTGAGAAGGTGGTGGTGCGCTTCGAGGAAGGCCAGCCGGTCGCGCTGAACGGCAAGAGCTTTGCCGATCCGGTCGCGCTGTTCGTCGAAGCCAACGCGATCGGCGGCCGCCACGGCCTCGGCATGAGCGACCAGATCGAGAACCGGATCATCGAGGCCAAGAGCCGCGGCATCTATGAAGCGCCCGGCATGGCGCTGCTGCACATCGCCTATGAGCGGCTCGTCACCGGCATTCACAACGAGGACACGATCGAGCAATACCGCATCAGCGGCATGCGGCTCGGCCGCCTGCTGTATCAGGGCCGCTGGTTCGATTCGCAGGCCCTGATGCTGCGCGAGACCGCGCAGCGCTGGGTGGCGCGCGCCGTCACCGGCGAGGTGACGCTGGAGCTGCGCCGCGGCAACGACTACTCGATCCTGAACACCGAGAGCCCGAATCTGACCTACGCGCCGGAGCGGCTCAGCATGGAGAAGGTCGAGGACGCCGCCTTCACGCCGGCCGACCGCATCGGCCAGCTCACCATGCGCAACCTCGACATCGCCGACACCCGCGTCAAGCTCGGCATCTACGGCAAGACCGGATTGATCTCCGGCGGCCAGGGCTCGGAGATCTTCAAGCTCGAGAACGACAAGGGCTGATCGCGCAAACGTCGCAACAAACTCAGTGTCGTCCCTGCGAAAGCAGGGACCCAGAACCACGAATGCTGATCGCTTTGCGACGCCGGAACGACGAGTCTCTTCCGCCGCGGAGTATGGATCTCTGCTTTCGCAGGGACGACATCGGGAGAGACCATGAGCTACTTCACCCTGAGCGCGTCCAGCAGCGAACGGAACGCGCGGGCGTAATCCGCGCCGCTCTTGCCGATGTCCGGCCCGGCCGACACCGCGACCGCGGCTTCCGTCACCGCGCCGAGCAATAGCCGCGCCAGCGGCTCGATCGGCTGCTTTGCGATGACGCCGGCCTCCATCGCCGCTGACAGCGCGCGCGGAAACTTGCCGCCGAAATGCTTGGCGTCGATCTCGCGCCAGCGCTCCCAGCCGAGCACCGCGGGGCCGTCGCGCAGGATGATCTGGCCGGTCGGACCTTTTGCGCAGGCCGCGAAATAGCCCTGCGTGCCCGCCGCCATCGCGGCCAGCGGATCGTTCTCGGCGCGCGAGATGCGGTCGAGATCGGCGACGAGATCGAGCGAGACCTGCTCGAACACCGCGGCGAATACCGCCTCCTTGGTCGCGAAGTGATGATAGACCGCGCCTTTTGCCACGCGCGCGCCCGCGGCGATGTCATCGATCGTCGCCGCCGCAAAGCCGCGTTCGCCAAAAATGCGCCGCGCCGCCTTGACGATGGCCGCTCTGGTCTTCTCGCGCCGCTCGGCCTGGGTTGCCATGATCGTATCTCTAGCCCAGTTCCCTCCCCGCGCCAATTGACTTACCGACCTTCAGTCGATAAATACCGACCAATAGTCGGTAAATGGAGACGTCGCCATGCCCTCACTGAAAACGCTGCAGGCCTTCGCCGACACGGTCGAATCCAACGACCATGTCGGTGCCATCAAGAATTTCTACGCCGCGGATGCCCGCACCCAGGAGAACGACGGCGAATGGCGGGTCGGGCGCGAGGCGCTGGCGGCGCGCGAGGCGGCGGTGCTGGCCGCGGTCGCCGGCGTCAAGACCACGCGGCTCGGTCCGCTGCTGCTCGACGGCGATCATTCCGCGATCTGCTGGCGCTTCGAATTCACCGCCAAGGACGGCAAGGTCCGCGCCATGGAGGAGGTCGCCTGGCAGACCTGGCGCGGCGAGGAACTGGTCGAGGAGCGCTTCTTCTACGATCCGCAGCAGATGGCGCGGTGAGGTCGGCGGCGGCGGTGGCCTTGCGGCAATACGACCCGGCACGGCCTCATTGCAGCGTCATCCGCGACCGCTAGCCTCTGCCGTCGCGCAACGGAGATGCGCGAAGGCGGAGCACCACCATGATCAGGCAATTTGCCACCGCAGCAGCCACGCTGCTGCTGTCGGCCACGGCAGCGCTGGCCCAAACCATCTTTCCGATCGACCGCGCCGATATCCTCGCCGGCGCGAAATTCGATTTCAAGGTAGAGTTTCCCGATGCGGTCGATCCGGCGAAGCTGAAGGTCACGCTGAACGGGACTGATTACGCCGCGGCGTTCGGCCAGAGCGGTAGCTTCATCGCGCGCGAGGCCGGTAAGGACCAGTCGGCACTGCTGCTGCGCGATGTCGTGCTCGACAAGCCCGGCGCGGTCACGGTCGAGGTCAGCGACGGCACGCGAAGCCGTGCGGTGACGTGGACGGTCTATGACACGCCTGCGCGCAAGGCGAGGAACGTGATCCTGTTCATCGGCGACGGCATGTCGCCGGCGCATCGCGCCGCGGCACGGATCCTCTCCAAGGGCATCGCGGAGGGCAAGAGCCGCGGCAAGCTCGCGATCGACGACATGCCGCAGATGGCGCTGGTCGCCACCGCAGGTTCGGACTCGATCATCACGGATTCGGCCAACGCCGCCAGCGCCTACGCCACCGGCCACAAGGCCGCGGTCAACGCGCTGGGCGTCTATGCCGATCGCACGCCCGATCCGCTGGATGATCCGAGGGTCGAGACCATCGCAAGTGTGGCGAAACGCAAGCTCGACCTCGCCATCGGCATCGTCACCAACACCGAGGTGGAGGATGCGACGCCGGCGGCAATGATCGCGCACACTCGCCGCCGCGCCGCCTATGATGCGATCGTCGCGCAGTATTTCGACGCTAGGCCCGATGTGCTGATGGGCGGCGGCAGCGCCAATTTCCTGCCGAAATCCGCGCGCGGTTCGAAGCGCGCGGACGAAGTCGATTATCTCGCCCGCTTCCGCGAGGCCGGCTATCCGATCGCGACCACGCGAAGTGAGCTCAACACGCTCGCGGCGAAGCCCGACACCCGCCAATTGCTCGGCCTGTTCGCCACCGGCAACATGGACGGCGTGCTCGACCGCAAATTCCTCAAGCGCGGCGGAGTGACAAAATTCCCCGAGCAGCCGGACCTGACCGAGCAGGTGCAGGCCGCGCTCAATATCCTGTCGAAGCATAACGCCGGCTTCTTCCTGATGGTGGAATCCGGCCTGATCGACAAATACGCCCATCTGCTCGACATGGAGCGCGCGGTCTACGACACCATTATGCTCGACAATGCGGTGCGGCTGGCGAAGGACTGGGCCAAAGCGCGCGGCGATGACACGCTGATCCTGGTGGTGGCGGACCACAACCATCCGAACAGCCTGGTCGGCACCATCAACGACGACATGAGCGTGACGCCGAACGTACCGCTGCGCGAGCGCGTTGGGGTCTACGAGAAGGCCGGCTTTCCGAACTATCCGGCGCCCGACGCCGAAGGCTATCCGTCGCGGGTCGACGTCAGCCGGCGGCTTGCGATCTTCTCCGCCAGCCTGCCCGACCATTACGAGACGTTCCGCCCGAAGCTCGACGATCCGAACGAGCCGACGGTGAAAGGCGATGCGCCCGACACCTTCAAGGCCAACGACAAATACAAGGACGTGCCCGGCGTCCTGCTGCGCTTCGGCAATCTGCCGGCGATGATCGGCGCCAGCGTGCATTCCGGCGAGGACGTCATCCTCACCGCGACCGGCCCCGGCAGCGAGCGCGTCCATGGTTCGATGGACAACACCGAGGTGTTTCGGGTGATGGCCGAAGCATTGGGGCTGGGTGCAGGGAAGTAGGTGCGAACGACGCGTTGTTGTCGCGCCCTCGCTGTACCCCGCAAGCGGGAGGGGCATATTTCCCGCGCGAAGGCTTGCGAGCGTTCCACAAACAAATGGCCGGGATCGCTCCCGGCCATGTCGTGTCTTGCTCGGTTGCTCGTTCAACGCGGCGGTGCGGCGGAGGCGGTGCCGCCGTTGAGCAGCGGGGTGATGCGGCGGACGGTGACGCGCCGGTTGATGCGGCTCGGCCCGTCGGTCTGCTCCTTGAGATACTGCTCGCCATAGCCCTGCGACGTCAGGTTCTCGGCCGGCACGTTGAACTGCTGGGTCAGCAATTCGGCCGCGGCCTGCGCCCGGCGGTCCGACAGCGACAGATTATCAACGTCGTTGCCGACCGCGTCGGTGTGGCCCTCGATCAGGAACACCTCGCTCGGGTTGCGCTGGATCGCACGGTTGATGCCGTCGGCGATCGTCTGCAGCTTCGCGGCCTGGTCCGGCGGGATGGTCCACGATCCGGTGTCGAACGTGATGGTGTCGATGTCGACGCTCGGCATCCGCATGCGGACGTTCGGGCTGTAGCGGATCTCGTCAAGCGAGTAGCGGCGCTCGATCCGCTCCACCGGCGGCGCCTCCATGGTCTGGTAGATGACATCCGGCGG
The DNA here is from genome assembly GCF_020329505.1 of Bradyrhizobium semiaridum. Lineage (GTDB taxonomy): Bacteria > Pseudomonadota > Alphaproteobacteria > Rhizobiales > Xanthobacteraceae > Bradyrhizobium > Bradyrhizobium semiaridum. The sequence continues at coordinate 130,803 of NZ_JAGKJJ010000012.1, forward strand.
CGCATCCTCCGCGCTGACGATGTAGCGGTCGTAGGGGATGTTGACCACCGGCGGCGGCACGTCGACATAGAAGCCGCCGACCGCGCGCGGATCGCGGTAGCTGTTGTCGATGATCACGAGCTCGCGGCCGCCGCGATCCCTTCGGATCCGGCGCAGCATCTGGCCGTCGGGGCCGACCACCGTGATGATCTCGCTGCCGTCGGGCCGCACCACGACGGTGCGGGTCTCGCCGCCGATCGTTTCGGTGCGAATGTCGCGCGCGCCGTAGCGGAAGCGATAGACGTCGTCGCCGCGGACATAGGCCTGTCCGCTCGGGTCGCGCACGATGATGCGGTCGGGTTCGGTGTAGATGGTGCGGCCGTCCTCGACCACCTCGCGCCGCTCCCTGTGCAGGTCGGCGATGGTGCCGCCGATGATCGCGCCGGCGACCACGCCGGCACCGACCGCAGCACCGATGGCGAGCGGCTTGATGTTGTCATGACGCGGCGGCGGCGGCAGCGGCGCCGTCACCTGCGGCGCGCGTTGGAAGGCCGGCGCGACCGTCGGCGGAGCGTTTTGCGCGCGGCCGGGCGGCGGCGTTGCGGCTGCAGAGCCGGGCACCACAGTCGGCGCGGTGGCGCCGTCACGACGCACCAGCGGCGCGCCGGGTTGCGCCGCCTGCGGGGCGGCTGGCGCTCCGGCAGCTGGCGCTCCAGCCGGTGGCGTGGCAGCGGCGGGAGCCTGTCCGGGCACGCCCGGCCGCACCGGCGCTTGGGCGCCGCCAGGTGCAGGCGGTGTGGCTGTGGGAGCGGGCTGCCCCGGTGCTGGCGTGGCTGCGCCAGGCGGTGTGCCCGGAGCCGGCCTTGCACCAGGCGGGGTCGTGCCCGGCTGCGGGCGAGCACCGGGACCCGGTGCCGGCGCAGCGGCGGGCGGTGTCGCACCCGGCTGCGGACGCGCACCCGGTGCGGGGCTCGGCGTAGCCGCGGGCGGTGTTGCGGCTGGCGCAGGCGTTGCGGCCGCGGGAGGAGTTGCGCCTGGCTGTGGCCGTGCACTCGGCGCGGGGCTCGGCGTGGCCGCGGGAGGCGGTGCACCTGGGGTTGCGGGACGCGCGGCGGGTCCGGCTCCCGGCGGCGGAGTCGCCGGACGCTCCGGCGTTGCGGCAGCCGGCGGTGTCGGAGAGGGACGCGCTGGCGCAGCAGCGGGCGGCGGCGTCGGAGACGGGCGTGCGGGCGCGGCCGCCGGAGGCGGGATCGGCGTGGGATGCGCAGGTGCGGCCGCAGGCGGCGGGGTCGGAGCCGGCCTTGCAGGTGCAGCCGCGGGCGGAGCGGGTGGTGTCGGATGTGCCGGGGCAGCTGCGGGCGGCGGCGTCGGGGCCGGCCGCGCCGGTGCGGCTGCAGGCGGAGGAGGTGGCGTCGGCCGTGCCGGGGCGGCAGCGGGCGGCGGGGCAGGCGGCGTGGGCCGTGCCGGGGCCGCCGCGGGCGGCGGTGCGGGATGCGGCGCGGCGGCCGGCGGTTGCGCCGGGCGTGCCGGCGGCGCACCTGCCGGCGGCGTCGGGTGCGCCGGACCGCCCGGTGCGGGCCGGGCCTTCGGCTTGCCGTCGGGTCCGGTTTCCTCTTTCGGCTGCGCCTGCGCGACGACCAGCGGCGAAGTTTGCGCGTGCGATGCTGAGGCGGCGAATTGCATCACCGTCAGCGCTGTCGTGGCAAGCAGCACGAGACGAAGCTTTGTCATGTCTTGGAATCCCCGGCGGAAGATCTGGCAGGAAGCTAAAACGAGAGAACCGAACAATTCGGCAGGACGATGAACCGCCAGCCGTGAGGCCGCAATGTGGCGACTGACTAGCTGTAGCCGCACTTTATTTCGACATCATAACGAGTTGCAGCCGCATTTGTTCACGGCGCATTCAGACGCAACGTTCGGACATGGAATGATCCGCGGCAGAACCGAGGCAGATCTGCTTTATCGCGGACGAAGCTGATCCGTCGCCGGTGGCGGACCGGGTGGTGGTGCAGGCGGCCCGCGCACCGGCAACTCTTCCGGCGTGTTGCCAGGCAGTTCGTCTGGCCGCGCCGGTTCACCGGGCTCGCGCACCGGTGTGGGAATCTCCGGCCGAGGATTGCCCGGAGGAATTCCGGGCGGCGGTTCGCGCGGCGTGCCCGGCGTTGCCGGTGGAATTTCCGGCGGCTCGGTCGGCACCGAGGCGAGGATCCCGGAAGTCAGCAGCGTCTCGTCGATGCCGTCGCGGACAGCGGTCATTGATCGCTCCATCGGACATTGAAACGACAACGGATCGCGCCGCACGACGTTCCAGCACCGCGTTCATTCCGGAGCGTGGCAGACCGCCTCGATATTGTGACCGTCGGGATCGCGCACGAAGGCGCCGTAATAGTTGGCGTGATAATGCGAGCGAATGCCGGGCGGACCATTGTCGGTGCCGCCAGCGGCTATCGCGGCCTTGTAAAAGGCATCGACGGTGGCGCGGTCATTTGCCGTGATCGCGATATGCACCGGCTTGTTCATCGCGCCTTCGCCGCCGATCCAGAAGTCCGGCTTGCCATTGGCGCCGAAGCCGGCCGCGGGTTCATGCCCGGTCAGCTCTGCCGGCACTTCCTTGATCAGGCTGTAGCCGAGCGGCGCCAACGCCTTTTCATAGAACGCCTTTGCGCGCGCGTAGTCGGAGACGGAAAAGCCGATATGGTCGATCATCGCGAGCCTCCTTTATGGTGACGCATGTCTGTCCACGTTCCTCGCTTCACCTCCCCTTGAAAAGGGGAGGTCGCTTTGCTCGTCAGAGCAAAGCGGGTGAGGATCTATCTCTCCACCGACATCGTCGCCGGTGGCTGACCCCGACCCCGACCATCCCCCTTGCAGGGGGAAAGAAGACCGATCCGCATGGGAGCGGGATCACTCCCGCACGAGCAGCGTATTGCTCCGCGTGCGGCCCTGCTCGACGTAACCACGCGCGCGCATGTCCGCAATGCAGTCGTCGGTCCATTCGTGCTTCGACAGATGCTCGATCACGACCGCGCGCGGCCACAGCGCTCGCGGCGCGTCGCGGAAGAAGCCGGTGAGCACGCGATCTTCAAATCCTTCGACATCGATCTTCATCGCGTCGACATGTGTCGCGCCGGCCTCTTCGAGGATCCGTTGCAGCCGCAGCGACGGTACGCTGTAGGCCTTGCCCGAGGGCGTGCCGGTGACGATGTGGCTGGCGCCGAGATTGTCGCCGTCGGTCTCGATCATCAGCTCGCCATCGGCAGGGCCCGCGGCCGCCGCGACGAGCCGCACCTGCGCAAAGCCCGAGGCCTGGGCGTTGAAGGCGAGCCGCGCATGCGTCAACGGATGCGGCTCGATCGCGATCACCTGGCCGGTCGGCCCGACATCGCGGGCCAGCGCCAGCGCATAGGTGCCGACATTGGCGCCGAGGTCGACGAAGATGCCGCCGGCGCCGACGTGGCGGCGCAGGAAGTCGAGCTCGACCAGATTGTAGTCGGGGTTGAACAGCGCGCCGCGCTCGGTCGCGCTGGCCTGATGAAAAAAGCGGAACGAGGCGCCCTGATACGTCACGTCGAGCGGCCCTGCCCCGAACAGATTGACCAGCCGTGACAGCCACGGACGGAACGCGCCGCGCTTCAGGCCGGTCGCATGCGCCAGGCGGATGATGGCGGCCTGCGCCGCATTCGGCGCAAACGTGCCGAACGGCGCGGGCGGCGTATCGTTGTTCGGGATCAAGCTTCAGCCTCGTCGAAAGCGGCGCATGCATAACCGGTTTTGGCGGAAGCGCCAACGGCCGTGGCCGCCCCTTACGCCGCCTTGCCCGATGCGCGCCGCTGCCGCAGGAAGCGCCCGAGCAGCCGCCGCTTGCCCTTGCGCGGGATCAGGTCGACGTCGCTGACGAGCTTGGCGCCGCCCTTGCGCCGTTCCAGCACGATCTTGCGGCTGTGGAACGCTTCCAGCTCGGCGCGATGGCCGACGCTGACGATGGTCGCCCGCGGCATTTCCTTCGTCACCGTCTCCATCATCTTGTCCTGGCTCTTCTCGTCGAGCGCGGAGGTCGCCTCGTCGAGCACGATGATGTCGGGATTGTGCAGCAGCAGACGAGCGAAGGCCAGCCGCTGCTTCTCGCCGCCGGACAGGGTCTGGTCCCACGGCGCTTCCTCCTCGATCCTGTCCTTGAGATGGTCGAGCCCGACCTTCTTCAGCGCTTCGCCGATCTCCTCGACGGTCCAGTCTTCCGCGGCGCCCGGATAGGCCACCGCGCGCCGCAGCGTGCCCGACGGCACGTAGGGCTTTTGCGGCAGCATGAACAGACGGCGGTCGGCGTGCAGCCCGACGCTGCCGCCGCCCCACGGCCACAATCCCGCGATCGCCCGCACCAGCGTGCTCTTGCCGGTGCCGGATTCGCCGGCGACCAGCAGCCGCTCGCCCGGCGCGATCGCGACTTCGGTCTCACCGACCACCGCCGTGCCGTCATCGAGCGTGACGGAGAGATCATTCAGGCTCAGCATGGTCTCGCCCTCGGTCTCGCCGCGCTTGATGCGGCCGAAGCCGTCGCCGCTCTCGGCGCGCTCCAGACCGTCGAGCGACATCATCAGCGAGGCGATGCGGCGCGCGCACGCGTTCCAGTCGGCCAGCCGCGGATAATTGTCGACCAGCCAGCCGAACGCGTTCTGCACGATGGTGAAGGCGGAGGCCGCCTGCATCACCTGTCCCAGCGACATGCTGCCGTCGAGGAATTTCGGCGCGCATAGCAGCAGCGGGACCACCGGCGCGATCAGGTTCGATCCTTGCGACACCAGCGTCGTGCGCATGTGCTGTCCGGCGAGCCGCGCCCATTGCCGCAATACGTTCGAGAACGTCCGGTCGATGCCGTCGCGCTCTTCGGCCTCGCCGCCGAGCAGCGCGATGCTCTCGCCGTTCTCGCGCACGCGGGTCAGGGTGTAACGCAGTTCGGCCTCGGCCTGGTTCTTGTCCTCGGAAATCTGCACGAAGCTGCGGCCGATCGCCGTGATCGAGCCGGATGCGATCGCGGCATAAAGGATGGCGACGATGACAAGGAAGCCGGGGATGGTCACGGAGGAGCCGCCGAGCGTCAGTGTCAGCGCGCCGCCGATGGTCCAGAGCACGACGATGAAGGTGATTGCGGACAGCAGCGCGGAGGTCACGCCGGCGACGAAATCGACCGGCGAGTCGGTTGCGATCCGCAGATCCTCGGCGATGCGGTATTCCGGGTTCTTGTGGTCGCCGTCGACGAGGTTGAGCTGGTAGTAGCGCCCGTTGGTCAGCCAGCGCGACACCACCGCGTTGGTCAGCCAAGCGCGCCAGCGCCGCTGAATGCCCATGCGGGCGAACACCTGCGCCACGCCCAGCAGCACGCTGCCGAACGCGAGCGGAAAGAAGATCGCGGTCAGGTAATAGACGGTCGCCGCATCGCGCTTCTCGATTGCATCGAAAATCGCGCGATTCCAGACATTGATGCCGTACTGCACGGCGACGTTGGCGACGATGAGCAGCAGCAAGCCGATCGTGAACAGCCACGCCAGCCGATCGCCGTTCTCGCCCCAATAGCCGCGCGCGCTGATCCAGAACCGCGTCAGCAGGTATTCCTTGCGCGCCTGCTCGGCCTCCTCGGGTGACAGTTCGGGGTCGGGTTCGAGCGCCTCGGGCGGCGGCGGCTCGACATGGTCGCCATCCTCGGTGGTCACGTCGACGAGCTCGGAGGTGTCGTCGGCTGCTTGCTGCGCGGAATCCTTGCCGTTCGCATCGGCCGGCTTCGCCTCGGCGCGCTTGGCGGAAGACGACGCCTCGGCGGACGACCCCTTCACCTGCGATCCGGATTTGGCCGCGACCTTGCCCATGGGATTGCAACGCAAGGGAAATCAAACGGTTCCGTCGTCGGGTTCCCGATTCGTCGCTTCGCCGCAGTTCTCGCGGGCAGCAGTCCAGAGGTGCGGCGCGCTTCCCGCATGTGCGGATGATCTTGCCAATTCAAGGGCGGTGTCGCGCTGTGGCGGACGAGCCTGCTCGCTGTGAACGCGCCGTGTCATCCGTTAGGCTGCGGCTGCCGAGGTCCGCGGCGCCAGGAGACCAGGGATGCGCCTTTCAGACAGCGTTACGGTGAGCCGAACCGCCGGCGAGATCTTCCGCTTCATGACCGAGCCGCAGAATCTGGCCAGATGGGATCGCAGCGTCGTCAAGGTGATCGAGACGTCTTCACGACCGGTGAACGTCGGTACCACGTTCGACACCATAGGTCCCTCGATACGGGGCAAAGAAGGTCTCAAAACATCCTACGAGGTCCTCCGGATCGAGCCGGACCGCCACCTCGAGGTGCGCGTCACGCACTCGAACTTCTTCAAGACAGCGGTCTGGTGCACCGAGCTCGAGCCGCTTGGCGAGGCGACCCGCCTGGTCTGCGCCGTCGACCTCACATTGCGTTTGCGCTACCTGCCGCTTGCGCCGGTGCTGCTTCTCAACAAAGGCGCGATCACGCGGGACCTCGGCTATCTCAAGGCGGAACTCGAGCGCGGCGATATCGTCAGCTGAACACGTTGCTTGGGCTCCGTCAGCCGCAAGCGGGAAGCAACCTGATCGGTGCGCCTCCGAGCACAACAAGACCCCGTAGCTATGGGTCCTCTGCTTCCGCAGGGACGGCAGTTCTGGATGCTGCCGTACGCGGAAAACTCCCTCACCCCGCCGCGGCCTGATCCCGCCGCTGTCGGCGTGCGCGCACGGCCTTGTGCAGCACGCGGGCGAGTTGCTCGGCGGAATAGGGCTTTTGCAGCAGCTCGAAGCCGGGGCTGCCCTGCTGTGACAGCACCTGGCTGTAGCCGGAGGCGAGCACGATCGGCAGGTCGAGCCCGCCCTTTCGGATCTCTTGCGCGAGTTCGATGCCGCTCATGCCGGGCATCACGACATCGGTGAACACGAGGTCGAAGCGGTTGGGGTCGACGGCGAGCTCCTCCAGCGCATGGGTGGCGCTCTCGACCAGCACGCAGGTGCAGCCGAGCTGGGTCAGCGTGTCGGCGGCGAACTGGCCGACCTCGGCATTGTCCTCGACGATCAGCACGGAGGCGCCGCGCTGATCGACCGAAGCCATATCCTCGGCAAGCAGCGATGCGGGGCGCGCGGCGGTGACACGCGGCAGATAGAGCGTGAAGGTCGCGCCCTTGCCGACCTCGCTCGCCACGTTGACCTCGCCGCCGGACTGCCGGGCGAAGCCGAACACCTGCGAAAGGCCGAGGCCGGTGCCCTGTCCGACCTCCTTGGTGGTGAAGAACGGCTCGAAGATGCGCCCGAGCATGTCCTGCGGAATTCCGACCCCGGTGTCGGTCACGGACACCGCGACATGGCCGTGCGGGTTCGCCGCATCGGGCGCCGCGGGTTCGAGTCCGTTCGCCAACGGCAGACCATTGGTGCGGCGCACGGTGATCGTGAGCTTGCCGACGCCGTCCATCGCATCGCGGGCGTTCACCGCCATGTTGATCACGGCGGTCTCGAACTGCCCGGCATCGGCGTTGACGAGGCAAGGCTCGTCCGGCACCTGCGCCGTGATCTCGATGCGCGAGCCTATCAGCGTTGTGAGCATCTCGCTCAGGGTCCGCACGTTCTGGCACACGTCGAACACCTCGGGCTTGAGCGATTGCCGGCGCGCGAAAGCGAGCAACTGGCCCGTCAGCTTGGCGGCGCGGCCGACGGTGTCGGAGATCGCCTCGATGTAGCGCAGCCGCCGCGGTTCGGGCAGGTCCTGCCGCCGCAGCATGTCCACCGAGGCGCGGATCACGGTGAGGAGATTGTTGAAGTCGTGCGCGACGCCGCCGGTGAGCTGTCCGAGCGCCTCCAGCCGCTGGCCGTGGCGCAGCGCGTCCTCGGCCTCCTCGCGCCGGTTGGCTTCCTCGTGCAGGCGCTGGGTGCGCCGGAGAGCGAGCGCGAGCAGGCCGAACATCAGCGCGGTGGCCGGGATGCCGAAGATCAGGTGCTGGCCCACCGTCGTGACCCAGCGCGAGCGGATCGCCGAGGTCTCGAGGCCGGCGCTGACATAGACCGGGTACTCCGCGAGCCGCTGGTAGCGCATGCGCCGCTCGATGCCGTCGGCCGGGGACTTGATCGTCATGGTGCCGGACAGCGGGTTGGCGACCAGCTGTTGCCCGAGTGGTCCGCTCGGCTCGAACCGAACCTCGTGATCGACCGGCGGGAAGTGGGCCAGCACCGAGCCGTCGGTCCTGATCAACGCGAGGAAGCTGCCGGGCTCGCGGCCGATCCGCGCATAGAAATTCTCGAAATATTCCGGCAGCACCGAGGCCTGGATCACGCCGGCAAAGCTGCCGTCCCCATTGCTGCGGCGCCGGCCGACGCCGAAGAAACGCGCCCCCTGGTAGGGCAGGCGGGGTGTCAGCACGTCGCCGATAAAGGTGCCGATGTCGCGATCGGTGTGGATCCGGAAATAATCCCGGTCGGAGAAATCGATCGTGGGCGCCGGCGCCACCAGGCTGTTGACCAGTGCATGGCCCTTGGCGTCGAAGACCCAGACCGATTTGACCTGGGGAAGGGTGCCGATGAGCTGTCGCAGCCGCTGATGCAGAGCCCGCTCGCGCGCGGCGATCGCAGCGTCCGGCATGTCGCGGACGATCTCGGCGATTTCGGACAGGCTGTGGTCGATGGTCTCGAACACCTTGAGCGCGTGCTCATGGGCGACGTCAAGCGTCCGCTCGATCTCCCGGTCGGCCGCCTCGTCGGTCGAGATCCATGACATCGCGGCGGCAAACACGAACAGCGCCAGCGGGAGGGCCAGCGACGCGGCCATCATCCATTGCAGCAGTCTCAGCGAATTGCGTTGTGCGGGTTGCACGGGCGCTCCGGCTCCGATGCCGAGCTTAACGCAAACCACCGCGCCGGAGGAAGAAAAACCCCACTTGCGGTTGCGGCGCGCGACCCGGCCCGTTGCCGGTCGTGGATAGCGAGGAGCGACCGCGATCGATAAATTGCGAGCCAATCCGCCCGGCGCCGAGCCTCGTCGTCGATGCGTCGGAGCGTCACGGCGGCCCGAGGCCGCGGCATGCCCGGTGGGGCTGCACGGTGACTTCACGACCTCGTCAGCTGCCGCCGCAGTCAAGCGAAAAACCGGCCGGGATGGCGTTGGCGTACGCTGTTTTTAGCGGTTCTAAAACCTGCGATGGGCAAATGCTTGATTCTGTGCCTACCTGCTGAAAGACAAGCCACATGACAAGCGATCCAAACAACTCCCAGGACATCCGGCTCGGACATGCGGATCGCGGTTTTGTCGGCAAAATCACCAGGCTCGATGCGCTGGTGACGGGCTCATCGCTCTCGCCGCAGGAGCTGGAGCAGCGTCTGGTCGAGATGGGATTCGTCGAGGGCGCGCGCGTGGAAATCCTGCACGAGGGCACGATCCGGCGGGATCCGATCGCGGTGCGCGTCGACAGCACCACCATCGCGCTGCGGCGGAGCGAAGCCATGGCTGTGATCGTCGAATGACAACTGCGTCCCTGCGCCTTGCGCTGGTCGGTGCGCCGAACACCGGCAAGACCTCGCTGTTCAACCGGCTGACCGGCAGCACCCAGAAGGTCGCCAACTATCCGGGCGTCACGGTCGAGCGCAAATCCGGCAGCTTCGTCACGCCGGAGGGCCGCAGCGTCACCGTGCTCGATTTGCCCGGCACCTATTCGCTGCGCGGCCGCAGTCCGGACGAGGAGATCACCCGCGACATCGTGCTCGGCCGCTTCAAGGGCGAGGCGGTGCCCGACCTCGTGCTCTGCGTAGCCGACGCCACCAATCTGCGGCTGACGCTGCGGCTGGTGCTGGAGCTGAAGCAGATCGGCCGGCCGATGCTGCTGGTGCTCAACATGATCGACATCGCCAGACGCCGCGGCGTGACGATCGACCTCGAGCGGCTGTCGCAGGAACTCGGGCTGCCGGTCACAACCGCGGTCGCGGTGCGCAAGGGCGGCGTCGACGACCTGCTGAAACGGACCGACGAGCTGATGGCGCGGGTGCAGGAAGCGCAGGCGGCCAGTCAGTGGACCGCGCCGACGATCGCGGATCTCAAGGCCGCGCAGCGCGAGGCGGACCGCATCATCGCCGCGAGCGTGACCCTGCCGGCCAAGCCGGACACGCTGACCAACCGGATCGATGCGGTCGTGCTGCATCCGGTCTGGGGCCTCGCGATCCTGGCGCTGATCCTGTTCGTGATGTTCCAGGCGGTGTTCAGCTGGGCCCAGCCGGCGATGGAGCTGCTCTCGGACAGCTTCTCCGCGCTCGGGCAATGGATCCACGATGTGCTGCCGGAAGGCTGGGGCCTGCTGCAAAGCTTCCTGCAGAACGGCGTGATTTCGGGCGTCGGCAGCGTCATCGTGTTCCTGCCGCAGATCATCATCATCTTCCTGTTCATCCTGCTGCTGGAAGATTTCGGCTATATGGCGCGCGCCGCGTTCCTGATGGACCGCATCATGGGCGGCGCCGGGCTGCACGGCCGCGCCTTCATCCCGCTACTGTCGAGCTTCGCCTGCGCGATTCCCGGCATCATGTCGACGCGGGTGATCGACAATCCTCGCGACCGGCTGACCACGATCCTGATCGCGCCGCTGATGACCTGCTCGGCGCGGATCCCGGTCTACACGCTGATCATCTCGGCCTTCGTGCCGGCGACCAAGGTGTGGGGTTGGATCAATCTGCAGGGGCTCGTGATGTTCGGGCTCTATGCCGCCGGGATCACCAGCGCGCTGACCGTCTCGGCGGTCGCAAAATTCTTCCTTTGGCGCGATCACGCGCCGGCGCCGTTCATGCTGGAATTGCCCGACTACAAGGTGCCGCGGCTGCGCAGCATAGCGATCGGGATATTCAACCGCGCCAAGGCATTTCTCTACCGCGCCGGCACCACGATCCTGTCGATGATGGTGCTGATCTGGTTCCTGGCCTCGTTCCCGACTGCGCCCGCGGGCGCCGAGGGGCCGGCGATCAACTACAGTTTTGCGGCAATGATCGGCCATGCGCTGGAGCCGCTGCTGCGGCCGATCGGCTTCAACTGGCAGATCGCGGTGGCGCTGATCCCGGGCATGGCGGCGCGCGAGGTCGCGGTCGCGGCGCTCGGCACGGTCTATTCGATCGAGGGCGGCAAGGAGGCGGCCGACGCAATCGGCCAGGTGCTGGCGCAGAAATGGACGCTGGCGACCGCGCTGTCTCTGCTGGTCTGGTACATCTTCGCCCCGCAATGCGCCTCGACGCTGGCGGTGATCCGCCGCGAGACCGGCAGCGCGAAGTGGATGGTGGTGACGTTCGTCTACATGCTCGCGCTGGCTTACGTGGCGAGCTTCCTGACCTTCAACCTGGCGCAGGCGCTGGGCATCCATTGATGCCCAGCCAACCAGGAAAGCCTAAAGCAGGATGAGGTGGGGTTGGGTTGGAGCGGCAGCGGCGGGTTCACCTCTCCTTGGGAGAGGTGGGCCGAACCCGCGGTCAAACCGATTCAACGTAACTTCAGCCCGCTTTAGATCTGGCGCTCGACCATCTTGAGCTTGAGCTCGGCGATCGCCTCGGAGGGGTTGAGGCCCTTCGGGCACGCCTTGGCGCAGTTCATGATGGTGTGGCAGCGATAGAGGCGGAACGGGTCCTCGAGATTGTCGAGCCGCTCGCCGGTCGCTTCATCGCGGGAATCGGTGACCCAGCGCGTCGCCTGCAGCAGCGCGGCCGGGCCGAGGAAGCGCTCGCTGTTCCACCAGTAGCTCGGGCATGAGGTCGAGCAGCAGGCGCACAGAATGCATTCGTAGAGGCCGTCGAGCTTCTCGCGGTCCTCATGGCTCTGCCGCCATTCCTTCTGCGGGGTCGGCGTCGTGGTCTTCAGCCACGGCTCGATCGAGGCGTACTGGGCGTAGAAGTTGGTGAGATCGGGGACGAGGTCCTTGACGACCGGCTGATGCGGCAGCGGGTTGACTTTCACCGCGCCGCCGGAGGCGACGTCGTGCATCGACTTGGTGCAGGCCAGCGTGTTCTGGCCGTCGATGTTCATCGCGCAGGAGCCGCAGACGCCCTCGCGGCAGGAGCGGCGGAAGGTCAGCGTCGGGTCGATGTGGTTCTTGATCCAGATCAGGCCGTCAAGCACCATCGGGCCGCAGTCGTGGACGTCGACGTAATAGGTATCGACGCTCGGATTCTTGCCGTCGTCCGGGTTCCAGCGATACACCCGGAATTCGCGCGTCTCGGTGGCGCCGGCCGGCTTCGGCCAGGTCTTGCCGCCGCTGATCCTCGAATTCTTCGGAAGTGCGAATTCAACCATGCTTGCTTGCCTTCGTTATCAGTAGACCCGCGCCTTCGGCGGGATGTACTGCACGTCGTTGGTCATCGTGTAGCTGTGCACCGGGCGGTAATCGATAGAGGTCTTGCCGGCCGGATCGATCCACGTCAGCGTGTGCTTCATCCAGTTCTTGTCGTCGCGGTCCGGGAAATCCTCGCGCGCATGCGCGCCGCGGCTCTCGGTGCGGTTGGCGGCCGAGTCCATCGTCACCACCGCCTGCACGATCAGATTGTCGAACTCCAGCGTCTCGATCAGGTCGGAATTCCACACCAGCGAGCGGTCCGACACCGCGATGTCACTGACGCCGCCATAAACCTTGTGGATCAAATTCTGGCCTTCGCTCAGCACCTCGCCGGTGCGGAACACCGCGCAATTGTTCTGCATCACGTGCTGCATGCTGTCGCGCAGCTTCGCGGTCGGAGTGCCGCCGGAGGCGTGGCGGAAGTGATCGAGCCGGTCGAGCGCGCGGTCGGACCCATCCTTCGGCAGCTCCGGCTGCTTGGCGTTCGCGGTCAGCTTCTCGGCGAGCCGCAGCGCCGCGGCGCGGCCGAACACCACGAGGTCGATCAGCGAGTTCGAGCCGAGGCGGTTGGCGCCGTGCACCGAGACGCAGGCGGCCTCACCGATCGCCATCAGGCCCGGCACCACCGAATTGTCGTCGCCGTTGCGCTTGGTCAGCACCTCGGCGTGGTAGTTCGTGGCGATGCCGCCCATGTTGTAGTGCACCGTCGGTACGATCGGGATCGGCTCGCGGGTGACGTCGACATTGGCGAAGATCTTGGCGGATTCGGAGATGCCCGGCAGCCGCTCATGCAGCACCTTCGGATCGAGGTGATCGAGGTGCAGGAAGATGTGATCCTTCTTCTTGCCGACGCCGCGGCCCTCGCGGATCTCGATCGTCATCGCGCGCGAGACGACGTCGCGCGAGGCGAGGTCCTTGGCGGAGGGCGCGTAGCGCTCCATGAAGCGCTCGCCTTCGGAGTTGACGAGATAGCCGCCTTCGCCGCGGGCGCCTTCGGTGACGAGGCAGCCCGAGCCGTAGATGCCGGTCGGGTGGAACTGGACGAACTCCATGTCCTGCAGCGGCAGACCGGCGCGCAGCACCATGCCGCCGCCATCGCCGGTGCAGGTGTGCGCCGAGGTGCAGGACGCGTAGGCGCGGCCATAGCCGCCGGTCGCCAGGATCGTGGTCTGGGCGCGGAAGCGGTGCAGCGTGCCGTCGTCGAGCTTGAGCGCGATCACGCCGCGGCAGACGCCCTGGTCGTCCATGATCAGGTCGATGGCGAAGAACTCGATGAAGAACTCGGCCGAGTGGCGCAGCGACTGGCCGTACATCGTGTGCAGCATGGCGTGGCCGGTGCGGTCGGCGGCGGCACAGGTGCGCTGCGCCTGGCTCTTGCCGAAGTCGATGGTCATGCCGCCGAACGGGCGCTGATAAATCTTGCCGTCCTCGGTGCGCGAGAACGGGACGCCCCAATGCTCGAGCTCGTAGACCGCGTCGGGCGCGTTGCGCACCATGTATTCGATCGCGTCCTGGTCGCCGAGCCAGTCCGACCCCTTGACGGTGTCGTACATGTGCCAGCGCCAGTCGTCCTGATGCATGTTGCCGAGCGAGGCCGAGATGCCGCCCTGCGCCGCCACGGTGTGCGAGCGGGTCGGGAACACCTTGGTGATGCAGGCGGTGCGCAGGCCGGCTTCCGAGCAGCCGACCACGGCGCGCAGGCCGGCGCCGCCGGCGCCGACCACGACGACGTCGTAGGTATGATCCTGAATCGGGTAGGCCTTGCCGTTCGTGGCCGGGCCACTGCCGTTGGTGGCCTTGCCGTTACCTTCACCGGCCATGGGTCAAACTCCCGATGACAATTTGAGGATTGCGTAGATCGAGGCCATGGCGACCGCGATGCAGAAAAAGTTGTTGGCCATGACGCTGGCGAGCTTCAGCTTCTCGTTATGGATGTAGTCCTCGATCACGACCTGCATGCCGATCTTCATGTGCCAGACGCTGGCGACGATGAAGAGCAGCAGGATGATGGCGATCGGGATCGAGCCGAGGATCTGCGCCGCGCCGGCGTGGTTGCGGCCGAGCAGCATGATCACCACGACGATCACCGGGACGATCAGCAGCACCATCGCGACCGCGGTGAGGCGCTGCCGCCAGAAGTCCTTGGTGCCGGAATGCGAGGAGCCGAGATTGCGGACGCGCGCCAGGGGCGTGCGCATCGACGACGGGCCGCTCATCGTCCACCTCCAACGGCATAGGCAATGATCCAGACCAGCACGGTGGCCGAGATGCCGGCGATCAGCGCGCCCCACGTCAGGGCCTCGCGCTCATTGGCCTTGAAGCCGTAGCCGAGGTCCCAGACCAGGTGGCGAATGCCGCTGAACAGATGGTGCATCAGCGACCACGTGTAGCCGAACACGATCAGCTTGCCGATCAGGCTGCCGGTGAAGGCCTGGACGTTGGCGTAGGCGCTGGGGCCGGAGGCGGCGGCGATCAGCCACCAGGCGAGCAGCAGGGTGCCGAAATACAGCGCGATGCCGGTGGCTCGGTGGACGATGGACAGCGCCATCGTCAGCGTCCACCGATAGGTCTGCAAATGGGGCGAGAGAGGTCGTTCGATCCTGGCGGTCATCGGCGGGCTTTATGTTGTGTGGGACCGCGGCCGGCCCATCGGGGAACGCGGTAGATGAATTCTATTTACGGAGTCGGATCACGCCGCGCAACGGCCAAATAGCCTTCGTTCGAACCGAAGTTCATTGTTAGCGCAGCCGAATTCTGGTTGATCCGCAGTCTGGTATACCATACGCCACCAAGGAATGAATCTAGATATCTGCCTCGCTGGCGACGCCTGCCGCAGGTGACGAAGCTCGGCGGAACCTGTCGATCCCGCGCCAGCGTTCCACCAGATAATCGACGAATGCCCTGATCTTAGGCGATGCCAGCCGCGACGGCTGGAAGGTCAGATGCAGCGGCGTCGGCGCTGGTTCGTAGCCGATCAGGAGGCGCTTCAGCCGGCCCGCCGCGAGGTCATCCTCGACCTGCCAGGATGGCGCGCGGACGATGCCCGCGCTGTCGCGGGCGGCGCCGACCAGCGCGTCGAGGCTATTCATCCAGAGCCGACCGGATATGCGGAATTTGCGACCCGTCCTGCTGCCGTCGTCAAAGCGCCATTCCGCTCCGCCGGGCGTTTCCGAGAACACCAGGCAGTCGTGCGCGGCAAGATCCTGCGGCGTCTGCGGCTCACCACGCTGCGCCAGGTACTCGGGCGAGGCGCAGGTGATCATGCTGATGTCGGCGAGGTGCCGCGCGATCAGTTGCGAATCGCGCAGCCGGCCGATGCGGATCGCAAGCTGGATATCCTCCTCGACCATGTCGACCGGCCGATCGACCAGCAGGAGGTCGACGGACAGCGCAGGATAGCGGCGCAGGAATTCGGCCAGCATCGGCGCAATCACCAGCCGTCCGATCAGGCTCGGCGAGCTGACGCGTATCCGCCCGGACGGCTGGTGTGGGTCGCGCGCCAGTGCGGCCTCGATCTCCTTCACCTCGCCGAGGATCGATCTGGCGCGCTCGTAGAGGATGCGGCCATCGTCGGTGAGCGCGAGCTGGCGGGTGGTGCGCAGCAGAAGACGCGTGCCGAACTGCGCCTCCAACGCGCTGATCTGGCGGCTGACCGCGGTCAGCGAGCTCGGCAGCGAGCGTGCCGCGGCCGACAGGCTGCCGGTCTCGACCACCCGCACGAAGGTTGCCATGGCGGCGAGCTGATCCATGGTCCCATCCTTCCGTATTCCGCAAGAGAATCTGCCGAATTGAAACAATACCCCCGCATATCAGAAGGGTCTAGCCTGCCGGCCGCAAAAGCCGAGGGGGCGCGACATGGCGTCGTTTCCGAACCGATCAAAGCCGCTGGCATGGCGAAGGAGCGCGCGCCGTGCGAGCGCCGACGATCCGGCCACCCTGCTTGTGTTCTCCTGCGTCGGCTTGCTAGTCGATGTCGTGGCGCTGCTGGTGCAGGGCGCGGCACACTCGGTCCCACTCCACTTTGCCTTGGTCGCGGGCGCCGCTCCGGTGGCAGCCCTGGTCGCGCGGTGGCTGGCCGATCGCGCTGACGCAGGCGGATGCTGAAGCTGGGAATGGGTTGGGAATGATGATGGCTGGCCTCGACGTCGCCGAGCTTGTCGAACTCGCATTGCTGCTGATCGCGGTCGGGGCACTGTCCGGATTTCTCGCCGGCCTGTTCGGAATCGGCGGCGGCGCCATCCTGGTCCCGGTGTTCTATGAATGCTTCCGCCTCGCGGGCGTGCCGCTCGAGGTGCGGATGCCGCTCTGCATCGGCACCTCGCTCGCGATCATCATCCCGACCTCGCTGAGCTCGTTCCGGGCCCATTATCGCCGCGGCGCGGTCGACATGACGATCCTGAAGCGCTGGTGGCTGCCGATCCTGATCGGCGTTGCGGCCGGCAGCGTCACCGCGCGGTTCGCGCCGGAGCGGCTGTTCAAGATCGTGTTCGTGATGGTGGCATGGTCGGCAGCGGCGCGGTTGCTGCTCGCGCGCGAGACCTGGAAGCTCGGCGACGACGTGCCGAAGGGTTTTCTGATGCGCGTCTACGGTTTCTTCGTCGGCCTGTTGTCGACGCTGATGGGGATCGGTGGCGGCCTGTTCGCCAATCTCCTGATGACCTTCTACGGCCGGCCGATCCATCAGGCGGTCGCGACCTCATCGGCGCTCGCCGTGCTGATCTCGATCCCCGGCGCGCTGGGCTACATCTATGCCGGCTGGCCTGCCGCCGCACGCTTTCCGGACGTCGCCGCGCTACAACTGCCGTTCGCGCTCGGCTATGTCTCGCTGATCGGCGCGCTGCTGGTGATGCCGACCACGCTGGTCACCGCGCCGCTCGGCGTGAAGGTCGCGCACGCGCTGTCGAAGCGGGCGCTCGAGATGGCGTTCGGCGCGTATCTTTTCATTGTCGGCGGACGGTTCGTCATCAGCCTGCTCGGGGGAAGATAAGCGTGTAGCCCGTAGCCCGGATCGAGCGAAGCGCAGTCCGGGGCCGGTCCCTCAGCGCGATAACCCCGGATTACGCTTGATCCCGGCTACGGCTAATTGGGGCGCGTTTGCTTGTGTCTGATTTCGCTGTGACCCCACATTCGTAGATCGCCTACGCCGTCAAAATGGCCTGCCTCGGCTAAAGCAACGATGCGGGCCGCAATGACCTCACCATCGTCAATGGGCAAAGCTTTTTCTCGGAATGTCTTGAGGACGCCTGTGATCACCTTGGCCATCTTTTGCCATTGCGGTTTTACGACCTCGAAGATGATTTGGTCGATCTCGTCGACCGGCACGGAAGCAGGGAGTGAAACCTTGCTCCATCGGAGCGTGCTGCAGATTACTCCCCGTTCGGAGGGCCTCAGTTCCGGATGCTGTCCATAAACATAGGGAAGCAATCGTCGGTTCGCGATGTCGAAAAGCTTGCCGATTTCAGCCCCCAGGGCGTCTCGTTCGTGCTCGTCGAGGGTCCCCACGGCACGGGAAACGAGATTGATCGCCTTGTCCAAGTCCAATAAGCGCTTCTTGAGTTCGAGCGCCTGCTTCTTATCCATCGCAACGCTCCGGATTGGGCTATTTCGAATAAATATCCTTATACGTATCCCGCAGAATATTCTTCTGCACCTTGCCCATCGCATTGCGCGGCAATTCGTCCACTACGAAGACGCGCTTCGGCATCTTGAATTTGGCGAGCCTCCCGTCGAGCGCCTTCAGCACCGAGGCCTCGCTGACATCGGCGCCCTTGTTGCAGACCACGACGGCGGTGACGCCCTCGCCGAAATCGGCATGCGGCACGCCGATCACGGCCGATTCGACCACGCCGGGCATGGCGTCGATCTCGCTCTCGATCTCCTTCGGGTAGACGTTGAAGCCGCCCGAGATCACGAGGTCCTTGCCGCGTCCGAGGATGTGGACGTAGCCCCTGTCGTCGATCTTGCCGAGGTCACCGGTGATGAAGAAGCCGTCGTCGCGGAATTCGGCCTTGGTCTTTTCCGGCATCCGCCAGTAGCCTTTGAACACGTTCGGGCCCTTCACCTCGATCACGCCGATTGTCTCCGGCGCCAGTTGCTTGCCGGTTTCGGGGTCGGCGACCCGCACCGAGACGCCGGGCAGCGCGAAGCCGACCGCGCCGGGGACGCGGTCGCCGTCATAGGGATTGCTTGTGTTCATGTTGGTCTCGGTCATGCCGTAGCGCTCCAGCACGGCATGACCGGTACGCGCGGACCATTCGCGGTGGGTGTCGGCGAGCAACGGCGCCGAGCCCGAGATGAACAGCCGCATGTGCTTGGTCGCCTCCTTGTTGAGGCCGGGGTTCTGCAACAGGCGGGTATAAAAGGTCGGCACTCCCATCATCACGGTCGAGCGCGCCATCAGCTTGAGGATCAGGTCCGGATCGAACTTCGGCACGAAGATCATCGAGGCGCGGGCGAACAGCGTCACGTTGCTGGCCACGAACAGGCCGTGGGTGTGGTAGATCGGCAGCGCGTGGATCAGCACGTCCTTGTCGGTGAAGCGCCAGTAATCGACCAGCGAATACGAGTTCGATGCCAGATTGTCGTGCGACAGCATCGCGCCCTTGGAGCGGCCGGTGGTGCCGGAGGTGTAGAGGATCGCGGCGAGATCGTCATTGCTGCGCGGAACCGTCGCGAACTCCTCAGCTGCCTTGTCGGCGGCCTCGGTGAGCGAGCCCTTGCCGGTCGGATTGAGGGTCTCGACCTTCGCACCGACCTTGGCCGCGATCGCCTTGATGCCCTCCAGCTTGGCGGGGTCGCAGACGACCAGCGACGGCTCGGCGTCGGTGATGAAGTATTCGAGCTCGTTCAGCGTGTAGGCGGTGTTGAGCGGCAG
Source organism: Bradyrhizobium semiaridum (assembly GCF_020329505.1). Taxonomy (GTDB): domain Bacteria; phylum Pseudomonadota; class Alphaproteobacteria; order Rhizobiales; family Xanthobacteraceae; genus Bradyrhizobium; species Bradyrhizobium semiaridum. The sequence continues at coordinate 149,985 of NZ_JAGKJJ010000012.1, forward strand.
ATAGACGGCACCGGCCCGCACGGTGGCGAGATACAGCACGAGGCCCGCGACCGATTTCTCCGTCTGCGCCGCGACGCGATCGCCCGGCTTCACCCCGCGGTCAACCAGCACATTCGCCATCTGTCCGGCGCGCGCGATCAAATCGCCGTAGGTGATGCGGCTGCCGTCGAGCTGCTCGATCGCGAGCCGGCTGGGGTCGTCGAGGCCGTCGAACAGGCGGGAAAACAGGTTGGCGTTGGTGGTCGTGTTCATGCAACATCCCCGAGGGGCGAAAGGGCCGGTAAGAGTCCGGCTGGATTAGCAAAAACGCCCTTCGAAAAGCAACGGAGACAGATTGCATGACAAACAATGGGAAACGCGTGGCCTGGGTGACCGGTGGCGGCAGCGGAATCGGCGAATCCGGGGCCGAGTTCCTGGCCGCGGACGGCTGGACGGTGGTGGTCTCCGGCCGCCGCAAGGCAGAGCTCGACCGCGTGGTGGCCAACATCACGAAAAAGGGCGGCAAAGCCGAGGCGATCCCGCTCGACGTCAGCAACAAGGCCGATGTCAACAAGGCGGCGGACGCGATCGTCGCCAAGCATGGCCGCATTGACCTCCTGGTCAACAGCGCCGGCATCAATGTGCCGAAGCGCAGCTGGGCCGACATGGATCTGGAAGGCTGGGACAAACTGGTCGAGGTCAACCTCAACGGCGTGCTGTACTGCATGCGGGCGGTGCTGCCGACGATGCGCAAGCAGCAGGACGGCTGCATCATCAACGTCGCCTCATGGGCCGGCCGCCACGTCTCGAAGATGCCGGGCCCGGCCTACACCACGACCAAGCACGCGGTGCTGGCGCTGACCCATTCCTTCAATATGGACGAATGCGTCAACGGCCTGCGCGCCTGCTGCCTGTCGCCGGGCGAGGTCGCAACGCCGATCCTGAAATTGCGCCCCGTGGTGCCGAGCGAGGCCGAACAGGCGAAAATGCTGCAGCCCGAGGATTGCGGCCGCACCATCGCCTTCGTCGCCAGCATGCCGGCGCGAGTCTGCATGAACGAGATCCTGATCAGCCCGACCCACAATCGCGGATTTATTCAAACGCCGGCGAACAGGGATTAGGCTCCCCTCGTCTGGGGGGCGGCCACGGGTGACGCTATCCGGAGAGAGTTGATCCCCACCCGCTTTGCTCTTCGAGCAAAGCGATCTCCCCTTACAAGGGGGAGGTGGAGCAGCGTTGCTCAAGATCATTCGATGATCTCGTTCAGCTCCTTGCCGGAATGCTCTGGCACGAACAGGAAGACGCCAATCGCCATCGCTATCATCAGCACGGGGATGCAGAGGAACGCGAGCGCGAACGAGCCGGTGTGCTGCTGGAGCGCGATCGAGACGAATGGGAACAGCACGAAGCCGACGAAATAGGCGATCGCCCAGACCACGCCATTGGCCGCGCCGCGGATGCGGGTCGGAAAGATCTCGGCGGTCAGCGTCGTGCTCGGACCCCAGAAGCCGAGGAAGCCGAGGCACCACAGCAGCCCGAACGTCCACAGCAGGAGGCGGTCCTCGGAATAGACCCAGAGCGTCATGAACACCGCGCCCTCGATCAGCGTGATGATGAAGGCGCGGCGGCGGCCGATCTTGTCGATCAGCCAACCGACCAGGCACAGCCCGAGGAAGCCGCAGAGACCGTAGAACACGTAGAACAGGCTGTATTCGGCCGTCGACCAGTGCTTCTCGGTCGACAGATAAAGCGGCATCCAGGAGCCGACGGTGCCGTAGATGCAGGTCGAGGCGCAGGCGACGAACAGCGCGACCAGGGTTGCAGGCAGCACGTCGGGCATGAACACTTGGCGGATACCGACCGATTTGGCCTTGCCGAACCAGGCGCTATCCTCGGTGCTGACCGTGCCGCCGCGCGCCAGCGTGTCCGCGATGCGCCGCTTGCGGTCCTGCGCGCGCACCCAATAGGGCGATTCCGGGCAGGTCGAGCGGATATAGATCGCGAGCAGTGCGATCACGCCGGGCACCATGACCGCGACACGCCAGCCGTAGCTGGCGGCGACCAGCCCGGTGATGGCACCCGCGAGCGTGGCGCCGAGGCACCAGGCCGATCGCGTGATGGTGATCACCCGCCCGCGCAGCCGCGCCGGCCAGGTCTCGGCCACCAGCATCGAGCCGAGCGACCACTCGCCGTTGAGCGCGAAGAACAGCAGCGAGCGCGCGATCACGAACACCGTGAAGGTCGGCGACAGCGCCGCGACCGGCATCAACAGCGAGAACAGCGCGATGTTGACGGCGAGCAGCGTGCGGCGGCCGAACCTGTCCGCCAGCCAGGGCCAGAAGTATAGGCCGGCAATGCCGACGAAGAGCGCGATCTGCATGCCGGAGCGATATTCCGGCAGGCTCAGCTGAAATTCCTTGATCACCATCGGCGAGACCAGCGCGAAGATCACGCCGTCCATGCCGTCAAAGCCCCAGCCGAGCGCGTTGGCGGTGGCGATGTGCCAGTGGGTTTTCGTAACCTCGGTGCTGCCGGCGACGGCGCGGTAATTGGCGTATTGCAGGTGGTGCCGCTCGAGCGGGCCGGTGTCGCTGCCGGCTTGGTCCGCCGCAGACGCGGCGTGTTGGTCCGCCGTAATGCTGCTCATGATCGCCTCCCATTTGCCGCCGCCTTTGAGGCGTGCCGCAACCTCAGGCTGAAGCAATTGCAGCGCTGCGGCAAGCGAATTGCTCGCGGCGGTGCACTGGTCTTGCCGTGGAGTGGAATTGGTTTTGGCGCACCGCAGACATTGCGCGTACGCAAGGCGTCATCGCCGGTTTCAGGAATCACAAAGAATTATTTCCGGAAACCGTCCGGACAACTCCCCGTAGCTCGGCCAACGACGACGCACTCACCAGCCACCTCGCGCCGTTGTTGCCCCTTCATGACCGGCGCAGAGCCGCCGGACAGCTGACCCATTGGGAGATGAAACCATGTCGAAGCGTATTGCATATCTCGCCGCCGCCGCCTTCAGCGCGCTCGCGATCACTGCCACCGTCATTGCGTCCGCTCGCGCCGAGGAGAAGACCGTGATGGTCGGCGGCGCGGCGATGTTCCCGTCCAAGAACATCGTCCAGAACGCCGTCAACTCTAAGGACCACACCACGCTTGTCGCCGCGGTGAAGGCCGCGGGCCTCGTCAGCACGCTGGAAGGCAAGGGCCCGTTCACGGTGTTCGCGCCGACCAACGCCGCCTTCGGCAAGCTGCCGGCCGGGACCGTCGACAACCTGGTCAAGCCCGAGAACAAGGCGACGCTGACCAAGATCCTCACCTACCATGTGGTGCCCGGCAAGCTCGAGGCGTTCGACCTCACCGACGGCAAGAGGCTGAAGACCGCCGAGGGCGAGGAACTCACCGTCAAGAAGCAGGACGGCAAGGTCTGGATCGTCGACGCCAAGGGCGGCAGCTCGATGGTGACGATTTCGAACGTCAACCAGTCCAATGGCGTCATCCATGTGGTCGACACCGTGCTGATGCCGGCGACGTAACACCCGGCGGCCTCCTTCGGTCCCTGACGGGACGAGCAAAACGGCGAGCCGGGCAACCCCGTCCCGGCTCGCATTTTTGTGACCGCGATAGACGGCGTGCATCGAACTGATAACCCTGATCCTGTAACGGAACGCGGGTTCCGGGCGTATAAGCCAGTAACGACCCCAAGCAGAGAATTCCCATGTCGAGCCTTGCCGTCAGTGACGACCACGCAGACACCGCGACACCGGCGAGGGTGATCCAGCCCGCCTGGGTGCGGGTGGTGCACTGGGTCAATGCCGTTGCCATGATCCTGATGATCATGTCCGGCTGGCAGATCTACAATGCCTCGCCGCTGTTCAACTTCAGTTTCCCGCGCAGCATCACGCTCGGCGGCTGGCTCGGCGGCGCGCTGCTCTGGCACTTCGCCGCGATGTGGCTGTTGATGGTCAACGGCCTGGTCTATCTGATCCTCGGCCTCGTCACCGGCCGCTTCCGCCGCAAGCTGCTGCCGATCATCCCCCGCGGCGTGATCTCCGACACCAAGGCGGCGCTGACCTTCAAGCTCTCGCATGCCGATCTCACGAGGTACAATCAGGTACAGAAGCTGCTCTATGCCGGGATCATCCTCGTCGGAATCGTCATCGTGCTGTCCGGCCTGTCGATCTGGAAGCCGGTGCAGCTGCACTGGCTGGTGTCGCTGTTCGGCGGCTACGACTTCGCACGCTATGTGCACTTCGCCTGCATGGCGCTGATCGTCGCCTTCCTCGTGATCCATGTCGCGCTCGCGGTCTTGGTGCCGAAGAGCCTGCGCGCCATGATCATTGGACGCTAAGAAGGAGATCTGTCATGGGCCGCCTGCGCAAGCTCCTGATCCCCGGCGTCGACAAGAAGCTCTTGGTCCGCGACGCCGTGAAGACCATGCCGGACCTGACGCGCCGCCGCTTCATCACCATGGGCGCGAGCCTCGGCTCGCTGACCTTGCTGACCGGCTGCGACGTCGTCGATTCGTCCTCGGCCGAGGAGATGCTGAAGAAGGTCTCGAAATTCAACGACGCGGTGCAGGCCTGGATGTTCAATCCGAATGCGCTGGCGCCGACCTTCCCCGAGAGCATGATCACCAAGCCGTTCCCGTTCAACGCCTATTACGATCTCGACGACGCGCCGGATATCGACGGCAAGGAGTGGAAGCTGGAGGTTCGCGGCCTGGTCGACAACAAGAAGTCCTGGACGCTGGACGAGCTCTACCAGCTGCCGCAGGTCAAGCAGGTCACGCGCCACATCTGCGTCGAGGGCTGGAGCGCGATCGGCAGCTGGACCGGCACGCCGCTGCGCGACTTCCTCAAACTCATCGGCGCCGACACGCGCGCGAAATATGTCTGGTTCCAGTGCGCCGACAAGGACGGCTACAACTCGCCGCTCGACATGCCGAGCGCGCTGCATCCGCAGACCCAGATGACGTTCAAATTCGCCGACGAGATCCTGCCGCGCGCCTACGGCTACCCGATGAAGATCAGGGTGCCGACCAAGCTCGGATTCAAGAACCCGAAATACGTGATCTCGATGGAAGTCACCAACGAGTACAAGGGCGGCTACTGGGAAGACCAGGGGTACAATTCGTTCAGCGGCAGTTGAGGAGGCGAATAGCGAATGGTGAGTGGCGAATGGGCAAGCGCGTTCTGCTCCCTACTCGCTATTCGCCATTCGCCTTTTTTGGCCCCACTTTCCGCTGGAACGCCGATAGTAGCGCCCCCAGCGCCAGCATCGCCGCCGAGACGTTCAGCGCGAACGACAGGCTGCCGACGGCGTCGGTGATGGCGCCGACCACGATCGGGCCCAATGTCTGGCCGATGCCGAAGGCGATGGTCATCGCGGCGATCGCGGTCGGCCAGGATTCCGGCGGGTAGTTGAAGCGCACGAAGGCGGTGGTCGAGCCAACCACCGCGAAAAAGGCGACGCCGAACACCAGCGCAGAGATTGCGAGCAGCAGCGGCGAATGGCCGAAGATCGGCAGTGCCGCGCCGAGCGCATTCATGCCGAGAATGATCGTGGTGGCGAGCCCGCCGCGGTCGAGCGCCAGCACGCGGCGCCAGACCCAGGGCGTGACGAAGGCGGAAAGGCCGATCAGGCTCCAGAACGCGCTCTGGGCCGCAGCGCCGCCGCCGCCGTCGCGGACATAGGCGATCATGAAGGTCATGTAGGCGATGTAGCCGGCGCCGAACAGGAAATAGCCGGCGAGATAGATCAGCACCGGCTTCACGGCGAATTTCGTGCGGACGATGCCGCCGGTCGCGGCATCGGCATGGAACGGCGCGAGCAGCAGCGGCACGGTCATGACGACCGAGAGCAGCGTCATCGCCCACCACACGATCCACCACGAGCCCGCGCCAAAGCCCTGCAACACGAACGGCGCAACGAGGCCGGAGGCCAGGATGCCGATGCCGGGGCCGGCATAGAACAGGCTGAGCAGGAAGTTGGCGCGCTCCGGGCGCGACTGCGCGATGGTCGCGGCCAGCGCGCCGCCGCCGACGAAACCGATCGCGGCGGCAAAGCCGGCCAGCAGCCGAGCGAAGCTCAGCACCGCGAAATTCCCGGAGATGGCGCACAGCGCCAGCGACAGCACGCAGGCCAGCGTCGACCAGCGTACCGAGGCGGCAAGGCCGAAGCGCTGGATGATGCGCGAGGCGAGCAGCGCGCCGACGAGGTAGCCGGCAGCATTGATCGTGTTCATGAAGCCGGCGGCGGAATAGGACCAGGCCAGCGAGCCGCGCATGTCGGGCAGGACAAGCGAATAGGCAAAGCGGCCGATGCCGAGCCCGACGGTCGGTGCCAGCGACAAGATCAGAATCAGCCGCGCGGGATGCGGGTAGGACGGGGCGGGGGCTCTCACACTTCACTCCGGCAATGCGCGCATTGTGGCAGGCCGCGGCGATCCTGCCCAGCACCGGGCGCTGCAACGGTGTTTTGCGAAATAGGCAATCGGGCGATCGGCGCCAGCGCATACGGCATGGCGTCAGCTACCCGCGCGGGGTGCCTTGCCAATCGGTGCCGGGCGTTTTAGCACTCCGGCCAGATTTCATTGGCTGGTCATGCCCGGGCTTGACCCGGGCATCCATCCGCCTTCAGAGGCTTTTCGAAGCGGGATGGATTGCCGGGTCAAGCCCGGCAATGACGGCAAAACAGCTATCCAGAGGTAACGACCATGGCGACCCATAAACTGCTGCTTCTCCCCGGCGACGGCATCGGCCCCGAAGTGATGGCCGAGGTGCAGCGCCTGATCGACTGGCTGAATGCGCAGGGCATCGCGAAATTCGAGACTGAGACCGGCCTGGTCGGCGGCTCGGCCTATGACGCGCACAAGGTGTCGATCTCCGAAGCGGACATGGCCAAGGCGACCGCGGCCGATGCCGTGATCTTCGGTGCGGTCGGCGGTCCGAAGTGGGACAGCGTGCCTTATGAGGTGCGCCCCGAGGCCGGCCTGCTGCGGCTGCGCAAGGATCTCGGCCTGTTCGCCAACCTGCGTCCGGCGGTGTGTTATCCGGCGCTGGCCGAAGCCTCCAGCCTCAAGCGCGACGTGGTCGAGGGTCTCGACATCATGATCGTGCGCGAGCTCACCGGCGGCGTCTATTTCGGCGAGCCGAAGACCATCACGGATCTCGGCAACGGCCAGAAGCGGGCGGTCGACACCCAGGTCTACGACACCTACGAGATCGAGCGCATCGGCCGCGTCGCCTTCGACCTGGCGCGCAAGCGCAGGAACAAGGTGACGTCGATGGAGAAGCGCAACGTCATGAAGTCGGGCGTGCTCTGGAACGAGGTCATGACCCAGGTCCACGCGCGCGAATACAAGGACGTCACGCTGGAGCACCAGCTCGCCGATTCCGGCGGCATGAACCTCGTCAAGGCGCCGAAGCAGTTCGACGTCATCGTCACTGACAATCTGTTCGGCGACATGCTGTCCGACATCGCAGCGATGCTGACCGGCTCGCTCGGCATGCTGCCGTCGGCCTCGCTCGGTGAGATCGACGCCAAGACGAAGAAGCGCCGCTCGCTGTTCGAGCCGGTGCACGGTTCGGCGCCCGACATCGCAGGCAAGGGCCTCGCCAATCCGATCGCGATGATCTCCTCGTTCGGCATGGCGCTGCGCTACTCGTTCGACATGGGCGAACTCGCCGACAAGGTCGATGCCGCGATCGCTGCCGTGCTCGCCAGCGGGCTGCGCACCGCCGACATCAAGTCGGAAGGCGCCACCGCCGTCAGCACCACGCAGATGGGTGAGGCGATCCTGAGGGAATTGCAGAAGCTGCACGCGTAAGGAGTGCAGCAACCACGACAATGTCGTCCCGGTACGCGTGCACAAACAAAAATGGCCGGGCTGAGCCCGGCCATTTTCACGTCGGCAGATCGCCGAAATTCTCAGTACAGCGGGAAATTCCGCGGATAGCCGCCGAGATCGCCGGGCGGGCTGAGCGGCTGGCGGTCGATCGGCTGGTTCTTGTTCTCGCGCGCGAAGGAGGGATAGCCGACGTCAGGCGGATAGGCGTAGTCGTTGAACTTGCGGTCGCCCGGCAGCACTTCGGTGCCGGCATCGAGCCAGGAACGCGTGGTGACGTAGACGCGGGTGCGCGGGCCCTGCTGGTAGACGCGGTTCGGGCCCTGCGCGCCGTAATAGCGGCGGCCGTCGCGGTCGTACTGGTCCTGCTGCTTGCGCTTGCTCGGCGACTGCGCGCTGGCCGCGGTGACACTGAGCGCGGTTGCGGTGACCGCAGCCGCAGCAAGCAACACCACGAGCTTGTTCGCGGCAGGGAATTTCAAGGTCATCGCATCCTCGTCAGTACGGCCCCCGGGTTGGGGCTGGCGCGTCGCCAAAATCACTTGGAACGCATTGTAGCCGCGATGGGTAGGCCGTCACTAGGTCAATTGCGCCACACCGCCGGACATAATGCGGCATAAAGCGCAAAAGTTTCATGAAAACCAGTGCCTTGCCCAGGTCCCTGCCACCATGTCGCCATCAAAAGGCGCCGCGCAGCCGCGGGTTCTCGCTGCCCATGACCCAGTCGGACGACAGCGCCGGGGCGCCGGCGGTAACGCAGTCGGTGCGCTTCAGCTCGGCATGTGCGAACAGCCCGGCCAGCCGCGGGTCGTTGCCAGCCGCCAGCAGGGTCAGCCGGTTCAGCATGCAGGCGATCGCGGCGCGTTGGGCCGGCAGGCTGGCGCGCTGGCAGGTCCAGCCGGAGATCCGGACATCAGGCGCATCGACCTGTTTGAGGAAGCCGAGGCAGCCTCGGCCGCCCTCGCGTTGCGCCGGGCGCAGCAGCGTCACGCTGCCGAACTTGCTGTCGATGATCCCGGCGGCCTCGAGTTCGCGGACGCCGCCGGGGTCGAGCCGCCCGGCAAGCTCGGCGATCGCGGGGCCTGTGGCCTCGCCGCCCGGACGGTAGATTTCCAGTTCGGCGGCCGGCGCGCCGCCGGCATCGGCCCAGCGGAAGACGTCCTTGCGGCCGCCCTCCGGATGCCGGAGCACTTCGTAACTCTCTGTTTTATCTCGTGGATCGAGCCGACTCACGACGAAGGCGGGCACCGGACGGCTGGCCGGGCTCCAGCCCGCGGCGGTGCCGGGCGCCGCCATCGCCGTTGCGTCCGGCAGCTGCTTCCATAGATAGTTGCCAAGGGCGACGAACAGCGCGAGCACGGCGACATAAGCGAACAGGCGGGAGAAGGTGGCGTACACCTCGTCGACGAAACTCGTCAGCGCCGACGCAATTTCCGTATGATGGGGTGCGGCCCGATCGGCCTGAAATAAACGCATCAAAACGCTCAATTGCACGCGACGTTGTCTTGACGGGGTTTCTCGCATAGAAGCGCTGCCTCTTCCCTTTCCGCTGTCAGCGGGGGAACAGGCATTTTTCGTCGGAGAGTGAACGATGGGTTACAAAGTCGCGGTGGTCGGTGCGACCGGCAATGTCGGGCGCGAAATGCTCAACATTCTCGACGAGCGCAAATTCCCCGCCGACGAGGTCGTCGTGCTGGCCTCGCGCCGCAGCGTCGGCATCGAGGTCTCCTATGGCGACCGCACGCTGAAGGTGAAGGCGCTCGAGCATTATGACTTCTCCGACGTCGACATCTGCCTGATGTCGGCCGGCGGCTCGGTCTCGAAGGAATGGTCGCCCAAGATCGGCGCCGCCGGCGCGGTCGTGATCGACAATTCCTCGGCCTGGCGCATGGACCCCGACGTGCCGCTGATCGTGCCCGAGGTGAACGCGGACGCCGCCGCGGGCTTCACCAAGAAGAACATCATCGCCAATCCGAACTGCTCGACCGCGCAGCTCGTCGTCGCGCTGAAGCCGCTGCACGACAAGGCGACCATCACCCGCGTCGTGGTCTCGACCTATCAATCGGTGTCGGGCGCCGGCAAGGATGCGATGGACGAACTGTTCTCGCAGACCAAGGCCGTCTACACCAATGACGAGCTGGTCAACAAGAAATTCCCCAAGCGCATCGCGTTCAACGTCATCCCGCACATCGACGTCTTCATGGAAGACGGCTTCACCAAGGAAGAGTGGAAGATGATGGCGGAGACCAAGAAGATCCTCGATCCGAAGATCAAGCTCACCGCGACCTGCGTGCGCGTGCCTGTCTTCGTCGGCCATTCCGAGGCCGTCAATGTCGAGTTCGCCAACCCGATCAGCGCGGATGAGGCGCGCAACATCCTGCGCAACGCGCCGGGCTGCCTCGTGATCGACAAGCACGAGCCGGGCGGCTACGTCACGCCCTATGAGGCCGCCGGCGAGGACGCCACCTATATCAGCCGCATCCGCGAGGATGCGACGGTCGAGAACGGCCTGTCGTTCTGGTGCGTGTCGGACAATCTGCGCAAGGGCGCGGCGCTCAACGCCGTGCAGATCGCCGAGGTCCTGATCAACCGCAAGCTGATCACCGCCAAGAAGCAGGCGGCTTAGAGCATGATCCGGAAAAGTGTGAAGCGGTTTTCCGGAAAGATCATGCTCAAACAAGAGAGCTAAACGCGAGATTGGCGGTCAGGAAGCGCGTGCGATGGCGGAAGAACCGGCGACCTACCGGCCCAATCCGGCGCTGAAGCGCGTCGAGACCGGTTTCGAGAACCTGCTGTTCAACAGCCGATGGCTGATGGCGCCGTTCTATTTCGGCCTCGTCATCAGCCTCGCGGCGCTGCTGCTGAAGTTCTGCATGGAGCTTTGGCACTTCATCCTGCATGTGCTCGACGCCAAGGAATCCGACATCATCCTCGGCGTGCTGTCGCTGATCGACATCTCGCTGACCGGCAATCTGATCCTGATCGTGGTGTTCTCCGGCTACGAGAATTTCGTCTCCAAGATCGATCCGGCCGGGCACCCGGATTGGCCGGACTGGATGACCAAGGTCGATTTCGGCGGCCTGAAGCAGAAGCTCCTGGCCTCGATCGTCGCCATCTCGGCGATCCAGGTGCTCAAGGCGTTCATGAATATCGACACCGCATTCGATCCGAGCAAGCTCGGCTGGCTGGTCGGTGTGCACCTGGTGTTCGTGGTGTCCGCCTTCATGCTGTCGATCTCCGACCGCTGGGGCGGCGGCGGTCACGGCGGCGAATAGTTTCATTCGCCTCTTACAAGGCGTCGCGGACGCTGATGAATTCCTTGGCGACCCGATCGAGCACGAACAGCGAGCCTTCGGCGACGCCGAAATAGGCGCCGTGCAACTGCATCTCGCCGCTCTCGACACGCTCGCGGACGAACGGGAAGGTCATCAGGTTCTCGAGCGAGCGGAACACCGCAGCCTTCTCGATCCGGGTCACGAAGTCCTGCATGGTCTCGTGCTCGCGCTGCTCGACGACCTCGCCCGGCTTGATGAACATCTGCATCCACTTGCCGATGAAGTCGCCCGGCGTGAGCGGCTTGATCTTGTCGACAAAGGCGCGGATGCCGCCGCATTGGGCATGGCCCAGCACCACGACGTTCTTCACCTTCAGCACGGTCACGGCATATTCCAGCGCGGCCGAGACGCCGTGGGCGTTGCTGTCGGGCTGGTAGACCGGAACCAGATTGGCGATGTTGCGCACGACGAACAATTCGCCCGGACCGGCATCGAAGATCACTTCCGGCGAGACGCGGGAATCGCAGCAGCCGATCACCATGGTCTCGGGAGACTGGCCGCGCTCGGACAGTTCCCGGTAGCGCGACTGCTCGGTCGGCAGGCGCTGCGTGGCGAAGGCCTTGTAGCCTTCGATCAACTGTTTCGGAAAGAATTTCATGGCGCCTCTGGCTAACCACATGCGCATGTCTGGAGCAAGACTTTCGGTTTCGGGGCTGGAATGATAGCGGCAGGGCTTGAAAAGCGGCGCCGTATCGGTGCCTAAACAATGGACATTCGCCGCGCCCGAGCCCTTGAGGAGATCGCCATGACCCGTCCGCGCCGCAGCCTGCTGTTCATGCCCGGATCGAACGCGCGGGCGCTGGAAAAGGCTCGTACGCTGCCGGCCGACGGCATCATCCTCGATCTGGAGGACTCCGTTGCGCCCGACGCCAAGGCGGTGGCCCGCGAGCAGATCGCCAAGGCGGTCGCCGCCAAGGGGTTCGGCAAGCGTGAGGTGCTGATCCGCATCAACGCGCTCGACACGCCCTGGTGGGTCGACGACATCGGCATGGCCGGCAAGGCGCAGCCGGACGGCATCCTGGTTCCCAAGATTTCGACCATCGAAGACCTCAACGCCGTCGCCGACCGGCTGAGCGACATCAATGCGCAGGCCTCGATCCGGGTCTGGGCCATGATCGAGACCGCGCGAGCGGTGCTCGACGCCGACAAGCTCGCCGCCGCCTCGAAGGATTCCGAGACGCGGCTCGCCGGCTTCGTGTTCGGGCCGAACGACATTGCGCGCGAGACCCGGATTCGGATGAAACCGGGCCGCGCCGCGATGATCCCGATGATCACGCATTGCATCCTGGCGACCCGCGCGCACGGGCTCGAGATCCTCGACGGTCCCTACAGCGACATCAGCAATATCGACGGCTTTGCCGAGGAATGCGCGCAGGGCCGCGATCTCGGCTTCGACGGCAAGACGCTGATCCATCCGAGCCACATCGACGCCTGCAACGCCATCTTCACGCCGCCGGAGGCCGAGGTCGCCGAGGCGCGCAAGATCATCGCGGCGTTCGAAAGGCCGGAGAACGCCGCGCGCGGCGCGATCCAGCTCGACGGCCGGATGGTCGAGCGCCTGCACGCCGAAATGGCCAGGCGCACCATCGCGATCGCCGATGCGATCGCCGCGATGGGGCATTGATCGAGCGGCCGCTTCGCTTTTCCCCTTGTGGGAGAAGGTGGCGCGAAGCGCCGGATGAGGGGTTGTCTCCGCTTGCGAGATGCTCTCGTATGGAGAGAACCCCTCACCGGCTTCGCGTTGCGAAGCCACTCTCTCGCACAAGGGGAGAGGGTGCAGCGGTATCTAGCCGCCGAACTTCTCCGCCGCCCAGGCGTAGAGGCTGCCCTTGATCGGCGCGTCTTTACCGCGGCCCTTGGGCGAGATGTGCAGGCCGATGATTTCGGGATCGTTGAGGTAGCGCGAAAAATCCGACGGCTCGAAGAACAGCTTCGGCTCGGCATGCACGGCATAGAACGACCGCTTCGGCAGCGCGTATTGCAGCTCGCCTTCGCGGCGCGCCAGCGCCGTGAGCGCGGCCGGCCCATAGATTGCGATCCGGATGTCGGAGAGGCGGTTCGATTTGCCGCGCAGCCGGCGCATCGCGAAGGTCACGCGGTGCCGCAGTGCGAGCCAGTCGGGCGTCAGCTCGTTCTGTTTCATCAGCGCCTCGAAGGCGCGCACGATCGGATCATCCGGCGCCAGATACAGCACCGAGTTGCCGAGCTGCCGCGGCCGCTCCCAGGCGAAATATGGCTTGGCCGGATCGATCTCGACCGGCTTCAGCAGCAGCACGTCGGCGTCGAGCCAGACCCCGGCGCGCTGCGCCATCAGCCGCATGCGGAAGAAGTCGCTGAACTGCAGGATGGTCCAGTCGCGCCATGAACCGTCCGGCTGCGCCGGGCGCAGCTTCTCGGCGAACGCATGCGGCAGCACGGCCTCGGCCTCGGCATTGTCGACGCCGTCGGGCAGGCCGGGGATCGGGTCGAAGCTGTAGACCGTGACCTTGTGGCCGGCCGCCAGCTGCGAGCGCAGGCAGGTCCGGCGCAACGCATCCATCGGGCCATGCCAGAAGGTGACGACGTCAGGCAACATGCGGCCAGCTATAAGCAGTTTTGCCGCGGCGGCAAAAGGGCAAACAAAAACCCCGGCGCCTGCTGGCACCGGGGCCTTGATGAATAGACGACCGTCAGGCCCAGGCGCGTTCCCTGAGCTTGGCCTCGTAGGCGTCGATCGAACTCTTCTTCTCCATCGTCAGGCCGATGTCGTCGAGGCCGTTGATCAGGCAGTGCTTGCGGAACGGGTCGATCTCGAACTTCACCTTGCCGCCGTCGGGACCGCGGATCTCCTGGTTGGGGAGGTCGATGGTCAGCGTCGCGTTGGCGCCGCGCTCGGCATCGTCGAACAGCTTGTCGAGGTCTTCCTGCGAGACGCGAATCGGCAGAATGCCGTTCTTGAAGCAGTTGTTGTAGAAGATGTCGCCGAACGAGGTTGAGATCACGCAGCGGATGCCGAAATCGAGCAGCGCCCAGGGCGCGTGCTCACGGCTCGAGCCGCAACCGAAATTGTCGCCGGCGACCAGCACCTTGGCGTTACGATAGGCCGGCTGGTTGAGGACGAAATCCGGGTTCTCGCTGCCGTCGTCCTTGTAGCGCTGTTCGGAGAAAAGCCCCTTGCCAAGGCCGGTGCGCTTGATGGTCTTGAGGTACTGCTTCGGAATGATCATGTCGGTGTCGACATTGATGATCTTCAGCGGCGCCGCGACGCCTTCCAGCGTGGTGAACTTGTCCATCGGAGCAACTTCCCGGTCAAAAAATGGGAGATAAGAGCCCGGTATTTATCGCGAATGTGACAGCGGTAAAAGGGCCATTTCCGCAGGGCTGGAGCTCCCGTTCCGATTAGATCGGACCGGGAGCTCCAGCTTCCTTCTTGGACGTGTTTTCTTCACGCGAACCGGGTCCCACTTCGCTGGAAGACGCTCTAGTCCCCCGCATCCGCTTCAATCGCCTCCATATCGGCGTCGGACAGCCCGAAATGGTGGCCGATTTCATGGATCAGGACGTGGCGTACGATGTGGCCGAGGGTCTCGTCGTGCTCCGCCCAGTAGTCCAGGATCGGCCGGCGGTAGAGCCAGACCAGGTTGGGCAGCCGGGCGACGTCGCGATGGCTCTGCTGAGGCAGGCCGACGCCATGGAACAGGCCGAGCAGATCGAATTCGCTCTGCGCCTGCATCTCGTCCAGCACCTCGTCGGTCGGAAAATCATCGACCCGGATGATCACGCCCTCGCAGAGGGTCCGGAAGGTCTTCGGCAGGCGCTCGAACACCTCGTGCGCCATGGCTTCCATTTCGGCCAGCGAGGGGGCTTTGGCTGTGGTCCACATGACACTCCTTTAGCGCGAGTGCGGTCCGCCGCGCCAGCGCGGTTGACCTTGGCGGCGCAATGGGAGACCGTGCGGCCCGATAACGGGGTCTCGGGTGGCGCAAATGAAACGGATCGTGGCGACAGCGCTGTTGGCGGCATCGGTCGGGCTCTCGCTTCCGGCGGCGGGCGCGCAGGCGCAGAGCGCGCAGGATGGCGTCCGCGTGGCCCAGGCCGCGCCGGAGCGGGTGGTCGAACGCCGCCGGCTGCGGCGCATTCCGATCTACCGGCCCGATCATTGGGAACCGGACGTGATCCCGCGCTACAATCCCGGTCCGAATGCCGTGCGCGATTGCACCGCGACCTATGTGCAGGAGCACCGGCCGAGCGGCACCGTGATCACGCCACGCATGAACTGTTTCTGGCGGCCCGGCTAGCGCATTCTCGATCGAGCGGATTGTTTCTCGCGAGACACGAAAATCGTGCGCTCGCGTGGGAACCTGACGCCGCCTAGCGGCATTCACCATCGTGGCGCAGTCATTCTCCATTCACGTCGTCCGCATTCTGCTTGCGATCTGCGTCGCGGCAACGGGGGTCGATTCGATGTTCGGATCGTCGTTGCGAGACGTGACATCCAGAAAATCGAGGAGACGACAGATGAAGGTGACGAAGGTTCTGGGGCTTGCCGCTGTCGGCGCGGTGCTTGCGCTCGCGGCACCGGCCGAGCGCGCGCAAGCGTTCTCGCTTGCGACTCCGGGTGCCGTGGCAACGGTTCAGGACAATGCGAACCCGACCACCACGCAAGTGCGCTGGCATGGCGGCCGCGGATGGCACCGCGGGTGGCATCGCGGATATCACCGCGGCTGGCATCGTCGTCACTGGCGCCACTGATCGCGCGGCGTTTCAGCGCAGTTGAGACACAGGCCCGTGGGCAGCGGGCCTGTTGTCGTTGTCAGCCACGAAAGCGGCAGATTCGCACGCGCGAGATGACTCTCATCGCAATCTGTCAGGAGTTGATCATGATGAGACGGATCGGTGTTGCCGCGGTCGCCGGCGCGTTCGCATTGGCGGCGCCTGCAGCCGCACATGCTGCGTCACCGGCCAAGCCGCAAGCTGCCGCCCAACAGCGGCACGCCGGCAAGGCGACGGACTTCAGCGCGCAGCATCATCACCGCCGTTACCATCATCACCACCATCACTACGGCCACCGGCCGTACGACCGGCCCTACGTCTATCGGCCCTACTACTACGGACGGCCTTACGCCTACCGGCCGTATCCGTACGCCGTGCCGGCGCCATTCACGTTCGGCTTCGGGTTCGGCCCATTCTGATCGCGCACGCGATGCGTGTTGCGCATGACGTGAGAGAAGCGAGCAGCTCCGATTGATCGAAGCTGCGAGTGGTCGGTCATCTTGAGAGCATGTGAGTGTATGACTCGCGAGCGGCGCCGGATATTCAACGTCGTCCTGGCGAAAGCTAGGCCCCATTACCCCAGCAGCTGGTTGTTGCGTGACGTTGGGCCGCAATCCCGCTCTCAATCAAATTCGGTGGTTATGGGTCCTGGCTTTCGCCAGGACGACGGCGTGGTGAGACCGCTCATCACGACGCTATCACCGTCACCGTGAGATGCACGATGACATCGACCGTCACGACGGTTCCTTCCGGACGTTTCGTCGCACCTCTTGCGTGTTCATGGCGCATTCACTTCGGCCTTTCTAGCGTCATGCCGGGAGCGACTGCAATGAACGCGTGAAGCCAGCTGCTGTGCAGCGCGGTTCTCATTGTCGTTGTCAGGGAGGTTGAGAAATGAACGAGAGCTATCTGGGACGCGGGCTGCGCCGCGTCGGCGTCGCGGCGGCCGCGATCGTCGCGCTGTCGATCGCCTCGCAGCAGCGCGCCGAAGCATTGTCGCCCATGACCCCGGGCGCGGTGCCTGCGGCGAAGCACGCAAGCGACGCGATCACGACGCAGGCCCGCCATGGTCCCGGCGGCGGAGGCGGCTTCCATGGTGGTGGAGGTTTCCGCGGCGGCGGTGGTTTTCACGGCGGTGGTTTCCGCGGCGGCGGATTCCACGGCGGCGGGATGCACGGTGGAGGCTTCCGAGGTTTCCACGGTGGAGGCTTCCGCGGCTTCCATGGCGGCGGCGTCCGCATCGCGCCCGCCTTCCACGGCGGCTTTCGCCATGGCGGGTTCCATCGCCATTACGGTGGCTACCACCGCTTCTATGGCGGCGGCTATCGCTACGCCTACCGGCCGCATTTCCGCCGGCACTACCATCACCGGCGCTTCTTCTACACGCCGTCCTATTACTACCCGGCCTACTATCACCATCGCCGCTGCCGGGTGATCTGGACCTATTACGGGCCGCGCCGAATCTGCCGGCCGTGGTACCGCCATCACTACTACCGGCCCTACGGCTATTGGTAAGGGCGGAAATGACAGCGGGCGCCAAACGGCGCCCGTTTGTTCGGTCCATGCCGTGCAGGCCTAATCCCGGTCGGTGAGCTTCCAGGGCTTGACCTTCCACGGCGTCAGGTTTTCCAGCCGCCACTGTGTCCAGCGCTCCGGCGGCCAGTGGCTGAGGCGCGAGGTCTCCTTCACGACCGGCAGCGGATCGACGATGCGCGGCGCCGCGCGGCGGCGCTTCTGCCGCGTCGCCTCGCTGATCATATCGACGAAATCGGACTTGTCCGCCACGGCCGGCTCCTCGCGAGACTTGAATTCGCAAGGGCCAGTGTGCGTGCCGGCCGTTAACGACCCGTTTCCGCAACGGCTCGAGCTTGAGACAAGAGCCGCAGCGTTTTCGAGCGAACTGCTCCGACAACTACCGCCAGTCGCGCACGTCGACGAAGTGGCCGGCGATCGCGGCGGCGGCGGCCATCGCGGGCGACACCAGATGGGTGCGGCCCTTGAAGCCCTGGCGGCCCTCGAAGTTGCGGTTCGAGGTCGAGGCGCAGCGCTCTTCCGGCTTCAGCTTGTCCGGGTTCATCGCAAGGCACATCGAGCAGCCCGGCTCGCGCCAGTCGAAGCCGGCCGCAATGAAGATCTTGTCGAGGCCTTCGGCTTCCGCCTGCTCCTTCACGATGCCCGAGCCCGGCACGATCATCGCGTTGACATTGGCGTTGACGGTCTTGCCCTCGGCGATCTTCGCCGCGGCGCGCAGGTCCTCGATGCGGCCGTTGGTGCAGGAGCCGATGAAGACGCGGTCGAGCTTGATGTCGGTGATCTTCGTCCCCGCGGTCAGGCCCATGTATTTCAGCGCGCGGTGCTTGGAGAGGCGCTTGGCCTCGTCCTCGATCTTGTCGGGGTCGGGCACGTAGCCAGTCACCGAGATGACGTCCTCGGGGCTGGTGCCCCAGGTGACGATCGGCGGCAGCTTGGCCGCGTCGAGCCGGATCTCGTGATCGAAATGCGCGCCCTCGTCGGAGCGCAGCGTCTCCCAGTAGCGCATCGCGGCGTCCCAGGCGGCGCCCTTCGGTGCCTTCGGCCGGCCGCGCAGGAAGTCGAACGCCTTCTGGTCGGGCGCGACCAGACCGGCGCGCGCGCCGCCTTCGATCGACATGTTGCAGACCGTCATGCGGCCTTCCATCGAGAGCGCACGGATCGCCTCGCCGGCATATTCCAGCACGTAGCCGGTGCCGCCGGCGGTGCCGATCTCGCCGATGATCGCCAGGATGATGTCCTTGCCGGTGACGCCGTCCGGCAGCTTGCCGTCGACCACCGCGCGCATGTTCTTGGCCTTCTTCTGGATCAGCGTCTGCGTCGCCAGCACGTGCTCGACCTCCGAGGTGCCGATGCCGTGAGCGAGCGCGCCGAACGCGCCGTGCGTCGAAGTGTGGCTGTCACCGCAGACGATGGTGGTGCCGGGCAGCGTGAAACCCTGCTCGGGGCCGATGACGTGGACGATGCCCTGGCGCTTGTCGAACTCGTTGTAATACTCGATGCCGAATTCCTTGGCGTTCTCTGCCATCACCCGCATCTGCTCGATGCTTTCAGGATCGGGATTCGGCTTCGAACGGTCGGTGGTCGGGATGTTGTGGTCGACGACGGCGAGCGTCTTCTCCGGTGCGTGCACCTTGCGGCCGGCGGCGCGCAGGCCTTCGAACGCCTGCGGCGAGGTCACCTCGTGCACCAGATGGCGATCGATGTAGAGCAGGCAGGTGCCGTCCTCGGCTTCGTGCACCAGATGGTCGTTCCAGATCTTGTCGTACAGCGTGGTCGGTTTGGACATGAGCTTGAGCTCCAGAAGAAATTCGGTGGTGAATGGCGTTGAGCGCGGTCGGCGCGCGGGCAGGCGAAGGCGTCCGGGCAGCGTTACGCTGCGTGCGTAAGCTCTGACGTCGCCGACGTCGCAAAGCGTCCGAAGAACCGGCCGGGCAGCCGCGAGCGATCGTCGATCACGACGCGCTGGCAGGGCTGGCTGACTTGATCCGGAACCATTCTAAATTTCTAACACAGGGCTCGCGCCCGCGACAATCGATCGATGTGCGGGCCTCTACGTGAGATAGGTATGCCGCAACAAAAAAGCGCGGGGCAGGTCCCCGCGCTTTCGGTCGCATTCCGCTTCGGAATGGATTACTCGCCGACGGCGGCCTGACGGTCCTGCTTCTCGACGATGCGGGCCGACTTGCCGCGCAGGCTGCGCAGGTAATAGAGCTTGGCGCGACGGACCTTGCCGCGGCGGACCACCTTGATCGAGTCGATCATCGGCGACATCACCGGGAACACGCGCTCGACGCCTTCGCCGTAGGAGATCTTGCGGACGGTGAAGCTCTCGTTGAGGCCGTGGCCGGAGCGGCCGATGCAGACGCCTTCATAGGCCTGCACGCGGGTGCGTTCGCCTTCGACCACCTTGACGTTGACGATCACGGTGTCGCCGGGGCCGAATTCCGGAATGGTCTTGGTGGCGGCGAGCTTGTCGAACTGCTCTTTTTCGAGCTGCTGAATCAGGTTCATCTGAAATTCTCCATCGGCGGCGCGCCCAGCCTGCGCGGGCTGCGCAAACGTCCTTCTATCCTGCGCGTGTGCGGATTTGGGCGCTGCTATACGGCAAAGCCGCGGGTTTGTCACCCGTCTGTCGTGTTTTTTGTACCGCCCCGCGGCGCTTTTTGGCCGGATTTTCGGGCCCACAGGTCGGGGCGCCGGGCCGCCGTCAGCGCCTCGGACTGCGCCAGCCGCCAGGCCGCAACCTTGGCGTGGTCACCCGATATCAGGATTTCCGGGATCTGCCTGCCCTCGAAGTCCTGCGGACGGGTATATTGCGGGTATTCCAGTAGTCCTTCGGAGAAGCTTTCCTCGGTTCCGGAGGCCTGTTTGCCCATCACCCCCGGCAGCAGCCGGACGCAGGCGTCGATCAGCGCCATCGCGGCGATTTCGCCGCCGGACAGCACATAATCGCCGATCGAGACCTCCTCCAGCGAGCGGGCCTCGATCACCCGCTGGTCGATGCCCTCGAAGCGGCCGCAGACGATCAGCGGGCCGGGCCCGGCCGCGAGTTCGATGACCTGCGCCTGGGTCAATGGCCGTCCGCGCGGGCTCATCAGGAGGCGGGGGCGCCCGGGGGCAATGCCGGCGGCGTCGATCGCGGCGGCCAGCACGTCGGCGCGCAGCACCATGCCCGGGCCGCCGCCGGCCGGCGTGTCGTCGACGCTGCGGTGCTTGTCGGTCGCCGACGCCCGGATGTCGCGCGCCTCCAGTGACCAGAGGCCGCCGGCCAGCGCCTTGCCGGCCAGACTCACGCCGAGCGGCCCCGGAAACATGTCCGGAAACAGCGTCAGCACGGTCGCCCGCCAGGATGTCGGCTCGGATGTCATGGCCTCTGGTTACGGCACCACGGCCGTGAGGTCGAGGCTTTGCATCATGGCGGCGGCATCCACGGCGCGGCGGAAGTCGCCGAGCTTGAACGCCGCGACGTTGATCTTGGAGAGGTCGAGCAGGCCCTCGGCCGCCAGCGTCGCGAGCTGGCCCGGCGCCGTGCGATCGTACATGAACTGCCCGACCACCTCCCAGTCGTTGGCCAGCATCTCGCGGAACGACAGTTCGAGCGGCACCTCGGCGCTGCCCATCAGCACCATCCGCCCGCCACGCCGCAGCGCGCGCAGACAGGACAGCGTGGTCGAGGTGCTCTTGGCGGCGCCGAGCAGGTCGAGCGCGACGTCGGCGCTGCCGCCGGCGGCGCGGCGGATGATCGGCTGGTCGCTCGCCGGATCGCCGGTGACGACGGCCGGAACCACGCGCGGGCCGAACGCATCGCGCAATTGCTCGAGCGCGGCCTGCTTGCGGCCGGCGGCGACGACGCGGCCGGCGCCCATCGCGACCGCGAGCATCACGCCGCCGGAGCCAAAATAGCCGGTGGCGCCGTTGATGATGATGGTCTGCCCGCCGCGCAGGCCAGAGCGCTGCAGCCCGCCGAACGGCACGATCAGCTTGGCCAGTCCGATCAGCTCGCTCGCCGGCCTGTCATCGAGATTGGCCAATGGTGTGACGCAGGCCGCCGGCCAGTGCGCGATCTCGGCGAAGACGCCGTCGCGCCAGCGCGCCTGCAACGCCAGCGCCTCCGGCGTCGTCACAGTGGCGGTCAGGCCGATCAGGATCTGCGGCGGATCGCGATCCGGCACGTCGCCGCGCAGATGCGGGCTCAGGAAGACGCGGTCGCCGCTCCTGACATGAGTGACGTTCTCTCCGGCGGCGACGACACGCGCGATCGCGTTGGTGCCGGGCACGAACGGCATCGGCGGCAGGCTGTAGGGCAGCGCGCCCGACAGCAGTCTGTCGGTGTAGGACAGCACCATGCCGGCTTCGATCCGGACGATGACGCCATCGGGTGCCGGTTTAGGCGTTGCGACATCTTCGAAACGAAGATCATTGTGGGCGTGCAGCCGCCAGGCCTTGTGCGTGCTTGTCATTGGGATGCTCCGTCACCGTCACCGCTTACGTAGCCCGGATGGAGCGAAGCGCAATCCGGGGCCGCTGTAACCGCGGATAGATAGTCCGGATTTCGCGGAGACTGTTATCGGGCGCGCGTTAGCGCGACCCGTTGGCTTTATCAGCGCTACGAGTTTCGGTCGATTACGCCGCCGACGGATCGTCGCCCTCGATCTCCTGCGGCAGCTCGATCACGACGCGGCCGGCGGCGAGATCGACTGATGGCACCACGGCGTTGGTGAAGGGCAGCAGCATCGTCGCGCCCTGCGGCGGGGCGATCTCGATGATGTCGCCGGCGCCGAAATTATGGATCGCGATCACCTTGCCGAGCGGCTGCTCGGCCGTCGTCACCGCGGCGAGCCCGATCAGGTCGGTGTGGTAGTATTCGCCGTCGTCGGTGTCCGGCAGCCGGTCGCGCGGCACGTAAAGCTCGAGGCCGTTGAGGCGCTCGGCATCATCGCGCGTGGCGACGCCTTTCAGCGTCACCACCAGGTGATCCTTGGCTTCGCGGACATGCGTGACCTCGAACTGGCGCTTGCCGTCCCTGGTTATCAGCGGGCCGTAATCCTTCACGGCCAGCGGGTCTTCGGTGAAGGTCCACAGCCTGACGGCGCCGCGCACGCCATGCGCAGCGCCGATACGGGCGACACAGACCGGCGCAGCCACCGCAGCAGCCGCTCAGCTTACGCCTTGGCGGCGGCTTCGGCCTGCGCCTTGCGTTCCTTGCGCGGCACGGCCTTCTCGGGGTTGTTGCGCGGGGTGCGCTTCTTGACGCCGGCGGCATCGAGGAAGCGGGTCACGCGGTCCGACGGCTGCGCGCCCTTGGCGAGCCAGGCCTTCACCTTGTCCATGTCGAGCTTGAGGCGGGCCTCGCTGTCCTTCGGCAGCAGCGGGTTGAAGTGGCCGAGACGCTCGATGAAGCGGCCATCGCGCGGGAAGCGCGAGTCGGCGACGACGACGTGATAGACCGGACGCTTCTTGGTGCCTGCGCGAGCAAGGCGGATCACAACGGACATTCAGTTCTCCTAAGTAAGTTGTTTGATCGGTAGAGGTTCAGTTAGCTCGTCATTCCGGGGCGCGAGCGCAGCGAGCGAGCCCGGAATCCATAACCACGACCGGGAGTATGGATTCCGGGCCCGCGCCAAGAGGCGAGTCCCGGAATGACGAGAGGGAGACAGCGAGCAAGCTTCCTCATTTCTTCTTGCCCGGGAAGCCGCCGAGGCCCGGCAGCATCGGCTTCCCGGAAAGACCGGTGAGCCCCGGCACGTTCGGCAGGCCGCCGCGCAAGCCGGGCGGAAGATCCTTCGGCAGATTGGGCAGGCCGGCGCCGGCGCCGCCCTGCATCTTCTCGGCCAGCGCCTTCATCTCTTCCGCCGACGGCGGCTTCATGCCGCCGCCAAAGCCCATCGCCTGCGCAATGCCGGCCAGCGGGCCGCGCTTGCCGCTTCCCATGGCCTTCATCATGTCGGCCATGTTCCGGTGCATCTTCAAGAGCTTGTTGACCTGTTCGACGTTCTGGCCGGAGCCCGCGGCGATGCGCTTCTTGCGGCTCGCTTTCAGAATGTCCGGGTTCTTGCGCTCCTGCCGCGTCATCGAATCGATGATCGCGACCTGGCGCTTCAGGATTTTGTCGTCGATGCCGGCGGCGGCGATCTGGTTCTTCATCTTGGCGATGCCGGGCATCATGCCCATCAGGCCGCCGATGCCGCCCATGTTCGCCATCTGCTGCAACTGCTCGCGCATGTCGTTGAGGTCGAACTGGCCCTTGCGCATGCGCTCGGCGGTGCGCGCGGCCTTCTCGGCATCGATATTCGCCGCGGCCTTCTCGACCAGCGAGACCACGTCGCCCATGCCGAGGATGCGGCCGGCGATCCGGCTCGGATGGAAGTCTTCCAGCGCATCGGTCTTTTCGCCGGTGCCGATCAGCTTGATCGGCTTGCCGGTGACCGCGCGCATGGATAGCGCCGCGCCGCCGCGGCCATCGCCGTCGACGCGCGTGAGCACGATGCCGGTGAGGCCGACGCGCTGGTCGAACGAGCGCGCGAGGTTGACCGCGTCCTGGCCGGTGAGGCTGTCCGCGACCAGCAGCACTTCGTGCGGGTTGGCGGCGGCTTTGATGTCGGCCGCCTCCTTCATCATGTCTTCGTCGAGCGTGGTGCGGCCGGCGGTGTCGAGCAGCACGACGTCGTAGCCGCCGAGCTTACCGGCCTCCAGCGCGCGCCTTGCGATCTGCGGCGGCATCTGGCCGGCGACGATCGGCAAGGTCGGAATGTCGAGGTCGCGGCCGAGCACCGCGAGCTGCTCCATCGCCGCCGGGCGATAGACGTCGAGCGAGGCCATCAGCACCTTGCGCTTGTCGCGCTGGACCATACGCCGCGCGAGCTTTGCGGTGGTAGTGGTTTTGCCGGAGCCCTGCAGGCCGACCATCATGATCGGCACCGGCGGCACGGAATTGATGTCGATGGTCTGGCCATCGGAGCCGAGCGTCGTGACGAGCTCGTCATGGACGATCTTGACCACCATCTGGCCCGGCGTCACCGACTTGACGACGGTGGCGCCGATCGCCTGCTCGCGGACCCGTTCGGTGAAGCTGCGGACCACTTCGAGCGCGACGTCGGCCTCGAGCAGCGCGCGACGCACCTCGCGCATCGCGGCATCGACGTCCTTCTCGGTCAGCGCGCCGCGCCCCGTCAGACGATCGAGAATGCCACCAAGCCGTTCCGACAGATTGTCGAACAATGCCGTTGTCCTTCGTTGCGCCCGCAGGCACTCGCCTCGTTCACTTGCCGTCATACCCAGCGAAAGCGGGGTATCCAGTACGCCGCGGCTCATCGGTTCAAGCCAGCTGCCTCTGGAATACTGGATCACCCGCTTTCGCGGGTGATGACCAGATAGTTTGCCTTGGTAACGAGCCAAGACGATGGTCCAAACACTTTCGCGCCCGAGGGCGCATCGCGCTGTCGGGCGTTGGCCTCCGGCCTCCAGGACCGGTCGGCGGGTCGAAAAGACGGATCTTTCCGAGAAAGTGGCCGCCTTAAACGCTGCGGGGGCCGGAAAGTCAAGGCAAGTTTGGCGGCAGTCTTTCCGGCTCGACCCCTAAGACACTGAATTTGCGAGGTTTTGCTGTAGAAGTTCCGAATCCGGCAGGGCCACCCATATAACCGGAGCCTGCCTCCTGTTCTGGAACCCGCTTGCCCGTCACCCGCCGCCGTATCCTCGCAACCCTGGCCGGAGCCGCCGCAGCGATCGGCGTGCCCTCGATCTGGATGTCATCCATGAAAACCTATGACGGTCCCGTCTCCGATCATTTTGACGGCCGGCACTTCTTCGATCCGGACGGATCGCCGCCGAAATCGCTCGGCGAGGTGCTGCGCTGGCAGTTCGGCGGCGGCCGCAAGCGGTCGGCCTGGCCGGACTGGGTTCCGAGTCCCTACGCCGATACGCCGCCGCCGCGGGTCGACGGCAGCGGGGTGCGGCTGTCGTTCGTCGGCCATGCGAGCTGGCTGATCCAGACCGCGGGCCTCAACATCCTCGTCGATCCGGTCTGGTCGATGCGCGTCTCGCCGTTCAGCTTCGCCGGACCGATGCGGCACAACGATCCCGGCATCGCGTTCGAGAAGCTGCCGATGATCGATGTCGTGCTGGTCTCGCACGGTCACTACGACCACCTCGACGTCGCGACGCTGTCGAAGCTCGCTGCGACGTCAGCGCCGCGCGTGGTCACGCCGCTCGGCAATGATGTGACGATGCGCGCGGCGGACGACGCGATCAAGGCCGAGGCATTCGACTGGCATCAGCGCGTCGAGCTCGGAGGTGGTCTTGCCGTGACGCTGGTGCCGACGCGGCACTGGTCCGCGCGCGGGTTGTTCGACCGCAACAAGGCGCTGTGGGCGAGCTTCGTGCTGGAGACGCCGGCCGGCAAGCTCTACATCGTCTGCGATTCCGGCTACGGCAACGGCGTGCATTTCCGCCGCGTCGCCGAGGCGCACGGCCCGCTGCGCCTCGCGATCCTGCCGATCGGCGCCTACGAGCCGCGTTGGTTCATGCGCGATCAGCACATGAATCCGGAAGACGCGGTGAAGGCGCTGGCCGATTGCGGCGCCGCGCAAGCGCTGGCGCATCACCACGGCACGTTCCAACTGACCGATGAGGCGATCGACGCGCCGGTGATCGCGCTCGGCGAGGCGCTGGATGCCGCCAAGGTGCCGCGCGAAAGATTCTTGACGTTGAAGCCCGGCCAGGTGTTCGAGATTTAGAATGCTGTCGTCCCTGTGGTTATGGTCCCTACTTTCGCAGGGACGACGCCGTGATTTATTGCTTGGGCCTGATCGCCCAGGACACGCTCACCGTCACCGACAGCGTTTCCTCGCCCTGTGCGACCGGCGCGCCGCTCGCCGCCATCGGCGCGGCCATCTTGCTGCGATACATCGGCACCGGCGCGCTGCCTTCCTCGGAAACGCTGAGGGGATCGCCGAGCGTGACGCCGGCGGCCTTGGCGTAGATCTCCGCCTTGCGGCGGGCGTCGGCCACCGCCTTTTCGCGCGCCTCGTCGAGCACCTTGGAAGCCTGCGACACCACGAAGTTGATGCCGCCGATCTCGTTGGCGCCGGCGCCGACCAGCGTGTCGATCACGCCGGCGACCTTGGCGACGTCGCGCACCTTGATGGTGACGCGGTTGCTGGCGCGGTAGCCGTTGATCGCGGCCGGGCCGCCGCCCGCGCGATCGGGCGCATATTTCGGCTGCAGCGACAGCCGCGAGGTCTGGATGTCCTTGTCGTCGAGGCCGGCGCCCTTCAGCGCGGCCAGCACTTTCGCCATCGCCGCGTTGTTGGCTTCGGCCGCCTCGCGCGCGGTCTTCGCATCCGATGTCACGCCGCCGTCGATCACGGCCTGGTCAGGCGCCACCGAGACGGTGGCTTCGCCGGTGACGGAAATCGCCGGCGGCGGCACCTGCGCGAGCGCCGGTGCGGCGAGCAAACAGAGGGCGAGGGAGGCGAGCGGCAGGGTCAGTTTCATGGCTCTCATTTCAGTGGCACGTAAACGTTGATCACCAGCTTGTCTTCCGCGGTCTTCAGCGGGTCGGTGATGTATTCCTCGATGAAGGTGTCCTTAGCCTCGAGTTTCTTGTCGTCGAGGTGATTGGTGATCGCCTCATAGGTGTTGTCCATGTTGTCGTAGGAGCCGCGATGGACGAATTTCAGCGCCTTGCCGTCCGGCGAAGTGCCTATGCTCATGCTCTTGCCGAGGTTCTTGACGTCCTGATCGACCGGGAATTCGGCGATGAAGGTGAAGCCGGTATCGTCGGTCGAGGTGTACACGATCATCGGATTGCCTGAGGGCTTGACGTTCTCCTTGGCGAGCTGCGCGGTGAGCTGCTTGAACGCCTCGATCAGGGCATCGAACGCCGAATCCCAATTGGCGTTGCCCTTCAGCATCACGACCTTCTTCGGCTCTAGCGTGAATGGCTCGCCAAAGGGGTCGGCGGCCTGCACCGGCGCGGCCGGCGGCGGGGTCGGGGTCTGGGATGCGGCCGGGCTGTCCGCCGGCGATTTGGTTTCGGCCGGCGGCGGCACCGGGGTCGGCGTTGCTGCGGGCGCGGGCGTCGGGCTTGCCGCGGGTGCAGGCGAGGGCGTCGCCGTCGGCGATTGGGCGGATGCCGGGCCTGCCAGTGCCATTGCGGCCATAGACATAGCGACCAGGGCCGCGCGGAACGTGCTGATGCGGTTCATTCGGTATTCTCCATCCCCAACCTCAAAACGGCCGCTTGAGCTGTCCCGGCGCACGGTCCGCGAGGCGCGATAGTCCTAACACGCAAGTTCTGCTTTCGTCCCATGACAGATGCGTCATGCGGCCATTGAGACTGGCCAATGCGCTACCACTCGCCATATAACCGGGCAGAAATTGGGAAAATCGATGAGCGCGCTCGCCAATCACGCATTCGCCAAGATGAACGGCATCGGCAACGAGATCGTCGTCATCGACCTGCGCGATTCCAGGGCGTCTGTGACGCCGGAGGAGGCGCGCGCGATGGCCTCGCCCGCCGGCGTGCCCTACGACCAGCTGATGGTACTCCAGCCGCCGCGGCTCGACGGCACCGAGGCGTTCATCAAGATCTACAACAACGACGGTTCGGAAGCCGGTGCCTGCGGCAACGGCATGCGCTGCGTGGTGCGGCGGATCTTCGAGAAGACCGGTCAGACCACGGCGACCTTCGAGACCCGTGCCGGCCTGCTCAATTGCTGGCAGGGACCGGCGCCCGATCTCTACACCGTCGACATGGGCGCGCCGAAGTTCGGCTGGAAGGATATTCCGCTGGCCGAGGAATTCCGCGACACCCGCTACATCGAGCTGCAGGTCGGGCCGATCGACAATCCGGTGCTGCATTCGCCGTCGGTGGTTTCGATGGGCAATCCGCACGCGATCTTCTGGGTCGATGACGTCGCGGTCTACGATCTCGAACGCTTCGGGCCGCTGCTGGAAAATCATCCGATCTTCCCGGAGCGCGCCAACATCACGCTGGCCCATATCGTCGATCGCGACCACATCACGATGCGGACCTGGGAGCGTGGCGCCGGGCTGACCAGGGCCTGCGGCTCGGCGGCCTGTGCGACGGCGGTCGCTGCGGCGCGACTGAAGCGCGCCAACCGCATCGTCGAGATGACGCTGCCCGGCGGCAAGCTTGGCATCGAGTGGCGCGAGCGCGACGATCACGTGCTGATGACCGGCACCGCCGACTTCGAATATGAGGGACGTTTCGATCCGGCGCTGTTCGCCAGCGTCGCCTGACCGGGCTCGGGATTGCTCATGGGCGTCGATGTCGTCACCTTTGGCTGCCGCCTCAACACGTTCGAATCCGAAGTGATCCGGCGCGAGGCCGAGCAGGCTGGCCTCGCCGACACCATCGTCATCAACAGTTGCGCCGTCACCAATGAGGCGGTGGCACAGGCCCGGCAGTCGATCCGCAAGCTGAAGCGCGAGCGCCCTGCCGCGCGTATCGTCGTCACCGGCTGCGCCGCACAGACGCAAGCCGAAATGTTTGCGGAGATGGCCGAGGTCGACCGCGTCGTCGGCAACGACGAGAAGATGCGCGGCGAGGCCTGGCGGGCGACGCGCACGGCGTTCGACATCGGTGCCAGCGAGAAGGTCGCCGTCGCCGACATCATGGCGGTGACCGAGATGGCGCCGCATCTCGTCGACGGCTTCGAGCGCGGCCTGCCGCGGGTGTTCGTCCAGGTGCAGAACGGCTGCGACCATCGCTGCACCTTCTGCATCATTCCTTACGGCCGCGGCAATTCGCGCTCGGTGCCGATGGGTGCGGTGGTCGATCAGGTCCGCACGCTGGTCGAGCGCGGCCATGCCGAGATCGTGCTGACCGGCGTCGATCTCACCAGCTACGGCGCCGATCTGCCTGGCACACCGAAGCTCGGCCAGTTGACCCAGCAGATCCTGCGCCATGTGCCCGAATTGAAGCGGCTGCGCATCTCATCGATCGATTCGATCGAGGCGGACCGCGACCTGCTCGATGTCATCGCCGACGACGCGCGGCTGATGCCGCATCTGCATCTGTCGTTGCAGTCCGGCGACGACATGATCCTGAAGCGGATGAAGCGCCGGCACTCGCGGCAGGACGCGATCGAGTTCTGTGCGCAGGTGCGCCGGCTGCGGCCGGACATCGCGCTCGGCGCCGACATCATCGCGGGCTTTCCGACCGAGACCGAGGAGATGTTCGCGCGCTCGCTCGATCTGGTCGAGGCGTGCGATCTAACCTTCCTGCATGTGTTTCCCTACTCGAAGCGCCCTGGAACGCCGGCCGCGCGGATGCCGCAGGTTGCAGGCGGCGCGATCAGAGAGCGCGCCAAACGTCTGCGAGCGGCGGGTGAAGCGGCGCTGCGGCGGCGGCTCGCAGCGGAAGTGGGTGCGACACGCGACGTGCTGATCGAGAGCGACAGGCAGGGCCGCACAGAGCATTTCCTGCCGGTGGTGATCAGCGACGATACGCCCGGCATGGTGCGGCGGCGCGTCGTCGCCGGCCATGATGGCGAGCGTCTCACCGTCTGAATTGGTAGCGAACCCTAGCGCTTGCTGGGCGGCGGCGATTGCGTTGCGCGGACTTGCCAGAAGCGTAACAGGCGGTCGGCGTTGTCGCGCGTCAATCTCGCATACTGGCTCTTGGCGTTGGCCAGCTCGGTCGGTCCCATGGTGCCGGTGGAATAGCGGCATTCCATGATCGCCGCGGTGGTCTCCCAGCTCAGCCCGGCGAAGCGGCAGGGCACCAGCAGGCCTTCGCTGCGCAGGCTTTGCATCAAAGGTCGGATTACCTCGATGCTCGATTGCGCGAGATAGGCCAGAGCAACCACCGTCTCCTCGTATTTGCGCTGCCTGGCGAAGGTGAGCAGGGCGGCCTCAAGCTCGCCGCGCTCCCTGAGCTTCGCGACGTACCGCTTCGCCGCCGTGAAGTCGCGGACCCGCGACATGTCGCGCTCGACGCCGGCCGCGACCGCGGCAATCGCATGGCGGATTTCCTCGAACAGATGCGGCGGCGCGCGTTCCAGCAGCCGGCTGCGAACCTCTTCGGTCGCATCATGCAGCAGTTGCAGGCGGAGCTCCGACGGCAGGTCGGCGCGGATGCCGGTCTCGACGGCAAGGTCCGGATCGTGTTCCGCCTGGGCGAGGATGACGACGAAGCCGCTCGCCGACACTTTGGCGCCGGGATTGCCGACCACCCGCCGGCTCACGCGGGTGAAACGGCGCGCCAGCAGCGCGTCGGTGACGGCCTCCTTCAGCCACCAGCGGCCGGCAATGGCGAGCAGATGCTGCTCGCTCTTGGTCCGCGCGATCCCGACCAGATCCTCCTCGCTCAGCCGCGAGGATTCCTGCAGCATCGGCCGCGCGATCCGGATCTCGTCATTGCTGGCAAGGCGGCGAACCAGCGCGGGCGGCGCCTGCGCCACCGGCGCCAGTTGCTCGCTGATCTCCGCAAGCGCCATCCGGGCGCTGAGATCGGCGAGCGCGCGCAGCTCGATGGTCTTGACCAGCCGCTCGAGCACATTGTCGAACAGCTCGATCTGCTCGGCGTTGAAGCTGCCGGCGGAGGTGAGGAACAGATTGGTGACGCGCTTGGCCGTCGCCATGCACTTTTCGGGCGAACCAGCGCGGATCGCTGCTTCGACCTCGTCGACAATGGCTTGTCCGGCATTCTGCATTGCTCGTCCTGAGCCCGTCGCGGCGCTTTTCTAAAGCCGGTTTGCAGGACTACAGGACGGGGCTGAACGTTCGGTAAAGGATAACGGTCCGTAAAAGTGCGGTTTACTCGCCGTTCCAGCCGCAGGCCGTGAGCCGCTCCCGCATATGTTCCGGCGCCGGTGCGACAACTTGCACCGGGTCCTTATGCCGCGAGATCGGGATGCCGATTTCGCGCGAATGCAGATGCAGGATCGGCTCGCCGAAACGCGGGCCGTTGCCATAGATGTTGTCGCCGACGATCGGCCAGCCGGACGCGGCCGAATGCACCCGCAGTTGGTGCGTGCGGCCGGTGACCGGCTCCATCGCGAGCCACGCGAGGCCATTGCCGCGCCCCAGCACCTTCCAGTTGGTAACCGCCTTCTGCCCGTCCGGATCGGGCTTCTGCCACCAGCCGCGTTCGGCATTGAGCCGGCCGAGCGGCATGTCAATCATGCCTTCGTCCTCGGCGGGGCCGCCTTCGACCACGGTCCAGTAGGTCTTGGAAATCTTGCCGTGCTTGAACAGCAGCCCGAGCGAGGCGGTCGCCTTGCGGTGGCGTCCCAGGACGAGGCAGCCGGACGTGTCCTTGTCCAGCCGATGCGCCAGCACCGGCGGCCGCGGCAGGCCGAACCGCAGCGCGTCGAACGATGCCTCGAGATTGGGCCCGCCCTTGGGGCCGCGATGCACCGGCAGCCCGGCCGGCTTGTCGATCACCAGCATCAGCCCGTCGCGGTGGAGCACCCGCGCCTGGATTTGTTCTGGGGTCAATGAGGGAACATCGATCAATTCGTCGAGACTTTCGTTTGTGGGGCGAAACGGCTAACACACCCCCACCATGAACGATACCACTGCGGAACCTCCCAAGAAGAGCTGGTGGCAGCGGCTGACCAGCGGCCTGAAGCGCACCTCGGGTGCGATCGGGACCGCCGTCGCCGATCTCGTCATCAAGCGCAAGCTCGACCGCGCCATGCTCGATGACATCGAGGATGTGCTGCTGCGCGCCGATCTCGGCACCGAGGTTGCGGTGCGGATCGCCGATGCCGTCGGCAAGGGCCGTTACGACAAGGCGATCTCCGAGGACGAGGTCAAGTCGGTGGTCGCGACCGAGGTCGAGAAGGTGCTGGCACCAGTGGCGAAGCCGCTGGCAATCGATGCGTCGAAGCGTCCGTTCGTCATCCTGGTCGTCGGCGTCAACGGCTCCGGCAAGACCACGACGATCGGCAAGCTCGCTGCGAAATTCGCCGCCGAGGGCCGCACGGTGATGCTCGCCGCCGGCGACACGTTCCGTGCCGCCGCGATCGAGCAGCTCAAGGTCTGGGGCGAGCGCACCAAATCGCCGGTCATCGCCGGAGCCCAGGGCTCGGATTCGGCAAGCCTCGCCTTCAGCGCGCTGACGGCAGCGAAGGAACAGCAGCGCGACGTGCTCTTGATCGACACCGCCGGCCGGTTGCAGAACAAGGCCGAGCTGATGAACGAGCTCGAGAAGGTGGTGCGCGTCATCAAGAAGGTCGACACCTCGGCGCCGCATGCGGTGCTGCTCGTGCTCGACGCCACGGTGGGACAAAATGCGCTGTCGCAGGTCGAGGCGTTTCATCGTACGGCAGGCGTCACCGGCCTCGTGATGACCAAGCTCGACGGCACCGCGCGCGGCGGCATCCTGGTCGCGCTGTCCGAGAAGCACAAGCTGCCGGTGCACTTCATCGGCGTCGGCGAAGGCGTCGAGGATCTCGCGCCGTTCACCGCGAAGGATTTTGCCAAGGCGATTGCCGGGATCGAGGCATGACCCCGACCCGAAGGGCCGCGTCAGCGCAAAGTGGCGTCCGGTTTTCGGATCAGGTCATGCCTCAAGCCAAGATAGAGAATTGATGGACAAGACCCAGCCGCATCCGCTGTTCAAGCTCGCCACCGAACTCGGGCCGTTGCTCGTGTTCTTTGTCGTGAATGCAAAATATCATCTGTTCGCGGCGACCGGCGCCTTCATGGTGGCAATCGTCGCGGCGATGATCGCGTCCTATGTGGTGACGAGGCACGTGCCGATCATGGCGCTGGTGACCGGCGTGATCGTGCTGGTGTTCGGCACCCTGACGCTGGTGCTGCACGACGAGACCTTCATCAAGGTCAAGCCGACCATCATCTACGGCCTGTTCGCCGCCGTGCTCGGCGGCGGGCTGCTGTTCGGCCGCTCCTTCATCGCCATCATGTTCGACCAGGTGTTCAACCTGACGCCACAGGGCTGGCGCATCCTGACGCTGCGCTGGGCGCTGTTCTTCGCCGGCATGGCGGTTCTCAACGAGATCGTCTGGCGCACGCAGTCGACCGATTTCTGGGTGAATTTCAAGGTGTTCGGCGTGACGCCGATCACCATGATCTTCGCCATCGCCCAGATGCCGCTGACCAAGCGCTATCACCTCGAGCCGGCCTCGCTGGAGGCCAGCGAGGCGGATGCGGGTGATGTGCGGAAGGGATGAGCCCCGCTCTCTTGTCCGCCGAAGCCCGCCTTCGGGCGAAGGCGGATGCGGGGAGAGGGTTGGGGTGAGGGGCTCGCGCCACGAGCGAAGTCGCAGTTGGGTGAGTAGCTCGCACGGCCCTCACCCGAAAATTGCGCTTCGCGCGAATTTCGACCTCTCCCGTAAAGGACGGGGAGAGGGTGAGCGGCATGGCTTATGTCCCCGCAGCCAGCGCCTTCTCGATCTCGGCCTTCAGCACGGTGTTGACATTGTCCGGCGTTACCGGGCCGACCAGCTTGTAGACGATCTTGCCCTCGCGCCCGACCACGAAGGTCTCGGGCACGCCATAGACGCCCCATTCGATCGAGGCGCGGCCGTTGCCGTCGACGCCGACGATGCCGAACGGATTGCCGTAGCGGCCGAGGAAGCGGCGGGCATTCTCGGGCGAGTCCTTGTAGTTGATGCCGATGATCTGGAAGCGCTTGTCCTTGGCGAGCTCGGTCAGCAGCGGCGCTTCGTCATGGCAGGGCACGCACCACGATGCCCAGACGTTGACGACCGAGACCTTGCCCTTGAACGCTGCGGGATCGAGGCCGGGCACCGGCGCGCCGTCCTTCGCGAGGCCGTCGAGCGCGGGCAGGGCGGTCTGCGGCGCCGGCCGGCCGATCAGCGCCGAGGGGATTTTCGAGGGATCGCCGCCATAGAGCCGCAGCAGGAACAGCCCGGCGAGGGCGAGGAAGATCACCAGCGGCAGCACCACCAGCAGGCGGCGGGCTTGCGGCGGGCTGTTGGTCACCTGCTCGCTCATCGAATATCCGCCGCGCTGCGGCCGGAGCGGCGCGTCACGCCGCTGGCCTCGATCTCTTTCAGCCGGGCCTGCTGGTGGCGATAGTCGGCGATGATCCAGATGATCAGCAGCAGCACCACCGCCGTCACCAGCGCGTAGGACGTCACGATGAAGGACGCGTAAGGGCCGAGCGACATCGCGTTACGCCGCTCCGATTTCTTTTGATGCGGTGACGTCACGCAAGCCGGTGCGTGCTTCGCTCGTGCGGCTGGCCTGCATCATCTGCAGGCTGCGCACGCGGCGGCGCAGGATCTCGTTGCGCATCGCCGCCAGATGCAAGGTGATGAACAGCAGCGAAAACGCGATCGCCATCACCAGCAGCGGCCACAGGAACGCCTTGTCGAGCGTCGATCCGCCGGCGCGAAACACCGAGGCCGGCTGATGCAGCGTGTTCCACCAGTCGACCGAGAACTTGATGATCGGGATGTTGATGGCGCCGACCAGCGTCAGCACCGCGGCGGCCCGCGCGGCGCGCGAGGGATCCTCGACCGCGCGCCACAGCGCCATCAGGCCGAGATACATCAGGAACAGGATCAGCACCGAGGTCAGCCGCGCATCCCATTCCCAATAGGTGCCCCACATCGGCCGGCCCCACAGCGAGCCGGTGACCAGCGCAAGGAAGGTGAAGGCGGCGCCGATCGGAGCGGCGGCTTTCGCGGCGACGTCGGCGAGCGGATGCCGCCACACCAGCGTGCCGAGCGCGGCGACGCTCATCACGCCCCAGACGAACATCGACAGCCACGCATTCGGCACGTGGATGAACATGATCTTGACCGTGGCGCCCTGCTGGTAGTCATCCGGCGCCATCGCCGACTGGTAGAGGCCGATCGCCAGCAGGATCGCGGTCGCACCCGCCAGCCACGGCAGGATCCGCGTGGTCAGCGCCAGGAATCGGGTCGGGTTGGCGAGGTCGGTCAGCGTCATGGCACCCGTGATAGTCGTCTGATGTGTCGCGGGCAATCGGCCAATCTCCACTCGTCGAGAATTGATCTGCAACTTTTCAGTCCAGCCCGTGCCGCAGGCTGGCGGCGGCGGCAAACGGCCCGATCACCAGGCTGACGAGCGACAGCGCGCACAGGATCGAGAACGGTGTTCCAAACGATACGGGTCCCGATATGGCCGCCTGCGAGGCCGCAACGCCGAAGATCAGCACAGGGATCGACAGCGGTAGCACCAGCACCGCGAGCAATAGGCCGCCGCGATGCAACGTCACCGCCAGCGCCGCGCCGATCATGCCGGTGAAGGTCAGCGCCGGTGTTCCCGCCAGTAGCGTCAGCGCCACGGCAAGGGTCGCGGTGCCATCGAGATTGAGCAAGAGGCCGAGCGCCGGGGTTGCAACGATCAGCGGCAGGCCGGCGGCGAGCCAATGCGCCAGCGCCTTGGCGGCGCAGGCCAGTTCCAGCGGCGTCCGGCTCATCACGATGAGGTCGAGCGAGCCGTCCTCGTGATCGGCGGTGAACAGGCGATCGAGCGTCAGCAGGCTCGCCAGTAGCGCACCGAGCCAGAGGATCGCCGGGCCGAGCCGCGACAGCAGCGCCAGGTCAGGGCCGACCGCGAACGGCATCAGCACGGTGACCGTGAGAAAGAACAGCACTCCGATCAGCGCTCCGCCGCCGACACGCAGCGCGATGCGGATGTCGCGGCGGATCAATGCCCCGAGCGCAGTCATGCGAAGCGCTCGCTGTGCTGGAGGGAGCCAATATGTGGCTGCGAACCTGCTGCGCTCCCTCCCCCCTTGCGGGGCAGGGCGGGGGAAAGGGGTGGCTCCGGACGAGATGAATCAGGAGAGCGTTGCTCCGCCAATCCCGGGCGCTGATCGACGGACACATCGAGAGGGCACGTCGTGTGGCACCCCTCGCCCTGACCTCGAGAGCGAGCTTCGCTCGCCTCGGACCCCGCAAGGGGGGAGGGGACGGTGAGACTTGCGCATGACGGCAAGAAGGGGAGCGCGGTCATGCCGCGCCTCCCATCCGCAATTCGCGCGCATCGAGCCCGAGCGGTAGATGGGTCGCCGCAATCACGATGCCGCCGCCGGCGAGATGCTCTCGCATCAATCCGACGAACAGCGCTTGGCCGGCCGCATCGAGCGCCGATGTCGGCTCGTCCAGCAGCCAGACCGGCCGCCGCACCGAGAGCAGGCGCGCGATCGAGAGGCGGCGGCGCTGGCCGGCGGAGAGATAGGCGGCCGGCAGATGCGTGGCGTGGTCGAGCGCCACGGCCGCCAGGCATCCGGCCGTGTCCTTCGGCTCGCCGCCGAGGAATTCGTGCCAGAACGACAGATTCTCCAGCACGGAAAGTGCCGGCTTCAGCGCGTCGCGATGGCCGAGATAATGGGCCTGTTCGGGCAGGCTCAGCTCGGCATCGCCGCCGTCGAGCGCAACCAGTCCCTCGGCCGGCACCAGCAGCCCGGCGATCACCCGCAAGAGCGAGGTCTTGCCCGCGCCGTTGGGGCCGGTGATGGCGAGCGCCTCGCCCGAGACGGCCGCAAAATCCAGCCCGGAAAACACCTCGCGCCCGCCGCGCACGCATTTCAGATTTTGCCCCGAGAGCCGCATGCTTCTCCTTGTCACAGCCCTCTGAAATGTTTCGCTACCGCGTGAGAATTTTTGGGTCGCGCAACGCTGGCGCACGCTCGTCGGTGTGGCGGCGCTTCTAGAAAGGTTCTATAAGCCCGGAACTTGATGCAGCACACAATCGGCGGCCGCAAGCCACCCAGGCTTGTCCATCTAGCCAGCGCGCCACCGGTGTTTAGCTACCCTTTCGGGGTATAAACTAAGAATTGGGATTCCTCGCATGACCTCGCTCGACAGCTTCAAATGCCGCAAGACCTTGAAGGTCGGTGGCAAATCCTACGTCTATTACAGCCTGCCGCAGGCAGAGAAGAACGGACTGAAGGGCATTTCGAAGCTGCCATATTCGATGAAGGTTCTGCTGGAGAACCTGCTGCGCAACGAAGACGGCCGCACCGTCAAGAAGGACGACATCGTCGCGGTGTCGAAGTGGCTGAAGAAGCGCCAGCTCGAGCATGAAATCGCCTTCCGCCCGGCCCGCGTGCTGATGCAGGACTTCACCGGCGTGCCGGCGGTGGTCGATCTCGCCGCGATGCGCAACGCGATGCAGAATCTCGGCGGTGATGCCGAGAAGATCAACCCGCTGGTGCCGGTCGATCTCGTCATCGACCACTCGGTCATCGTCAACTTCTTCGGTGACAACAAGGCGTTCGGCAAGAACGTGGTCGAGGAATACAAGCAGAACCAGGAGCGCTACGAGTTCCTGAAGTGGGGCCAGAAGGCGTTCTCGAACTTCTCGGTGGTGCCGCCCGGCACCGGCATCTGCCACCAGGTCAATCTCGAATATCTCGCGCAGACAGTGTGGACCAAGAAGGAGAAGATGACGGTCGGCCGGAAGACCGGCACCTTCGAGGTCGCCTATCCGGATTCGCTGGTCGGCACCGATTCGCACACCACCATGGTCAACGGCCTCGCCGTGCTCGGCTGGGGCGTCGGCGGCATCGAGGCGGAAGCCTGCATGCTCGGCCAGCCGCTGTCGATGCTGCTGCCGGAGGTCGTCGGCTTCAAGCTGAAGGGCCAGCTCAAGGAAGGCGTCACCGCGACCGACCTCGTGCTCACCGTCACCCAGATGCTGCGCAAGCTTGGCGTGGTCGGCAAGTTCGTCGAGTTCTTCGGCCCCGGCCTCGACTATCTCTCGGTCGCGGACAAGGCGACCATCGGCAACATGGCGCCCGAGTATGGCGCGACCTGCGGCTTCTTCCCGGTCGATGCCGCGACCATCGATTACCTGAAGACCTCGGGCCGCAAGGCCGATCGCGTCAAGCTGGTGCAGTCCTATGCCAAGGCGCAGGGCCTGTTCCGCACCGCGAAGTCGGCCGATCCGGTCTTCACCACCACGCTCACCCTCGACCTCGGCGACGTCGTGCCGTCGATGGCCGGTCCGAAGCGTCCCGAGGGCCGCATCGCGCTGCCGGCAGTGTCGACCGGTTTCGCCACCGCGCTGGCCAGCGAGTACAAGAAGCCCGACGGTGAAGGAAAGCGCTTCGCCGTCGAGGGCCGCGACTTCGATCTCGGCCATGGTGACGTCGTGATCGCCGCGATCACCTCCTGCACCAACACTTCGAATCCGAGCGTGCTGATCGGCGCCGGCCTCCTGGCCCGCAAGGCCGCGGCCAAGGGCCTGAAGGCAAAGCCGTGGGTGAAGACCTCGCTGGCGCCGGGCAGCCAGGTGGTGGCGGAGTATCTCGCCAATTCCGGCCTGCAGGCCGATCTCGACAAGGTCGGCTTCAACCTGGTCGGCTTCGGCTGCACCACCTGCATCGGCAATTCCGGCCCGCTGCCGGAGGAGATTTCGAAGTCGATCAACGAGAACGGCATCGTCGCCGCCGCCGTGCTGTCGGGCAACCGCAACTTCGAAGGCCGCGTCTCGCCGGACGTGCAGGCGAACTATCTCGCCTCGCCGCCGCTGGTGGTGGCGCACGCGATCGCCGGCACCGTGACCAAGGATCTTGCGGTCGAGCCGCTCGGCATCGGCAAGGACGGCAATCCGGTGTTCCTGAAGGACATCTGGCCGACCGCCAAGGAGATCAACGCCTTCATGAAGAAGTACGTCACCGCGACGATCTTCAAGAAGAAGTACGCCGACGTGTTCAAGGGCGACACCAACTGGCGCAAGATCAAGACCACGGAAAGCGAGACCTATCGCTGGAACATGAGCTCGACCTATGTGCAGAACCCGCCCTACTTCGAAGGCATGAAGAAGGAGCCGGAGCCGATCAAGGACGTGGTCGACGCGCGGATCCTTGCGATGTTCGGCGACAAGATCACCACCGACCACATCTCGCCGGCGGGTTCGATCAAGCTGACCTCGCCCGCCGGCAAGTTCCTGAGCGAGCATCAGGTGCGTCCCGCCGACTTCAACCAGTACGGCACCCGCCGCGGCAACCATGAAGTGATGATGCGCGGCACCTTCGCCAACATCCGCATCAAGAACTTCATGCTGAAGGGCGCCGACGGCAATATTCCGGAAGGCGGATTGACCAAGCACTGGCCCGACGGCGAGCAGATGTCGATCTACGACGCCGCCATGAAGTATCAGGCGGAAGGCGTGCCGCTGGTGGTGTTTGCCGGCGCCGAATACGGCAACGGCTCGTCGCGCGACTGGGCGGCGAAGGGCACCCGCCTGCTCGGCGTGCGCGCGGTGATCTGCCAGAGCTTCGAGCGCATCCATCGCTCCAACCTGGTCGGCATGGGTGTGCTTCCGCTCACCTTCCAGGACGGCACCTCGTGGTCGTCGCTAGGCCTGAAGGGCGACGAGAAAGTCACGATTCGCGGATTGCAGGGCGATCTGAAGCCGCGCCAGATGCTGACGGCCGAGATCGTCTCCAGCGACGGGGGCAAGAAGGACGTCCCGCTGCTCTGCCGCATCGATACGCTCGACGAGCTCGACTACTATCGCAACGGCGGCATCCTGCATTACGTGCTGCGGAAGCTCGCGGCCTGAGGCCGGTGTCGGCGCATGATCTCCGGGTCATGCGCCAACGCGGATTTGTGATCAGGGCCTCACCGGTTAGTGAGTAGCGACCAAAAAGAAGGCGGCCTATGACAAGGGCCGCTTTCTCGCGTTTTGGGGCACGCAGTTAAGGGACACAACTTCATGCTCCGTACAAATACGGATGGAAATCATCACGACTGGTTCGCAGTATGACAGCGATGATGGCCTATAATTGTATCTCGCGGTGGTCCAGCGCCCTTGGTATCTGCGCAATCGTCGCGATCATCCGCCCCGCTCACGCCGATCCGCGTGCTGTCGTCGAACTCTTCACCTCGCAGGGATGCTCGTCCTGTCCGCCCGCGGACAAGATCATTGGCGAGCTTGCGAAGGACCCCAATGTCATCGCGCTGAGCATGCCGATCGACTATTGGGACTATCTCGGCTGGAAGGACACGCTGGCCGATTCCCGTTTCAGCGCCCGTCAGAAAGCCTATTCGCACATGCGCGGCGATCGCGACGTCTATACGCCGCAGGCGGTGATCAACGGCTCGGCGCATGTGATCGGCAGCGATCGCGGCAGCATCGAGAGCGCGATCAAGGACACCGATAAGAGCACTGGCGTGATGTCGGTACCGGTGACGTTGACGCTGACCGGCAAGCAGATCAATGTTTCGGTGGCGGCGGCCAAGGCGCCGAGCGCGGCGCGTGGCGAAGTCTGGATCTGCTCGATCTCGAAGGCGGTGCCGATCCAGATCCAGCGCGGCGAGAATCGCGGCCGCGAGATCACCTACCACAATGTGGTGCGCAACCTCCTGAAGGTCGGTGACTGGAACGGTTCGTCCGGAAGCTGGACCGTGCCGCTGGAGAACATCTCGCGCGAGGGCGTCGATGCCGCGGCGGTGTATGTCCAGGACGGCAACCGCGACAAGCCGGGCCCGATGCTCGGCGCGGCGTTCACGTCGCTGCACTAGCAGTTGCTTTGAATCGGCACGCCGCGATCTCGGTTCACCTCTCCCCGCTGGGGAGAGGTCGGCGCGTAGCGCCGGGTGAGGGCTCCTGCTCTCTCGATAGACCGTAACCCCTCACCCGATTTGCTGCGCCCAAGGGAGAGGTGCACCGAACCCACGCTCGATCGCCGGGTGGCAAGTGCCGTGCTTGATCGACCGCGGAGTCCTGCCGCGAGTCGCGATCGCGTCATCTGTAACGAGAAAGTTTGGCTTGTGCGGGCGCATCGGTCGCGCGCCGTCGGGGAACGATGGTCCCGAAAACAAAAAGGACCAACTTTCGTTGGCCCAGTGTGGGGGATCTTGTCCCCTTGCGTACAGACCCGATCCCGACGGCCCCGGGGGGCTGGGGGCTGAGGAATCCGGAACCGAAAGGACCGGGTCAACGCAGGGTTTTCTTTTCGCAGGGCAGCGGGGCGGGCGGTGGGCGGAAGTGGGGCAGCAATAAGATTCTTGCTAACGTTCCCGTGACCCCTTCAGGGATCAGCGCTTTTCGAGACGATCGGTGCGCCCGGCCGGGTCGACGCGTGGTCGCGTTGCCAATGGCCCCCTTGCGGCTCCCCGCGCTTAGCGCGATCATGTCACTCTCGTGACGATCCCGAAACGGGGACTGCGGGTGAAGATCGTCAGCGGGATGATAGGAGGCGCTCGATGAGTTTGATCTCGGAGGACACTGATCCGAGCGGGAGCCGCGCGGTGGCGCGCCCCGCCACCGCGGCTCCCCAGGCCAACCGCGTGACGTTCAACCGGATTGAGCTCAACCGCATTCTCAATCTCTACGGCCGCATGGTCGCCGACGGCGAGTGGCGCGATTATGCGATCGACTTCTTGAAGGACCGCGCCGTGTTCTCGGTGTTCCGCCGCGCGTCCGAAATGCCGATCTACCGGATCGAGAAGGATCCGCGGCTCGCGCGCAAGCAGGGCATGTACAGCGTGATCTCGGCCACCGGCCTGATCCTGCGCCGCGGCCACGAGCTCGAGCGCGTGCTGCTCGTGATCGACCGCAAGCTGGCGCTGGTGTAGCCGCTTCACTGCTGCCGTAGCCCGGATGAGCGAAGCGACATCCGGGGGCAACTCCCTCCGTGTGGCGAGCACCCGGATGTCGCTTCGCTCATCCGGCCTACGCGTCCCCGCTAATCCGCCGGCACGGTCGTCTCGGCCTTACCGAGGGCGCGCTGCATCATCACGGTGTCGAGCCAGCGGCCGAACTTCAGGCCGACATTCGGATGCGTCCCGATCATGCCGAAGCCGCATCGGCGGTGCAGCCCGATCGAGCCGGCATTGGCGGAATCGCCGATCACCGCGATCATCTGCCGGAAGCCGCGCGCCTCGCATTCGGCGATCAGGCGCTGCAACAGCTTGAGGCCGATGCCGCGACGGTGCGCCGCCGGGTCCAGATAGACCGAGTTCTCGACCGTGAAGCGATAGGCCGGCCGCGGCCGGTAGGGGCCGGCATAGGCGTAACCGGCCACGCGACCATCAAGCACGGCGACGAGATAGGGGAAGCCACCATCCAGCAGCGCGTGGTAGCGGCGGGTCATCTCGGCGAGGTCCGGCGGCACCAGCTCGAAGGTCGCGGTGCCGAAGCGCACCGCCTGCGCGTAGATCGCCGTGATCGAGGCAAGGTCTGCCTCGGTGGTGGACCTGATTTCCGGATTGGACATGGCGCGACAGTATTTTTGCCCCGCCCAAAAGAAAAGCCCCGGCCCTGTGGCCGGGGCTTCGGATCGAATAGCTCGCCGGAGCGGTTAGTCGCGCTGGCCGAGCAGCTGCAGCAGCAGCGTGAACAGGTTGATGAAGTTCAGGTAGAGCGACAGCGCGCCAGTGATTGCCGCACGCTCCGCCATCGCGCCACCCTGCGAGGCGTAGCCGTAGATGTAGTCGTTCTTCAGCCGCTGGGTGTCCCAGGCGGTGAGGCCCGCGAACACCAGCACGCCGACCACCGACACGATGAACTGCAGCGCCGAACTCGCCAGGAACAGGTTGACCAGGCTCGCGATGATGATGCCGATCAGACCCATGAACAGGAACGAGCCCATGCCGCTCATGTCACGCTTGGTGGTGTAGCCGTACAGGCTGAGCGCACCGAACGTCGCCGCGGTGATGAAGAACACGCGCACGATCGAGGTGTGCGTGTACACCAGGAAGATCGACGACAGCGACAGGCCCATCAGCGCCGAGAACACCCAGAACAGCAGTTGGGCGGTCGCAGGCTGCAGGCGGTTGATGCCGGCCGAGATGACGAACACCATCACCAGAGGTGCGAGGATGAACAGCCACTTCAGCGGGCTGACGAACATCGCATAACCGAACTGCGTCAGCGGCACCTTGCCGAAGTGCGCAACGGCGCTGGACGGATCGGCGACGGCTGCCATGTAGACGCCGAGCGCGGCGAGGCCGGTGATGGCCAGGCCGATGCTCATGTAGTTGTAGATGCGCAGCATGTAGGCGCGCAGACCGGCGTCGACGGCTACAGCGTCAATGCGCCCGGCGGCCCGGCCGAAGGGAGAAGTATAGTTGCGGTCAAGGTCCGACATGGTCGAATTCCCGTGGTTGGTCCCGGTGTAGCGCAAGGGATTTGCGGCGCCGGTCGTAAATCTATCTCGGATGGCGTGATTTAAGGAAGATTAATTCCATGTCATCAAAGCGGCCATCCGACCCGTTTGACATGTGGGAAACTACCATATCCCGCGCAAGCTTCCACGCGCGGCTGAATGTCGCTCTAATCAAGGATTTATAGGGAAATGCGGCGCCAGCGCCGCTACAAATTGTCACAAATTCCGCAGCACCGAGGCAGGCTTCTGATTCAACGCGAGCAGTGTTCCCGCCAGCCCGAGGCCAACGGTGACGACGAGCGCCGCGACCACGACCAGCGCCGCGCTGCCGGCCTGCCAGACGAAGCTCAGCGTCATCAGCCGCGTGACGATCAGCCACGCGGCGATCGAGCCGGCGATCACCCCGAACACGGCAGTTGCAAGGCCGATCATCAGGTATTCCAGCGCGTAGGCGCCGAGCAGTCGCACCCGCGTGGCGCCCAGCGTCTTGAGAATGACGGCGTCGTAGACGCGGTGGCGGTGGCCGGCGGCAAGCGCGCCGCCCAGCACCAGGATCGCCGAGATCAGCGTCACGGCGCTGGCGCCGCGAATCGCCAGTACGAGATTGTTGACCACGCTGCCGACCGTTTCGAGCGCCTCGCGGACCCGCACGCTGGTCACCATCGGAAAGGCATCGGCGACCTGCTTGATGATGGTTGCATCGCTGGCCGCGTCGGGATGCGCTTCCGTCAGGGTCGCGACATGGCTGTGCGGCGCGCCCTTGAAGGCGTTCGGCGAGAACACCAGCACGAAGTTGATGCCGAGCCCCTGCCAGTCGATGTTGCGCAGATTGGCGATCTTGGCGCGGATGTCGCGGCCGAGCACGTTGACCACGATCTCGTCGCCGATCTTCAAGGAGAGTCCGTCGGCGATCTTCTTCTCCATCGAGACCAGCGGCGGCCCGCTGTAGTCCGGGCCCCACCATTCGCCCTCGACGATCTTGGAGCCCTTGGGAACCTCACCGGTGTAGGTCAGACCGCGGTCGCTCTGCAGCACCCATTCCGAATCGACCGTCGGCTTGAGCTGGTCGGCCTTCACGCCGCGGGCCGCGACGATCCGTCCGCGCAGCATCGGCACGTCCTCGA
Organism: Bradyrhizobium semiaridum; assembly: GCF_020329505.1. Lineage (GTDB taxonomy): Bacteria > Pseudomonadota > Alphaproteobacteria > Rhizobiales > Xanthobacteraceae > Bradyrhizobium > Bradyrhizobium semiaridum. The sequence goes on from NZ_JAGKJJ010000012.1 coordinate 194,607, forward strand.
CGGTCGAATGCGGGGAGATCTGCTTGAGATAGGCGCCGAACTGGTCGGCTTCGGTGGAGGGGATGTCGATGAAGAAGAACGACGGCGCGCGATCCGGCAGCGCCGCGAGGAATTGGCGGCGCAGATTGCCGTCGATCTGGGTGATGGTGACGAGCACGGCGAGCCCGAGACCGAGCGACAGCACGGCCGACGGCGTCAGCGCGCCGGGCCGGTGGATATTGGCGATCGCGAGCCGCAGCATGGTCATGCGGCTGCGCGGCAGCCGCCGCGCCACCGCCATCAGGATCTCGGCGACGCCGCGCAGCAGCAGGAACACGGCGATCGAAGACACCACGAAGACGGAGGCGACCCGCTTGTCGTAAGCGAGCCCGATCGCGACCGCGATCAAAAGCGCGATCACCACGCCCATCAGCGCCAGATAGCTCCAGCGCGGGCGGTGCCACTCGCTGTTCACGGTCTCGCGGAACAGCGCCGCCACGGGCACGTCGTGCACGCGGCCGAGCGGCCACAGCCCGAAGGCGAGGGCCGTGAGCTGGCCGTAGATGAAGGAGAACGCGAGCTCGGCCGGATGCAGCGCCGGCACCACCGGCAGCGGCAGCAGCTTGCCGAACAGGCCGACGATCGCGAACGGCAGCGCGGCTCCGAGCACAAGGCCGATCACCGAGCCGATGCCGGCCAGCACCACCACCTGCGTGAGATAGATCGTGAAGACGTCGCGGCCGGTGGCGCCGAGCGCCTTGAACGCGGCGATGACGTCGCGGCGGCGGTCGATGTGGCTCTTCACTGCGTTGGCGACGCCGACTCCGCCGACCAGCAATGCGGCGAGGCCGACCAAGGTCAGGAACTGGGTGAAGCGGTTGATGCTGCGTTCGAGCTGCGGCGAGGCGTTGCTGCGGCTGCGGACCTCCCAGCCCGCCTCTGGCGCCGCGGCGCGCGCGCCGTCGATCAGCGTGGTGGTGGCGCGGTCGTCATTGGCGCCGTCGGGCAGCTTCACCCGGTAGATCCAGCGCACCAGGCTGCCCGGTTGCAGCAGGTCGGTGGCGCGCAGGCTCACTTCGCTGACCAGAAAGCGCGGGCCGAGGCCGACGCCGCCGGCGAGCTTGTCCGGTTCGGCCACCACGACGCTGCGGATCTGGTAGGTCGCGCTGCCCAGGGTGACGCGGTCGCCGAGCTTCAGATCGAGCCGCGCCAGCAGGGTTGAATCGGCCGCCGCGCCAAACGCGCCGTCGCGCTCGGCCAGGAGATCGGCGAGCGGCATGTTGGGCTCGAGCGTCAGCTCGCCGAGCATCGGATATTTGTTGTCGACGGCCTTGAGCTCGACCAGCGCAAGCCTGGCGTCGCTGCTGCGGACCATCGCACGGAGAGTGGTCGCGACCGAAACCTCGCCGCGCGTGCGCAGGAACGCGACCTCCTCAGGCTTCGCCTCGCGCGAGATCAGCGAGAAAGCGACGTCGCCGCCGAGCAGCGTGCGACCCTCGCGCGACAGCCCGTCGCCGAGGCTCGCGGCGACCGAGCCGACGCCGGCGATCGCCATCACGCCGAGCGCGATGCAGGCGATGAAGACGTAGAAGCCGCGCAGGCCGCTGCGCAACTCGCGCAGCGCGTAGCGGAAGGCAAGCGACGACGCGCGGCTCTGCACCGCGACTTCGGACGCGATGCTCATGTCGCGGGCGGGCTGTCGATGCGGCCGGAGCGCAGCCGCACCACGCGGTCGCAGCGCTGCGCGAGCGCGATGTCGTGGGTCACCAGCACCAGCGTCATGCCGCGCTCGGCGTGCTTGGTGAACAAAAGATCGACGATCTGCTTGCCTGTGGTCTCGTCGAGATTTCCGGTCGGTTCGTCGGCAACTAGGATCGCGGGATCGGGCGCGAGCGCGCGCGCGATCGCAACACGCTGCTGCTCGCCGCCGGACAGTTGCGTCGGATAGTGATGCAGCCGCTCGCCGAGACCGACCGATTGCAACTCCTGCGCGGCGCGCGCCGCCGCATCGGCATTGCCGGCGAGCTCGAGCGGTACCGCGACATTCTCCAGTGCCGTCATGGTCGGGATCAGATGGAACGACTGGAAGACGATGCCGACCTGGCGGCCGCGGAAGCGCGCCAGCGCATCTTCGTCGAGGGCATTGAATGCGGTGCCGCCCACGACCACTTCTCCACTGTCAGGACGTTCCAGCCCCGCCATCACCATCAGCAGGGTCGATTTGCCCGAGCCCGACGGGCCGATCAGGCCGATGGCTTCACCCGCTGCCACACGAAGGCTGATATCTTTGAGGATATGAACCCGTGCCGCACCGCTGCCGAGCGAGAGGTTGACGTTCCTGACCGAGATGGTGTCCGGCTCGACGTCGTTCAGTGAAGAGGATTCGATGAGACTGTCCATGGTTCGGTCATATGGCACTTCCGCGGCGGCGGTCGAGGGCCGGTTGCGAATCTTCGTGCACATACTCGTGTTGCTTATGGGCTTGATGACGGCCGCAAATGCGCAGACCGTGGACCAGGCGAAGCCTATCAAAATGGTGGTGCTGGGCGACTCCTTGAGTGCGGGCTATGGTCTGTCGGCCGGCGCCGCGTTTCCGGTTCGCCTTCAAAAAGCCTTGGAAGTCAAGGGGATAAAGGTCGACATGATCAATGCCGGGGTGTCCGGCGATACCACCTCGGGGGGCCGCGAGCGGCTCGACTGGTCGGTGCCCGACGGAACCGATGCCGTGATCGTCGAGCTCGGCGCCAATGATGCGTTGCGCGGCGTCGATCCCGCGGTGACGCGCGCCGCGCTGTCCGACATCATCACAAAGTTGAAGGCGCGCAGGATCGCCGTGCTCCTGTGCGGCATGCTCGCGCCGCCGAATTACGGCAGCGAGTATGCGGCGAAGTTCAACGCGATCTATCCTGATCTTTCGAAATCCCTCGGCGTGCCGCTGTATCCGTTCTTTCTCGATGGCGTTGCGGCCGAGGCCAAGCTCAACCAGGCCGACGGCATGCATCCGACCGCCGCCGGTGTGGATATCGTCGTGAAGAACATCCTGCCCACCGTGGAGGCATTTCTCGGCACGTTATCGGCGCAACGCAGTTGAAATGCAGGCGGCGCGCCGCGCTGTCCTCCGTCGGTTTACGACCTGTTAACGCCTTATGCTTCGCAGAGTCATATATCTCGGGTACAAAAGAGACGTCGGTGATTCGTCACCGGGGTTTGTTAGACGGCACGGGCTCCCAAAACCCGCGCCACTGCATCGAGGATTATAGCGATGCCGCGTCTGTTCACTGGACTGGAAGTGCCGGCCGATATCGGCCAAACCCTCTCCAGCTTGCGTGGCGGCCTTCCCGGCGCACGCTGGATCGATCCCGAAAATTATCACGTCACCTTGCGCTTCATCGGCGATATCGATGGCCTCTGGGCCAACGAGATCGCATCGATGCTATTTCGGGTGAACCGCAAACCGTTCGAGGTCAAGCTGAAGGGCCTCTCAAGCTTCGGCGGACGCAAGCCGCGCGCGGTTGTTGCCTCCGTCGAACCGAGCCGGCCGCTGATCGAGTTGCAAGCCGAGCTCGAGCGGATGATGCAGCGGATGGGGCTCGATCCGGAAGGGCGAAAGTTTACGCCACATGTCACGCTCGCGCGTCTGCATGACGCATCGAGCCAGGACGTCGCGGATTATCTGTCCGTGCGCGGCTACTTCCCGAGCCGCAGCTTCATGGCGGACCGCTTCGTGCTGTTCTCGTCGCGCGCGTCGACCGGCGGCGGGCCCTACGTTGTCGAGGATTCCTACGCGCTCTGCGCGTAATCCGGGCGAGAGAGAGCCTCCACGGGGGCGCCTCTCACCGCCGACGCGCAGGCAGCCCTCACCCCAAACCCTCTCCCCGCAAGAGCGGGGCGAGGGAGAGGAAAGTGCATACCCATCGCCAAAATTCACGGCTTGCAATTTGCCGCGCAGTAGGGCCGTAAGGTGGGCTCATGCTGTCCACCTCGCCCAGTTCCTTTCTCGGTCACTACAGGGCCCTGGTCGCCTCCGGCGCGATCGAGGCCGATCCGGCGCAGGCGCGCGCCGCCGAAGCGTTCGGCGCGCTCGATGAGCGGCTCGCCAGCTACAAGCCGCAGCGCAAGCAGAGCCTGTTCGGCCGTCTGTTCGGCGGTGACAAGGACGACGGACCGCCGCGCGGGCTCTACGTCCATGGCGAGGTCGGCCGCGGCAAGACCATGCTGATGGATCTGTTCTTCCAGCAGAGCCAGGTCGAGCACAAGCGCCGCGCGCATTTCCATGAGTTCATGGCCGAGGCCCATGAGCGCATCTACGGCTACCGCCAGCAGATCGCGCGCGGCGAGATCGCCGACGGCGACGTGATCGCGCTCACCGCGCAGGCGATCTTCGACGAGGCCTGGCTGCTCTGCTTCGACGAATTCCACGTCACCGACATCGCGGACGCGATGATCCTCGGGCGTCTGTTCGCAAGACTGTTCGAACTCGGCACGGTGGTGGTCGCGACGTCGAACGTGGCGCCCGACGATCTCTACAAGGGCGGTCTCAACCGCGCGCTGTTCCTGCCGTTCATCGCGCAGATCACCGATCACATGGACGTGCTGCGGCTCGATGCGCGCACCGACTTCCGGCTGGAGAAACTGTTCGGCGTCAAGATGTGGCTGGTGCCTGACGATGCCGCCGCCGCCGCCGAGCTCGATGCGGCCTGGCGTAAGATGACCGGCAACGCGCCGTGCAAGCCGCGCGACATTACGATCAAGGGGCGCGTGCTGCACGTGCCGTGCGCATCGCACGGCGTCGCGCGCTTCGGCTTCGCCGATCTTTGCGAGAAGCCGCTTGCCGCGTCCGACTATCTCAGGCTCGCGCATGACTACCATACGATCCTGATCGACCACATTCCGGTGATGGACTACGCCGAGCGCAACGCCGCCAAGCGCTTCATCTCGCTGATCGACACGCTCTATGACAATGCCGTGAAGCTGATGGCGTCGGCCGCGGCCGATCCGGTGTCGCTGTACCTTGCCGACGAAGGCGTCGAGGCGATGGAGTTCAAGCGCACCGCCTCGCGCCTGATCGAGATGAGCTCGGAATCCTATCTGGCGCTGCCCCACGGCCGGAAGGATTCATCGGCCAGCGGCGCCTCGACCGGCCTGGTGGAGACGTAAGGCGCCACCTCCGCGTTCGATGCCGCCGGCCCGGAATGACAGGATCGCTGGCATGCCTGATCGAATTCGAGGCAGGCCGCCGATCCGGCAGGTCCGCGACTTGCAGGCCGCGACTTGCAGGCCGCGACTTGAATGGATCATTCGAAAGGGATAACCACCCTTGCAAACCGACTTCCCTCCCTCCTGCAGCAGTTCAAAGGACTGATTTCCCATGGCACGCGACAAGATTGCACTGATTGGCTCCGGACAGATCGGCGGAACGCTGGCGCACCTCGTCGGCCTCAAGGAACTGGGAGACGTCGTGCTGTTCGACATTGCCGAGGGCGTGCCGCAGGGCAAGGCGCTGGACGTCGCGCAGTCCTCGCCGGTCGACGGCTTCGATTCCAACCTGGTCGGCGCCAATTCCTATGACGCGCTCGACGGCGCCAAGGTCTGCATCGTCACCGCGGGCGTGCCGCGCAAGCCCGGCATGAGCCGTGACGATCTGCTCTCCATCAACCTCAAGGTCATGGAGCAGGTCGGCGCCGGCATCAAGAAGTACGCGCCCGACGCCTTCGTCATCTGCATCACCAACCCGCTGGACGCGATGGTGTGGGCGCTGCAGAAGGCCTCGGGCCTGCCGAGCAAGAAGGTGGTCGGCATGGCCGGCGTGCTCGACTCGGCGCGCTTCCGCTATTTCCTGGCCGACGAATTCAACGTCTCGGTCGAGGACGTCACCGCCTTCGTGCTCGGCGGCCACGGCGACACCATGGTGCCGCTGACCCGCTACTCCACCGTCGCCGGCATTCCGCTGCCCGACCTCGTCAAGATGGGCTGGACCTCGCAGGCCCGCATCGACGAGATCGTCGACCGCACCCGCAACGGCGGCGCCGAGATCGTCAACCTGCTCAAGACCGGCTCGGCGTTCTACGCGCCGGCCGCGTCCGCGATCGCGATGGCCGAGAGCTACCTGAAGGACAAGAAGCGCGTGCTGCCCTGCGCCGCTTATCTCAATGGCGAATACGGCGTGAAGGACATGTATGTCGGCGTGCCGGTCGTGATCGGCTCCAAGGGCGTCGAGCGCGTGGTCGAGATCGAGCTCGCCGGCAAGGACCGCGAAGCGTTCGACAAGTCGGTCGGCGCCGTGCAGGGCCTGGTCGACGCCTGCAAGAAGATCGCCCCCGATCTGCTCGGCAAGTAATCCGGTCTGGCAATGACCCGATAGGCGATTACGATCGTCTGTCGGGTGCAAGATGATGAAATTCTGGCGGATTTTGTAGTTGCGCGAGCTTTGGTATATGGTATGCCAGTCGCAAGGCTGACGTTGAAGTTCGCCGTACGAGGGTTCGGGAGCGTCTTTCCATGAATATCCATGAATACCAGGCCAAGGCTCTGCTGCATGAATTCGGCGTACCGATCTCGCGCGGCGTGGCGCTGCTGAAGGCTGAGGAGGCCGAGGCGGCCGCCAAGCAGCTTCCCGGCCCGATCTGGGTGGTGAAGAGCCAGATCCATGCCGGCGGCCGCGGCAAGGGCAAGTTCAAGGAAGCCTCCGCCGGCGACAAGGGCGGCGTCCGCATCGCCAAGTCGGTCGGCGAGGTCGGCGAGTACGCCAAGCAGATGCTCGGCGCGACGCTGGTCACGATCCAGACCGGGCCGCACGGCAAGCAGGTCAACCGCCTCTATGTCGAGGAAGGCTCCGACATCGACAAGGAGTTCTATCTCTCGATCCTGGTCGATCGCGAGACCAGCGAAATCTCCTTCGTCGTCTCGACCGAAGGCGGCGTGAACATCGAGGACGTCGCGCACAACACGCCCGAGAAGATCGTCACCTTCTCGGTCGATCCCGCCACCGGCATCATGGCGCATCACGGCCGCACCGTCGCCAAGGCGCTGAAGCTCACCGGCGATCTCGCCAAGCAGGCCGAGAAGCTGACCGGACAGCTCTATGCCGCCTTCGTCGCCAAGGACATGGCGATGCTCGAAATCAATCCGCTGGTCGTCACCAAGCAGGGCCAGCTCCGCGTGCTCGACGCCAAGGTGTCGTTCGACAGCAACGCGCTGTACCGCCATCCCGACGTGATGGCGCTGCGTGACGAGACCGAGGAGGACGCCAAGGAGATCGAGGCGTCGAAGTTCGACCTCAACTACGTCGCGCTCGACGGCAATATCGGCTGCATGGTCAACGGCGCCGGCCTTGCCATGGCGACCATGGACATCATCAAGCTCTACGGCATGTCGCCGGCCAACTTCCTTGACGTCGGCGGCGGCGCCAGCGTGGAGAAGGTCGCGGCCGCCTTCAAGATCATTACCGCCGACCCGAACGTGAAGGGCATCCTGGTCAACATCTTCGGCGGCATCATGAAGTGCGACGTGATCGCCGAGGGCGTTGTCGCCGCGGTGAAGCAGGTCGGCCTCAAGGTGCCGCTGGTGGTGCGCCTCGAAGGCACCAATGTCGATGCGGGCAAGAGGATCATCCGCGAAAGCGGCCTCAACGTCGTCCCCGCCGACGATCTCGATGATGCAGCCCAGAAGATCGTGAACGCCGTCAAGGGAGGCTAACGATGGCCGATCATCTCGACGCACCGGCGCCGCTGGAGGAGCACCGCAAGCTCGCGGTGTTCGAAGGCGAGTGGAGCGGCGAAGAGATGGTCTATCCCTCGCGCTGGACCGCGGGCGGTCCGGCAACCTCGCACGTCTCGGCGCGGATTGCGCTCAACGGTTTCTACCTGATCCAGGACAGCGTGCAGATGCGTGACGGCAAGCAGAGCTTCGCCACCCACGGCGTCTTCACCTACGACCGCGAGGATCGCACCTACAAGCTGTTCTGGCACGATTCGCTCGGCTACTACCCGCCGTCGCCGGCCTCCGGCGGCTGGGTCAACCAGTCGCTGATCCTGGTGCGCGGCTCGCTGCGCGGCAATGCCCGTCACGTCTACGAGGTCGTCGACGACAACACCTACAACATGAAGATCCAGTTCTCGCCTGACGCGGAAGGGTGGGCCGACGTGCTCACCGGCGTGTACCGGCGTATCCACTAGAGCACGATCCGGAAAAGCGGTCTTTCGCTCTTCCGAAAAGATCATGCTCGAACAACAGAGTCCCTTCGTCTCGCGAAAGCACCACGCACCATGTCCATCTTGATCGACAAGAACACCAAGGTCATCTGCCAGGGCTTCACCGGCAAGAACGGCACCTTCCACTCGGAAGCGGCGATCGCTTACGGCACCAAGATGGTCGGCGGCGTGGCGCCTGGCAAAGGCGGCTCGACGCATCTCAATCTGCCTGTGTTCGACACCGTCACCGAAGCGCGCGAGAAGACCGGCGCCGACGCCAGCGTCGTCTACGTGCCGCCGCCGGGCGCCGCGGATGCGATCTGCGAGGCGATCGACGCCGAGATCCCGCTGATCGTATGCATCACCGAGGGCATCCCGGTGCTCGACATGGTGCGCGTCAAGCGTTCGCTGTCGGGCTCGAAGTCGCGGCTGATCGGGCCGAACTGCCCGGGCGTGATGACGGCCGGCGAGTGCAAGATCGGCATCATGCCGGCCAACATCTTCAAGCCCGGCTCGGTCGGCATCGTCTCGCGTTCCGGCACGCTGACCTATGAGGCGGTGTTCCAGACCACCCAGGAAGGCCTCGGCCAGACCACCGCGGTCGGCATCGGCGGCGACCCGGTCAAGGGCACCGAATTCATCGACGTGCTCGAGATGTTCTTGGCCGACGAGAAGACCAAGTCGATCGTAATGATCGGCGAGATCGGCGGCTCGGCCGAGGAAGACGCCGCCCAGTTCCTCAAGGACGAGGCCAAGCGCGGCCGCAAGAAGCCGATGGTCGGCTTCATCGCAGGTGTCACCGCACCTCCCGGCCGACGCATGGGACATGCGGGTGCGATCATCTCCGGCGGCAAGGGCGATGCCGGCTCCAAGACGGCCGCGATGGAATCGGCCGGCATCAAGGTCTCGCCGTCGCCGGCGCGGCTCGGGCACACTCTGGCCGAGATGTTGAAGTAACCCTCCCGTCGAACGACGGTCAGGCCGCTCTTACGCTTTCTGCGCGCGCTTTCCGGCGGTTCATTACCTCGGAAGCGCGCGTTTTGCGTTCGGGCGGCGCGGATACGTCCGCTCAATATGTTTTGAAATCAAATTCATTTCTTAGTTCTTTTAGGCAGGATTATCCGACCTAGATAGGGTAAAGGGTATCTATCCAGCCGGCCCACTTTCCCAGACCGGCTTGCGCCGTCTTCCACGCGCCAACCAAAAATCACCAGGACTTCCGCATGTCTCGCCAAGATGCGAACGCCGCTTTTGCCCTCTCGTCCTTCCTCCAGGGCACCAATGCCGCCTACATCGATGACCTCTATGCCCGCTACGAGCAGGACCCGTCCTCCGTCGACGGCGAATGGCAGGAGTTCTTCAAGAGCCTGAAGGACGCTCCGGCCGACGTGCAGAAGAACGCCGAGGGCGCCTCCTGGGGCCGCGACAATTGGCCGGTGACGCCGCGGGACGAGCTGACCTCCGCGCTCGACGGCAACTGGGCCCAGGTCGAGAAGGCGGTCAGCACCAAGCTCGCCGCCAAGGCGCAGGCCAAGGGCGCCGAGCTCTCCGACGCCGAGGTCCATCAGGCCACCCGCGATTCGGTCCGCGCGCTGATGCTGATCCGCGCCTACCGGATGCGCGGCCATTTCCATGCCAAGCTCGATCCGCTCGGCATCGAGGCGCCACGTGACCGCGAGGAGCTCGATCCGCGTTCCTACGGCTTCACCGAGGCCGACTTCGACCGCAAGATCTTCCTCGATCACGTGCTCGGCCTCGAATACGGCACGCTGCGCGACATCGTGCAGATCTGCGAGCGCACCTACTGCCAGACCCTCGGCGTCGAATTCATGCACATCTCCAATGCCGCGCAGAAGGCGTGGATCCAGGAGCGCATCGAGGGGCCGGACAAGGAGATCAGCTTCACGCCCGAGGGACGCCGCGCGATCCTCAACAAGCTGATCGAGGCCGAAG
>NZ_JAGKJJ010000111.1 GCF_020329505.1 Bradyrhizobium semiaridum
CGAGGTCAGGCTCGGCGACTTCCGCGCAGCGTTCACCAATTCGTCGGTCGCGGCCGCCAGCAGCTCGGGCCCGCGCCCCTGCCGGTCCTGGACGCGAATGGTGAAGCCGCCGCCGGTGCCGATGCCGGGCACCGCGGGCGGCGGGATGACGATGATGAAGGCGCCCTGGATCACCGACAGGCGCTTGCGCAATTCGGCTGTGATCGCGTTCGCCGTCAATCCCTTCTTCAGCCGCGCCTCCGGCTCGTCGAACACCGGGAACAAGGCCGCAGCGTTACCGGCCTGCGTGCGCGTCGCGGCCTTTGCCGGTTTCTCCGGCGCGACGCGGACGATGCCCGGCGTATCCAGTGCAATGCGCTCGATCTCGCGCACCACCGCCGTGGTCCGGGCCAGCGACGCGGCGCCGGGCAGCTGCGCCGAGATGATGACGTAGCCGCGATCCTGCGCCGGAATGAATCCCTGCGGGGTGGTGGCGAGCAGCCAGCCGGCGCTGCCGATCAGCACGAGATAGATCGCGAGCATCACCACCGTATGCCGGATCACGAAGTCGGCGGCGGCTGCGTAGCCGTGCGCCAGGCGATCGAACACGCGGTTGAACAGCGCAGTGAAGCTGCCC
>NZ_JAGKJJ010000112.1 GCF_020329505.1 Bradyrhizobium semiaridum
CCGAGTCGGTATTCCTGGCGGAGACCGAGGCCAACCTGGCGATCCTGCATCAGCTCCGCGAACTCGGCGTCAGCATCTCGATGGACGATTTCGGCACCGGCTATTCCAGCCTGAGCTATCTGCGCAGCTTTCCATTCGACAAGATCAAGATCGACCGCTCCTTCGTGAAGGACCTCGCGCGCCGTTCCGATTGCCTCGCGATCGTGCGCGCGATCTCCGGCCTCGCCGCGCTGAACAGAAATCCCTGCACCTCGTTGCAGCCTTCGGCGCGCAGCCAATCGAGCTGGTCGACGGTCTCGACGCCTTCCGCCGTCGTGGTGATCTTGAGACTGCGGCCGAGGCCGGCGGCCGAGATCGAGGCGCTGCTGACGGGCTTTGCCGCGCGCGCGTCGAAAGCGGCGTAGTTCGCCACGCGTCAAGACAGGCAATGACGAGAGCTCTTGTAGCCCGGGTGAGCGAAGCGATACCCGGGGCCGGTCCCGCATATCGCTCCGCTCATGCGGGCTACAAGAGCGCGACCCGTTGGCTCATGCGGGCTACGATTTCTCGCCCGCGGCTAGAACCGCGTCACGATGTCCGACAGCGCGGGGCGCGGGCGGTCTTCGCTTGGCTTGGT
>NZ_JAGKJJ010000113.1 GCF_020329505.1 Bradyrhizobium semiaridum
ACCTCGGCGACCGCCGGCTCGACCAGGATCATGCGCCGGTCGGGTGCCGCCTCCTGGGCGCGGCCGTACGACAATGTCGACTGGCAGAAGGCGATGGCGCGCTCCAGCGAGCGCAGCAGCTTTGGCGCAAAGCGCTGCACCCGCGGATCGGGCACGCTGGCGAGCTGATCCGACAGCAGTTGCGAGGATGCCAGCAGGTTGCGCAAATCGTGGTTGATCTTCGAGACGGCAAGGCCCAGCGCGGCGACGAGATCGGCGTGGCCGAGCGCGAGCTGTCGGACATGCAGCGCGATCTGGTCTCGATGCTGCATCAGAAGAGCCGGCTCGCCGCGCTGGCTCGGCACGATGATCCGCGCCGAGCTCTCGGGATTTTCGTGGAAGCCGATCAGACTCGCGGTCAGCCGCCGCATCGGACGGACGAACAAATAATGCAGCGCGAGATAGACCAGACCCGAGGTCAGGCCGGCGATCAGCAGCGCCACCACGAGGACGTTGCGCGAGAAGCGATACATCGCCTGGCGCAGCGGCTTCTCGTCGATCACCACCTCAATGAACTGCGCCTGGCCTGGTGCTGCTCCGACCACGCGGATGGTCTGATCGCCGCGCTCCAGCAT
>NZ_JAGKJJ010000114.1 GCF_020329505.1 Bradyrhizobium semiaridum
ATTTTAAGGGGATTCGAGGGTGATTTGCGGGGATTTGGGCCTCATAAGTCTCGACATGAGTGGTATCGTCGAAAGCCAGGGCCCATAAACAACAGGGTCTCGTTGTAAACGGCATCGTGGCGCCCACCGGCGCGTAACAAGAGGCAGTTGGGGTAATGGGTCCCGGCCTTCGCCGGGACGACAGCGAGTTTGTTGTGCCGCTGGTGAGTCATACTTCCGCGCTCTCGCGACATGATTTGCCCGAGCTTTGCATTTCGTTTCGCCCTTCTTCGAACGGAGGGCGCAGGGAAAGCCGGGTTGTTTCCGGTTACACCTGTGGTCCTACCCCCGAGCTTTCTACCCCATTGCTCGGGGGTAGGACCACAGGTGTAACCGGAAACAACCCGGCTTTCCCTGCGCGATGGGTTACGGCTTATACGTGCTTACCCCGGCGAGACTGGGCTTTGTTGTCACCGCCCTCGCAAGACGCAATTGCATCGAGCGAGAGGACACCTGCCACCAGGGCGTCCGGCCTGCACGACTTCGCCGTCCGCCTCGCGTGCTGTCGTCACTGACACGCGCGGCGTCCACCGCATCTCACCGCAACACCGTGACGATGCGCAGCGCCCC
>NZ_JAGKJJ010000115.1 GCF_020329505.1 Bradyrhizobium semiaridum
TCTCCGGCGTGCGCTCGACGCCGGCGACCAGCAGCACATAGGCCTTCGGGATCGCGAGCCGGATCGGGTCCGGGCTCGGCACGACCGCGGCCTCGGCAACGGCGCCGTGCTCGAGCAGCACGCTCTCCAGCTCGAACGGCGAGATCCGGTAGTCGGAGGATTTGAACACGTCATCGGTGCGGCCGACGAAGGTGAGATAGCCCTCCTCGTCGGTGAACACGACGTCGCCGCTGCGATAGATCTCGCCATCGGCGCCGACAGGCCGGCTGGCCTGATGCAGGGCTATCAGAGCGACGACGGCAAGCTCGGCGGCGCCGAGCAGCAGCGTCACCTCGCCTTCGCGCGCGGCATAGCCGTCATTGTCGGTCACCTGCACGCGATAGCCCGGCAGCGGCCGGCCCATCGAGCCGACCTTGACCTTCTGCCCCGGCGAATTGCCGGCGAGCGCCGTGGTCTCGGTCTGGCCGTAGCCATCGCGGATGGTCAGGCCCCAGGCCGCCTGCACCTGGTCGATCACTTCAGGATTGAGCGGCTCGCCGGCGCCGCAGACCTCACGCAGGCTCACCTTGAAGCTCGCGAGCTGCTCCTGGATGAACAGCCGCCACAC
>NZ_JAGKJJ010000116.1 GCF_020329505.1 Bradyrhizobium semiaridum
GTGACGTTCTGGTCGCGAGTGACGAGATCGGGTTTTGCCAGATCGGCGACGCGCAGCGCCTGGCCAGCGCGGAGCTGGCGGCGGACCTGCATGCCGATCGTGCTGTCGCGCACCGCCGCGTCGTTGCCGACCTCGGCCTTCGGCCGCCGCTCGACCAGCACGTCGGAAGCCTTCAGCACGTCGCCGCGCTCGACCCGCTTCGACGTCTCATTCGAGATCGCCAACGAGGCGGGTACCGCGCCCATCAAGCTGCGCTTCACCGGCACTGCGATCGAGACCATCGAGGCCGCCGTGCTGGCGCGCAACGTCGAGCGCGGCTCGTAGCGCACGGTGACCGGCTGCATCACGCCGGAATTGGTGGCTTCGAGGCGGATGTCGCCGGGATCGCGGTCGAAGGTCACGTTGATATTGCCGGCCCGACCGAGGCCGTGGCGGTTTTCCAGCGCGCGCGCGACCTGCTGCTCGATCTCCTTGCTCTCGACGGTGCGCGCCAGCCGCGTCACCGTGATCACCTTGAGATCGCGGGTGTCGACGCCGATCACCTGGTGGGTGCGGAGTGCGTTCAGCACTTGCGCGACCGGCAGTGTGCCCGTGGTGCCGAGAT
>NZ_JAGKJJ010000117.1 GCF_020329505.1 Bradyrhizobium semiaridum
CTTTGCATTCTGGGTGGCCGTCTGTAGCGCCTGCACCGAAATGTCGGTGCCGAAGCCATGCGCGTTGCGCAGTTCCGAGAGCAGCGCCAGCAGGATCGCGCCCGAGCCGGTGCCGAGATCGGCGATCCGTAAGCGGCGATCGGAGCTGCCGTCGGCGCGTATCAGTTCCAGTGCACGCTCGACCACCGTCTCGGTGTCGGGCCGCGGCACCAATGTCGCTGCCGAGAGCTGCAGCGGCAGCCCCCAAAACTCCTTGAAGCCGAAAATGCGCGCGACCGGCTCGCCGGCGAGACGGCGCAGCGCTCGGTCTCGATCTGACTGGTCTCATCACCGCGGCGACCCGGACGCTGACGCCTGACGAAGCCGGCCGCCTTGAGGCGAGCGGCGAGCGCACGCCGCGCGATCTCGACGGTCTGGCTGCCATGGTCAGCTGATAGCCTCATCGCGCGTTGTTAGCCGATGGTCGATGCGGCGTCGATATGGCTTGCGCCGTTCCCAGCCGGCGCGCACGGTGTTGCCTCAATCCGGACCGGGACACGAGCGACAATGACCGCCTATGACGACCAGAACATCTTCGCAAAGATCCTGCGCGGCGAGATCCCG
>NZ_JAGKJJ010000118.1 GCF_020329505.1 Bradyrhizobium semiaridum
TGGTATGCTGCTATCGCGTGTCTCAGGATGACGGGTTGGTTTGCTCCACTTGCTTGGTGCCATCGCCCGGTCAATGTGCGCAATTGCGCACAGGCCGCACGATGACAGCGGTGGCTAGGACAAAACCTCACGTTCCTCAGGACCATAGGAGCGCCACCACCATGAAGATCGTCGTGATCGGCGGAACCGGCCTGATCGGATCGAAGACCGTTGCCATTCTGCGCGAGCGCGGCCATGACGTCGTCGCCGCCTCGCCGGTGATCGCGTTGATGCCGTTTCTCGGCGAGGGCCTCGAGGAGGCCATGGCGGGCACGGCAACCGTCATCGACCTCGCCAACTCGCCCTCGTTCGAGAACAAGGCGGTGCTGGATTTCTTCGAAACCTCCGGCCGCCGGCGTCCGCCACCACGTCGCGCTCTCGATCGTCAACACCGACCGGACGCCCGAGAACGGCTACTTCCGCGCCAAGGTCGCGCAGGAGAGACTGATCGAGGCTTCCGGCATTCCCTACACCATCATCCGCGCCACCCAGTTCATGGAGTTCATCGGCGCCATCGCCGATGCGGGCGCTGACGGCAATACGGTCAGGCTTTCGCCCGGCC
>NZ_JAGKJJ010000119.1 GCF_020329505.1 Bradyrhizobium semiaridum
TCGTCGTCCTGACGCATGCGGCGGCGTTCGGCCCAACGCTGACGCCGCTCGGCACGGCGTTTCTCGGCAGTTGCACGCCTGACGTCCGCTTCGCGGGCTCTTGCGTTCGCATTCCTGATCTCGGACGTCGCGGACGGCTCGCGCGCGGCAGTTTGCGTACCCGGTGCAGGCGATGAAGCCTGCTGCGTGCGATCAGGTGCGGCGGCCGGCTCGGGCGGCGTTGCCGCAACAAGGTCCGATTGACCTGGCTGCGGTTGCTGCGGCTGCGGTGCCGGCGCCACCGTCACCGGCTTCGTCGGAGCCTGGGACATATCTCGCGGCAACACAGGAGGCTGCGACGAAGCCGTTGGCAGTTTGGCCTGCTCGCCGCCGGTCCGGCGGTCGGCCTGGCTGACCTCCTGCTTCGCGTCATGCGGATTCATGATTCTCGCGATCGTGAAGCCGCCGCCGGCGCCGATCGCAATCGCTGCGACAACGGTTCCGACACCGGCGAAATAAGCCGTTGATGTCCGCATGGCTCGCCTCCTCGTCCGGGCGAGCAACGTGCGAGCAGGGGCGATGTTCCGAAACACCGACGCCGCGAATACGCGGCGTCGAAC
>NZ_JAGKJJ010000120.1 GCF_020329505.1 Bradyrhizobium semiaridum
CGCGATCTCAAGTGCGGGCGGGATCAGCTTCGACGAACTCGACGATCACTTCATGCTGCGCAAGCTGCCCGGCACTTTTGCCGCCGGCGAGATGCTCGACTGGGAAGCGCCGACCGGCGGCTATCTGTTGCAGGCGTCGTTCGCGACCGGCGCTGCGGCCGGGAAGGGCGCATTGAAGTGGTTGAACCTGTAGGATGGGCAGAGCGAAGCGAAACCCATCCTACGCGGTGCCACTCACTCCGATCCCGTCTTCGTCGCGAGGTCGGTGATGAAGCCGAGCACACCGAACGCGGCGGCGTCCACGGCCTGGAGTTTTGGTGGCTGGACCGCGGTCTGTGCGGTCGCCGCCGCTCCTCCGACCGCGCCGCCGATGAAGAACAGCGCCACGAACAGGCCGTTGATCCGGCCGCGCGCCTCCGGCCGCAACAGGTTGACGGCGCGGCGGCCGAGCGTCTGGTCGGTGGTGATGGCGAAATCGAGCAGCACGGCACCGATGCCAAGCAGCGAGAGAGCCGCGATCCGCGACTCGATCATGCCGGCCCAGGCGCACAGCGCGACTGCGGCGGCGATCAGAAGGTGCGAGACGATCAGGAGCGGCC
>NZ_JAGKJJ010000013.1 GCF_020329505.1 Bradyrhizobium semiaridum
GCTCATGCGAGGCTTGTGTCACTGTTGTCGCGGAATGGCAATTTAACCGGCAAATAAGGAGCCCGCTTGGTTGACTTTGGGGACCGCCTTCCCCCATAAACGCGCCCGACCGCGCCCCCGCTTCGGGACCGCCGCGGTTATCAGCGTCATTTCGATGACCCGGTCCGCCGCCACTCGCGCGGCCGGTCTGATGCTGTTGGACGGGGGAGTGTCCCGAGTGGCAAAGGGAGCTGACTGTAAATCAGCCGCCTCATGGCTTCGCAGGTTCGAGTCCTGCCTCCCCCACCAGCCTTCGCTCGCTTCGCGAGCTACGGCTCGGCAAGCCAGCAAAACTCCATCGTAGCGAAGTGAGCGAAGGCTGCCACGCCGAAGCCCGAAGGGCGTAGGCGGGCTGTGTCCGCGAGCTTGGCTTAAAGATTTACAACCGGCACGCTGCTGGATCATGACGATGGGGTGCTGCACGCCGTCGCCGCCGATGCATCGTCGGCATTCGGATCGGCGGCCGCGGTGGCCCAGGCCAGTTCGACCAGCGTCACGATGCGGCGGCCGGCGCCGTCGAGCTGGCAGACGATGAGGCCTTGCTCCTCGATATAGCTCAGCAAATGGCGTGCGCGGCGCAGCGAGTGCGTGCCGTAGGCGCGGGCGATCGCGGCATCGCTCGGGCAGGGCCAGCCCTCTTGGCGGCAGGCGCGATCATCATGAAGACGCCCTGCATGTCGTCGGGCAGGATGGTCAGCTCTGGCCAGCGTCCGCGGTCAAGCGCTCATGGACGAGATCAGCGCGGCGCTCGGCGTTAGAGGCTCGTGATCAAGTCTCTATTCGGCGGGCTGCTCGACGCCGATAGCCTGGCTGCGGCGTTGGTGCGAACGTAGTCGCGCGACGATTGCTGTGTAGGGCAGCAGCATAAGGTCGGCACCTGTATTCGTCCAATAGCCGTATCCGAGTGATAGATAGATGCTGACGTGCATCGCTGCGAAGAAGATCAGAAACGCCGGGCTCCATCGCGGCAGGAAAAGACAGAAGGGCGCGAGCAGTTCGAGAGCGAATATCAGCAGCGCCGCCATGCCGGCGAGCCACTTGATCGACAAAATGCTGTTAAACCAGAGGCTAGTTGAAAAGCTGGAGACGAAAAGCGAGTTCTCAATCGCGGCTTTCGACCACAATTCGGTGTGAGCTGCCAGCACCCATCCGATGCCGACGTCGGCAATCTTGTTGAAGCCCGAAAAGAAATAGTAGCTGTCCATAAACAGCAGCAGGATAAAGACGGGGCCGTGAAATCTGGTGCTCAACGCCATAGGCTCCGCGCTAATCCCGAGCTGGTAATATGCGCCGCGCGGGAACAGGGCGACAACGAACAGCAGGAACAGCAGGACGGTCGTCGAGGCATCCATCGTGTCGCCGCCAATCAGAAACATTCCGATCAGGTGAGCGCCAAGCATGAGGGCAACCCAGGCCGCCAGCCGTGGGAGTATGCCGAACAGGCCGCACCAGAGCGCGACGATAGTCGCTATTTGCATCGTTTGGAGAACGACGATGGTCGGGCGCGGGATAATCTCATAGATGAACTGGAGTGTGGTCCAGTAGAACCATGGCGTCGTCCAATACTGAAACAGCAGGTCCCTCGCTGGGCGGGCAAAGGCCTCCGGCGGCATTAACGCCAGTCCAGAAAAGTCCCATGACATGAATAGGTACGCAGCCAGTGCGAAAGTGCCGGCTTGGATGATATAGCAGTGCAGCCCGAGGACTGGTCGCGGGCGACCGTAGAAATCGACCGGTCCGAGTAGCGTCCTGATCATCCCTTTACCTGCGCGATCTCGGTTGCGCCGACCACATCGACCGTCTTGGCTTGATTGTCGACGTGTACCGTCAGCGTCCAGATCGATGCTCCAACAATATCGCCAGCAGGTGGATATTTAGTGTAGTCGATCGGTTGGTAATTCAGGTGCCGAGGATACGCGATCGCAGACGGCAGCAACATCGAACGGCCAGCGCGGCGGCTGGCGAAGTAGTGTTTGATCACGGCCAAGAATTCGGCCTCGTGCAGCATGTGCCCGTTGACGAGGCCGAACGTGGATTTCGGCCAGCTGACCATCGCCAACTCGTAGTTCGCCGGTCGCATCGTGCCGTCCTTAAAGTGCAGGAACATGACTTCGTTGGTGGCGTAGCCGCTGCGTTCGACGTAGGGGAGCACCCACGGTCGTAATGCCGCCTTGAACAACGCTGGGTCAATATCTGCTGGCATCTCAAGGTGCGCTGGTGCCTCCGGCAGAATGACGTCCGGAACGTCTGCATATACCCAGCCCGGCACCCCGCGATGGATAATCCCGATGTGTAACTGCCAGCAATAAGATGTGAAGATGAGCAGACAGCAACCGACAATAATCCAGCGATTTCGATCTCCGGGAGAGAGCCAAGCTGCGACTTCAGCGCAAGTCCGCCGGATCGACCGTTGAAAAATGATGAAACCAGCAGCGAGCAGGGACGCCCAGGGCAGCAGCGAGCGACCGTAATCGCTTAGCCAGGGAATTTTGCCAATGATGCCGTCGTGCTCGAGGAGGCCAAGCACCGGCAGTGCAAGCGCGATCGCGACGACAAAGGCAAGGTAGGCCACCAAAGCGGACGAGAGATACTTGGCTCGATCTGGAGCACCTGTGCCGTTCATCGGGAACCCTTATTCACCGTAGCCGAGGGTGTAACGACTGCAACCTACGACTGCAAGAGGTAAGGAATCCGCCTCCGAGCGGCTTTTGATTAGGCGGAACGAAGCCTGCTAAAAGGTCCAATCACCCAAGCTGCAAAATCGTGCGACCACTTTATGGCGGGATCGTTGACCATCTTCTTGAATGCGATCGCAGCGACGAAAGCACCAGCGATCACCAGCAGATCGATTGAGATTTTCCAGGCCAGATTGCTCGAAATGCGCATCAACGGCTCGCCAAAAATATTGTTGACTGGTCCGTGGATCAGATAGAGCGGAAAGGAAAGGCCGCCGAGCTGACGCGAAATATTGCTTTCGAGAAACTTCCGCACCGTCGGGTGCGCGATGCATCCGACGACGAACGGTACCGCGCCAATGGTCAGGGCGTTCTCCATGCTCAAGGGCAGGCACACGGAAAGGACTCCAAACGCTATAAGCGCGAAGGCCAAGCGGTCCGGCAGGCGCAGGAGCCAGCCTCGATTATTGCAGTCCGCCAGGACGGCTCCGATCATGAACATTGCGAGATAGGCGCATAGTTCAGAGGCTACCGCGAACAAGGCTACCGTAACGGCGCAGAACAACACAATGCGCAGCGGCATCGCCCTGAAGGCCACGACACAGCCGAACACCAGGTATGAACCGAGCAACTCTGGCCGCATCGTCCAGAGCGGTCCGATATAGCTTTCGGCCGGACGGTAGTCGAAGAAGACATCGAATAGCGAGAACTTCAATAAGTGTGCGGTCGTCGGATCGAACGTCAAAAACGACGCAAACTTTGACAGCCGATCGCCTGAAAACCAGCCGACTAACATCGCGCCGTGCATCACACTGCAGGCCACCAATATGGGGACAGCCAGCCGGATATATCGACCGGTGGCCATCAGTGCCAGCTTTTCATGGTTGCCGTCGAGAAGGTAACGGAATGAGAGCGCGAAGCCGGATAGGAGGAAGAAGACCTGGACGGCAAAGAAGCCGTTCAGTGGCACAAAGTAACGCAACTGCTCGAATGCGGTTGCCGGCGCGAGACCGCTGCAGAAGGCATGGTAGACAACCACGCTGACAGCGGCCCAGCCACGCAGCCCATCGAGAAAGCCTAGCCGCCCGCCGACCATCTGTCATTCATCTCCATGTCCATTAGAGGCGGAACTTAACCTTGCCGGGCCACCGCGGGCAAGCTGAGAGGCTATAGGCGGCCTTAGCTGGCGCATTGGTCTTGGCAGAACCGGCGGCCCATCGCCTATGCGCTACAACCAGTCCTTGGCGACATCCGCTGCTGGATCATGACGGCGGAATGGATCACGCCGTCGCCGCCGATGCATCGGCGGCATTCGGATCGGCGGGCGCGGTGGCCCAGGCCAGTTCGACCAGCGTCACAATGCGGCGGCCGGTGCCGTCGAGCTGGCAGACGATGAGGCCTTGCTCCTCGATATAGCTCAGCAAATGCCGTGCGCGGCGCAACGAGTGTGTGCCATAGGCGCGGGCGATCGCGGCATCGCTCGGGCAGGGCCAGCCTTCCTTGGCGGCGCGGGCGATCATCATGAAGACGCCCTGCATGTCGTCGGGCAGGATCGCGGTGCGCAGCAGCACGTCCTGCCAGGCGTCGTCCTCCGCCATCTCGGCGCCGAGCCCGGCGCGAGCCCGCGTCAGCATGCGGCGGAAATCGGCGAGTTCGGGCACGACGGCGCCGAGGCCCTCGATCCGGCAGCGGACCACGAATTCCTGATAGAGTACGCCGATGGCGCGGAAGCCCGCATCGGGCTCGGCCAGGATGGCGCGCAGGATGCGATCCAGCCGCTCGCGCCGCTCCGCCAGTTGCTCGGCGCCGAGCGGCTGCTCCGCGGCTTCGCCTTGCGCCTCCGCGGCGGGTTGCTTCGCCGCCGCCATCAGCTGGTTGAGCAGGTCCGGCGACGGCGGCCGGCGCTGCGGCCGGACCGCCTCGGGCGGCGGCGCCGCCAGGATGATGGCACGCGCGTCCTCCAGCGCCGCTTCCGGCAGCGGCATCAACCGCGGCGCCGCGTTGCGCGGCTGGGTATCGGTCGGACCGATGCGCAGGCCCAGCGGGCGGCGCGACAGAGCAGGTCCCAGCGCCATGAACTGTCCGCGTTCCAGATCGCGGAACGCTTCCGCCTGCCGCCGCTCCATGCCGAGCAGGTCGGCGGCGCGCGCCATGTCGATGTCGAGGAAGGTGCGGCCCATCAGGAAATTGGACGCCTCGGCCGCGACGTTCTTGGCGAGCTTCGCCAGCCGCTGCGTGGCGATAATGCCGGCCAGCCCACGCTTGCGGCCGCGGCACATCAAATTCGTCATCGCGCCGAGCGAGAGCTTGCGCGCCTCGTCTGACACTTCGCCCGCGATCGCCGGCGCGAACAGCTGCGCCTCGTCCACCACCACCAGCATCGGATACCAGTGGTCGCGCGCGACTTCGAACATCCCGGCGAGAAACGCCGCGGCGCGGCGCATCTGGTTCTCGGCGTCGAGCCCCTCGAGATTGAGCACGGTGGACACGCGGTGGATGCGCACGCGCTCGCCGGCTGCCTGCAGGCTGCGCTCGGTATGGTCCTCGGCATCGATCACGAGTTGGCCGAAGCGCTCGGCGAGCGTGACGAAGTCGCCTTCGGGGTCGATGATGGTCTGCTGCACCCAGCGGGCGCTCTGTTCCAGGAGCCGGCGCAGCAGATGGGATTTGCCGGAACCGGAATTGCCCTGCACCAAGAGGCGGGTGGCGAGCAGCTCCTCGAGGTCGATGGCCGCCGGGGCGCCCGCCGTCGTCTGCCCCATCTCGATCGCGACCGTCATGTCCTCGACTCAAACTGCCTTTGCGGAGAGGCGGCTTAACAAGACGATCGCGCGCCGTCGAGCGAGCCGCAGCGTCATCCCCAGGCAGGTCCGCCGCCTCGGCCGTGAGCGCCTCCTCACTCCATGCGCGCGAACAAGTCCACCAGCGTCTCGCGCAGCCAGCGTTGCGCGGGGACGGTGTCGTTGCGCTGGTGCCAGAACAGGCTGCCCCTGTTCGCGAACATCGTCAATTCGCGGAGTTTGCGAGTGATCGCTCCAAACCCGGCTCTGCAGATTGAGGCGGTCGAGCTAGGATGATCAGCAGGCTTGAAAGGCCAAGATGGCCTCGTGTAATCGTTCTTCGCCTGTTCCATTGACATGATTCGGTGCAAGGGTGCCTCCCAGTGCGCGTCATCGATCAAGACACCGGAAAATTCTACTCCCTCGACGTCGCGGATGAGTTGCAAGCTGAGCTCGCCGATCATTCGCGCTCATACTGCGTACATCGCGAAAGTGAGATTAGGAGACGAAAGAATAAAGCCGGAGCACTTCAGCTCTACCGTCAATGCACCACGTGCGGATCACCCGTGGGTTCGGCAATTAGGAAGACGCCCCAACTGATCGGTTCACCAGGTTGGTACGACGGACAACTCGATCATTATAACGCAGCTCACCGAGCCGGACGCGATGTGATGTGATCATCCAAAAATACGTTTGCAAGCAAAAGCACGGTGACGAAGGCTTCAAGCGAAAGTATGACCTTTATTTAGCTGGTCCAGTTTGGGCGGCCAAACGCGCTAAAGTTTTAGATCGAGCAGGAGGGATGTGCGAAGGATGCCGTGAACGTAGCACAACTCAAGTTCACCACATCACCTATCTGCACATATACAAGGAATTTCTGTTCCAGCTCATTGCGGTCTGCAACGAGTGTCACGAGCGCCTACACAAAGACAAGAACACTGGCGATGAAACCGGCGTGGGCAGCGGAAACGTTTCGGAGTGGAAGTGCACTATCCATCCGATGGGTGCAGATACCAATCCGAAGAAAAAGGTCGACGTTGGTGCTTCAGACTGGATCGATATGCCTCAGATGCCCTTGCTCCTGGTGGAGATTGCGGTCCGAAGCATTTGAGTTTGGAGCCTGTCAAGGTGCCGGAACTGCTAGGTGGCACGGCGAACCGTGCCTGTCGTTTTGAGTAGGTGCGATGATTGAACTACTTTTTGAGACATTCAACGTTTCAGCCATGAATGAAACCGATGTGCGGGAGGCAATAGTTCGGCCGCTACTTAAGGCCCTAGGTTATAGCCATGGAACGGCAGCAAACATCCGTACCGAGTATACGCTTCAGTACGATCGCGCTTTTCTTGGCAGGAAGGACCGGGATAAAGATCCTAAACTTCGAGGGCGTGCTGATTATATTTGTGAAGTGATCCCATATGGTCGCTGGATTGTTGAAGTTAAATCGCCGGCTCACGAGCTAACATTGGACGATGCTCAACAAGCCCGCACTTACGCAGCTCATCCCGAAATTGCGGCGAGATTTTATCTCCTAACGAACGGTCGGGAATTCAAAATCTACCAAACGAGTTCACCTGCAAGCCCATTGGTTTCGTGGCGGCTAGAACAAACGAATTGCAACTTTCAGACGGTAGTGAATCTGCTTGGACCCGAAGCCATAAAGAGATCGGGACAAATCGTTCTTGATCGAGGCCGTTCATTGGCTCCGGGCCTTGGATCATCGGCGCGCATAACAGGCGGTTCGATGACCTATTCCGACAGCTGGTCAAATAATGAAACCTTAATAGCGGCGATGGGATCGCTCAAAGGGTTGAGGAATGCAGCCCGTGGGCATGAGATTAGCCGAACTGCGGACGGCCTGATTGAGGCGCGTATCGAACTTGAGCCCGCATTTAGCGCGTTTGATGAGCTTAATCGGACACTCGGATTCATTCCAATTTCTTTTAAATGCCCAGATGAAGTGCTTTCTATTGATCGATCACGACCATCTATTTTTACAAATGTGCTCCGGTTGACTCTTCCTAGAGGCACCGTCCTGCCGACGAGCCCAGTATCCCCCGGCGGGATACTACAGATCGATTGTAGTATCGTTTACTATAACAACGCCGCTGGATGGCTTGAAGGTACAAAGCTGTCTGGGACTTTCACCTCGGAGCAAGACTTTCAGGTGCACGGATCAGTTCAGTCTGTCCGACATTGGGGGCGCTTTGAGCTTATTGTCTCATAGCGCTACCGAATAGCCTCTCACTCCATGCGCGCGAACAAGTCCACCAGCGTCTCGCGCAGCCAGCGTTGCGCGGGGACGGTGTCGTTGCGCTGGTGCCAGAACAGGCTGACGATGCGCGGCGGCGCCTCTAGCGGCACCGGCATCGCGTGCAGCAACGGCGCGTGGCGGGACTGGCCGCGGAGATCGCGCGGCAGCACGCCGATCAAATCGGACTGGCGCACGATCTCGTAGGCCGCGCCGTAGTGATTGACGATGGCGACGACATTGCGCGACAGCCCGCGCGAGGCGAGGAACTGGTCGTAGGTCGCAAGCGTCCGGCCGGCCAGGCTGACATCGACATGCCCGGCGTTGAGGAAGCTGCGGACGCTGAGCCGCTTGCGGGCCGCGAGCGGATGGCCGCGGCGCATGAAGCAGGCATAGTCGACGGTCCACAGCGAGCGCGAGCGGATCAGCGCCGGATGCTGCGCCTCGTTAACATAGACCGAGAGCACGCAATCGACGCGATTGTCCTCGAGCTGGTCGGCGATGCCGATGATGGTGTTGGGCACGGTGCGGATGCGCGCGTTGGGCGCCACCTCGGCGAACTGGTTCACCAGGCGCGGCATCACCAGCGCGGCGACGTAGTCCGACATCGACAGGCTGAACTCGGTCTGCGCGCGGCGGGAATCGAACACCTCCTCGTCGAGCGCGCCGCGCACGCGCTCCAGCGCCTCGCCGATCGGATCCCACAGCGTCACCGCGCGTTGGGTGGGGCGGATCCCGGTGCCCGATCGGACGAACAGCGGATCGCCGAGCGCATCGCGCAGCCGTGCCAGCGCGTTGCTGACCGCCGGCTGCGTCATCGTCAGCGCGCTCGCGGCCCGCGTGACGCTGCCCTCGGTCATCAGCGCCTCGAACACTTTCAGCAGGTTGAGGTCGAGCGTGCGGAACGACATCTGCGATATTCACATTGGTGATATATTAGATCATGATTATAAATTATTGGGATAATTGCGGTTTGTCTATCATCCCCGGATCACACGGCGCGCCGGGGCCGTGCGGCGAGGGGGGATTCTCATGTCAGTGATATCGGCGCGCATCGAGCGCCTGCCATATGCGCGCTTTCACACGCATCTGCTGCTGATGGGCGGTTTCGGCTACATGTTCGACGCGATGGACGCGGCCGTGCTCGCCTTCATCCTGCCGGTGGTGCGCACCGCCTGGAAGCTGTCCGCCGTCGAGACCGGCGTGCTCGGCAGCAGCACCTTCGTCGGCTTCCTGTTCGGCGCCTTGCTGGCGGGGACGCTCGGCGACCTGATCGGTCGTCGCGCGGTGATGATGTCGGCGCTCGCGCTGTACTGCGCGGCCTCGCTGGTCAGCGCCGCCGTGGATAGCTGGCCGTCGTTCTTCGCCGCCCGCGTGGTGGCGGGGATGGGCACCGGCGCCGAGAGCGCGATCATCGCGCCGTACCTCGCGGAATTCGTGGCGCGGCGTTACCGCGGCGCCTTCACCGGCGCGCTGGCCGGCTTCTTCTCGTTCGGCTTCGTCGCCGCGGCCCTGCTCGGCTATTTCATCGTCCCGGCCTATGACAACGGCTGGCGCATCGTGCTTGTCATCACCGCGGTGCCCGTCGTGATGCTGCTATGGTGGCGCCGCTCGCTGCCGGAATCGCCGCGCTGGCTGGAAAGCCGCGGCAGGACGGCGGAAGCCGAGGCGGTGCTCGACAGGATCGAGGCGGGTTTCGCGCGCGCTGGCGTCGCGCTGCCGGCGCCGGTCGCCGAGCCGACCGCGCCGCCGGCTGCTGCCGGCACGCTGCTGGGCAATCTCGCGGCGCTGCTGGCCGGACGGCAGGCCCGCATCACCACCATGACGTGGATCATGTGGCTGTCGATCACCTTCAGCTACTATTCGTTCTTCGTCTGGATTCCCGGCCTTTTGGTGCAGAACGGCATGAGCATCACCAAGAGCTTCGGCTATTCGCTGGCGATGTATTGCGCGCAGGTGCCGGGCTATTTCACCGCTGCCTTTCTCAACGAGCGGATCGGCCGGCAGGCCACCATCGCCACCTACATGTTGTGCGGCGGCATCAGCGCCCTCGGGCTGGCCTTTGCCCAAAGCGACGGGCAGATCATGACCGCGGGCCTGCTGCTGTCGTTCTTCATGAACGGCACCTATGCGGGCGTCTACGCCTACACGGCCGAGGTGTTTCCGACGCCGATCCGAACCACGGGCGCGGGGCTGGCATCGGCGATCGGACGGATCGGCGCGATCGTCTCGCCGATCCTGGTCGGCTACCTCTATCCGAAATTCGGCTTCACCGGCGTGTTCGGCGTCACCACGACCGTGCTGCTGATCGGCGCTCTGACCGTGGTGCTGATGGGCGTGCCGACCCGTGGGCGCTCGCTGGAAGAGATTGCGGCGAGCAAGGCCGCGTGACAGGAGATCATCGATGGCAACAATCCTCTTCAAGAATGCCGCGCTGCTCGATCCGCTGCGGGCCGACCTGCTGGAAGGCCACCACGTGCTGGTCGAGGATCGCCTGATCAAGGAGGTCTCCGACCGGCCGATCGCGACATCAGCGGACCGGGTGATCGACCTCAAGGGCAAGACCCTAATGCCCGGGCTGATCGACCTGCACGTGCATGCGGTCGCGGTCGAGCTCGATCTGTCGGCGCAGGCGCGGATGGCCAATGTGCTGGTGACGCTGCGCTCGACCATGCTGCTGCGCGGCATGCTGAAGCGCGGCTTCACCACGGTGCGCGATGCCGGCGGCGCCGGCTATGCGCTGAAGCAGGCGATCGACACCGGGCTGACCGACGGCCCGCGGCTGTTCGTCTCCGGGCGCGCGCTCAGCCAGACCGGCGGGCATGGCGACGGCCGCGCCCGCTCGGACTATCTGAGCGATCCGACCTGCTCCTGCTGCGTGCGGGTCGGCGCCATCGCGCGCGTCGTCGACGGCGTCGATGCCTGCCGCAAGGCGGTGCGCGAGGAGCTGCAAATGGGCGCCGACCAGATCAAGATCATGGCGTCCGGCGGCGTTGCCTCGCCGACCGATCCGATCGGCGCCTACGGCTATTCCGAGGACGAGATCCGCGCCATCGTCGCCGAGGCGCGCGCGCGCCACACCTATGTGCTGGCCCACGCCTATACGGCCGAAGCGATCGAGCGCGCGGTGCGCTGCGGGGTGCGGACCATTGAGCACGGTAATCTGGTCGATCTTCCGACGGCGCGGCTGATGGCGGAGCAGGGCGCCTATGCGGTGCCGACGCTCGTCACCTACGAGGCCCTCGCGAGCGAGGGCGCGCAATATGGCCTGCCTGCGGCGAGCGTGGCCAAGATCGCCGACGTGCGCGACGCCGGCCTGCGTTCGCTTGCGATCTATCGCGAAGCCGGCGTCAAGATGGGCTACGGCTCCGATCTGCTCGGACCGTCGCAGCGGCTGCAGAGCGACGAGTTCCGGATCCGCGCCGAGCTGTTCGGCCCGCAGGCGGTGATCCAGAGCGCGACCATCATTGGCGCCGAGGTGCTCGGCATGGACGGCAAGCTTGGCCGCATCGCGCCGGAGGCCTTCGCCGATCTCCTGGTGGTCGAGGGCAACCCGCTGCGCGATGTGGCGTGCCTGCTCGGCCAGGGCGAGCGCATCCCGCTGGTGATGAAGGCTGGCAAGGCCGAGGTCGACAGGCTGGGCGCGTGAGCCGGGCTATTGCTTGGTTCGCTTGGTGTTTCGCGGAGCGGGCGCGGGTTGCGGTGCCGGGCTTTCAGCCCTTGCCGATTCCAGTGAGTTGACCCGCGCGCTGAGCGAACCCAGCTGGTCGGACAGCAGCTTCTGGTCGCCCTGCTGCGCAGCAATCCTCTGCTAAATGTCGCTGACTTGCGTGGCCAGCTTCTGCTGGTCGGACTGGCTCCCTTGCACCGCCTGTTGCAGCGACGCCAGGCTCTGCTTGAGCTGCTCGATCGCAGGATCCGGAGCAGGCGCGACCGCCTGTTGCTGCGTGGCCGGTTTGGTTCCGTTGCCATAGCTCATCCATAGGGCACCGCCGGCAACGATGAGGGCGAGCAGCGCCACAAGCAATGAGAGCGCCGATCGCGGCCGTGCATCGGCGGGCATTGAAGGATCAGTCATGAGAATTTCCCCGTTGGCGGACGACGGGATCAACGATCAGGACGCAGGCTGGTTCCGCACGACATCCCGGCGAAGGGCTGTCGCGGCATTGCGGGATGGCAAGCTTGTGCCGTATGCCGGCGCGGTTCGGTTACGTCGTCTCGCACCGGACAACCAAAATTTGTGCTGATACGGCGGACCGACGCTGTCGAGCCGAAGCCCGACATATCCTATATCGTCGGATACACGCGCCGCCCTGGAGCAGGATATGACCACGCCGTCCAACCTCGATTCCGCCACCGCCTATGCCGCCCGCGACGTCGTGCGCTGGCTGACCAACGAGACCCGCGACGAGCGCTTCATCGACAACATCTTCGCCGAGATGTGCCGGCGCCTGCAGCAGGCCGGCATTCCGGTCAAGCGGGCGACGCTCAATCTGTTGATCCACCATCCGCAATGGCTCGGCGCCCGCATCAACTGGTCCAACGGGATGCGGGAGGCGGCGATCACGCGGGTGGACTACGATGTCCAGCAGCGCTCGGAATATCTCGGCAGCCCGGTCTACGAAATCCATCAGGGCGCGACCGAGGTTCGCGAGCGGCTCGATCGGGATCCATCACAGGGCCGCCAGCACGCCCTCTATGACGAGATGCGCGCGCTGGGCCTGACCGATTATGTGGCGTGGCCGCTGTATCACACGCTCGGCAAGCGGCATGTCGTGACTTTCGCCACCGACCGCGCCGGCGGCTTCGAGGACGCGCATGTCGCGGCGCTGTCGAGCCTGCTGCCGGTGCTGGCGCTGGTCAGCGAGATCCGGATGAAGAACCGGCTGGCGCGGACGCTGCTGGAAACCTATGTCGGTGCCCATGCCGGCGAACTGATCCTGGCCGGCGCCACGCGGCGCGGCAGCGGCACCACGGTGCGCGCCGCGATCATGATCTGCGATCTGCGCGACTTCACGAAGATCTCCGACAACTGGCCGCGCGACGACGTGATCGATCTGCTCAACGACTATTTCGACGCGATGTCGGAGCCGATCGCGCGGCATGGCGGCGAGATCCTGAAGTTCATCGGCGACGGCCTGCTCGCGATCTTCCCGCTCAGCGATCCCAACGCCTGCGCAAACCTGCTCAAGGCGGTGTCGGAAGCGCGGGACGCGATGGCGGCGCTGAGCGAGAAGAACAGCATGATGGGGCGTGCGCCGATGAATTACGGCATCGGTGTCCATGTCGGCGACGTCATGTATGGCAATATCGGCTCGCGCAGCCGGCTCGACTTCACCGTGATCGGCCCCGCCGTGAACATGGCCTCGCGCCTCGAAGCGCTGACCAAGCAGCTGAAGCGAAACGTGCTGCTGTCGCGCGCCTTTGCCGATTTCGTCGAGGGCGAGTTCAAGCTCGAGCATGTCGGCGAACATCCGGTGCGCGGCTTCAGCGAGCCGATCGAGCTGTTCGCGTTCAACGGCTGAGGGATTCTTGCCTGACGCCGTAGCCCGGATGAGCGAAGCGATATCCGGGGCCGCTCTTGCGATACGGCAAGGCCATCTCGCATGTCGCTGGCGGCCGCGTTTGCGGATATACGCGTTCGCCTCAGGCGGCTTGCAGCGGCCGGGTCATCTCGTCCATCGTCGGCACCAGCGACGGCGCGTCGCAGTCCAGCTCGGCCAGCCGGCTCATGAGCTCGCGCAGTCGTGGCGGGAAATTCGCGTAATCGTCGCGCAGCGCGAAGCGCAGCCGCTCGCCGATCTCATCGCAGATGGCGCGCGCGTGCTCGGAGGCGATCGGATGGTGCTCAATCATCGGTCTGCACCGTCGTTGATGACGGCGATCCGTCGAACTGCATCTCCGCAACAGCGGATCCGGCATACGCGCAGGCGATCAGGACGAGGATCCGAACAATGCTGAACACAGGCCGCTCTCCCAATTTTTTCTTCCGTCCTGGATAGCAGCAGGACGTTGCCAGGCGCTTAGGGAAACTGGTTCTCAGCGGCTTTAGATGCGTGGTAAATGCGAGGTGCAGGGCGCGTTCAGGAATTGGCAACGATGTTGGCCGCAGCCGTAGCCCGGATGAGCGAAGCGATATCCGGGGAGCGCGCCGTCCGCGCGGCCAGACCGTTCCCGCATGTCGCTAACGCTCATGCGGGCTACGGCCCGGGGCGGGGTTACCGCGGAAACAGGCGGTCGCGGATGTAGCGCGAGGTCGGCGTCAGGCGGAGGCCGCGCGGCTTCTGCCAGGCGGCGCGGTCGATCTCCTTCTTGTCGCCGATCGCGAGCCGGCCCTTGGCCTGCTTGGCGATGAAGATCGCGTCGCTCATCCGGCGGCCGGACCGCTTGTTCTTCGCCGTCACTTCCTTCCAGAGGCTGAGCCTGCCGAGCTTGAGCTTCGGCAGCTCCTCCTTGATCTCGCGCCGCAGACAGTCCTTACCGGACTCACGTGAGCGCCGGCGGCCGCCCGGGAACATCCACAGGCCGTCGGAGCGGCGTCGGACCAGAAGGACCTTGCCGCGTTTCGCGGCAACCAATTTGGAAGACTTGGTCATTGCTGCAGTACATCTAAACAGAATCGGATGACATTTTAAATTGTCTACTTGGGTAGACAAGTTCAATGCGGCGCTATCCACGTTGTTCCGCAGTCATGACTAACGCCAGAAGATCGCCGCCGGCTGCGCGAGAGAAACCATACGCGTTCGCCTGCGGCCGCGTGTTCGACCTCTGATTGATATTGATCGGTCGACCTGGTCGATTGACTTGATCGGTCGACTTGATCGATTGACTTTTGTTCCTGATTTGTTCTAATATCCCTCACCGTCACAAGGAGGACCGCCATGGATAACCGCATCAGCGAAATTCGCAGGCAGATCAGGGCACTGAGGGTCAGCATGCTCGAAGCCGAGCGGATCATGCGCGAGCAGATCAAGCGCGATGAGGACTGTGGCTTCGTCGCCGGGGACCTGCTGAAGATGCGGACCGTGATGAGCCGCCTCATCGCGGAGCGGGCCGTGCTGGGCGATACCGCGCCGATCGTCACAGGCGCCCCTGTCGCTCCGCGCCGCCTCGCGGCATCGGTTTTCATCCGTCCGACGCGGCGTCACCTGGTTGCCGCCGAACAGCGCGCGCGATGACGCCACTGAACACCTGCTGTTGCGCAAGCTGGAAGGTCTGATTCGGCGGCGGACCGCCACCGCTGCTGCGTCCGGCAAAATGCCTCGGGCCGTCCCGTGCCGACCGGGGTGGTCAATCCGGCCGCCTCGACATATCGTGACACCGATCGTTCATCGCCCGGTCATCTGCCTGCGGCCATCGTCACTCCGTGCCGCGAGCGGTCGGAAGCAATGCGCAGGAGGTTTCGGATGTTGAGGGGCAGGCAGCTTGTGACATCGGTGCTCGCCGCCATCGCGATGATGGCCGCGCCGGGGACGCAGGCGGACGCCGCACAATGCGGCAACGGCCCGGGCGGGTTCGAGACCTGGAAGCGGGAGTTTGCCGCGGAGGCGCAGGGCAAGGGCATCGGCGCGACCGCGCTCGGTGCGCTGATGCAGACCAACTACGCCAGCGCGACGATCGCCGCCGACCGCGGCCAGCACAGTTTCCGCCTGTCGCTCGAGGCGTTCATGGCCAAGCGCGGCGCGACCACCATCGTGGCGCGCGGCCGCTCGTTGAAGCAGTCGCAGGCCGCGCTGTTCTCCTCGATCCAGCAGCGCTACGGCGTGCCGCCAGGGCCGCTGATCGCGATCTGGGGCATGGAGACCGGCTTCGGCAGCCAGCGCGGCAATCAGAACATGCTGTCGTCGATCGCGACGCTGGCCTATGACTGCCGCCGTCCGGAGTTCTTCACCGACCAGCTCTATGCCGCGCTGAAGCTGATCGACCGCGGCTCGCTCTCGCCCAGCCAGCGCGGCTCGATGCATGGCGAGGTCGGCCAGACCCAGTTCATGCCGAAGAACATCCTCGCCTACGGCACCGGCAATCTGGACGTCGCGGCCAACGCGCTGACCTCGACGGCGGCGTTCCTGCGCGCCCATGGCTGGCGCGCCGGCGCCGGCTACCAGCCCGGGGAGCCCAACTTCGCAGCGATCGAGGCATGGAACGCGGCGCAGGTCTATCAGAAGGCGATCGCCATCATGGGACGGCAGATCGACGGCCAGTGAGCTCTTTGCTGAAGCATGATCCATTCGGAAGACCGCTTCACGCTTTTCCGGATCATGCTGTCGGGTTGCTTCACCCGGTATTAACGCAACGGTGCCCAGATCAATTGCTCGTGCAGCGGAGCGCGAGGGAGCGGGCCCATGCTCAAGAACGGCACCTATGCGGCGTGGTTCAGGACGTCGCTCGCAGACGGCACAGGCACCGTGCATGTTGCCGACGGCAGGCTATGGGGCAGCGACGCCATCATGCATTACGACGGCACCGTCGCGTATGATGGCGATCGCTTTTCCGCCGTCGTCATCGCCACGCGGCACACCGAGGGACACGGCACCGTGTTCGGCACCGATGATCTCGTGGTGCGGCTGTCCTGCATCGCGAACGGCGCGATCATCACGGCGACGGGGCGCGCCGATTCGGTGCCCGATCTCGCCTTCGAGGTGACGCTGATTCCGAGCCGGGACGTGCCGGCCGAGCCGGAGCCGCAAGGGCCGGCGCCGAAATTCGACGCGAGCAAGCTGCCGAAGCTGCCGGCCCGTTCCAGCCGCTAAGCGAATCTAGAGATCGCTCGCGCCGGTCATCTCCTCGAACGGCGCACCCGGAATATAGCGCCGGATCGCGCGGATCTCGTAGACCGCCGACGGATTGACGCTGCGCAAATCGCGCGCCGCGGCGATCGCCTCGTCCTCGTTGGCGCAGTCGATCATGTAGAGCCCGAGCAGTTGTTCCTTGGTCTCGGCGAACGGTCCGTCGATCACGGTGCCGCGGCCGGGCCCGCGCAGCGTGCGCGCCTTCTGGGTGTCGCCCAGCCGTGCGGTCGGACCGAGCCGTCCTTTCAGCCGTTCATGGACCCCGAGCAGGCCAGCCATGACGGTGGCGTCTTCCTCCGCGGTCCACGACTTGACGTCGGCTTCGACATGGTAAGCCAGAATGGCGTAAAGCATCGATTGCGCTCCTCGTTCTTGATGCGGCGGCCCGAGGACGTTCTCGCACCCCCCAAGCCGACATTTGGTGTTGCGGCAAATCGGCCGTGGGGCAGGGCGACCGCCGGTCGCAGCCCCGGGCAATGCAAGGTCCCGACAGCAAAAGGCGCGGCGGGATTGCTCCCGCCGCGCCCCGGTTTTGTTGTCTCGCTGGTCCAGGGCTGAGAGCGCCCCGATGCCAGGCTCATGGCAAGCCTAGCGGGCGATCCCAGCGAGGTGACAGCGCTTGAGACAAGACACTGGATCACCTCCTTTCGGTCGTTGATGGGACACATAACATAGGCGCCCGGCCGGACGTTGTTAAGCCCACCCGTCGCCTGGCCGGCAGGGCCGCGCCGAATCGCTTGAAAATCAAGACGGTGACGGCGAATGGAACGCCGCCGGGACAGTTGAGGCGGCCGCCCGGCCGTGTTAGGGGAACGGGCGATGCGGGTGTAGCTCAATGGTAGAGCAGCAGCCTTCCAAGCTGAATACGAGGGTTCGATTCCCTTCACCCGCTCCAGCGCTCCCGGTCATTAGGCCGAACGGCAGATGCCTTTCCTGCCTGCGAATAGGTTGTCTGGGACCGGACCTATGAACCGAAACGCCGCCGATCATTGGGGTGATGCGTCGCTGGTCGCGACGCGACTGGCCGGATCCTGGTCGTTCGACCGCGTCATCGAAGGTCAAGCCACGATGCAGGGACGCGCGACCTTCACGCCGCTGGACGATGCGAGCCTGGCCTATTGCGAGCAGGGCACGCTGAGGCTGCCGAACGGAACCGAGTTGCAAGCACAGCGCGAGTACATCTTCCGGACATGCGCTGGAGGTTTCGACGTCTTCTTCAAGGAGGCGCCGCCGCGGCTGTTCCATCGGATCGCACTGCACGGCGCAGTTGAGCTGACAGGCGACGCCAGCCATCTGTGCAATCTCGACACCTACCGGTCGACCTACAGCTTCCGGCCGGACGGACAATTCACGATCCGCCACGTGGTGTCCGGGCCGCGCAAGGATTACACGATGACGACGGTCTACTCCCGCTCTGGATCGGTCGCATGACGTCACCCCCGATCGAGATCCGGCGCCTGACGCCTGCCGACGCCGCGCTCTACCGCGAGATCCGTCTCGAGGCGCTGCGCACGAGCCCCGAGGCGTTTGCCAGCGCGTTCGAGACCGAGAGCGTCCATCCGGTCGAATGGTTCGCGCAGCGGCTCGAAGGCGGCGTGGTGATCATCGGCGCATTTCGCCAAGGCCAGCTCGTCGGGATCGTCGGATTTGTGCAGGGCCATGGCCCGAAGCAGCAGCACAAGGGCGCGCTGGTCAGCATGTATGTCCGGCCGACGGCGCGGCGCGCCGGCGTCGGCCACCGGCTGGTCGAGGCCGCGCTCGATCTCGCCGCGCAATCGGTCGAGCTGGTTCAGCTCGGCGTGACCGCGGGCAACGAGCCGGCCTATCGGCTGTATATGAGCCTGGGCTTCGTCGAATACGGCGTGGAGCGGCATGCGCTGAAGATCGACGGCCGTTATTTCGACGAGATCCTGATGGCGAAGGATTTACCATGCCCAAGATCGACCTGACAAAAGTGCCGGAGCGCAGGGGTAGCGGCTATCCGGCCGAGTTCGCCGCGCAATGTGCCGAGCGCGTCCGGCAGCGTCTCGGCGACGCCGGCGGACTGGGCGATTTCGGCGTCAATCTGATGCGGCTGCCGCCGGGCAACTGGTCGAGCCAGCGGCACTGGCATTCGCACGAGGACGAGTTCGTCTATGTGCTCGCGGGCGAAGTGGTGCTGGTCGAGGACGGCGGCGAGAGCGTGCTGCGCGCCGGCGACTGCGCGGCGTTTCCGAAAAACTCCGGCAACGGCCATCATCTGATCAACCGCTCGCAGATGACCGCGATCTATCTCGAGGTCGGCTCGCGCTCGCGCGACGACATCATCACCTGCTCCGATATCGACATGATGAGCCCGAGCTCCGACGGCCGCTTCCTGCACAAGGACGGCAGGCCGTACGAATAGAAGCCGGACGCCCCGCGGCTGAATCAGGCGTTGCGGATGGGCCGGCGAAGCACCAGATTTGCCGGATGTGTTGTCGCGGACGCGTCGCATGACCGAGTGGTATTTCGTTTGGATCGATGGCCCGCGCGGGCCCGAGCCGCAGAAGTGGTCGTCGGACGGGCTGTGGGGACAGCTCGGACGGCAGGACGTGATCGTCCGCTTTCCCCTCAACGAGGCCGAAGCCGAGCTGCCGCTCGACCAGTTGGCGCGGCTGCATCCAATTCCGCGCTAAAGCGCGATTTATCGCGCCTTAGCTGATCGTTTGTGCATGATCTCCGCGCAAACGCTTCGCGGTTGTCGCGAGGGAAACCCCTTCGCACTTTTCCGGCTGGTGCTGAACGCTGCATCGATCCGGTACAGACGCGCAGCGGTGGAGCCACCCGCGACCGGCGTAACGGCATGGATTTGTGCAACACCAAGCACGTCGCGGAGCGCGCCGTGCGCAGCTTCGCGCTGCACAAGCGGCAATGTATCGAGATCGCTCATGCACGAAAAGCCAGCATGGCGGTTGCGCGAAGCGAAATTCCGCGTCATTGCAATGAAAACGAAAGTCTGGCCGGGGCTCGCCTGGGTCGTGGTCCGGATCAGAAAATCACAAAGGGAGAAAGCCTGATGTCGTTAAAGCGGGGGTTGCATTGCGTTCTTGCATGCCGAACATGGACCGCGCTGCCATTATTCTGCCTGATCAGCGCGTTCGGAGTGATGCACGGCGCCGCCGCGAACGAGGCTTTGCAGATCACGGACGCGCGCGTGCCGCCGGCCGACAAAGAAGGTGGGGACCTTCCGTTGACGATGACGATCAGGAACGAGGCCGAGAGTGCCGATGCGCTGCTGCGTGTCCGCTGTCCGGTCGCGAACTTCTCCGAGCGTCACATCGTAGATCGCGGCGAAGGCGCACCAGCCATGCGTTCAATTCCGAACATTCCGATTCCCGCCAAGGGTACGTTCACATTGAAGCGCGACGGGTATCACGTCATGCTGCTGCAGATGCGTCAGCCGCTGGCGGCGGGCGAGACGTTCAAATGCGCGATCGTGTTTCAGAAGGCAGGCACAATCGAGACGGAGGTGCAGGTCCAGAAGTGACCATGGAATGCGGCGGATCGCGATCCGCCGGGGATTACAAGGCTCTCAATCGAACGCCCGTATGTGACGGGCAATTCGGCTCAAAGAAGATGCTCGATCCGGAGGAAACAAGACATGCCAAGGTTTCATTGGTCCAAGACCCACATGCTCGCCGCGTTGGTAGCCGCGGCCGGCACCATCGGGGGCTCATTCGCCTTCGCCGAGGACATCAGCCAGGACCGTCTGCTCAATGCAGACAAGGAAGCGGGTAACTGGCTGCACCATCACAAGAACTATTCCGCAACCCGTTTCTCCAGCCTGAAGGACATCAACAAGGACACGGTGAAGAACCTGAAGGTCGCCTGGACCATGCATCTGGGCGGCGTCGAGGGCGGCGGAATCTGGTCGCATGGCGGTCTCGAAGGCACGCCGATCGTCGAGAACGGCTTCATGTACGTCACCGACGGCTGGGGCTCGGTCTACAAGATCGATGCTCACGGCGGGAAGGGCGTGCTGGTCTGGAAGATGGATCCCAAGACCGATCACGACTGGGCCGGCGCGGTCGCCTGCTGCGGCGTCGACAATCGCGGCGTTGCGCTGTGGGGCAACCTGGTGGTCTCGCACACGCTGGATGGCCGCCTGATCGCAACCAACAAGGAGACCGGGCAGGTCGCCTGGCAGCGCCAGGTCGCCGACCCCGATAAGGGCGAGGTGATCACCGGCGCGCCGCTGATCGTCAAGGACATGGCGATCACGGGTGTTGCCGGCGCCGAATACGGCATTCGCGGCTGGATCGCGGCGACCGACCTGAAGAACCAGAAGGAAGTCTGGCGCACCCACACCATCCCGGGCAAGGACGAGCCCGGCCACGAAACCTGGAAGGACGACAAGAACGCCAAGGCCAGCGGCGGCGGCTCGACCTGGGTCACCGGCAGCTACGATCCCGCGACCAACACGATCGTCTGGGGCGTCGGCAATCCCGGTCCGGACTGGGATAATGAATACCGGCCCGGCGACAACCTCTACACTGACTCCTCGCTTGCGCTCGATGCCGACACCGGCAAGATCAAGTGGCACTACCAGCACACGCCGAACGACCCTTATGACTATGACAGCGTGGCGGAGAACGTCCTGGTCGACGTCCCCGGCCCGAACAACACGACGCTGAAGCTCGCGCTCGAGGCCGACCGCAACGGCTTTGCCTATGCGATCGACCGCACCAACGGCAAGTTCATCTGGGGCCTGCCGTTCGTGAAGAAGGTGACCTGGACCAAGGGTCTCGATCCCGAATCCGGCAAGCCGGTGGAGTATGATCCGAAGCAAAGCGTGCAGCGCTACAACGCATCGGTGACGCCGAGCCGCACCAACAAGGTGACGGACATCTGCCCGGGCAACATGGGCGGCAAGAACTGGCCGCCGACCGCGTACAATCCGGACCTCAAGCTCTGGTACATCCCCGTGATCGAGAGCTGCAACCGGATCACGCTCGAGGAATCGGATCCCGCCAAGCTCAAACCGCGTGAGTTCTGGACCGGCGGCGGACCGAGCCAGCCGTTCAAGATCACCGGCAGCGTCACCGCGATCGACGTCACCACCGGCAAGGTGGCGGGCAAGGCCGAGACCGACTTCCCGAACCTCGGCGGCATCCTGGCGACGCCCGATCTGGTGTTCTCCGGACAGCCCTCCGGCGAGGTCATCGCCTATGACGCGAAGTCACTGGCCAAGCTGTGGGAGTTCAACACCGGCGGCGGCGTCAACGCACCGCCGATGACCTTCTCGGTCGACGGCAAGCAGTATGTCGCGATCCTGGTCGGCCTCGGCGGAGCCTGGGACAAGTGGTTCATCGATGCCACGCCCGAGCTGAAGCGGATGCAGCCGGGATCGATGCTCTACGTGTTCGCCCTTTGATGTCGCAAGCGCGGGAGGCTGGCTCGTCCGGCCTCCCGCGTTGGTTTGGCCAAGAGAAACAAGACAAATGAAGCAAAGATGGCTGATTGGCGCGTGGCTCGGCTGCGCGCTGGTGATGGGATTCATGGGCGCCGCGCAGGCGCAGTCCGCGGCGGCGAGCGATCCGACCGATGCCGGCAAGGCAGTGTTCAAGCGCGGCAACTGCGTCGGCTGCCACAAATGGCACGGCAATGGCGGCGGCGGCTACGGCGGCGACGCGCTGTCGCTGCGCAAGACCGAGCTGACGCGCGAGCAGATCATCGAGACCGTGACATGCGGTCGGCCCGGCACCGGCATGCCGTTCTTCGTCCGCGGTTCCTACGACACCACGAAATGCCACGGCATGACCCGGCAGGAGGCCGGCGATCAGATGCCGCCCGAAGCCAACGTGTTCCTGCGGCCGAACGAGATCGAGGCGGTAGCGGATTACGTGCTGGCCCATGTCAAGGGCAAAGGCGAGCCGACCTACGCCGAGTGCACTGCGTTTTTCGGCGACGGCTCGCGGGTCTGCAACATCTACAAGGAGGCCGGTCACGCGGCCGCGCCGTCAGATCCAGCCGACAAGGCCAAACCATGACCCAGCAACGATCAGCAATCCGAGGCTTCGTCTTCGCCGTCTCATTGGTAGCGGCGGTGCCGGCGATGGCGACCGCGGCAGACCTCCGCGACATCAATGTCGGCATGGCGATCACTGACGTTCCCGATGCGGGCTACATCAACCTGACCTGCGCCGGCGACAAGACGCACCGGCTGGCCGAGTGGGCGCAGTGGCCGACCTGTCCGGCCGGGCCGGACAAGCTGACCGGCATCCGCTTCGACTACGATCGCGCGACCGCGCGGGAAGGCACCATGGTGGCGGGCCATCCCGCGGTGTTGACCGTCATGATCGACAAGGATGCCAGGATTGCGGCGCTGACGATCGAGACCGATCCGAAGGCGCGGCTCTATCTGAAGAAGAAAGCCTTCCTGCTCGGCCAGCAGGCCAAGTCGCGCTACGGCGAGGACGGCTGGAACTGTACGCAAGCGCAGCCGAGCGGCGACAAGCAGGAGGTCGGCGGCGTCTTCGTCGACGAGCGCTGCACCAAGACGACCGACGGCCGCGCGATCGAGATCGAGCGGCGCCTCTACCGCGAGCTGAACAAGGACATCAAGGAGTTCACCGACGAGACCCGGATCACGATCCGCCGCGTTGGATCTTAAGCGACGACGGCGTTCGTCCCGCGCGTCGCACGAGACGTAGTGGTACTGCGCAGTATGAGTTTGCTCTGAAATCGGAAGGCGAACTCGGCCTCACCTCGCCCCGCGTGCGGGGAGAGGTCGGAACGCATCGTCAGATGCGTTCCGGGTGAGGGGGAGTCTCCACGGACTCCACTATCGCTGTCGATGCGGAGGCGGCCTCTCACCCCAACCCTCTCCCCGTAAGAACGGGGAGAGGGAGCGCAAGCTAATGCCGCGCCAGAAGAACCACGATGATCAGCGCCAGGATGGCGCACAGCACCTTCCAGAACATCACGGGATCGCGGTCGTGCAGCGATTTGCGCGCGATGACGGCGGGGCCGGCCCAGCTCGCGCCGTTCTCCAGTTCGTGCGCGAACTCGATGGCATCGCCGTAGCGCTGCTCCGGCTCGACGCTGAGCGCCTTGCCGATCACGGCATCGAGCCAGGCCGGCAGGTCCGGCCGGTAGCGCGACAGCGGCGCCGGCTTGCCGAAGCGCGGCCGCGAGAACGGCTCGATCTCGCCGAACGGATAGTTCTTGGTGAACATGCGGTACACGGTGACGCCGAGCGCGAACAGGTCGGAGGCTTCATCGCCGGCCTTGCCGCCGAACAGTTCGGGCGCCATGTAGCTCGCCGTGCCCGGAATATCCTCGGCGGGAAAATCCTCCAGCAGCGGAACGCGCGCGACGCCGAGATCGACGAGCCGCAGGCCGCCGTCCTTGAGCAGGATCACGTTGTCGGGCTTGATGTCGCGATGGATGATGCCGGCGCGGTGCAGCGCCGTCAC
The DNA here is from genome assembly GCF_020329505.1 of Bradyrhizobium semiaridum. Taxonomy (GTDB): domain Bacteria; phylum Pseudomonadota; class Alphaproteobacteria; order Rhizobiales; family Xanthobacteraceae; genus Bradyrhizobium; species Bradyrhizobium semiaridum. The sequence goes on from NZ_JAGKJJ010000013.1 coordinate 23,972, forward strand.
CGCGCGCACCAGCTTGGTCGCGATCGCGATGCCTTCGCCGAGCGACAGCCGCGGCGCGCGGGTCAGCCGCTGCTCCAGCGTCTCGCCCTCATAGAGCGGCATCGCCGAATAGAGCCTGGTCTGCCGCTCCGCGGGCACCTCGATGATCTCGCCGATCCACAGGCTGCGCACCCGCGCGGCGACCCACGCCTCGCGGACGAAGGCGAGGCGATAGGAGCCTTCGCTGGCGACCCGCGGATGCGGAAACTTCAACACCACCTCGCGGCCGACGCGCTTGTCGACCGCCCTGAACAGGCGGCTGTAGCGTCCGTCGGACAGCACATCGCCGAGGCCGAAATCATCGACTATCTCGCCAGTGTTGGGCAGATCGAGGATCGGCAGCGTCGCGATCGCATGGGTGAGCTCGTCGCGATCCGCCGGCGGCAGGTCGACGACATCGAGCACCAGCGCGGTGCTGTTGTCGTGGCTGCCCGCTGAGAGCGCGGCCTCGACGATGCTGCGCGCGGCATCGTCAGGCGGCGTGCGCTGCTCCAGCAATTGCTTGAGACTATGATCGCCGAGCGTGCCATGAACGCCGTCGCTGCAGATCAGCAGTCGGTCATGCTGCCGCAGCCCGACGCTGGCGTAGTCGAAGCGGGCGAACTCCTCGAAGCCGATCGCGCGATTGAGCAGATGGGCGAGGTCGCCGCGGCCGGCGATGTGGTCCTGCGTCAGCCGTTCCAGCCGTCCGTCACTGAGGCGGTAGGCGCGGGTGTCGCCGATATGGATCACATGGCATTGCCGCCGCGACAGGATGACCGAGGAGAAGGCGCACGCCATGCCGCTGCGCGCGGCGTCGACCCGGCCCTGGCTGTAGATCCAGCCGTTGACGGCCTCGAGCGCCCGCGCGGCGCGGCGGCGGACGCCGAGCGTCTCGGGCAGCGAGTAATAGGCGTCGATGAAGCTGCGGACGGCGACCTCGGCGGCCTCGCGTCCGCCCTTGTGGCCGCCGACGCCGTCGGCAACTGCGGCCACGACGTCGCGATGCACCAGGCCCGGCCGGCCGAGGCAGGCCGCGACATAGTCCTCATTGGCGGCGCGCTTGCCGGTCTCGCTGGCGAAACCGACGCGGACGCCGAGGTCGCGCTGCCAGTCCTTCTGCAAGCTTCGCTGCATGTCGCGTTGCGCACCGTTCGCCACGTCCGGGCCCCGTCATCTCGCAGGGCGCGGGTCCGTTAGACGCGCGCTCCCGACACCGCGCCCCAGGTGGTGCGCCAGCGGATCTTGACCATGGCAAGTCCGATGAAGCCAAGCAACGCCAGCACGCCGAAGAACAGGAAGCCGGCGCCGAAGCCGCCGGTCATGCCCTTGGCGAAGCCCAGCGTCTGGGCGAGGAAGAAGCCGCCGATGCCGCCGGCGCAGCCGACGAGGCCGGTCATCAGCCCGATCTCGTGGCGGAAGCGTAGCGGGATCAGCTGGAACACCGCGCCGTTGCCCATGCCGAGCGCCAGCACGCCGATCGAGAACAAGAGCACCGAGATCCAGGCGATGCGCGGCATCTCGGTCAGCGACCAGCCGGCCGGCGCCGGTGCGGCCGGACCCTCCGGCATGAAGGCGATGACGACATAGGCGGCGACCACGATGCCGAACAGGATCGACAGCGAGCGGATGCCGCCGATGCGGTCGGCGATCAGGCCGCCGACCGGGCGGAAGCCGGAGCCGAACGCGACGATCAGCGCCACCAGGAGACCTGCCGCCACGCCGGAGACGTGGTACTGCACCGTGAAATACAGCGGCAGCGCATTGGCGAGGCCGACGAAGCCGCCGAAGGTGATGAAGTAGAAGAACATGAACCAGCGGCTGTCGGAATCCTTTAGCAACGTGCCATAGGCCTTCAGCGACACCGGCTTGCGCTTTCCCGGCGCGTCCTTGGCCGCGACGATGTAATAGGCAAGCACCATGAGCATCGGGATCAACAAACAGCCGAACACGGCCTGCCAGCCCCAATGCTCGGCGATCGAGGGCGCCAGCAGCGTGTCGAGCACGACGCCCATATTGCCGGCGCCGGCGATCCCCATCACGAGGCCCTGATATTGCGGCGGATACCAGCGGCTCGCCTGCGGCAGCGCCACCGCGAACGAGGCGCCGCCGACGCCGAGCGCTAGCCCGAACAGCTCGATCGAAAGCTTGCTGGGCAGTCCGAAATGCCAGACCGTGGCGGTCGCCGCGATCACGACGAGCTGAGCAATGATGCCGGTGCGCTTGGCGCCGATGATGTCGGCAAGCAGGCCCATCGGCACGCGCAGCAGCGCGCCGGCCAGCACGGGTATCGCGACCAGCGTGAACTTCTCGTTCACGGCGAGATTCATGTCGCGTGCGATGTAGACGATCAGGGGCCCGAGTGCGACCCACGCCATGAAACTGATGTCGAAGTACAGGAACGCGGCGAGCAGGGTCGGCCAGTGACCTGCCTTCTTGAACTCGGCTAGCTTCATCGCGGGCGTCTCGCGTTGATGCGGCGGAGGCAGCCGCACTCACGCGACCGTCTCAGACGCAGATAACAATGTGGGTGAAAGGGGAGTGCACTCGCCGTTGAGACGCACTCGATCAATCCGAGACTTCAGCAATTCCCGTGCCATCGAATCGATCGCGGCGCTTTGCCATGCAGTCGCAAGGCGTTGCCGCCGGATGCTGAACGACATGCGCGGCGCGCGATTGCCGTGGCTGCAGCAAGCTCCGCCGCGCAAACGCGCATGCTGGTGCTTTTTTGAGCGACGCACTTTGCGCGCGCGATGAGGCGTCAACCTTGAACTCACGATTGCCATCCGCGAGCTGATGCTGTGCTGCACAAGAGATCAGCGGCGTGGCTAAAAAATCGGCCAGCCGTTCGCGTGTTTCGCTATCCGACCGGTTCCGGGGCGGTCAGTAACGCATTGGTTTTTCGAGTAAATTTCTTCGTCGTGGTTTGGCATGCGTTTTGAATAACAGGCAGCGGAACATCGACCGTCATTGAGGACGGTCTGCGCCCGCGGCTGGGCTTCCTACAAATCCAACCTTTATCGGTGTCGATCAACGACGCATGCGCGTCGCTGGGCAGCGCCGTCGGAATTGAGAGGCAGACCATGCTCGACAAGGTGATCAAGCAAAAGCTGGTGGTGATCGGCAACGGAATGGCCGGCATCCGCACGGTGGAGGCGCTGCTCGAACGCGCGCCCGATCTCTACGACATCACGGTGTTCGGTTCCGAACCCTACGGCAATTACAACCGCATCCTGCTGTCGCCGGTGCTCGCCGGCGAGAAGACCGTCGACGACATCATGCTCAACACCGTCGAGTGGTACGAGGACAACAACATCACGCTGCGGAAGGGCGAGACGATCACGATGATCGATCGCCGCACCTGCGAGGTGGTGACGGAGGCCGGCGATCGCGTTCCCTACGACCGCCTGCTGATCGCGACCGGCTCCAACCCGATCATGCTGCCGCTGCCGGGCAAGGACTTGCCGGGCGTGATCGGCTTCCGCGACATCCATGATGTCGATCGCATGATCAAGGCCTCGACCGACTATCGCAACGCCGTCGTGATCGGCGGTGGTCTGCTCGGCCTCGAAGCCGCCAACGGCCTGATGAAGCGCGGCATGAACGTCACCGTCGTGCATCTGCTCGACACGCTGATGGAGCGCCAGCTCGATCCGGTGGCCGGCGGCCTCTTGCGCAAGTCGCTGGAAGAGCGCGGCATGGTGTTCAAGATGCCGGCGCAGACCCAGGCGATTCTCGGCGAGGACCGCGTCACCGGCGTCCGCTTCGGCGACGGCACCGAGCTCGCGGCCGATCTCGTCGTAATGGCGGTCGGCATCCGGCCGAATTTCGAGCTCGCCAAGAAGGCGGGACTGCATTGCGAGCGCGGCATCGTCGTCTCGGACACCATGCAGACCTATGATGGCCGCATCTATGCGGTCGGCGAATGCGTGCAGCACCGCCGCCAGGTCTACGGGCTGGTCGCGCCGCTGTTCGAGCAGGCCAAGGTCTGCGCCAACCACCTCGCGATGAAGGGCTTTGCCACCTATGACGGCTCGGTCACCTCGACCAAGCTGAAGGTCACCGGCATCGACCTGTTCTCAGCCGGCGACTTCGCGCCCGGGCCGGACAAGGAGGAGATCGTGCTGCAGGACGCCAATCGCGGCGTCTACAAGCGCATCATCCTGAAGGACAAGAAGATCGTCGGCGCCGTGCTCTACGGCGACACCATCGATGGCCCCTGGTACTTCCAGCATCTGCGCGACGGCACCGACGTGTCGCATATGCGCGAGCGGCTGGTGTTCGGCGCCGCCAATCTCGGCGACGGCGGCGTCAGCGGCCAGAACTCGGTCGCCGCGATGAGCGACGAGACCGAGATCTGCGGCTGCAACGGCGTCTGCAAGGGCGCGATCGTCAAGGCGATCAGCGAGAAGAAGCTGTTCACGCTCGACGACGTCCGCGCCCATACCAAGGCATCGTCGTCCTGCGGCTCCTGCACCGGCCTCGTCGAGCAGGTGCTGGCGTTCACGCTCGGCGGCGATTATTCGGCGGCGCCGAAGGTCAAGCCGCTGTGCAAATGCACCGACCACAGCCACGACGACGTCCGCCGCGTCATCGTCGAACAGCAGCTCAAGACCATTCCGGCCGTCATGCGCTTCATGGAATGGAAGACGTTGAACGGCTGCCATTCCTGCCGCCCGGCGCTGAACTATTACCTGCTCGCGACCTGGCCCGGCGAATATCGCGACGACCAGCAGTCCCGGTTCATCAACGAGCGCGTCCACGCCAACATCCAGAAGGACGGCACCTATTCGGTGGTGCCGCGGATGTGGGGCGGCGTCACCACGCCGCGCGAGCTGCGCGCCATCGCCGACGTCGCCGAGAAGTTCAACATTCCAACCGTGAAGGTCACCGGCGGCCAGCGCGTCGACCTGCTCGGGGTCAAGAAGGAGGATCTGCCGGCGGTGTGGGCCGACCTCAACGACGCCGGCATGGTGTCGGGGCACGCCTATGCCAAGGGCCTGCGCACGGTGAAGACCTGCGTCGGCTCGGAATGGTGCCGCTTCGGCACCCAGGATTCGACCGGCCTCGGCATCAAGCTCGAGAAGTTCATGTGGGGCTCGTGGACGCCGGCCAAGGTCAAGCTCGCGGTGTCGGGCTGTCCGCGCAACTGCGCGGAGGCGACCTGCAAGGACGTCGGTGTGGTCTGCGTCGATTCCGGCTACGAGATCCATTTCGCCGGCGCCGCCGGCCTGCACATCAAGGGCACCGAGTTCCTGACCAAGGTCGAGAGCGAGGACGAGGCGCTCGAGGTGATCGTGGCGCTGACCCAGCTGTACCGCGAGGAGGGCTGGTACCTCGAGCGCATGTACAAATGGTGCGACCGCGTCGGCCTCGAGCAGATCAGGAAGCGCGTCGTCGACGACGTCAAGAACCGCAAGGCGCTGTTCGAGCGCTTCGCCTATTCGCAGCAATTCTCGCAGAGCGATCCGTGGGCCGAACGCGCCAGCCGCGGCGTCGACCGCAACGAATTCGCCCCGCTTGCCGAATTGGAGCTCGCATGACCCAGTGGATCGAAATCGGCGCGCTGGACGAGATTCCGCGGCTCGGCTCGCGCGTGGTGCGCACGCCCGGCGGCAACATCGCGGTGTTCCGCACCGAAAGCGATGAGGTGTTCGCGCTCGACGACCGCTGCCCGCACAAGGGCGGGCCGCTATCGCAGGGCATCGTGCACAACAAGCGCGTGACCTGTCCGCTGCATAATTTCGTCATCGAGCTGGCGAGCGGGCAGGCGGTCGCGCCCGACGAGGGCTGCACGCACACCCATCCGGCCAAGGTCGAGAATGGCACCGTGTGGCTGGCGCTACGGCAGGCCGCGGCAGTGAGCTGAGTGGCGCGCAATGGCGGCGGTCAAGACCACGTGTCCCTATTGCGGCGTCGGCTGTGGCGTGATCGCCAGGAGGGACGCCGCCGGCGCCGTCCGCGTCGAGGGTGACCGGCAGCATCCGGCCAATTTCGGCCGGCTCTGCAGCAAGGGCTCGGCGCTGGCGGAGACGATCGATCTCGACGGGCGGCTGCTCGAACCGGTCGTCGACGGCCGGGCGGCGACGTGGGACGACGCACTCGCCCATGTCGCTGATGGCTTCAGCCGGGTGATCCGTGAGCACGGACCCGACGCGGTGGCGTTCTATGTCTCCGGCCAGTTGCTGACCGAGGACTATTACGTCATCAACAAGCTCGCCAAGGGTTTTGTCGGCACAGCCAATATCGATACCAATTCGCGGCTCTGCATGGCCTCCAGCGTCGCCGGCCACAAGCGCGCCTTCGGCAGCGACACCGTGCCGGGCTGCTATGAGGACCTCGAGCAGGCGGATCTCTTGGTGCTGGTCGGCTCCAACGCCGCCTGGTGCCATCCGATCCTGCACCAGCGCATGCTCGCGGCAAAGGAGAAGAACCCGGCCTGCAAGATCGTGGTGATCGATCCGCGCCGCACGGCGACCTGCGAGGGCGCCGATCTGCATCTGCCGCTGCGCTCCGGCAGCGACGCGGTGCTGTTCAACGGGCTGTTCGCGTTCCTTGCCGGCAGCAACGCGGTCGATCGCAACTTTGTCGGCAATTGCACCACCGGGGTCGTGGAGGCGCTCAAGCAGGTCGCCGGCCAGAGCGTGGCGCAGACCGCGGCGACCTGCGGCGTCAGCGAAGGCGCGGTAGGCCTGTTCTTCGACTGGTTCGCGCGGACCGAGCGCGTCGTCACGCTGTATTCGCAAGGCATCAACCAGTCGAGCAGCGGCGTCGACAAGGTCAACGCGATCATCAATTGCCATCTCCTGACGGGGCGGATCGGGCGTCCCGGCATGGGGCCGTTCTCGCTGACCGGCCAGCCCAATGCGATGGGCGGCCGCGAGGTTGGCGGGCTGGCCAATCAGCTCGCCGCTCATATGGAGCTCGAGAACCCCGCGCATCGCGAATTGGTGCAGCGGTTCTGGCGTGCGCCCGTGATCGCGGAGAAGGGCGGATTGAAGGCGGTCGACATGTTCGACGCCATCGCCGACGGCCGCATTAAGGCGGTCTGGATCATGTCGACCAATCCGGTGGTGAGCCTGCCGGACGCCGACCGGGCCCGTGCCGCGCTCGACAAGTGCGAGCTCGTCGTCGTGTCCGACTGCGTGCGCGACACCGACACCACGCGCCATGCCGACGTGCTGTTGCCGGCGCTGGCGTGGGGCGAGAAGGACGGCACCGTCACCAATTCGGAGCGCCGGATTTCGCGGCAGCGCCGGTTCCTCGACGCGCCGGGCGAAGCGCGCGCCGACTGGCGCATCATCTGCGACGTCGCAAGCCGCATGGGCTATCCGGGTTTCGACTATCGCTCGGTCGCCGAGGTGTTCCGCGAGCACGCCGAGCTGTCGGGCTTCGAGAACAACGGCGCGCGCGATTTCGACATCTCGGGGCTGTCGAGGCTCGACGATGCCGCCTATGAGGCGCTGGCGCCGGTGCAATGGCCGGTGACGTCAGGCGATCCGGCGGGCACGGCGCGGATGTTCGGCAGTCAGAAATTCTTTACGCCCGATCGCAAGGCGCGCTTCATTCCGATCGCACCGCGTGCGCCGCGGAATGCGACCAGCCGCGAGCATCCGCTGGTGCTCAACACCGGCCGTATCCGGGACCAGTGGCACACCATGACGCGGACCGGGAAGACCGGCCGGCTGCTGTCGCATGTGTTCGAGCCCTATGCCGAATTCCATCCCGAGGATGCGCGGCTGGCCGGCTTGCAAAACGACGGACTGGCGCGGCTGACCAGCCCGTGGGGCGAGATGATCGCGCGCGTCGTGGTCTCGTCCGACCAGCGCCGCGGCTGCGTGTTCGTGCCGATGCACTGGAACGAGGAGTTCGCCGGCGAGGGGCGCGTCAACGCGCTGGTCAATCCGGCCACCGACCCGCTGTCGGGCCAGCCGGAGTCGAAGCACACGCCGGTGAAGGCCGATCCCTATGCGCCGAAATGGCACGCCTTCATCCTGAGCCGCAAGCCGATCCGGCGTCCCGACGCCGGCTACTGGGTGCACGGCAAGGCCGGTGACTGCTGGCGGCTGGAGCTTGCGCTCGACGCCCGCCCGGAGAGCTGGCGCGACTGGGCGCGCGCGCAGCTCGGCCTCGAAGCTGTCGAGATCGAGTGGATCGCCTATCGCGATCCCGGCGCGGGCCGCTTCCGTTATGCCGCGGTGCGCGACGGCCGGCTGGTCGGCTGCGTGTTCATCGCGCCCGATCACGCGCTGCCGTCGCGGGCGTGGCTGACCGGGCTGTTCGCGGAACAGCAGCTATCGGCGAATGCGCGGATGTCGCTGCTGGCGGGGCGGCCGTTCGGGGCAGGCGAGGACAGCGGCCCGATCGTCTGTTCCTGCTTCAATGTCGGACGGCACCAGATCACCGCCGAGATCGCCAAGGGCGCGGACAGCGTCGAGGCGATCGGCCGCCGCCTGAAGGCCGGCACCAATTGCGGCGGCTGCCGGCCGGAGCTCAGCAAGCTGGTCGGCGCCCGCGTCCAGCCGCGGCACGCGGTCGCGTCCTAGCGGCCGCCGGCAATTTCGCGCGGCGGCAATCGTCCCAGCTCCGTAAGCCGGTTCCGGCGGATGCACGACCGCGCCGCACATAGGCCGCAGGCGGATGGTGTCATGCCGTCAGTGCAGGGCTCGCGGCACCAAAATGGTGTATCCGCAAGCCGTGCAGCGGGCGGAGACGGTCCCGCGCCGGATAATCATCATATCGGAGGAAGCTTTCATGTCGGCTCTGCCACTCTCGGGCATCAAGATTCTCGACCTGACGCGGGTGCTCGCGGGCCCGCTGTCGGCCCAGATGCTGGGAGATCTCGGCGCCGAGGTGATCAAGATCGAGCGCCCCGGCAGCGGCGACGACGCCCGCGCCTTCGGCCCGCCCTATCTCACCGATCCCGAGGGCAAGGCGAACAACAACAACTCGTTCTATCTCTGCGCCAACCGCAACAAGAAGTCGGTCACCGTCAACATCGCCAAGCCCGAGGGGCAGGCGATCATCCGCGAGTTGGCGAAGACCGCCGACGTGATGATGGAGAACTACAAGGTCGGCGACCTCAAGCGCTACGGCCTCGACTATGAGAGCATCAAGCAGCTCAACCCGGGCATCATCTATTGCTCGGTCACCGGCTTCGGCCAGACCGGCCCCTATGCGCCGCGCGCCGGCTATGACGCGATCCTGCAGGCGATGGGCGGGCTGATGAGCGTCACCGGCCATATCGACGGCGAGCCGGGCGAAGGCCCGATGAAGGTCGGCCCCTCGATCGTCGACTACATGACCGGCATGAACACCTCGATCGGCATCCTCTCAGCGCTCTACCATCGCGATGCCAACAACGGGGAGGGGCAGCACATCGATGTCTGCCTGTTCGACACCGTGATCGCCTCGCTGTCGCATTGGCTGCAGATCTACCTCGTCAACGGCAAGATGCCGCCGCGCCGCGGCACCTGGGGCAATGGCGGCATGCCGGCCGGCGTGTTCCGCTGTACCGACGGCGAATTGATGCTGGTGGTCGGCAATGACGGCCAGTTCCAGCGCACCTGCGCCGTGCTCGGCGAACCCGAGCTCGCCAACGACAAGCGCTTCATCAAGAACAACGACCGCGTCGTGCACGGCAAGGAGATCATGGCGATCTTCGCCGGCCTGTTCCTGAAGCAGCCGGTCGCCTACTGGCTGGAGAAGCTCGAGGAGGCCGGCGTGCCGTCGGGCCCGATCAACAATTTCGAGCAGGTGTTCTCCGATCCGCACGTCCAGTCGCGCGGCATGCGCATCAAGGTCGACCATCCCTTCGAACCCGATTTGTCGCTGATCCGCAACGCGCTGACCTTCTCCGGCACCCCCATCACCGACTACCGCGCCCCGCCGCTGCTCGGCGCCGACACCAAGGACGTGCTGGCGTCGATCGGCTACGACGAGGCGAAGGTCGAGCAGTTGAAGGCCGCAGGGATCGTATAGGCCTCTCGGCACGGCGCCGCGTGCCGCGGCCTTTCCCCGTCATCCTCTGAAGATGACGGTCTGAGAGTGGCGGGCTCCGCGCCGCAACACTTCGGTCTGTATCGAAACATGATTGACGCGATCGCGCTATTCTGGCGCGATCGATCCCTCTGCAAGGTGTCAATCATGAAACGAGAAGTCGTCCGCGTCGAACCGATCTCGACCTGGCTGGAGCGCTGGAAGGCACCGGCGTCGGTCGTCACCTGCGCCGGCAACATGGTGTTCGTGTCAGGCCTGCCGCCGTTCGACCCCTCGACCGGCGAGATTGCCGCCGGTGCGCCGATCGAGCGGCAGAGCGAACTGGTGATGGAGCAACTGAAACTCTGCCTCGCGACCACCGGCGCCTCGCTCGACAACGTGATGAAGTGCAACGTGTTCTGCACTTCGGCAAAACACTTCGCGGCGTTCAACGCGGTCTACGCGCGATACTTCCCGAACGACCCACCGGCGCGCATCTTCGTCTGCATCCCGGAATGGACCGGGCCGTTCGACGTCGAGATCGACTGCATCGCGATGGTGTGAGGGCAGGGTGACTTCGACCGATCGGCTCTGCTTCACCTCGCCCCGCGTGCGGGGGGAGGTCGGATCGCATCGCCAGATGCGATCCGGGTGAGGGGGGTCTCCGCGTACGCATCTGTCGCCGTCTACGAGCAGAGAGCCCCTCACCCCAACCCTCTCCCCGCAAGGCGGGCGAGGGGGCGCAGCACCGTCGGAGCTGCTCTTCGCGCCTGTTTCACAAATCCTGCCGCGTCAGCCGTCCGTGCACCAGCGTCGGCCGCGCGGGCGGCTTGCTGGCTGCCATCTCGCCCATCGTCAGCGCCATCACGGTGACCGTGACGACGCGGTCGATGATCCCTGCGACATCGTCGAGATCGCACTTGCCTTCGGAGAGTCGCAGCAGCCGCTCCTTCTCGCGGATGGTGTGGTGCGCCATCGCCAGCGCAAAGTGCAGGCCCCAATACAGCTCGGTGTCGCTGCGGCCGGGCATCGCGCGGCGCATCGCGGCGGCGAATTTGCGCAGGTGATCGACCTCGCGGTTCTTGATGCGGCGGATCGGCGGCACCGATTCGATCGAGGCGCGGATCATGAAGCGCGCGGCGGTGGAGCCTTCGCGGTCGGGGCCGAGGCAGCCGCGCAGGGTGGGGCCGACGAGGGCGCGCATGATGTCCTCGATCGCGGCGCGGCCGCCGCCGCGCTCCTCCGCCGCCTTCAATTCGTTGAGGCGCTCGCGGTTGGTCTGGATGCTGCGGGTGACGAACAGCTCCGCGATCAGTTCGTCCTTGGAGCCGAAGTGATAGTTCACCGCGGCGAGGTTGACGTTGGCCTCCGCGACGATGTCGCGCAGCGTGACATCGCCGAAGCCGCGGTCGGCATAGAGCCGTTCGGCGGCTGCGAGGATGGCGGATCGGGTCTGATCGCTCGCCATGGCTTCAAACCTCCTGTCATCCGGAGCGATGCGCCGCATCGAACCGGCAATCTCGCGCCGACCTCTGGATTCCGGGTTCGGCGCCGGCGCGTCGCCTCGGAACGATCCGAGGCGAACGGCAGTTGCTTTTCAAACGTATGTATGAAACTATCGTTTGAAGAGCCGGAAATGTCAATCCGCATCGAAGCGGGCGGCATTCTGGCACACCACCGCCGCCGATCCCGCGAAGTCCTTGCAGGCCGCGGGCGCGAGGTGGACAGTGCGGCCCAAAGTCTAGGAAAAAAGAGGAGCGTCCCATGGATTTCACGATGTCGCCGAAGCAGAAGGAATGGCTCGAGCGCGTCCAGGCCTTCATGACCACGCATGTCCGCCCCGCCGTGCCGATTTATGAGAAGCAGGATGCCGAGGGCCCGCGCTGGAAGGTGATCCCGATCCTCGAGGAACTGAAGAAGAAGGCAAAGGCCGAAGGCCTCTGGAACATGTTCATGCCGCCGTCCTCGCATGAGGACGACGAATTCCACGGCGCGGGATTGACCAATCTCGAATACGCGCTGCTGTCGGAAGAGATGGGGCGCATCTCCTGGGCCTCCGAAGTGTTCAACTGCTCGGCGCCCGATACCGGCAACATGGAGGTGTTCATCCGCTACGGCACCAAGGAGCAGAAGCGCAAATGGCTGCGGCCGCTGATGGACGGCGAGATCCGCTCTGCGTTCCTGATGACCGAGCCGGCGGTCGCGTCCTCAGACGCCACCAACATCGAGACGAGGATCGAGAAGGACGGCGATCACTACGTGATCAACGGCCGCAAATGGTGGTCGTCCGGCGTCGGCGATCCCCGCTGCAAGATCGCGATCCTGATGGGCAAGACCGATTTCAACGCCGCCAAGCATCAGCAGCAGTCGCAGATCCTGGTGCCGCTCGATACGCCCGGCATCAAGGTCGAGAAGATGCTGCCGGTGTTCGGCTTCGACGATGCGCCGCACGGCCACGCCCAGGTGCTGCTCGAGAATGTCCGCGTGCCGAAGGAGAATATCCTGCTCGGCGAGGGCCGCGGCTTCGAGATCGCGCAGGGCCGGCTCGGTCCGGGCCGCATCCACCACTGCATGCGCACCATCGGCCAGGCCGAGGAGGCGCTGGAGAAGATGGTGAAGCGGCTCGCCTCGCGCACCGCGTTCGGCAAGAAGATCATCGAACATTCGGTGTGGGAGCAGCGCATCGGCGAGGCCCGCACCGATATCGAGATGAACCGCCTGCTGTGCCTGAAGGCCGCCGACATGATGGACAAGGTCGGCAACAAGACCGCGCAGGCCGAGATCGCGATGATCAAGGTCGCAGCTCCAAACATGGCGCTGAAGATCATCGACCAGGCGATCCAGGCCTTTGGTGGCGGCGGCGTCTCCGACGATGCCGGGCTGGCGCGCGCCTATGCCCACATCCGCACGCTGCGTCTCGCCGACGGTCCGGACGAGGTGCACAACCGCGCCATTGCCAGACTTGAACTTCGGAAGTATGCAAACACGTCGCACTAACGCGAGACGATGTTTGGTTGAACTGGCTTCTCCGCGGACTCGCTTCACCTCTCCCGCTTGCGGGGGAGGTCGCAGCGCATCGAAGATGCGCTGCGGGTGGGGGCTCTCTCCACAGTGGGACTTGCGGTGCTACCCCCACCCCGACCCTCCCCCGCAAGCGGGAGAGGGGGCGCAGTTCCTTCGCGGCTGCCATTCGGCTAAAACCTCGTGTCGCATCAACGGGAGCGTGCTAACGACGCTCTCCAAGAATTAGATTGAGGGAGCGTCATCGTGGCGGAGAGCGTCAGGAAAGACGAGGAATTTTCCGGCACAAGGGAAGTCGAGGAGCGGCATCGCATCAATGAGGCCAATCTCGACGCCTGGCTGCGGGAACATGTCGAGGGCTATCAGGGCCCGCTGAAAGTCCTGCAATTCAAGGGCGGTCAGTCCAATCCGACCTACAAGCTGGAGACGCCCGGCCGCGCCTATGTGATGCGCCGCAAGCCGTTCGGTAAATTGTTGCCGTCGGCGCATGCGGTCGACCGCGAGTTTCGCGTCATCGCCGCGCTCGGCAAGCAAAACTTTCCGGTCGCGAAAGCCTATGCGCTATGCACCGACGATGCCGTGATCGGCTCCGCCTTCTACATCATGTCGATGGAAGAGGGGCGGGTGTTTTGGGATCCGACGCTGCCGAGCCAGGAGCCCGACGCGCGCCGAAAAATTTTCACCAGCAAGATCGAAACGCTGGCCAATCTCCACGTCTTCAATCCCGAAGCCATCGGGCTCGGCGATTTCGGCAAGCCCGGCAATTATTTTGCGCGGCAGATCGACCGCTGGACCAAGCAGTACCGCGCCTCCGAGACGCAGCACATCGAGGAGTTCGAGAAGGTTGCGGAGTGGCTGCCGCGGACGGTGCCGGAGCAGAAGCGCATCTCGATCGTCCATGGCGATTACCGCCTCGACAACATGATCTTCCACGCCACCGAGCCCCGCGTGCAGGCGGTGCTGGATTGGGAACTGTCGACGCTCGGCGATCCCATGGCCGACTTCACCTACCTCTTGATGCAGTGGACCATGCCGGGTCTCGCCGGCGCCGACCTCAAGGCGCTGAACATTCCGAGCGTGGAGGAGGCGGCGCGAATCTACTGCGACGTCACCAACATGGAAGTGCCCGACCTCAACTGGTACTTCGCCTACAACACGTTCCGCCTCGCCGGCATCACGCAGGGTATCGCGGGCCGGATCCGCGACGGCACCGCCGCCAACGCCAAGGCCATCGAGTCGGCCAAGCGCACCGTGCCGCTGTCGCAGGCGGCCTGGGCCTACGCGCAGAAGGCCGGCGCGGTTTGAGGAGATCAGCGGCGCGATCCATCCCGGATCGCGCCGTTTCTGTGTGGCTACTATGTCCGGATTGTAGCCATCTGTGACTTGAGTTCGCGCCGTTGCTTTGGCAAAGCCAGACCGGTCAATGCTTCCGCCCGGTCCTGCTCGGACACATCATCTTGAACCTCTCGTCGAACCTTCTCGGCAGCCTGCTGATGGCCGCGGCCATGGCCAGCTTCACGGTGAACGACGCCATCACCAAGGCGGTGTCGGCGGAGCTCAACATCGGCGAGATCCTCATCGTCCGCGGCGGCTTTGCCATCGTGCTGGTCGCGGCGCTCGCCGCCTATCGCGACGCACTGCGCAGCCTGCGCACGCTCCTGATCTGGCCGGTGGCCCTGCGCGTGATCGGCGAGATCGGCGGCACGCTGACCTACCTTTCCGCGATCTCGCAGATCCCGCTCGCCAATGCATCGGCGATCTTCCAGGCCCTGCCGCTGGTGATCACGCTCGGCGCGGCGCTGGTGTTCGGCGAGCCGGTCGGCTGGCGGCGCTGGCTTGCGATCGCGGCCGGCTTCATCGGCGTGCTCATCATCGTCCGGCCGGGCGCGGAAGGCTTCAGCCAGGCCGCGCTGCTGGCGCTGGCCTCGGTCGGCTTCTGCACGGTGCGCGACCTGGCCACCCGTCGAATCCCGAAGGAATTGCCGACGCTGTTCATCACGCTGCTGACCACGGTGACGGTGTCGACGGCCGGGGCCGCGGTGCTGGGGCCGCTCGGCGGCTGGCGGCCGCCGTCCGGTCACGCGCTCGGCCTGCTCGCGGTCGCCGCGATCCTGATCCTGATCGGCTACCAATGCATCATCGCAGCGCTGCGGACAGGCGACATCTCGGCGATCGCGCCGTTCCGCTATTCCGCGCTGCTGTGGGCGATGCTTGCAGGCTATCTCGCCTTCGGCCACAAGCCTGACGCTCCAATGCTGATCGGCGCCGCGATCATCGTCGCCTCTGGCCTCTACGCCTTCTACCGCGAGCGCCTCCGCGACAAGCTCCGCCCCGCCGCCAGCGGTCCCGGCCTGCCGCCGGATGGATTGTGAGCCCGTTGCCCGGGTGAGCGTAGCGATACCCGGGGCAAGCGTTCCCGCATATCGCTTCGCTCATGCGGGCTACGAAGCCTAGGCCACACCCTTCGCGCAATGCGCGATCAGCCGCGCGACGAAATCAGCGCAGGCCAACAGCTGCGACATCTCGACGAACTCATCCGGCGTATGGGCCTGTGCGATCGAGCCGGTGCCGATCACCACCGACGGCACGCCGGCCAGGCTGTCGAACAAGCCGGCTTCGGTGCCGAACGCGACCTTGGCGTCGTCGTTGCGGCCGGCAAATTGCTTGGCAAGCGTGACGATGGCGTGGTCCGCCTTGGTGTCGAGCGCGGGATAATCGAGGATCTCCTCGAAATCGACGCCACAGTCCGGATAGCGTTCGCGCATCCTCGGCTCGATCTCGGCTCTGGCCCAGGCGATGACCGCGTCGGTGACCTGGCGCGATTCGGTGATGCCGATGCCGCGGCATTCGAATTCCACCACGCAGGTATCGGGCACGATGTTCAGCGCCGCGCCGCCGTGCACGATGCTGGTGAGCAGCGTGGAGTGGGGCACGTCGTAAAGGCTGTCGCGCTCGGGTTTCGCTGCGAGCAGTTCAGCGCGGCGCCTGATCTCGACGATGAGCTCGGCGGCATATTCGATCGCGTTGATGCCGTCGGGCGCGATCGAGGAGTGGCGTGCGAGGCCGCGGAAGGTGGCGCGCACGCCGTGCTTGCCCTTGTGGCCGATGATCACCTGCATCTGCGTCGGTTCGCCGATGAAGGCGCCGAGCGGCTTGATGCCCTGGCGGACGATCTCGCGCAGCATCGGTCGCACGCCGACGCAGCCGATCTCCTCGTCATAGGAAATCGCCAAATGGATCGGCGTCGTCAGATCGGCCGCGATCATGTCCGGCACCATTGCGAGGCAGACTGCGACAAAACCCTTCATGTCGGTGGTGCCGCGGCCGTAGAGCTTGCCGTCACGCTCGACCAGCTCGAACGGATTATGGGTCCAGTCCTGTCCCGCGACCGGCACGACGTCGGTATGCCCCGACAGCACCAGGCCCGCTTTGTCCTTGGGACCGATCGTCACCCACAGCGCGGCCTTCTGTCCGGTCTCGTCGACGATCCGTTGTCCGCTGACGCCATGCGACGCAAGGTATTTTTCGACATGGTCGATCAGCGGCAGGTTGCTGCGGTCGCTGACGGTATCGAAGGCGACGAGGTCCGCGAGCAGCTTGCGGATGCGGTCGGGACGTTGGCTTGGCATGGTCCGGCTCATTTGCAGGATCGAGGCTGGCGGTGACACGGCGTTGTTTGGCAGGGCTGCGAAACCAAACTTGGTGTCGTCCCTGCGAAAGCAGGGACCCATAGCCGCCGATGGTTGTCGTTGCGCACCGCCGGAATGACGAGTCCCACCTACAACATCCGCCGCTGAGTATGGGTCCCTGCTTTCGCAGGGACGACAGCTGTGAATGTGGCGTTATCCCGGCCTCCGCCGCGACGACGGTAGCGTCGCCCCGCTAAATCGGCTTCCCGGTATACGGCATCGACGCCGTCAGACCGCCGTCGACCGGGATGGCCTGGCCGTTGACGTAGGACGCTTCATCGCTCGCCAGAAACAATCCCATTGCTGCGAGCTCGTGCGGCTGGCCGGCGCGTTTCAAGGGATTGAGCTGGCCGATCTTGTCGGCGGTGCCGCGTTCCCTCGCGCGGTCGAACACCGGCTTGGTCATGCCGGTCTCGATCAGGCCCGGGCAGATCGCGTTGATGCGGACGCCGGTGCCGGAGAGCGAGTAGGCGGTGGTCTGCACCAGGCTGATGACGCCGGCCTTGCTCGCGCCGTAGGGATGCCCGCTGGCGCCGGACTTCAGGCCCGCGACCGAGGCGGTGCAGACGATCGAGCCGAAACCTTGCTTGGTCATGTAGGGGATCGAATGCTTGATGGCGAGGAACGGGCCGATCAGGTTGACGCGCAGCACCTCCTGCCAGTGCTCGACGGTCTGATCGGCGAGCGGCACCAGGCCGCCGCTGACGCCGGCATTGGCCCAGATCGCATCGAGCTTGCCGTAGGTTGCAACCGCCTTGTCGATGAAGGCCTTCACGTCGCTCTCGGAGCCGGCGTCGGCCGTGACGGCCTCGACGGTGCCGCCGGCATCGCGCACCAGCTTCGCCGTCTCGTTGACGCCGTCGCTGCGATCGACCGCGATCAGTTTTGCGCCTTCCCTGGTGAATAGCAGCGAGGCGGCGCGGCCGATACCGCTGCCTGCGCCGGTGATGACGACGGATTTGCCTTCGAGGCGGCCCATGCTTTTCTCCCTGATTACATGCTCCGCCGCGCCTGCCGCGCGACGGAATTCAAACAGAATTTCAAACGTCGGAAGCACTTGAGACGATGTATGCTCTGACGTACAGCGACGGTGGACAGTATGGAAGGGCGTTCGCGATGTCCAATGCAGACCAACCAAAGGTGATCGTGACGCGCTGGTGGTGGGTGCGCCATGCTCCGGTGCGCAGCGATGGCGGCAACATCTACGGCCAGGCCGATATCGAGTGCGACACCGGCGATGTCGAAGTGTTCGAGGCGGTCGCCAAGATGCTGCCGCGTGGTGCGGTGTGGTACTCGAGCCATCTGAAACGCACGCATCAGACCGCGGCGGCGATCTGGGCCGCCGGATTTCCAAGGCCGGATGGCATGACGCAGGAGCGCGACTTCGCCGAGCAGCATCTCGGGCAATGGCAGGGCATGAACCGCGCCACATTTCTCGCCAGCCGCCCGGTCGGCAGCACCTGGTTCGCCGATGTCAACGAGCCGGCGCCCGGCGGCGAGAGCTACATGGACATGTACACCCGGGTCTGCCGCGCGATCGTGCGGATCAACGCTGCCGAGGCGGGCAGGGACATCGTCGCCGTCAGTCATGGCGGCGTGATCAAATGCGCGGTCGGGCTTGCGCTCGGCGGCCAGCCTGACCGCGGGCTGTCCTTTGACATCGACAACGTCTCGGTCACGCGGCTTGATCACGTCGCGGCGCCCAGTCTCTCGACCTGGCGCCTGCCGATGGTCAACCAACAGCCCTGGATCGCCGATCCGCGCCACGCCGCGATGCATCAGCAGGCCGGGCCCGAAGTGAGGTCGGTGACCAAGCTCGCGTGATGTCGCTATCGCACCACCGCAACGATGCTTAAGCTCGACGCAGAATTCAAACACTTCACATCTGGGAGAGAAACATGAGCTTGTTCGACATGAAGGGAAAGGTCGCAGTCATCACCGGCTCGACGCGCGGCATCGGTCTTGCGATCGCCGAGCGGATGGCCGAGCATGGCGCCAAGGTCGTGATCTCCTCGCGCAAGGCCGACGTCTGCGACCAGGTCGCCGCTGACATCAACAGCAAGTTCGGCAAGGGCACCGCGGTCGCGATCGCCGCCAACATCTCGTCGAAGGAAAACCTGCAGAACCTCGTCGACGAAAGCAACCGCGCCTTCGGCAAGATCGACGTGCTGGTCTGCAACGCGGCGTCGAATCCGTATTACGGGCCGCTCGCCGGCATCTCCGACGACCAGTTCAGGAAAATCCTCGACAACAACATCGTCGCCAACAACTGGCTGATCTCGATGGTGGTGCCGCAGATGATCGAGCGCAAGGACGGCTCGATCATCATCGTCTCGTCGATCGGCGGCCTGAAGGGTTCGACCATCCTCGGCGCTTACGCGATCTCCAAGGCCGCGGACATGCAGCTCGCGCGCAACCTCGCCTGTGAATACGGCAAGCACAACATCCGCGTGAACTGCATCGCGCCGGGCCTGATCAAGACCGACTTCGCCAAGGCGCTGTGGGATAATCCGGAGAATTTGAAGGCCTCGACCTCGCGCTCGCCGCTGCTGCGGATCGGCGTGCCGGACGAGATCGCGGGCGCCGCCGTCTTCCTCGGCTCGCGCGCCGGCGACTTCATGACCGGCCAGACCATGGTGATCGACGGCGGCGCGACGATCAGCTGACGCGAAGCGTCATCCCGGGGCGCGCGTCAGCGCGAACCCGGGATCTCGAGCCGCAATGGTCACTCCACCGCCGCATAGACGCCGTTGCGGAGCAGCGAACGGATGTATTCGCGCTGGCCGGGACCCTGCATCATGAAGACCGCGATCAGGTCTTCGCTGGGATCGACCCAGAAGAACGTGCCGGCCATGCCGCTCCAGAAGAACTGGCCGACCGAGCCGGAGAACGGCGCGATGCCCTGCTGGGTGCGCACGGCGAAGCCGAGGCCGAAGCCGTGGCCGGGCGGCACCAAGGTGCCCTGGATCCTGACATCGGCGGCGAGATGATCGGCGGCCATGAGCTGCAGCGTCTTGCGGCCGATGATCCTGGTGCCGTCGAGCGTGCCGCCATTGAGCAGCATCTGGGCGAAGCGCGCATAGTCCATCGTGGTCGAGACCAGGCCGCCGCCGCCGGATTCCATCGCCGGCTTCTCCAGCATGTTGAACAGCTGCACCTTCTCGCGGCTCCACGGGTCGGTCGTGAACGCCTCGGCCAGCCGGCCGGCATTCTGCTCGCCGGTGTGGAAGGCGGTCTCTGCCATGCCGAGCGGCGCGAGGATGCGCTCGTGCAGGAATGCGCCGAGCGTCTGGCCGCTGACCACTTCGATGATGCGGCCGAGGATGTCCGTCGAGCGGCTGTAGTTCCATTCGGCGCCCGGCTGGCAGATCAATGGCATGGTGGCGAGCATGGTGGCGTGCTCGGCATTGGTGATCTTGCGGCTGCGCAGCCGCGACTGCTGGTAGAGCCGCTGCACGAGGCCGTTGCCGGTGTGGTCATAGGTCAGTCCCGAGGTGTGGCGGAGCAGATCCTGAATGGTCATCTGCCGCTTGGCCGGCACCAGCTCGAGCGTGCCGTTGCGCTCGACGCCGACCTTGGTCTCGGCAAATTCCGGGATGTATTTCGCGACGGGATCGTTGAGCAGGAATTGGCCGTCCTCCAGCAACATCATGATGCCGACCGAGACGATCGGCTTGGTCATCGAGAAGATGCGGAAGATGCTGTCATGCGCCATCGGTGCGGCAGCCAGCGGGCTTTGCCGGCCGATCGCATCGAACCAGCCGATCTGGCCGCGGCGGGCCACCAGCACCGTCGCGCCGGGCAGAGTTCCCCTGTCGACCTCGCGCTTGAACGTGTCGGACAGCGCCTGCAGCCGCACGCGCGACAGGCCGATCGCCTCCGGCTTGGCTTCGGGCAGGGATGGGGTTTTCGAGCCGGCAGCGGGCCTGGCAGCGGTGTGAACGTTCATGGTCTCTCCCTGTGCTCTTCTCGTTGGCCGATGATCGCGAGTGTCGCGCACCAGCCGCGCAATGAACAGATACCCCGGCGCATGCAGCACCGGCGTCATCGCAGGGCAAGCCCGCAGGCCCACCGCGCCGCAATACAATTAAAGGTAGACAAACGTCGCCATGGCCTCCTATTGCTACCTGCGGGGCGAACGATTGGGTATGGGGGCTTTCTTGAGGCAATGGCCGGGGTTGGCGCGCGTCGTCGCGCTGGGAATGATGCTCGCGCTTGCGGGCTGCGTGACCGTGGAAAATTCGCTGTCGCAAAACGATCTCGCCAGCCTGAAGCTGACGGCGGTTGCCGTCAGCTTTGCGCCGGACGCGCAGGTTGTGTGGGAGGAGGGAATCCGCGCCTACGCAAATGCGAAGACGATCAGCGACGATCAGATCACGGCGGCGGCCAACACGCCGGAGGCGAGGGCCTATGTGCAGGGTCTGCTGGCGCCGCGAATCAAGTCCGGCGTCGAGCAGGCGATGGCCGGCCAGCTCGCGGGCACCCGGCCGGTGCGGCTCGATATCGTGGTCAAGAGCTTCGCGCTGCCGTCGGCGGTGCAGCGGGTTGTGCTCGGTGGCCACCGCGGCATGATCGCGGACGCGACTCTGGTCGATGCGCGAACCGGTGCTGTCATAATCGCCTATCCGAATCTGACCGCATTTCTCTACACCGGCCAGGGCATCGCCGGCGCGATCGTACAGGCGGCGATCGACGACTCCGACAAGCAAAGCCCGGCCGACAAGGTGGCCACGCGTTACGGCGAAACCTATAGGCTTTGGCTGCTCAACAACAATAAAACCTAGCGGACGTCGCGCAGCATTCGCTTCGCCCTTGCATTCGGGGCACGGCTTATGCTTGAAACGGCGCGAACCGGCGGCGACGCGGGTTCCCTGCAGGAGTGTAGCTCAATTGGTAGAGCACCGGTCTCCAAAACCGGGGGTCGCAGGTTCGAGCCCTGCCACTCCTGCCAGCTTTTAGCGAACAAATTCAAGATGTTGGCCGAGGCGCAGCCCCGGCCATTTTTCATTTCGACTACTTGATCAGCGGGCAGCCGCCGTCCTTCAGCGGCCGGAATGCCTGGTCGCCGGGGACCTCGGCGAGCACCTTGTAGTAATCCCACGGCGCCTTCGATTCCTCGGGCTTCTTGACCTCGAACAGGAACATCGAGTGCACCATGCGGCCGTCCTCGCGGACGACGCCGTTGTCGGTGAAGGCGTCGCGGACCGGGGTCTCGCGCATTTTCGCCAGCACCGGCTTGGTCTCCTTGGTGCCGGCGGCCTTCACCGCGTTGAGGTAGTGCAGCGTGGCGCTGTAGGTCGCGGCCTGGTTCATCGTCGGCATCCGCTTCATGCGCTCGAAGAAGCGCTTGCCGAAGGCGCGGGTGCGATCGTTGAGATCCCAGTAATAGGCCTCGGTGATGATCAGGCCCTGGGCGAGCTTCAGGCCGAGGCTGTGGATGTCCGAGATGAACATCACGATGCCGGCGAGGTTCTGGCCGCCCGCGACGATGCCGAACTCGGCCGCCTGCTTGATGGTATTGATGGTATCGCCGCCGCCATTGGCCATGCCGATGATCTTGGCCTTCGAGGCCTGGGCCTGCAGCAGGAAGGACGAGAAATCCGGTGTGTTGAGCGGATGCCGGGCGCTGCCGATCACCTTGCCGCCGGCGGCGCGGACCACGTCGCCGGTGTCGCGCTCGATCGAATGGCCGAACAGATAGTCGGCGGTGATGAAGAACCAGGTGTCGCCGCCGTTCTTGACGATCGCGCTGCCGACGGTGTGGGCGTTGGCATAGGTGTCGTAGGTCCAGTGCAGCGTGTAGGGCGAGCAGGATTTACCGGTGATGTCGGAGCTCGCCGCATCGGTCACGATCATGATCTTCTCGAACTGCTTCGACATCTCCATGCCGGCCAGCGCGGTCGCCGAGGTCGGCATGTCGATGATCATGTCGACGCCTTCGGCCTCGTACCATTTGCGGGTGATGGTGGCGGCGACGTCGGCCTTGCTCATGGGGTCGGCGGTGACCACCTCGATCGGCTTGCCGAACATGGTGCCGCCGACATCCTCGATCGCCATCTTGGTGGCCTCGACGTTGCCCTGGCCGCCGATGTCCGAATAGACCGACTGGAAATCGGTGAGCACGCCGATCTTGAGCGGCGTCTGCTGCGCGAGCGCGGGTCCTGCCAGCGCCGCGGCGAGCAGGCCGGCGGCGGACAGAATCGTGGCGATGGATTTCATGATGATGCCTCCCCAATCCCCAATTGTTCTTATCAGTTTGTCGGACAAAGCTAGATTTGACCGTTCCGGGAGTCAATTCGGGGCCGCGCGGCCGCGACATTTGGCCCGAGAACGCCTGGTTTGACGCTCCTAACGCCTTCGCTTATCCTTTGTCGGACAATCAACAATCGGGAGCCGGCGGGTGGCCTCTACGCCGTTGTTCCGGCGCATCGATGTCGCGCCGGCCTATCAGAAGGTCGCGGACGCGATCGAGCGCGAGATCATCAACGGCCGGATCAAGCCGGGCGAGCCGATCGGCACCGAGCAGCAGCTCGTCGAGCAGTTCGGCGTCAACCGCTCGACGGTGCGCGAGGGCATCCGCGTGCTGGAGGAGGGCGGCCTGATCCGCCGCGACTCCAGCCGCCGGCTGCAGGCCTGCTTGCCGCGCTACAACAAGCTCGCCACCCGTTTGTCGCGCGCGCTGATCCTGCACGAGGTCACGTTCCGCGAATTGTTCGAGGCGTCGATGACGCTGGAGGTGGCGAGCGTCGAGGGCGCGGTGGAGCGGGCGACCGAGGAGAACATCAGGGAGCTCGCCGACAATCTCGCGCGCAGCGCCGAGGTGGTGGAGCGGCCGGCGGCGCTCGCCGAGCTCGATGCGGAATTTCATGTGCTGATGGCGAAAGCCTCGCAGAACCGGGTGCTGCAGCTCGCCCGCGAGCCGGCCGCGCAGCTGTTCTTTCCGACCACCGAGATGATCGTCGGCAGCGTACCAGAGGGCGGCGCGCGCCTCGTCGAGGCGCATCGCCATCTGCTCGATGCAATCAGGCGGCGCGACAAGGCGGCCGGCGTGCTGTGGACGCGCCGTCACCTGCAGGACTGGCGGCGCGGCTTCGAGAAGATCGCCTCGCTCGATCGCTCGGTCGAGCACACCTACATGGAGCACGCCTATGCCGCCCGGCAATAGCGCGGCTGGCAGCTCCGATCAGAACAACGACAACAAGCACATTCGGGAGGGACATATGAGCGACGATATCGCAACCACCATCCAGCGCGCCCGCGAGCACAGCATCGGCGATCTGCTGCGCCGCTCCGCGCGGCGCTATCCGGCCAAGACCGCGCTGATCTGCGGCGAGGTGAACTGGACGTTCGCGGAGATGGACGCGATCTGCAACCGGCTGGCGCGTGGACTGCTTGGCCTCGGCGTCGCCAAGGGCGATCGTGTCGCGGTGCTGTCGCGCAACTCGCATGCCTTCGCCGCGCTGCGCTTCGCGGTGGCGCGGATCGGCGCCATCCTGGTGCCGATCAACTTCATGCTGAACCCGGACGAGATCAATTTCATCCTCGCCAACTCGGGCGCCAAGCTGCTCGCAGCTGGGCCCGACTTCGTCGACACCGCGCGCGCCGCGGCCGCCAAGGGCTCCGCGGTCGAGGGGCTGGTTTGGCTGCCGGGCGAGGATCCGGCCACGGCGCCCGAGGGCATCAGGACGTTCGAGAGCCTGCTGCACAGCGACGCCTCGGTGCCCGCGGCGTCCGTCGACAGCCGTGATCCCGCGCAGATCATCTACACCAGCGGCACCGAGTCGCTGCCGAAGGGCGCGATCCTGACCCATGAAGCCGTGATGTGGCAGTATGTCAGCTGCATCATCGACGGCGGCATGACGACCGACGACACCGTGCTGCACGCGCTGCCGCTCTATCACTGCGCGCAGCTCGACGTCTTCCTCGGGCCCGCGATCTATCTCGGCGCCACCAGCCTGATCACCGGAAAGCCGATCGCCGACAACATCCTGGCGCTGATTGCAGCCCACAAGATCAACGCGTTCTTCGCGCCGCCGACGATCTGGATCGCAATGCTGCGCGCGCCGGCGTTCGACCGCACCGATCTGTCGACATTGCGCAAGGGCTATTACGGCGCCTCGATCATGCCGGTCGAGGTGCTGCTCGAATTGCAGCGCCGGCTGCCCGATGTGAAATTCTGGAATTTCTACGGCCAGACCGAGATCGCGCCGCTCGCGACCGTCCTGAACCCGGAGGATCAGCTGCCGAAGGCGGGCTCGGCCGGGAAGCCCGCGATCAATGTCGAGACGCGGGTCGTCTATCCCGACATGACCGACGTGAAGCTCGGTGAAGTCGGCGAGATCGTGCACCGCTCGCCGCATTTGTTGTCTGGCTACTACAATGATCCGGTGAAGACCGCCGCGGCGTTCGCCGGCGGCTGGTTTCATTCCGGCGATCTCGCGACCGTCGATGCCGACGGCTATATCACCGTGGTCGACCGCGTGAAGGACATGATCAAGAGCGGCGGCGAGAATGTCGCGAGCCGCGAGGTCGAGGAAATGATCTACCGCTTGCCTGAAGTCTCCGAGGTCGCGGTGGTTGGGTTGCCCGATCCGCGCTGGATCGAGGCGGTGACCGCGATCGTCGTGGTCAAGGCCGGCCAGAATCTCGACGCCGATGCCGTCATCAAGCATTGCGCGGCGTCGATGGCGCATTTCAAGGTGCCGAAGCAGGTCATCTTCGTTGACAGCCTGCCGAAGAACCCGAGCGGCAAGCTGCTCAAGCGCGAGCTGCGCCAGCGCTATGTCGGTGGTGCGACGCTCGACCAGGCGGTGCAGAAGCGCTTTGCAGGGTAGGCGACCGCTATTGGCTGGCTGTCACCGGCGTCTTGTCCGACCACTCCGGTGGTAAGCCAAGCTTCCCGGCCGCCATGCCGATCAGCCCGGGATTGCGGCCGTACACCTCGCAAGCCGCATCTTTCGGCTTGCCGCCGAGCGAGACACCGATCTGGTCGAACGAAGGCAGCGTCGGCGGTTTTCCGAACGGCGTCGCGCCGGTCACGACGAGCTTGCTGAAGTCGTCGCTGAAGGAGGCGGCGAGGTCGTAGGCGTCGGCGGCGGTCGAAACCCTCGGCGAGTTGGTGAATGAATTCGCGCCGCGGGCCCAGACCATCGCTGCCTGCTGGCGGCTGGCCGGATCGCGCACCTCGGCTTCGACGGTCAGGCTGCCGAGACCGATCGGCAACCGCGGCACCGGTACGGGCACGCCCGCGCCGAGCGCGGTCGGTAGGAAGCCGACCACCTTGGAAGCGCCGGCGGCAACCTCGTCCGTGGGGGCGGCCTGGGTGACGAGCGCGTGCGCGGTCAGATCCGCAGGTTGGTCTGGACCGACAACCTGAAGCCGCTCGCTCAGGCCGACGCACAGCGAGCGATTGATCGCATTGGCGACGAGGTGCCGCTGCTCCTGCGACAGCGTCGGCGAGGCGGTCTGCGCGAACGTGGTCGGAACGATCCGGACCGTCTTCGCGGCAAGGACCTCGTCCTTGTTGACCCGCACCAGCGATTTCGCCAGCAGCCCGTCAGACGGCGTCAGGTTGTCATAGGAAGCCAGTGATCCGCCTCTGGTCATCGGCGCGCTGGCGCAGCCCGATAACAGCGCGGCCGCGACCGCAGCTCCGGCAAGCGCAGGCGGCCAATAGTACCGGCCATCATGCCACCCCGGTCCCGCGCCCTGCGTAACATCAGCCGCAGCGCCCGGTCCAAACTCGACTTTCATGTGATCCCTCAACGACCGCTCACCCCACGAACGATCGCGGATCACGATAAAGCAGGCCCCGCCCCAGTCAGGATTAAGAGATATTAAGTCAGTTGTAGGCTGCGAAACCGCGCGGCCTATTTGGGCCACATTTGGAAGCGCATGCTTAACAAAACGCTATATTTGCGTGGCTGCGCATCTGCTGCA
This sequence comes from Bradyrhizobium semiaridum, assembly GCF_020329505.1. Classification (GTDB taxonomy): domain Bacteria; phylum Pseudomonadota; class Alphaproteobacteria; order Rhizobiales; family Xanthobacteraceae; genus Bradyrhizobium; species Bradyrhizobium semiaridum. The sequence goes on from NZ_JAGKJJ010000013.1 coordinate 50,617, forward strand.
GACGTCTCTAGAATGTCGCGATGCAAGTGCTGGAATACGACCTCGTGACTTTCCCCGTCACCAACGCGCGCATTCTCTGCGTCGAGGACGACGCCGACATCGCGCGGATGCTGGCCGAGATAATTGAGGATAGCGGCTTCAGGCCGGTGCTGGTCGGTTCGGGCGGCGAGATGGATGCGCTGCTCAAGCGCGAGAGTTTTGATCTCATCGTGCTCGACGTGATGCTGCCGGGCGAGGATGGCCTCAGCATCTGCCGCCGCCTGCGCACCTCGTCCTCGATACCGATCATCATGGTGACGGCGCGCAGCGAGGACATCGACCGCATTCTCGGCCTCGAGCTCGGCGCCGACGACTATGTGACCAAGCCGTTCAATTCGCGCGAGCTGGTGGCCCGTATCCGCGCGCTGCTGCGCCGGGTCGAAAGCGGCTCCTCGGCGCGCTCCCGGCCGCGTCCGCTGAGCTTCGCCGGGTGGCGCATCAATCCCACGACGCGCGAGCTGCATGATCCCTCAGGCGTCCGGATCACGCTGACCGGAGCCGAGTTCGATCTGCTGCTGGCATTCTGCCGCAACCCGGGGCAGGTACTGTCGCGCGAGCAATTGATCGAGCACGCCTTCGGCGGGCTGATCGCGTCGGTCGAGCGCAGCGTCGACGTCCATATCAGCCGCATCAGGCAGAAGATCGAGCCGGACCCGAAGGACCGCTCGATGATCAAGACCGTGCGGCTCGGCGGCTACCTGTTCACGCCGGTTGTCGAGCAGATCTGATGGGATGGGCGCAGCGGCTCCTGCCGCGCAGCATCGCGGCGCAGATCATGAGTCTCGTCGCGCTCTCGGAGCTGATCGGCATCATGCTCGCGGCGGCGACCGTGATCTTTCTGTTCGATTCTCATTCACCTTCGGCCAACGACACACAGAAGTTTCTCGCCGGGCGGGTCGTGGAGGTCGCGCAGCTGCTGCGTTCCACGGACACGCCGACTGAAGCGGACCGGCTGCTGGACGCGGCCAGGCGCGGCGGGCTCGACGTCAGGCGCGTCGCGTTGGACGAACTCGTGCCGCGAACGGCCGCCGATGCGCGGCCGTTTTCCATGAGAGCATTCCGGAAACTGGCGGCCGAGCCTGGAGTTGAGTTGCTCGAGGAACTGCGCCATCCGACGGGCTCGTCGTCACAGGTGATCGTGAGGCTTGACGACGGCCACGCCTTGATGGCGGACATCGCGGTCGAACGCGGCTTTCTGTCCTTTCTGCTCCGCCCGGCCGCCGCGATGGCGATCGTCGTGCTGATCTCGATGCTGCTGCTGTCGATCTACGCGGTGCGCTGGGTGATCGCGCCGCTCGCGGAGGTCGCCCGCGCCGCAACCTCGTTCGGCCGCTCGCCCGGAGCGCCCGGTGTGCTGCGGCGGCGCGGCCCGCTCGAGATCGCCCAGGTCGCCGACGCGCTGAACGACATGCGCACCCGGATCCGTGCGCTGCTCGACGACCGCACGCGAATGCTGGCTGCCATCAGTCACGACCTACGGACGCCGCTGACGCGGCTCAGGTTGCGCTCCGAGCGGGTACGCGAGGATACCCTGCGCACGGCGATGCTCGGCGACATCGGCAAGATGACGCGGATGATCAACGAGACGCTGGAATACCTTCGCGAGGACGCGCGCCTGGAGGCGGAATCGTGCATTGATCTGCCGAGTTTTTTGCAGACCATTTGTTCGGACTTCGCCGACATGGGCCACTCGGTGTCCTATGCCGGGCCCGCCCGTCTGCCCTATGTCTGCCGTCCCCGTGCGCTGTCGCGCGCCGTCACCAACGTCGTGGAGAATGCGGTCAAGCACGCCAGCACGGTCGCGGTGGCGCTCCGCCTCACGGAGGCCGACCACATCGAGATCGAGGTGGCCGACGATGGTCCCGGCATCCCGCCGGCGCTGCGCGATAAGGTGTTCGAGCCCTTCTCAAGGCGGACAGCGCGCGGCAGGGCAGCGGCGGCTTCGGATTGGGGCTGTCGATCGCGCAGGATATCGCCAAGCGTCATGGCGGCAGCATCGCATTGAAGCCGCGCCAGCCGAGCGGATTGCTGGTATCGATGCTGCTGCCGCCGAAGCCCGTCGTGACGTAAGCGGGGAGACTGCCGACGCTGATCTGGGCCGGCAGCCAGGACAGGGCTTGGGATCGCAGGCTAAGTCATTGATTTAGAATGGCTAATGGTTGGTCGGCCGGGGGCCGGTCGAGGCTGGGTGCGGTCCCTGCGGACCTTGACCTTTGGCCGGTCCCGCAGTAGATACGCGGCACTCGCTGCCGGCCCGCTTAAATGACGGATATCCGGCGCGGCTTAAATCCCCCGAACAATCGAGCTCGTTACCGGCTCAACCTTCCAAACGAGGGCTGGGTCCGCAAGGTCGGCTGTTCGGATTCCTTGAAACTTTGCAAATGTCCGGTGACGGACGCGGATCCAACGATGGCTTTCAGCCCGTTTAAATTCCTGCAGGAAGTGCGTTCGGAGACCGCGAAGGTCACCTGGCCGACGCGCCGCGAAGTGACGATCACGACCATCATGGTGTTCGTGATGGTGGCGCTGGCCTCGATCTTCTTTTTCGCAGCGGATCAGGTCATCCGCTATCTGGTTACCCTGATCCTGGGCATCCACTGATGAGCACCGGAACCCAATTGATGGACAAGCGCTGGTACATCGTCCACGCCTACTCGAATTTCGAGAAGAAGGTCGCGGAATCGATCCGCGAGCAGGCCAAGCAGCGCGGGCTGGAAGAACTGTTCGAGCAGGTCCTGGTCCCGACCGAGAAGGTCACCGAGGTCCGCCGTGGCCGCAAGATCGATGCCGAGCGCAAGTTCTTCCCGGGCTATGTGCTGGTGAAGATGAAGCTGACCGACGAGGCGTTCCATCTGATCAAGAACACCCCGAAGGTGACCGGTTTCCTAGGCGCGGAAAACAAGCCGATGCCGATCTCCGAGGCCGAGGCGATGCGCATCCTGCATCAGGTGCAGGAGGGCGTGGAGCGACCCAAGGCGTCGGTGTCGTTCGAGATCGGCGAGAATGTGCGCGTGGCCGACGGCCCGTTCGCCTCGTTCTCCGGCGTGGTGGAAGAAATCGACGAGGCGCGCTCGCGCGTGAAGGTCGCGGTGTCGATCTTCGGCCGCGCCACCCCGGTCGAACTGGAATTCGGTCAGGTCGAAAAGGTGGTCTGACCGGACGGCGTGGGGTATACCGCCTCGCGTTACCAAAGGCCGTGGGAGGGAGGAGGCGGGTTGCCAGCCGCCTCGACCGGACCACGGAACCTGAAACCGCCGGCACCGTCCGGCATAACAGGAGTATCAAATGGCAAAGAAAGTGACCGGATACCTGAAGCTTCAGGTCCCGGCCGGTGCGGCGAATCCTTCGCCCCCGATCGGCCCCGCGCTTGGTCAGCGCGGCCTCAACATCATGGAGTTCTGCAAGGCGTTCAACGCCCAGACCCAGAAGGAAGAGAAGAACACCCCGATCCCGGTGATCATCACCATCTATGCGGACCGGTCCTTCACCTTCGAGATGAAGACCCCTCCGATGTCCTACTTCCTCAAGCAGGCCGCCAAGATCCAGTCCGGTTCGAAGGCGCCGGGCCGCGACAAGGCCGGCAAGGTGACCAAGGCGCAGGTGCGCGAGATCGCCGAGAAGAAGATGAAGGACCTGAATTGCGACACCATCGAGTCGGCCATGAAGATGGTCGAGGGCTCGGCCCGCTCGATGGGTCTGGAAGTTGCGGGGTAAAGCGCCATGTCGATCGGAAAGCGTTTGAAGAAAGCCCGCGAAGGCATTGATCGCGAGAAGCTTTACCCGCTCACGGACGCCATCAAGATGGTCAAGGAGCGTGCTACCTCGAAGTTCGACGAGACGATCGAGATTGCGATCAATCTCGGTGTCGACCCGCGCCACGCCGACCAGATGGTCCGCGGCGTCGTCGTCCTGCCGAACGGAACCGGCCGCACGCTGCGCGTCGGCGTGTTCGCGCGTGGCGCCAAGGCTGAGGAAGCCAAGGCCGCCGGTGCCGACGTCGTCGGCGCCGAGGACCTGGTCGAGAAGGTGCAGGGCGGCGCGATCGATTTCGACCGCTGCATCGCCACCCCCGACATGATGCCGCTGGTCGGCCGCCTCGGTAAGGTGCTCGGTCCGCGCGGCATGATGCCGAACCCGAAGATCGGCACCGTGACCATGGACGTCACCTCGGCCGTGAAGGGCGCCAAGGGCGGCTCGGTCGAATTCCGCGTCGAGAAGGCCGGCATCGTGCAGGCCGGTATCGGCAAGGCCTCGTTCACCGAGGAGAAGCTGGTCGAGAACGTCAAGGCGCTCGCCGACGCGGTCTCCAAGGCGAAGCCCGCCGGTTCCAAGGGTACCTACATCCAGCGCGTGGCGGTTTCCTCCACCATGGGCCCGGGCGTGAAGGTCGAGCCGGGCACGATCCTCGGCTGAGGTCTTTGAGCGTGACAGGATAAAGAGGGGCGGGATCGGATGGCCGGTTCCGCCCCTTTGTTTTGGTGCGTGAGGCGCCTCGCAGGAAACAACAACAATGCCGGACAAGGTCCTGGTCTACTCGCGCTTTCCCAAGACCCAGCTCACCCGCTTCGGCGAGTGCTACGAATTGCTCAACGCGGCCGGTCAGCGGCCGGACGAAGCCTTCGCACCGGAAGATATTGCTGACGTTCGCGCGATGATCGCCGCCGGCGGCTCGCCGCTCGGCGCCGATGTCATGGACATGCTGCCGAAGCTCGGCGCGATCGTCTGCTACGGCACCGGCTATGACGGCATCGATCTCGCTGCCGCTGCCCAGCGCGGCATCGCCGTGGGCCACAGCCCGGGTGCGAATGCCGCCTCCGTTGCAGACATCGCTGTGACCTTGATGCTGGCGGCGGTGCGGCGTCTGCCGGTGGCCGACAATTATGTCCGCAGCGGCGACTGGGCCGGCCGCAAGCCGTCGCCGATGATGCGGCCGCAGGCCGGGATGCGCGGCCGCAAGGTCGGCATCTACGGCATGGGCGAGATCGGCCGCAAGATCGCCGCGCGCGCCGCGGCCTTTGAGACCGAGATCGGCTATTTCAGCCGCACGAGATACGACCTGCCATATCAGTATTTGCCGAGCCTGGAGGCGCTGGCCGACTGGTGCAGCGTCCTGATGATCGCCGTCCGCGCCGGCGCCGACAACGTCAATGCGGTCAATGCCGACATCCTGCGCCGGCTCGGCAGCAACGGCTTCGTGGTCAACATTTCGCGCGGCTCTGTGATTGACGAACCGGCGCTGGTCGCGGCGCTAACCGACGGGACCATCGCCGGCGCCGGGCTCGACGTCTTCGCCATGGAGCCGCACCCGCCCGGCGCGCTGACCGCGCTCCAGAACGTGGTGCTGGCGCCGCATCTCGGCGGCCACACCCTGGAATCGCACGTGGCGATGCAGGACTGCGTGCTGGCCAATCTCGAGGCGTTCTTCGCGGGCAGGCCGCTGCCATATGCGGTAAAGAGGGGCTGAAACGCAGGGCCGATACGGCCCTAGGGCGGGGCCGCGAGCCGATCGGAACTGGTCTGAATTTTGCTCTTGGCAAACCGGGCGAGACCGGCTACACAGCGCCTTCCGGGCGTGCTGGCACTTGCTGGCATGTCTGTGCTCGCATTCCGAAAACCTGAGATGATAGGAGACCATTCCTTTCCGCATGCCCGCAAGGATGCTCGAAAGGAGGGAGACCCGTCGCTCTCGTGGAATGCAGGCAGGGGCCTTCAGCGTGCTGAAGTGCCTCGATCCTGTCCAAGACTGCAGGCGCCCGCGAGAACTTCGTGTTTTCAACGGCTTAATCGCATGGCCTGCATAGACGGGTGAAGACCAGATTTCGCAGTTCAAGCCGCGGCGTGTTCGCGGCTGAAGGCTGATTTGGTTCGAACCTCGACAGCCCAGGGCCGCAAGGTTCTGGGAGGGCAGGCTTCTAGATGTCGTCTTGCCCGGCATGTCCGAAGGGTCTCGGCCCCGAGGAATCAGGTTTTGGGCAGGACGATGGGTGCAACCCGGCGGTCCCGCCTCGCGGAAAGGCCGCCAACCGGAGAGAGCTTGCTGTGGAACGAGCGGCAAAGAAAGAGGCGGTCGAACAGCTCAACGAGGTCTTCAAGACCACGGGCGTCGCGATCGTTGCTCACTATTCCGGCCTCACCGTCGCCCAGATGCAGAACCTGCGCAAGCAGATGAAGCAGGCGGGCGCGTCGGTGAAGGTCTCGAAGAACCGTCTCGCCAAAATTGCTCTTGAAGGCACTGACGTCGCTGCCATCGGCTCCCTGCTGAAGGGGCCGACCGTGATCGCAACTTCCAACGATCCGGTCGCGGCGCCAAAGGTTGCCATCGATTTCGCCAAGGCGAACGAGAAGTTCGTCATCCTCGGCGGCTCGATGGGTAAGACCGTCCTGAATGTCGACAGCGTGAAGGCGCTTGCCTCACTGCCGTCGCTCGACGAACTGCGCGGCAAGATCGTGGGCCTCATCGTGGCGCCGGCGACCAAGCTCGCTCAGCTGTCCAACGCGCCCGCGGCCAAGCTCGCACGCGTCATTCAGGCTCATGCCTCAAAGGGCGAAGCGGCCTGACCCCTTCGCTAATCTCAAACCTGGTTCGAACCAAACGTTTAAGGAAATAGATCAATGGCTGACTTGCAGAAAATCGTCGACGACCTCTCGAGCCTCACCGTGCTCGAAGCCGCCGAACTCGCCAAGCTCCTCGAAGAGAAGTGGGGCGTCTCCGCCGCTGCCGCCGTCGCGGTGGCCGGCCCGGCCGCTGGTGGCGGTGGTGCCGCTGCTCCGGCTGAAGAGAAGACCGACTTCACCATCGTGCTGGCTGCCGCCGGCGACAAGAAGATCGAGGTCATCAAGGAAGTCCGCGCCATCACCGGTCTCGGCCTGAAGGAAGCCAAGGATCTCGTGGAAGGCGCGCCGAAGCCGGTCAAGGAAGGCGTCAACAAGGAAGAAGCCGACAAGATCAAGGCCCAGCTCGAGAAGGCTGGCGCCAAGGTTGAGCTCAAGTAACCCGTTACTTGAGCGAAGTCCCGGGCGAACGAAAGCTCGCCCGGGAGCCTTCACCAGGTCCGGGATGGCGTGGCGGAGGTCGAAGCGGGCGTGCGACAGGTCGTCGCGTCGCACGCTGGACACAAGAAAGTGTGGGGATGCGTGGACTTAACCCTCGAATCTCCATTATTGCCTCCCCATATCGGGTCGGCAGCGGAAAAACACGGTCGGCGGCGGGAACGGCAGGGTTCCCGGCGTAAGCCGTTGGGAGACAGGCAGATTTCGGGCTTTTTCAGTCCGTGAAGCGGAACGTTCGGACGGGCGGGTGCAGTGATGCGCCCCGCGCGTCGTTTTGCGTTTTGAAGGCCAAGGGCGCCGGGTTAGGGAATTAATTCCTGAGCCTCGGCTTCGTTCCTTCGAGACGATGCGAAATTCAACCCGGGGCCGATGGCAGTCGCGTCCCGGAAGGTTCGCCCCACAAAGGCGACGAAAATGAGAGGCCACGATGGCGCAGCAGACATTCACCGGTCGCAAACGCGTACGCAAGTTTTTCGGTCACATCAAGGAAGTCGCCGAGATGCCGAACCTCATCGAGGTTCAGAAGGCATCCTACGACCAATTCCTGATGGTCGACGAGCCGGCCGGCGGTCGGCCGGACGAGGGCCTGCAGGCGGTGTTCCGCTCGGTCTTCCCGATCTCGGATTTCTCCGGCACCTCGATGCTGGAATTCGTCCGCTACGAGTTCGAGCCGCCGAAATATGACGTCGACGAGTGCCGCCAGCGCGGCATGACCTTCGCTGCGCCGCTCAAGGTGACGCTGCGCCTCATCGTGTTCGATATCGACGAGGAAACCGGTGCCAAGTCGGTCAAGGACATCAAGGAGCAGGACGTCTACATGGGCGACATCCCGCTCATGACGATGAACGGCACCTTCGTGGTCAACGGCACCGAGCGCGTCATCGTCTCGCAGATGCACCGTTCGCCCGGCGTGTTCTTCGACCACGACAAGGGCAAGACCCATTCGTCCGGCAAGCTGCTGTTTGCCGCGCGCGTGATTCCGTATCGCGGCTCCTGGCTCGACATCGAGTTCGACGCCAAGGACATCGTGTTCGCGCGCATCGACCGCCGCCGCAAGATCCCCGTGACCTCGCTGATGTACGCGCTCGGTCTCGACGGCGAGCAGATCCTGTCGACCTTCTACAAGAAGATCACCTACAAGCGGACCAAGGAAGGCTGGCGCGTGCCGTTCGACGCCAACCGCTTCCGCGGCTATTCGACCGTCAACGACCTGATCGACGCCGATACCGGCAAGGTGGTGCTCGAGGCCGGCAAGAAGCTGACCGTGCGCCAGGCGCGCCAGTTGCAGGAGAAGGGCCTCAAGGCGCTGCGGATGTCCGACGAGGAGTTGGTCGGCAACTACCTCGCCGAGGATCTCGTCAACCCGAAGACCGGCGAGATCTATGCCGAGGCCGGCGAGGAGATCACCGACAAGTCGCTCAAGGTGCTCAACGAGCAGGGCTACAAGGACCTGCCGCTGCTCGACATCGACCACGTCAATGTCGGCGCCTACATCCGCAACACGCTGCATGCCGACAAGAACATGACGCGTGAGGACGCGCTGTTCGACATCTACCGCGTGATGCGTCCGGGCGAGCCGCCGACGCTGGATTCGGCGCAGGCCATGTTCCAGTCGCTGTTCTTCGACGCTGAACGCTACGACCTGTCCGCGGTCGGCCGCGTCAAGATGAACATGCGTCTCGAGCTCGATGCGCCCGACACCCACCGGACGCTGCGCAAGGAAGACATCCTGGCGGTCATCAAGACCCTGGTCGATCTGCGCGACGGCAAGGGCGAGATCGACGACATCGACCACCTCGGCAACCGCCGGGTGCGCTCGGTCGGCGAACTGATGGAGAACCAGTACCGGATCGGCCTGCTGCGCATGGAGCGCGCCATCAAGGAGCGCATGTCGAGCGTCGACATCGACACCGTGATGCCGCAGGACCTGATCAACGCCAAGCCGGCCGCGGCCGCGGTGCGTGAGTTCTTCGGCTCCTCGCAGCTGTCGCAGTTCATGGACCAGACCAACCCGCTGTCGGAGATCACCCACAAGCGGCGCCTGTCGGCGCTCGGCCCGGGCGGTCTGACCCGCGAGCGCGCCGGCTTCGAGGTGCGCGACGTGCATCCGACGCACTACGGCCGCATCTGCCCGATCGAGACGCCGGAAGGTCCGAACATCGGCCTGATCAACTCGCTGGCGACGTTCGCGCGCGTCAACAAATACGGCTTCGTGGAGACTCCCTATCGCAAGATCAAGGACGGCCGCGTCACCGACGAGGTGGTCTATCTGTCGGCGATGGAAGAGGGCCGTTACCGCGTCGCGCAGGCCAACGTGCCGCTCGATGCCAAGGGTCGCTTCACCGAAGACCTGATCGTGTGCCGTCACGCCGGCGAAGTGCTGCCGATCACGCCGGACAAGGTCGACTACATGGACGTGTCGCCGAAGCAGCTGGTTTCGGTCGCCGCGGCGCTGATTCCGTTCCTCGAGAACGACGACGCCAACCGCGCGCTGATGGGCTCGAACATGCAGCGCCAGGCGGTGCCGCTGGTTCGCGCCGAGGCGCCGTTCGTCGGCACCGGCATGGAAGGCGTGGTCGCCCGTGACTCGGGCGCGGCGATCGCCGCGCGCCGCTCGGGCGTGATCGACCAGATCGACGCCACCCGCGTCGTGATCCGCGCCACCGAGGATCTCGATCCGACCAAGTCGGGCGTCGATATCTACCGGCTGATGAAGTACCAGCGCTCCAACCAGTCGACCTGCATCAACCAGCGTCCGCTGGTGAAGGTCGGCGACGTCGTCAAGAAGGGCGACATCATCGCCGACGGTCCGTCGACCGATCTCGGCGAGCTCGCGCTCGGCCGCAACGTGCTGGTCGCGTTCATGCCGTGGAACGGCTACAACTTCGAAGACTCGATCCTGCTCTCCGAGCGGATCGTGAAGGACGACGTCTTCACCTCGATCCATATCGAGGAGTTCGAGGTGATGGCCCGCGACACCAAGCTGGGCCCCGAGGAAATCACCCGTGACATTCCGAACGTCTCGGAAGAAGCGCTGAAGAACCTCGACGAAGCCGGTATCGTCTACATCGGTGCGGAAGTCCGCGCCGGCGACATCCTGGTCGGCAAGATCACGCCGAAGGGCGAGAGCCCGATGACGCCGGAAGAGAAGCTGCTCCGCGCCATCTTCGGCGAGAAGGCCTCCGACGTCCGCGACACCTCGCTGCGCGTGCCCCCCGGCGTGCAGGGCACCATCGTGGAAGTCCGCGTGTTCAACCGCCACGGCGTCGACAAGGACGAGCGTGCGCTGGCGATCGAGCGCGAGGAGATCGAGCGTCTGGCCAAGGACCGCGACGACGAGCAGGCGATCTTGGACCGCAACGTCTACAACCGCCTTGCCGAACTGCTGGAAAACCGCCAGGGCATCGCCGGCCCCAAGGGCTTCAAGAAGGACACCAAGATCACCCGCGCGGTGCTCGACGAGTATCCGAAGTCGCAGTGGTGGCTGTTCGCCTCGCCGAACGACAAGCTGATGGCCGAGATCGAGGCCATGCGGAAGCAGTACGACGAGTCGAAGAAGGGTCTCGAGCAGCGCTTCCTCGATAAGGTCGAGAAGCTGCAGCGCGGCGACGAGCTGCCGCCTGGCGTGATGAAGATGGTCAAGGTCTTCGTTGCGGTGAAGCGCAAGATCCAGCCCGGCGACAAGATGGCCGGCCGCCACGGCAACAAGGGCGTGGTGTCGAAGATCGTGCCGATCGAGGACATGCCGTTCCTCGAGGACGGTACGCATGCCGACATCGTGCTCAATCCGCTCGGCGTGCCCTCGCGCATGAACGTCGGCCAGATCCTGGAGACGCACCTTGGCTGGGCCTGCGCCGGCCTCGGCAAGCGCATCGGCCAGACCATCGACGCCTTCTATCAGAAGCAGGATCTCAAGCCGCTGCGCGAGACCCTGAAGAAGATCTACGGCGAGGATGAAACCATCAAGTCGCTGAACGACGACGAGCTGCTCGAGCTCGGCCGCAACCTCAGCCACGGCGTGCCGATCGCCACGCCGGTGTTCGACGGCGCCAAGGAGACGGACATCGAGGAGATGCTGAAGCTCGCCGGCTTCGACGCCTCCGGCCAGTCGACCGTCTATGACGGCCGTACCGGCGATCCGTTCGATCGCAAGGTGACGATGGGCTACATCTACATGCTCAAGCTGCACCATCTCGTGGACGACAAGATCCACGCGCGTTCGATCGGTCCGTACTCGCTCGTCACCCAGCAGCCGCTGGGCGGCAAGGCGCAGTTCGGCGGCCAGCGCTTCGGCGAAATGGAGGTCTGGGCGCTCGAAGCCTACGGCGCCGCCTACACGCTGCAGGAGATGCTGACGGTGAAGTCGGACGACGTCGCCGGCCGTACCAAGGTGTACGAGGCGATCGTGCGCGGCGATGACACCTTCGAGGCCGGCATTCCGGAATCGTTCAACGTGCTGGTCAAGGAAATGCGCTCGCTCGGCCTCAACGTCGACCTGCACAATTCCAAGATGGGACCGGCGCCGACGTCGGAAGCGGCCGAGTAACGTTCGCGATTTACGCCCGGCGCGAAAGCGCCGGGTCTTCGCGCTCCGCTCGGACGTTGAGCAGGGCGCGGGCTGATTAGAAGTTTCGAATTTGCTGCCGGTGACGATCGGCACGCGAGGAGAAGACCATGAACCAAGAGATTATGAATCTTTTCAATCCGACGACGCCGGCCCAGGTCTTCGACCAGATCCGGATCTCGATCGCGTCTCCGGAGAAGATTCTGTCGTGGTCCTACGGCGAGATCAAGAAGCCGGAGACCATCAACTACCGCACCTTCAAGCCGGAGCGCGACGGCCTGTTCTGCGCCCGCATCTTCGGGCCGATCAAGGACTACGAGTGCCTGTGCGGCAAGTACAAGCGGATGAAGTACAAGGGCATCATCTGCGAAAAGTGCTCGGTCGAGGTGACGCTGTCGCGCGTCCGGCGCGAGCGCATGGGCCACATCGAACTGGCCGCGCCGGTCGCCCACATCTGGTTCCTGAAGTCGCTGCCGTCGCGCATCGGCCTCCTGCTCGACATGACGCTGAAGGATCTCGAGCGGATCCTGTACTTTGAATACTACGTCGTGCTCGAGCCGGGCCTGACCGCGCTGAAGGACCGTCAGCTCTTGTCGGAAGACGAGTATCTGAAGGCGCAGGACGAGTACGGCCAGGACAGCTTCACCGCCATGATCGGCGCCGAGGCGATCCGCGAGCTGCTCAAGGGTCTCGAGCTCGAGAAGCTCGAGGCGACGCTGCGCGCCGACATGGCCGAGACCGACTCGGACATCAAGCACAAGAAGCTCGCCAAGCGGCTGAAGATCGTCGAGGCGTTCCGCGTCTCCGGCAACAAGCCGGAGTGGATGATCATGACGGTCATCCCGGTGATTCCGCCGGACCTGCGTCCGCTGGTGCCGCTCGACGGCGGCCGGTTCGCGACCTCGGACCTCAACGACCTCTACCGCCGCGTCATCAACCGCAACAACCGCCTGAAGCGGCTGATGGAGCTGCGTGCGCCCGACATCATCATCCGCAACGAAAAGCGCATGCTGCAGGAGGCCGTCGACGCGCTGTTCGACAACGGCCGCCGCGGCCGCGTCATCACCGGCGCCAACAAGCGGCCGTTGAAGTCGCTCGCCGACATGCTGAAGGGCAAGCAGGGCCGGTTCCGTCAGAACCTGCTCGGCAAGCGCGTCGACTATTCGGGCCGTTCGGTGATCGTGGTCGGTCCCGAGCTGCGCCTGCACCAGTGCGGCCTGCCGAAGAAGATGGCGCTCGAGCTGTTCAAGCCGTTCATCTATTCGCGGCTCGACGCCAAGGGCCTGTCCACCACGGTGAAGCAGGCCAAGAAGCTGGTCGAGAAGGAGCGTCCGGAGGTCTGGGATATCCTCGACGAGGTTATCCGCGAGCATCCGGTGCTGCTCAACCGCGCCCCGACGCTGCATCGCCTCGGCATCCAGGCGTTCGAGCCGGTGCTGATCGAGGGCAAGGCGATCCAGCTGCACCCGCTGGTCTGCGCCGCCTTCAACGCCGACTTCGACGGCGACCAGATGGCCGTGCACGTCCCGCTGTCGCTCGAAGCGCAGCTGGAAGCGCGCGTCCTGATGATGTCGACCAACAACATCCTGCATCCGGCGAACGGCCAGCCGATCATCGTGCCGTCGCAGGACATCGTGCTCGGCCTCTACTACGTCTCGATCATGCGCGAAGGCCTGCCCGGCGAGGGCAAGATCTTCGGCGACATGGCCGAGCTCGAGCACGCCCTGCATTCGAAGGTCATCCACCTCCACACCAAGATCAAGTACCGGTGGGAAAGCCTCGATGAGGACGGCAACAAGTCGAAGCGCTGGATCGAAACCACCGCGGGCCGCGTCATGCTCGGCAACCTGCTGCCGAAGAACCCGCGGATCTCGTACGACATCATCAACAAGCTGATGACCAAGCGCGAGATCTCTGGCGTCATCGACCAGGTCTACCGTCACTGCGGCCAGAAGGAGACGGTGATCTTCTGCGACCGCATCATGGCGCTCGGCTTCTACAACGCGTTCAAGGCCGGCATCTCGTTCGGCAAGGACGACATGGTCGTGCCGCACGGCAAGTGGAAGATCGTCGACTCGACCCGTACGCTGGCGAAGGATTTCGAGCAGCAGTACAATGACGGCCTGATCACCCATGGCGAGAAGTACAACAAGGTCGTCGACGCCTGGTCGAAGGCGACCGAGGAAATCGCCAAGGCGATGATGAAGGAGATCTCCGCGACCAAGAAGACGGCCAGCGGAGCCGATGCCGACATCAACTCGATCTACATGATGGCGCACTCCGGTGCGCGCGGTTCGCCGGCGCAGATGCGCCAGCTCGCCGGCATGCGCGGCCTGATGGCCAAGCCGTCGGGCGAGATCATCGAGACGCCGATCATTTCCAACTTCAAGGAAGGCCTGTCGGTGCTCGAGTACTTCAACTCGACCCACGGCGCCCGCAAGGGCCTCGCGGACACCGCGTTGAAGACCGCGAACTCCGGCTACCTGACCCGCCGTCTGGTCGACGTCGCACAGGACTGCATCATCACGCAGACCGACTGCGGCACCACGCTGGGCATCAAGATGCGCGCCATCGTCGATGCCGGCACGGTGGTCGCTTCGCTCGGCTCGCGCATCCTGGGCCGCGTGGCCTGCGATGACGTGCGCGATCCCGCCACCAACAACGTGATCGTCAAGCGCGACACGCTGATGGAGGAGAGCCATGTCGACGCGATCCAGCAGGCCGGCATCCAGGAAGTGAAGATTCGCTCGGCGCTGACCTGCGAGCTGATCAACGGCATCTGCGCCAAGTGCTATGGCCGCGATCTGGCCCGCGGCACGCCGGTCAACCACGGCGAGGCGGTCGGCGTCATCGCGGCGCAGTCGATCGGCGAGCCCGGCACCCAGCTGACGATGCGTACGTTCCACATCGGCGGCGCGGCGCAGCTCAACGAGCAGTCGTTCGTCGAATCGAACTTCGACGGCAAGGTCGTGATCAAGAACAAGGCGATCGCCCGCAACAGCGAGGGCCATCTGGTCGCGATGGTACGCAACATGGTCGTTGCGATCGTCGATGCCGACGGCGCCGAGCGTGCAACCCACCGTATCCAGTACGGCTCGCGGATGCATGTCGACGAGGGCGATATGGTCAAGCGCGGCCAGCGCATCGCCGAGTGGGATCCCTATACCCGCCCGGTGCTGAGCGAGGTCGAGGGCACGATCGGCTTCGAGGACCTGGTGGAAGGCCAGTCGATCTCGGAAACGCTCGACGAATCGACCGGTATCGCCAAGCGCGTGGTCATCGACTGGCGCTCGACCCGCGGCGGTGCGGACCTGCGTCCGGCCATCGTGGTCAAGGGCAAGGACGGCAAGGTGATGAAGCTCGCGCGTGGCGGCGATGCCCGCTACATGCTGTCGGTCGACGCCATTCTGTCGGTCGACATCAACGCGAAGGTGATGCCCGGCGACATCCTGGCGCGCATCTCGACCGAGAGCGCCAAGACGCGCGACATCACCGGCGGTCTGCCGCGGGTGGCGGAACTGTTCGAGGCTCGCAAGCCGAAGGACGCGGCGATCATCGCGGAGACCGCGGGCACGATCCGCTTCGGCCGCGACTACAAGAACAAGCGCCGCATCTCGATCGAGCCGATGGACAAGACCGAGGAGCCGCGCGAGTACCTGATCCCGAAGGGCAAGCACATCCACCTGCAGGACGGCGACATCGTCGAAAAGGGCGACTTCATCGTCGAAGGCAATCCGGCGCCGCACGACATCCTGGCGATCAAGGGCATCGAGGAACTCGCTGCCTATCTGGTCAACGAAATCCAGGAGGTCTATCGGCTCCAGGGCGTGCTCATCAACGACAAGCACATCGAGGTGATTGTCCGTCAGATGCTGCAGAAGGTGGAGATCACCGATCAGGGCGATACCGACATGATCTCCGGCGAACAGGTCGACAAGATCGAGTTCGACGCGATCAACACCAAGGCCAAGGAGGAGGGCAAAAAGCCCGCCACGGGAACGCCGGTTCTGCTCGGCATCACCAAGGCGAGCCTGCAGACCCGCTCGTTCTTCTCGGCGGCGTCGTTCCAGGAGACCACGCGCGTGCTCACCGAAGCTGCCGTCAACGGCAAGGTGGACCCGCTCGAGGGCCTCAAGGAGAACGTCATCGTCGGCCGCCTGATCCCGGCCGGCACCGGTGCCTCGATGGCGCGGATCCGCGAGGTCGCGGTCAAGCGCGACAAGCTGATCCTCGACGAGCGGGAGAAGCAGCAGGCGGCGATCGTGCCGACGGCTCCCGAAGCAGAGCCGCTGGCGCTGCCGCCCGCGGAATAGGCACCCGCAAGACTACGGTACTGAGCGAGAAGGCCGGCGTTGTGCCGGCCTTTTTGCTGCTTTCTTTGCTTGCTGCGATGCAGGGACGCACTTTGTTCATCTTTCCTTCAGGCGCAAAAGCGCTTTTGCTAGGCTGACTTGGACTGGCTCTCGAACCGGCTCTTGGACCGGCTGCCGAGCAGATTCCGGAGACGACGGATTTCATATGCTTGACTTGGCTATCGTTGGCGGGGGCCCCGGGGGGCTGATGAGTGCCTGGTACCTGAAGCGTAAGCTCGGCGACCTCTGCCGGGTTACGATCTTCGAGGCATCGGACCGGCTCGGCGGCAAGATCCTCACCCGCAAGTTCGAGACCGCGCCGGCGATGTACGAGGCTGGCGTCGCCGAGATCTACGACTACTCGATGACCGGCCCCGATCCGCTGCGCGAGCTGATCCAGCATTTCGGCCTGCAGACCATCCCGATGGACGCCGAGCAGGTGCAGCTCGACGGCGAATTGCTGGCCGACGTGGCCGGCATGCGCCGCAAATACGGCGCGAAGACCGCGGCCGCGATCGAGGCGTTCCGCGAGCGTTGCACCAAGCTGGTGTCGCCGATCGAATATTATGAAGGCATCGGCGCTCACGACAACGAGCACCCATGGGCCTACAAGACCGCCGAGCAGGTGCTCGACGAGGAGGTCAAGGACGATATCGCCAAGCGCTTCTTCAAGGTGATGGCGCGCTCCGACATCGCGACCGAGAGCCACAACACCAACGGCCTCAACGCGCTGAAGAACTACGTGATGGACGTCGACGGCTATATCGGCCTGTACTCGATCCAGAACGGCAACGAGCAGCTGATCGATTGCCTGCGCTCGGAGGTCAGCGCCGACATCCAGCTCAACCATCGCGTGCTCAAGGTCGGCAAGACCGAGAGCGGCCGCTACCAGCTCAACATGATGAACGGCAAGGGGCCGGAGACGCGCGACTTCGATCTCGTGCTGGTCTGCCTGCCGCATTCCTGGCTCGCCACCATGCGCTGGGACGGCGAAGAGCTGCGCCGGTCGATGGTCAAGCACGTCGCCTATTTCGATCGCCCCGCGCATTATCTGCGGGTCTCGATCCTGTTCGACGAACCGTTCTGGGGCGAGAAGATCCCCGGCGCCTGGTTCATGTCGGAGGCGTTCGGCGGCTGTTGCGTCTACAATGAGGGCGCGCGCCATGATGTCGGCAAGCACGGCGTGCTGAACTGGCTGATCGCCGGCTCCGACGCGCTGGCCTTCGCCAATCTCAGCGACCAGGAGCTGATCGATGCCGCGCTGAAATCGCTGCCGGCCTCGCTTGGTGATGCGCGGGCGCATTTCCTGGAAGGCAAGATCCACCGCTGGCTGTCGTCGGTCAACGCGCTGCCGGGCGGCCTGCCGGTGCGCGACGTCATGACCAACCATCGTCCCGAGCCGAAGCAGCATCCGGGCATCGTGGTGGTCGGCGACTATCTGTTCGATTCGACGCTCAACGGCCTGCTCGATTCCTCTGACGCCGCGACCGACATCGTCGTCACCGAGATGATGCGGCTGCGCCGCGCCCGCGCGCAGCAAGCCACGGGCGTATCCGACAAGATCGACCGCAGCTATTTCGAGAACTACCGCGGCGTCGGTCCGTATCGTGAGGCCTGGCGCCAGTTCACCGATCCCGCCTATCTGACCGACCAGATCAAGACGGTCTGGGGCAGGGCGAAGGGCTACAGGCTGCTGGTCGCCGGTTCCGCGAGCGGCGAGCTGGTCGGCGCGCTGCGCGAGCGCGGCATCGATGCCTGGGGCATCGAGAACAACCGCTACATCCACGGCAAGACGCCGAAGGCGCTCAAGAAGTACAACAAGCTCGGCTCGATCGCCGACATGCCGTTCAGGGACGATGAGTTCGACTTCGTGTTCGAGACCTCGCTGTGCCATCTTGGCGAAAAGCAGGTGGTGCGCGCGGTGCGCGAGCTCAACCGCGTGGTCAAGACCGGCCTCGTCTTCGGCTCGGTCACCTCGGACATGGCTCCTGCGCTGATCGACCGCTACGACCTCTTGCGCGGGGTGAAGAAGCTTGGCACCTGGTGGGAATGGTCGGAGCTGTTCTTCGGCAACGGTTTCGACCTGTCGATGCACCGCCGCGACTGCACCGATGCGCTGTGGGCGCTGACGCTTGCCGCCAACAAGGGGCCGGGCCAGTGGTACGCCGACGCGGACAGCCTGCGTTATTCCTTCTTCGACAAGGTCGACGACGCCGAGGACGATTAACTGCCGCGACGCGGGCGCGCGACCTCGCGTCAATAAACCGTCAAGCGCACGAAGCGGTCGGCATCGAGTTCGCCCGCCGCCGATCCAAACGCTTTGCCGAACGCATCGTGATCGCATAGGATCGCCGCCGCGGCGTTCGGCCGTCTGCGATTTCGCGTAGCGGTCATGCCGGCCGTGGAGCATCGGTTGGTTTCATGGCGCCAAAGCCTCCTGCATCTGACGATCCGAGATCGGCCGACGCCGACGATCCCGAGCTGAAAAGGAAACTCGCGGCGGGCAGCGCGCCGGCAGCGGCCGCCGCGGCCAAGCCCGCCGCCGCACCGACCGACGATGCCGCCGACGAGGAGGATGAGGACGACGAGCTCGAGCTCGACGACAATGATGACGACGAGGACCTTGTCGTCTTCACCGCCAAGGAAGCCGCCGGCGCGCTCTCCACGTTATACGGCTTCGTCAGGCCGCTGCTGGCAAACTACCGGAAGCCGTTCGCCTTCGTCGCCTTCGGCGTGCTGGTCGAGACGTTGTTCAACGTCATCATGCCGCTCAGCCTCAAGTTCCTGATCGACGACGCGCTCGGCGAGGAAGATTTCCAGGCGCTCTACAAGATCCTCGGCGTGCTGGCGGTGGCCGGCATCGTCACCTCGATCATCGCGGTCTGGTACGAGCGCTGGGATGCGCGGCTCGCCGCCGGCATCATCGCCGATGTCCGGACGCGGATCTTCGAGCACGTCCAGAACCTGCCGTCGGCCTATTTCGCCCGCACCAAGCGCGGCGAGATCCTGTCGCGCTTCTCGATCGACCTGTCGGCGTTCGAAGGCTCGATCAAGACTTTCGCCAACAGCGCGGCGCTGCCGTTCCTGGAGCTGATCGCCGGCATCATTCTGATGCTGTTCCTGAACTGGCAACTCGCCGCGGTGGCGCTGCTGATCTTCCCGATCACGCTGATCGGCCCGCGCATCCTCACCCCGAAGGCGGTGCAGGCCAATTACGAGCAAAAGCAGAACGAGGCGGCGCTGCTCGCCACGGTGCAGGAGAACGTGGCCGCGCAGGCGGTGGTGAAGGCGTTCAACTTGCAGCGCCGCGCGCTCGGCTGGTTCACGATGCGCAACCTCGACGTCCGGACCAAGGCGGCGTCCGCCATGTTCCTGTCGACCATGGTGGAGCGCACCGTCACCATCGCGGTGCTGCTGCTGCACCTCGTGGTGCTGGCGATCGGCGCTTATCTGGCAACCAAGGGGCAGATCACGGTCGGCACTTTCGTGACCTTCGAGAGTGCGTTCTGGGAGGTGTCGTACAATATCGCCCATCTGATGCATTTCATTCCGGTGTCGATCCAGTCCGCGGCGGCGGTACAGCACATCCAGGAACTGCTTGACGAGCCGACCCGCGGCGCCGACCGGCCCGGCGCGCCGGACCTGCCGCGCATCACCAACGACATCAGCTTCGACCGCGTCACCTTCCGGTATGAAGGCGCGCAGACGCCGGTGCTCGACAATCTCAGCCTCAAGCTCAATGCCGGCAAGAGCATCGCAATCGTGGGGCCGAGCGGCTCCGGCAAGAGCACGCTGATCAATCTGATCCTGCGGCTCTACGTGCCGGATGAGGGCCGCGTCGCCATCGACGGCGTCGACATCCGCCGGGTGACGCGGGAATCGCTGCGCGCCAGCATGGCGGTGGTGTTCCAGGAGAACATGCTGTTCAACATGTCGATCCGCGAGAACATCCGGCTCGGCAAGGAGGGAGCTGATGACGCCGAGGTCGAGGACGCCGCGAAGAAGGCCGAGATCCACAGCTACATCATGAGCCTGCCGGAGGGCTACGACACGCCGGTCGGCGAGCGCGGCGACACGCTGTCGGGCGGTCAGCGCCAGCGCATCGCGATCGCCCGCGCGATCATCCGCAATCCCTCCGTGCTGCTGCTCGACGAGGCCACCTCGGCGCTCGATCAGACCACGGAAGCCGCGATCAACCGCACGCTGCTCAACGTCGCCAAGGGCCGCACCATGATCTGGTCGACGCACCGCCTGACCTCGGTGGTCGAGATGGACGAGATCATCGTGATCTCGGGCGGCCAGGCGATCGAGCGCGGATCACACGCCGAGCTGCTCGCCAGGAACGGGGTCTATCGCAAGCTCTGGGACGACCAGGGCCACGTGTCTCACAGCGCCGACGACGGCGCCGTGGACGACGATGATGATGAAGAGGATGACGAGGACGACGAGGAGGGCGACGACGCCGCGTGATCCGTTCGCGCGGGCGATGGCACCGCGATCCGGCTGCGCAGCCGCCTCAACCAGCCCTGGCCGAGATAGCCGAGGAAGCGGGCCCAGCGCTGGGCCACCCAGTAAGGCCCGCGATCGATCGACACCGAACGGAAGCTGAAGGCCTTGCTGTTCGACCAGGCGTCGCAGGCCGTCTTGACCGGGTCGTCGTAGAACGCGTCGATCTTGTCCGCGCCCATGCCTTCGGTGGCGAGCCAGGCCGGGATATGGACGCTGCAGAGCCGGGCGACGTCGGTGAACACCTTGTCCGTCCCAGTGCCGGTGACCGGGCAGGTGGTGGCGAAGGCGTCGCCCACCAGCACGAGACCGGCCTGCCGATAGCCGGTGCTGACATAGAGGTCGGCCGGCCGGATCTTGATGTCGCCGCTGACATCGAACGCGCCGGTGAGCCGGCGCAGCCGCGGCAGCGCGGCGTTCAACGTCTCGACCGGATGGCGCCGCATCGTGCGCAGCCATGGATCGGTGGCCGGGCGGTAGGTGAACAGGTTGGCGCGCATCCGCTCGCCGACCGGGAACAGGGTGATGTAGGGAATGAGGTCGCTCGGCCGTTCCGAGAAATAGGTCATGGCCGGAAACGGGAAGGCGGGGCGGTCCACCGGGACGACGTCGAAGCCGATCGAGATCGAGTGGCAGTAGCTGGTGACCTCGCGCTCGATGCCCAGCATCCGGCGCAACCCGACGTTCAAGCCGTTGGCGAGCACCACGAGGCGCGCCGAGATCGTCTCGCCATGGGCCAGCACAAGCCGCTGACGTTCGGCGCTGGTCTTGACCTCGACCACCTTGTCGCAGACGAACTCCGCCGGTCCGGATATCTCGGCCCTGATGGCGCCGATCAGCGCATCGTACATGATGCCGTATTGCTGCCTCGGCTGCCGGTCGAGCAGACGGCCGAAGCGTGCGATCCAGTTCTCGCCGCTGTGAGTCGCCGAGCGCAGCACCGATTCGGCAAGGCCCGTGCTGACGAATCGGCCGAGTTGGTCGTCTCCGCCGAGCTTTTCGACCCGGAAATCGAACGGATAGACTTGATGCGGGTCGATCAAGACGCTCGGAATCCCGGCGCGTCCGAGCATCGCCGCCGCCGTCGAGCCCGCGAGACCTCCACCAATAATCGCGATGTCGGTGTACCGCATGAGGGGTTCCGCGCGCCGTAGAACCCTTCTTTTGCGCCGCGAATGGCAAATAAAGGCTTAGTTTTACCGGCAGCCTTAACGACGAAGCTGCGGAGAGTTGTTTCTAGCCATATTTTATCCGGGTATAATGCGACGATCCGACGCGTGGCTATCGCCGACGGGCAGGGTCGGCTGGCATAATTCTCCGCGTGCTTCGCGCCGACGAAATGCTAAATATCCAAGCGGCAGAGGCATTTCTTTGCTTGTCGTTTCGCTTGACTTCACTATCTCTCGATTATACAAGGCCCGCACTTATCGACAGGCGGTGAGCAACGCCAGCGTCGGAACGGAACACCCTGACGGCCCCTTGCGGCGGGACGGGCACCAACCTCGACGAATGCCGCTCAGACGCTGTCGAAGATAGCTAGGCAATGCCAGGACGATTTTAGTTCTCTTGAGCAAGTCCTCTTGAGAGTGAATTCGGATGCATGACCTCGGTGGCGGACTGAACAGCGAACGCTGATCGGTCCGGGATCGCGGTCCTCTGTGGCGTCGAAGCGCTTTCCGCTCAGCGATGAGTGGTTGGCGCGATTTCGCTTTGCGCGGGTATTTGATTCGCGCCGGGCGGGCCGTACGGGACGGCTGTTCCCGAGAAGAATTGGCGGGGCCATTCAAGGCTTCGCGAACGGAAGGGTGAAGGCTGCATGCCGACGATCAACCAGCTGATCGCAAATCCACGTGAAGTGCAGAAGTCGCGCAAGAAGGTGCCGGCGCTGCAGCAGTCGCCGCAGAAGCGCGGCGTGTGCACGCGCGTCTATACCACGACCCCGAAGAAGCCGAACTCGGCGCTTCGTAAGGTTGCCAAGGTGCGCCTGACCAACGGCTTCGAGGTGATCGGCTACATCCCGGGTGAGGGCCATAACCTGCAGGAGCACTCGGTGGTGATGATCCGCGGCGGCCGCGTCAAGGACTTGCCCGGCGTGCGCTACCACATCCTCCGCGGCGTGCTGGATACCCAGGGCGTCAAGAACCGTAAGCAGCGCCGTTCGAAGTACGGCGCCAAGCGTCCGAAGTAAGCGGGAACCGATCAGATGTCGCGTCGCCATTCTGCTGAGAAGCGTGAAGTTCTTCCCGATCCGAAGTTCGGGAACATCATCATTACCAAGCTGATGAACTCGGTGATGTACGCCGGGAAGAAGTCGGTCGCCGAAGGTATCGTCTACGGTGCGCTCGGCATCATCGAAGCCAAGACCAAGCAGAACCCGCTCGGTGTGTTCGAGCAGGCGCTCGAGAACGTGATGCCGACCATCGAGGTTCGCTCCCGCCGCGTCGGTGGCGCGACCTACCAGGTTCCGGTGGAAGTCCGCTCGGTGCGCCGTCAGGCGCTCGGCCTGCGCTGGCTGATCTCGGCCGCGCGCGAGCGCAACGAGAAGACCATGACGGAGCGGCTCTCGGCGGAACTGCTGGATGCGTCGAACAACCGTGGCAACGCCGTCAAGAAGCGTGAAGACGTGCACCGGATGGCGGAAGCCAACCGCGCCTTCTCGCACTACCGCTGGTAAGGCGAACAACGGAATTTAAGGAACAGTCTCATGCCCCGCCAACATGCCATCGAGGACTACCGCAACTTCGGTATCATGGCGCACATCGACGCCGGCAAGACCACGACCACCGAGCGCATCCTCTATTACACCGGCAAGAGCCACAAGATCGGCGAAGTGCACGAAGGTGCCGCGACGATGGACTGGATGGAGCAGGAGCAGGAGCGTGGCATCACGATCACTTCGGCTGCCACCACCGCGTTCTGGAACGGCAAGCGCCTGAACATCATCGACACCCCCGGCCACGTCGACTTCACCATTGAAGTCGAGCGTTCGCTGCGCGTGCTCGACGGCGCCGTGTGCGTGCTCGACTCCAACCAGGGCGTCGAGCCGCAGACCGAGACCGTGTGGCGCCAGGGCGACAAGTACAAGGTGCCGCGCATCGTCTTCGCCAACAAGATGGACAAGACCGGCGCCGACTTCTTCAAGTGCCTGTCCGACATCGTCGACCGCCTCGGCGCCAAGCCGATCGCGATCCAGCTTCCGATCGGTGCCGAGAACAACTTCAAGGGTCTCGTCGACCTCGTGAAGATGAAGGGCATCATCTGGAACGATGAATCGCTCGGCGCCAAGTTCGACTATGTCGACATCCCGGAGGATCTCGTCGAGCAGGCCAAGGAATACCGCGAGAAGATGGTGGAAGCCGCCGTCGAGCTCGATGACGACGCCATGGCGGCCTATCTCGACGGCAAGGAGCCGGACGAGGCGACCCTGAAGCGTCTGCTCCGCAAGGCGGTGCTGACCGGCGCCTTCTATCCGGTGCTGTGCGGCTCGGCATTCAAGAACAAGGGCGTGCAGCCGCTGCTCGACGCCGTCGTCGACTATCTGCCGTCGCCGCTCGACGTGCCCGCGATCAAGGGCACCGACGACAAGGGCAACGAGGTCGTGCGCAAGGCGGACGACAAGGAGCCGCTGGCGCTGCTCGCGTTCAAGATCATGGACGACCCGTTCGTCGGCACCATCACCTTCTGCCGCATCTACTCCGGCATCCTGCAGTCGGGCACCGGCGTGGTGAACTCGACCCGCGAGAAGAAGGAGCGCATCGGGCGCATGCTCTTGATGCATGCGAACAACCGCGAGGATATCAAGGAAGCCTACGCCGGCGACATCGTCGCGCTGGCCGGCCTGAAGGAAGCGCGCACCGGTGACACCCTGTGCGATCCCAACCATCCGGTGATTCTGGAAAAGATGGAATTCCCGGAGCCGGTGATCGAGATCGCGATCGAGCCGAAGTCGAAGGCCGACCAGGAGAAGCTGGGCGTGGCGCTGGCCAAGCTCGCCGCGGAGGACCCGTCCTTCCGCGTCTCGACCGATCACGAGTCCGGCCAGACCATCCTCAAGGGCATGGGCGAACTCCATCTCGACATCAAGGTCGACATCCTCAAGCGCACCTACAAGGTCGACGCCAACATCGGCGCGCCGCAGGTGGCGTTCCGTGAGCGTGTCACCAAGCGGGTCGAGCACAGCTACACCCACAAGAAGCAGACCGGCGGTACCGGCCAGTTTGCTGCCGTGACGATCATCGTCGAGCCGAACGAGCCCGGCAAGGGCTACGAGTTCGAATCGAAGATCGTCGGCGGCGCCGTGCCGAAGGAATACATCCCCGGCGTCGAAAAGGGCCTCGAGAGCGTGCTGTCCTCCGGCGTGGTCGCCGGCTTCCCGGTGGTCGACGTCAAGGTGCAGCTGATCGACGGCAAGTTCCACGACGTCGACTCGTCGGCGCTGGCCTTCGAAATCGCCACGCGCGCCTGCTTCCGCGAGGCGCTGCAGATGGGCAAGTCCGTTCTGCTCGAGCCGATCATGAAGGTCGAGGTGGTGACCCCGGAAGACTACACCGGTTCGGTCATCGGCGACCTGAATTCGCGGCGCGGCCAGATCCAGGGCCAAGACATGCGCGGCAACGCCAACGTCATCAATGCGATGGTGCCGCTCATGAACATGTTCGGTTACGTGAACAACCTGCGCTCGATGAGCCAGGGTCGCGCGACCTTCACCATGCAGTTCGATCACTACGCCGAAGCTCCGGCGAACGTGTCGGCTGAAGTCCAGAAGAAGTTTGCCTGATTGTCGTTGATGGCAGTCAACGATTGAACGGAGAGTCAAATGGCCAAAGCTAAATTCGAACGTAACAAGCCCCACTGCAACATCGGCACCATCGGTCACGTCGACCATGGCAAGACCTCGCTGACCGCAGCGATCACCAAGGTGCTCGCAGAAACCGGCGGCGCGACGTTCACCGCCTACGACCAGATCGACAAGGCGCCGGAAGAGAAGGCCCGCGGCATCACCATCTCGACCGCGCACGTCGAGTACGAGACCACCAACCGTCACTACGCCCACGTCGACTGCCCCGGCCACGCCGACTACGTGAAGAACATGATCACCGGCGCTGCCCAGATGGACGGCGCGATCCTGGTCGTGTCGGCCGCCGACGGCCCGATGCCGCAGACCCGCGAGCACATCCTGCTCGCCCGCCAGGTCGGCGTGCCCGCGCTCGTCGTGTTCCTCAACAAGTGCGACATGGTCGACGATCCGGAGCTGCTCGAGCTCGTCGAGCTCGAAGTCCGCGAGCTGCTCTCGAAGTACGAATTCCCGGGCGACAAGATCCCGATCATCAAGGGCTCGGCGCTCGCCGCCCTCGAAGACAAGGACAAGAAGCTCGGCCACGACGCCATCCTCGAGCTGATGCGCAATGTCGACGAGTACATTCCGCAGCCGGAGCGTCCGATCGACCAGCCGTTCCTGATGCCGGTGGAAGACGTGTTCTCGATCTCGGGCCGCGGCACCGTCGTCACCGGCCGTGTCGAGCGCGGCGTGATCAAGGTTGGCGAGGAAATCGAGATCGTCGGTATCCGCGACACCCAGAAGACCATCGTCACCGGCGTCGAAATGTTCCGCAAACTGCTCGATCAGGGTCAGGCCGGCGACAACATCGGTGCGCTGCTCCGCGGCACCAAGCGCGAGGAAGTCGAGCGCGGCCAGGTGCTCTGCAAGCCGGGTTCGGTCAAGCCGCACACCAAGTTCAAGGCTGAGGCCTACATCCTCACCAAGGAAGAGGGCGGTCGTCACACCCCGTTCTTCACCAACTACCGTCCGCAGTTCTACTTCCGCACCACCGACGTGACCGGTGTCGTGCATCTGCCGGAAGGCACCGAGATGGTGATGCCGGGCGACAACATCGCGATGGAAGTGCACCTGATCGTGCCGATCGCGATGGAAGAGAAGCTGCGCTTCGCGATCCGCGAAGGCGGCCGCACCGTCGGCGCCGGCGTCGTCGCCGCGATCATCGAGTAATAAGCGAATAGGGAATGGCGAGTAGCGGGTGGATCACACCATTCGCTATTCGCTACTCGCCACTCACTAAAGAGAGAATACGGCAATGAACGGCCAAAACATTCGCATCCGACTCAAGGCGTTCGACCATCGAATCCTCGATACGTCGACCCGCGAGATCGTGAACACGGCGAAGCGCACCGGTGCGCAGGTTCGCGGTCCCATTCCGCTGCCGACCCGCATCGAGAAGTTCACCGTCAACCGTTCGCCGCATGTTGACAAGAAGAGCCGCGAGCAATTCGAGATGCGCACCCACAAGCGCCTTCTCGACATTGTCGACCCGACCCCGCAGACCGTCGATGCGCTGATGAAGCTCGACCTGGCCGCCGGCGTCGACGTCGAGATCAAGCTCTAAGGTTTTGGATTTTTACGTCCGCCGCTTGCGGACAGAAAGACAGGAAGCACGCCGATGCGCTCCGGAGTGATCGCACAGAAGGTCGGGATGACGCGGGTCTTTACTGAGACCGGCGAGCATATCCCTGTGACCGTGCTGAAGCTGGGCAACTGCCAGGTGCTGGGCCACCGCACCACCGAGAAGAACGGCTATGTCGCCCTTCAGCTCGGTTCTGGCGCCCGCAAGACCGTGTACATGCCGAAGGCCGAGCGCGGTCAGTTCGCGGTCGCCAAGGTCGAGCCCAAGCGCAAGGTCGCCGAGTTCCGCGTGTCCGAGGACGCGCTGATCCCGGTCGGCGCGGAGATCCAGGCGGACCATTTCGTGGTCGGCCAGTTTGTCGACGTCACCGGCACCTCGATCGGTAAGGGTTTTGCCGGCGGCATGAAGCGCTGGAATTTCGGCGGTCTGCGCGCCACCCACGGTGTGTCGATCTCTCACCGCTCGATCGGTTCGACCGGCGGCCGTCAGGACCCCGGCAAGACCTGGAAGAACAAGAAGATGCCCGGCCATATGGGCGTCGACCGCATTACCACGCTCAACCTGCGCGTGGTCTCGACCGATGTCGAGCGCGGCCTGATCCTCGTCGAAGGCGCCGTTCCCGGCTCCAAGGGCGGCTGGATCTCGGTGCGCGATGCGATCAAGAAGCCGCTGCCGAAGGAAGCCCCGAAGCCCGGCAAGTTCAAGGTTGCCGGCGGCGAGGCTGCCGAGGCTGCCGCCGAGACGGAGGGTGCGTGAGATGGAACTGAAAGTCACGACCCTTGAAGGCAAGGACGCCGGATCCGTCGAGCTCTCGGACGCGATCTTCGGCCTCGAGCCCCGCGCGGACATCATCCAGCGCTGCGTGCAGTGGCAGCTGAACAAGCGCCAGGCCGGCACCCACAAGGCCAAGGGCCGCGCCGAGATCTGGCGCACCGGCAAGAAGATGTACAAGCAGAAGGGCACCGGCGGCGCCCGTCACGGCTCGGCCCGCGTGCCGCAGTTCCGTGGCGGTGGCCGTGCGTTCGGTCCGGTGGTCCGCTCGCACGCGACCGACCTGCCGAAGAAGGTGCGCGCGCTGGCGCTCAAGCATGCGCTGTCGGCCAAGGCCAAGGACGGCGGGCTTGTCGTGATCGACAACGCCGCGGTCAAGGAAGCCAAGACCAAGGCGCTGCTCGGCCACTTCTCCGGCCTCGGCCTGACCAACGCGCTGATCATCGACGGCGCCGAGCTCAACGCCGGTTTCGCGACCGCGGCCCGCAACATCCCTAACATCGACGTGCTGCCGATCCAGGGCATCAACGTCTACGACATTCTCCGCCGCCAGAAGCTGGTGCTGACCAAGGCTGCGGTTGATGCGCTGGAGGCGCGCTTCAAATGAAGAACATCGACCCGCGCCACTACGACGTGATCGTCGCTCCTGTCGTGACCGAGAAGGCGACGCTCGCCTCCGAGCACAACAAGGTGCTGTTCAAGGTCGCCGGCAAGGCGACCAAGCCGCAGATCAAGGAAGCGGTCGAGAAGCTGTTCGACGTCAAGGTGAAGAGCGTCAACACGCTCGTTCGCAAGGGCAAGACCAAGGTGTTCCGCGGCAATCTCGGCTCGCAGTCGGACACCAAGCGCGCGATCGTGACCCTGGAAGAGGGCCACCGCATCGACGTGACTACCGGACTATAAGGCGCAACGACGATGGCATTGAAAACCTACAATCCCACGACGCCGGGCCAGCGCCAGCTGGTCATGGTCGATCGTTCGGCGCTCTACAAGGGCAAGCCGGTGAAGGCGCTGACCGAGGGCAAGCTCGGCAACGGCGGCCGCAACAACACCGGTCGGATCACCGTGCGCTTCCGCGGCGGCGGCCACAAGAAGGCCTACCGCACCGTCGACTTCCGCCGCGACAAGGTGGACATGCCGGCGGTCGTGGAGCGGCTGGAGTATGATCCGAACCGCACCGCCTTCATCGCGCTGATCAAGTATCAGGACGGCGAGCTGGCCTACATCCTGGCGCCGCAGCGCCTGGCCGCCGGCGACACCGTCGTCGCGGGCAACTATGTCGACGTGAAGCCGGGCAACGTCATGCCGCTCGGCAACATGCCGGTCGGCACGATCGTGCACAACATCGAGCTGAAGATCGGCAAGGGTGGCCAGCTGGCGCGCTCCGCAGGCACTTACGCCCAGATCGTCGGCCGCGACCAGGACTACGTGATCATCCGCCTGAACTCGGGCGAGCAGCGCCTCGTGCACGGCCGCTGCCGCGGCACGATCGGCGCGGTGTCGAACCCGGATCACATGAACATCTCGATCGGCAAGGCCGGTCGTACCCGCTGGCTCGGCTGGCGTCCGCACAACCGCGGCGTCGTCATGAACCCGATCGATCACCCGCACGGCGGTGGTGAAGGTCGTACCTCGGGCGGTCGCCACCCGGTTACTCCGTGGGGCAAGCCGACCAAGGGCAAGAAGACCCGCACCAACAAGTCGACCAACAAATTCATTCTCCTCAGCCGCCACAAGCGGAAGAAGTAAGGAACGCCGGACATGGTTCGTTCAGTCTGGAAAGGCCCGTTCGTCGAGGGTTCTCTGCTCAAGAAGGCAGATGCCGCCCGCGCGTCCGGCCGTCACGACGTCATCAAGATCTGGAGCCGCCGCTCGACCATCCTGCCGCAGTTCGTCGGCCTGACGTTCGGCGTCTACAACGGCCAGAAGCACGTGCCGGTCGCGGTCAACGAGGAAATGGTCGGTCACAAGTTCGGCGAGTTCTCGCCGACCCGGACCTTCCATGGCCATTCGGGCGACAAGAAAGCCAAGAAGGCTTAATGGGTCAGGCTTGAGGAAGAGACGATGAGCAAACCAAAGCGCGAACGTAGCCTCGCGGACAATGAGGCCAAGGCCGTCGCCCGCATGCTGCGCGTCAGCCCGCAGAAGCTCAACCTGGTGGCGCAGCTGATCCGCGGCCGCAAGGCGTCGGCGGCGCTCGCCGACCTGCAGTTTTCGCGCAAGCGGATCGCGGTCGACGTCAAGAAGTGCCTGGAATCGGCGATCGCCAACGCCGAGAACAACCATGACCTCGAGGTCGACGATCTCGTCGTCGCCGAGGCGCATGTCGGCAATGGCATCGTGATGAAGCGTTTTGCTCCGCGCGGCCGTGGCCGTTCGGGCCGTGTGTACAAACCGTTCTCGCACCTGACCATCGTGGTTCGTCAGGTCGAGGCCGAGGCAAGCGCTTAAGGGCGCAGGAGAAGACGATGGGTCAAAAGATCAATCCAATCGGGCTGCGTCTCGGCATCAACCGGACCTGGGACTCCCGTTGGTTCGCCGGCAAGCAGGAATACGGCAAGCTGCTGCATGAGGACGTCAAGATCCGCGAGATCCTGCACAAGGAGCTCAAGCAGGCTGCCGTCGCGCGCATCGTGATCGAGCGTCCGCACAAGAAGTGCCGCGTGACGATCCACTCCGCGCGTCCGGGCGTCGTGATCGGCAAGAAGGGCGCCGACATCGACAAGCTGCGCAAGAAGGTCGCCGACATCACCTCGTCGGACGTCGTGATCAACATCGTCGAAATCCGCAAGCCGGAGCTCGATGCGACCCTGGTCGCCGAATCGATCGCCCAGCAGCTGGAGCGCCGCGTCGCGTTCCGCCGCGCCATGAAGCGCGCCGTGCAGTCGGCGATGCGCCTCGGCGCCGAGGGCATCCGCATCAATTGCTCGGGCCGTCTCGGCGGCGCCGAAATCGCGCGCATGGAGTGGTATCGCGAGGGCCGCGTGCCGCTGCACACGCTGCGCGCCGACGTCGACTACGGCGTCGCCACCGCGTTCACGACCTTTGGCACCTGCGGCGTCAAGGTCTGGATCTTCAAGGGCGAGATCCTCGAGCACGATCCGATGGCCCAGGACAAGAAGATGGCCGAGGGCGACAACACGCCGCGTTCGCGCCGCGACGCCGCTTGAGGCAAGTAAGGAATTTGAGGGCTTAAAGCCATGATGCAACCTAAGAAAACGAAGTTCCGGAAGGCGCATAAGGGCCGTATTCACGGCGTTGCGACCTCTGGCGCGACGTTGGCGTTCGGCCAGTTCGGCCTGAAGGCGATGGAGCCTGAGCGCGTCACCGCCCGTCAGATCGAAGCCGCCCGCCGCGCGCTGACCCGTCACATGAAGCGCGCCGGCCGCGTCTGGATCCGCGTGTTTCCGGACGTGCCGGTGTCGAAGAAGCCCGCCGAAGTCCGCATGGGCTCCGGCAAGGGCGCGCCGGAGCTGTGGGTGGTCCGGATCAAGCCGGGCCGCGTGATGTTCGAGATCGACGGCGTGCCGGTGCAGACGGCGAAGGAAGCGCTGTCGCTCGCTGCCGCCAAGCTGCCGATCAAGACGCGCTTCGTTGCGCGCATTGCGGAGTAATCGCCATGGCCGAGATGAAAGTTGAAGACATTCGCGCGATGAGCGACGACCAGCGGGAAGACGCGATCCTCAACCTGAAGAAGGAGCGCTTCAACCTGCGTTTCCAGCGCGCCACCGGGCAGCTGGAGAACACCTCGCGGATGCGGGAAGCCCGCCGCGACATCGCCCGTATCAAGACCATCGCCGCTGAGAAGCGCGCGACCAAGACCAAGACGAAGTAAGGGGCCAGCTATGCCGAAACGTACTCTGCAGGGCGTGGTCGTCAGCGACAAGCAAGCCAAGACCGTCGTGGTGCGCGTCGATCGCCGCTTCACCCACCCGATCTACAAGAAGACGATCCGCCGTTCCAAGAACTACCACGCGCACGACGAGAACAACCAGTTCAAGCCGGGCGACATGGTCTGGATCGAAGAGTCGAAGCCGATCTCGAAGCTGAAGCGCTGGACCGTGGTCCGGGGCGAACACAGGAAAACGGCCTGATTGCTTCGGCTTGACCGAAGGTTTTCAGGGAAATTTTGAGCGCGCTAAAGCGCAGAAAGAGGACGAGGTGCATCAATGATTCAGATGCAGACCAACCTCGACGTGGCCGATAATTCAGGCGCACGCCGTGTCATGTGCATCAAGGTGCTTGGCGGTTCCAAGCGCCGCTATGCCACCGTGGGCGACGTTATCGTTGTGTCGATCAAGGAAGCCATTCCGCGCGGCAAGGTGAAGAAGGGCGACGTCATGAAGGCCGTCGTGGTGCGGGTCCGCAAGGACATCCGCCGCGCCGACGGCTCGGTGATCCGCTTCGACCGCAACGCCGCCGTGCTGATCAACAACCAGTCGGAGCCGGTCGGCACCCGTATCTTCGGGCCGGTGCCGCGCGAGCTGCGCGCCAAGAACCACATGAAGATCATCTCGCTCGCGCCGGAGGTGCTGTGATGGCTGCCAAGATCCGCAAGGGTGACAAGGTGATCGTGCTGACCGGCCGCGACAAGGGCCGCACCGGCGAGGTGTTCGAGGTGCGTCCGGACGAGAACAAGGCTCTCGTGCGCGGCGTCAACATGGTGAAGCGCCACCAGAAGCAGAGCCAGACCCAGGAAGGCGGCATCATCTCCAAGGAGGCGCCGATCCACCTGTCCAACATCGCGTATGTCGGCAAGGACGGCAAGCCGACCCGCATCGGGTTCAAGATTCAGGCCGATGGCAAGAAGGTTCGTATTGCCAAGAGCTCGGGAGCAGAGATCGATGGCTGATACAGCTTACGTGCCGCGCCTGCGCGCGGAGTATGACAAGAAGATCCGCGGCATGATGACCGAGAAGTTCGGCTATGCCAACGTGATGCAGGTGCCGCGCCTGGACAAGGTCGTGCTGAATATGGGTGTCGGCGATTCCGTCAACGACCGCAAGAAGGCCGAGACCGCCGCTGCCGAACTGACCCAGATCGCCGGCCAGAAGGCGATCGTGACCTATTCGCGGATCGCGATCGCGACCTTCAAGCTGCGCGAGAACCAGCCGATCGGCTGCAAGGTGACGCTGCGCAAGGCCCATATGTACGAGTTCATCGACCGCTTGGTGAACGTGGCGCTGCCCCGCGTCCGCGACTTCCGCGGCCTGAACCCGAAGAGCTTCGACGGCCGCGGCAACTATTCGCTCGGCATCAAGGAGCACATCATTTTCCCCGAGATCGACTTCGACAAGGTCTCGGAAGCCCGCGGTATGGACATCACGGTGTGCACCACCGCTAAGACCGACGATGAGGCGCGCGCCTTGTTGACCGCTTTCAATTTCCCGTTCCGGCAGTGAGTAGCTGAGCCGAAGCCACTCAAACGCGGATACCCAGGAGCCAAGCATGGCAAAGAAGAGTTCAGTCGAGAAGAACAACCGGCGCAAGCGGATGGCGAAGAACGCCGGCCCGCGTCGCGAGAAGCTGAAGGCGATCATCGCCGACAAGACCAAGCCGATGGAAGAGCGCTTCGCGGCGACGCTGAAGCTCGCCGAGATGCCACGCAACTCGTCGCCGACGCGCATCCGCAACCGCTGCGAGCTGACCGGGCGTCCGCGCTCGAACTATCGCAAGAACAAGCTCTCGCGCATCGCGCTGCGCGAACTCGGCTCCAAGGGCCTGGTTCCCGGCCTCGTGAAGTCGAGCTGGTAAGGGAGGGGCGGAACATGTCTACGCACGATCCGATCTCCGATCTCATCACCCGCATCCGCAACGCGCAGATGCGCTCGAAGTCCAAGGTCTCGAGCCCCGGCTCGAAGATGCGCGCCAACGTGCTCGAAGTGCTGAAGTCCGAGGGCTACATCCGCGGCTACGCCAGCGTCGAGCACGCCTCGGGCCGCAGCGAGCTCGAGATCGAGCTGAAGTATTTCGACGGCGAGCCCGTCATCCGCGAGATCGAGCGGGTGTCGAAGCCTGGCCGCCGCGTTTACGCCTCGGTGAAGAACCTGCCGCGCGTGAACAACGGTCTCGGCATTTCGGTGTTGTCGACGCCGAAGGGAATCATGGCTGACCACGAGGCGCGCGAGGCGAACGTGGGCGGTGAAGTTCTCTTCACGGTGTTCTGAGGAAGGATTTTACGATGTCACGTATCGGCAAGCGGCCGGTGACGATCCCGTCGGGTGTGACGGCGACCGTGGAAGGCCAGACGGTGAAGATGAAGGGGCCGAAGGGCCAGCTTCAGTTCGTCGTGCATGACGACGTCGAGGTGAAGTTCGAGAACGGTCAGGTCAAGGTCGCTCCGCGCGCCAAGACCAACCGCGCGCAGGCGCTGTATGGCACTGCGCGCGCCCAGGTCGCCAACCTGGTCGAGGGCGTCACCAAGGGCTTCGAGAAGAAGCTCGAGATCACCGGCGTCGGCTACCGCGCCGCGATGCAGGGCAAGAACCTGCAGCTCGCGCTCGGCTACAGCCACGACGTGATCTACGCGATCCCGGAAGGCATCACCATCGCAGTGCCGAAGCCGACCGAGATCACGATCACCGGCAACGACCCGCAGCGCGTCGGCCAGGTCGCGGCCGAGATCCGCGCCTACCGTCCGCCGGAGCCCTACAAGGGCAAGGGCGTGAAGTACGCCAACGAATTCATCTTCCGCAAGGAAGGCAAGAAGAAGTAACGGAGCCGGTCATGTCACTCAAGGTTACGAATGCCCGGCGCAAGCAACGCGTGCGCCTTGCGCTTCGCCGCTCGGCAGGCGGCCGCCCGCGGCTGTCGGTGTTCCGCTCGTCCAAGCACATCTACGCCCAGGTCATCGACGACCAGAAGGGCGAGACGCTGGCCTCGGCCTCGTCGCTGGAGAAGTCGATGCGCGAGGCCGGCAAGACGGGCGCCGACATCGATGCGGCCAAGGCGGTCGGCAAGCTGCTCGCCGAGCGGGCTGCGCAGAAGGGCGTCAAGGAAGTCGTGTTCGATCGCGGCGCGTACATCTATCACGGGCGCGTCAAGGCGCTCGCCGATGCGGCGCGCGAAGGCGGATTGAGCTTCTAACGGATTTTATGAGGAAAGAGGCGCAAGCCTCCTAGAGATTGGAAAACACCATGGCAGGTGAACGCGAACGCGGCGGCCGCGAACGGAGCAGGGAGCGCGAGGAGCGCGACAGCGAGTTCGTCGACAAGCTCGTCCACATCAATCGCGTGGCGAAGGTCGTCAAGGGCGGCAAGCGCTTCGGCTTTGCGGCGCTGGTTGTGATCGGCGACCAGAAGGGCCGGGTCGGGTTCGGCCACGGCAAGGCGCGCGAAGTGCCCGAGGCGATCCGCAAGGCGACCGAATCGGCCAAGCGCAACCTGACGCGCGTCGCGCTCCGCGAGGGCCGCACGCTGCATCACGACGTCGCCGGCCGTCACGGCGCCGGCCGCGTCTATCTGCGCACGGCTCCGGCGGGTACCGGCATCATCGCCGGCGGCCCGATGCGCGCGGTGTTCGAGACGCTCGGCATCCAGGACGTGGTTGCGAAGTCGATCGGTTCGTCGAACCCCTACAACATGGTTCGCGCCACTTTCGACGCGCTGAAGCATCAGGATTCGCCGCGCTCGGTGGCCGCTCGCCGCAACATCAAGGTCTCCACCCTGCAGTCGCGCCGCGTCGGCGGCGACGCCGAAGTGGTGGCGGAGTAACAACGCGCGCCTCTGGCGCTACCTGGAGTTAAGACGATGGCCAAGGCCAACAACGAGGCCAGCAAGACGATCAAGGTCGAGCAGATCGGCAGCGCAATCCGCCGCCATCACTCGCAGCGTTCGACGCTGATCGGCCTCAAGCTCAACAAGATCGGCCGGGTTTCCGAGCTGCAGGACACTCCTGAAGTTCGCGGCATGATCAGCAAGGTCCAGCATCTCGTCCGCGTCGTCGGCGAGTAAGCAAGATATAAGGAGAAGGGCGATGAAGCTCAGCGAGATCGCCGACAACGCCGGCGCCCGCAAGAAACGGATGCGCGTCGGCCGTGGCATCGGTTCCGGCAAGGGCAAGACCTCGGGCCGCGGCGGCAAGGGCCAGACCGCGCGTTCGGGCGTCCGCATCAAGGGTTTCGAAGGCGGCCAGATGCCGATGCATCGCCGTCTGCCCAAGCGCGGCTTCAACAACATCTTCCGGCTCGACTTCGCCGAGATCAATCTCGACCGGCTGCAGGAAGCGATCGACAACAAGCTGGTGGATCCGAGCGCGACCGTGAACGCGGAAGCGCTGGTCAAGGCCGGCGTGCTGCGCCGCGCCAAGGACGGCGTGCGGCTGCTCGGCCGCGGCGAGATCAAGACCAAGCTGACGATCGAGGTGTACGGCGCTTCCAAGTCGGCGATTGCCGCGGTCGAAAAGGCCGGCGGCTCGGTCAAGATCCTGGCCCCCGCCAAGGAAGACGGCGAAGCGGCGTAACATCTGCGTCATTGCCCGCGCACCGCGCGGGCATCCGCGGATCAAACGATGGATTTATCGGAGCCGAGCACCAGATAATGTCCGGTGTCGGCCGGCGGCCCGAAGCAGGGGCGTCGGCAAGGGGCTCCGGGAGAAAGCCGAAACAATGGTCTCAGCAGCCGAACAACTTGCCGCCAACCTCAATTTCGGACAGCTGGCGAAAGCCGAGGAGCTGAAGAAGCGCATCTGGTTCACCCTGGGTGCGCTGCTTGTTTATCGGCTCGGGACCTATATCCCGCTGCCTGGCATCGATCCCAACATCTGGGACCAGGTATTCCGCAGCCAGTCCGGCGGCATCCTCGGCATGTTCAACATGTTCGCCGGCGGCGGCATCCACCGCATGGCGATCTTCGCGCTGAATATCATGCCGTACATCTCGGCGTCGATCATCGTGCAGCTGTTGACCACCGTGTCGCCGCAGCTCGAGGCGCTGAAGAAGGAGGGCGAGGCGGGCCGCAAGACGCTGAACCAGTACACGCGTTACCTGACGGTGATCCTGGCCGCGTTCCAGTCCTACGGCATCGCGATCGGCCTCGAGGGCGCCGGCAACGTGGTCAGCGATCCCGGCATGTTCTTCCGCCTCTCGACCACGATCACGCTGACCGGCGGCACCATGTTCCTGATGTGGCTGGGCGAGCAGATCACTTCGCGCGGCATCGGCAACGGCATCTCGCTGATCATCCTGGCCGGCATCGTCGCGGAGCTGCCGGCGGCCCTCGCCAACATGCTGGAACTCGGTCGCCAGGGCGCGATGTCCACCGGCCTGATCCTGATCGTCATCGTGATGGCGGTTGCCGTGATCGCCTTCATCGTGTTCATGGAGCGCGCGCAGCGCCGGCTGCTGATCCAGTATCCGAAGCGCCAGGTCGGCAACAAGATGTTCGAGGGCCAGTCCTCGCACCTGCCGCTCAAGCTCAACACCTCGGGCGTGATCCCGCCGATCTTCGCCTCGTCGCTGCTGCTGCTGCCGGCCACGGTCGCGAACTTCAACGCTGGCAAGGGCCCGGAGTGGTTCCAGTGGATCACGACCCAGCTCAGCCACGGTCGGCCGCTGTTTCTGTTCATGTACCTCGCGCTGATCGTGTTCTTCGCGTTCTTCTACACCGCGATCGTGTTCAACCCGACCGAGACCGCGGACAATCTGAAGAAGCATGGCGGCTTCATTCCGGGCATCCGGCCCGGCGAGCGCACCGCTGAATACATCGACTACGTGCTGTCGCGCATCACGGTGCTCGGCGCGATCTATCTGGCGATCGTCTGTCTGATCCCGGAAATCCTGATCTCCTACGCGTCAGTGCCGTTCTACTTCGGCGGCACCTCGCTCCTGATCGTCGTCAGCGTGACGATGGACACGGTGGCACAGGTGCAGGGCTATCTGCTGGCCCACCAGTATGAGGGCCTGATCCGCAAGTCGAAGCTGCGCGGACGCCGCAGGTAATGGATACCACCGACCAATGAGCGACTTGGCGCGCCGCATCGCAATCACGATCGGCGCGCTGCTCATTTTCAGGTTCGGCTTCTTCCTGCCGCTGGCGCTCGCGGCAGCGGTGTTCGGGCAGACGCCGTGGCTGGCCACTGCATACGCACAGCTAAGTTACGGAAAGCCGCTCTACATCGTCCCCGTGTCGATCGCGGTGTTTGCGCTCGCCTTCATCTATTCATCTATACGGCCGCGTGCTGGATCCCGAGCACGCCGCCGCGACCCTGCAGGCGCAGGGGGGCACGATACCGGGTGTGGCGCCGGGGGATGCAACCGCCGACCATCTCGACCGCATCGCGTCGTTGACGACCGTCGTCGGAGCCGTCTACCTCGTCGTGTATCGCTGATTCCGGCGGTCCAGTTGGCCAGCGGGCCAGTGCTACCCTATAACTTTGGTGGCGGTTCTGTGCTGATTGTGGTTTGCACTATTCTTGATCTGAAAAAGCAGGTGCGCGATCTATCGCTCACCAATCGTGGGGGCGAACGCATATGAGACTGATTCTTCTGGGGCCGCCGGGCTCGGGCAAGGGGACCCAGGCGCAGCGGCTGGTGCACAAGCACGGCATCGTCCAGCTCTCCACCGGCGAGATGCTGCGCGCGGCCGTCGCCGCGGGCACGCCGATCGGCCTGCAGGCCAAGGAGATCATGGCCAATGGCGGCCTGGTTCCGGACGAGGTCGTGGTGGGAATCATCGCCGACCGCATCGAGCAGCCCGACGCCAAGAAGGGGTTCATCCTCGACGGTTTCCCGCGCACGGTTCCGCAGGCCGAAGCCCTCGACGAGCTGCTCCGGAAGAAGCACCTCAAGCTGGACGCCGTCATCGAGCTGCGCGTCAACGAGAGCGCGCTGCTCGATCGCGTCGAGAAGCGGGCCGAAGAGACCCGCGCGCGCGGCGAGGAAGTGCGCCTCGATGACACCCCCGACGTGCTGACCAAGCGTCTGGCCCAGTATCGTTCGATGACCGAGCCGCTAATTCACTATTATTCCGAGCGGCGGAAGCTGCTGACCGTCGACGGCATGATGACCATCGAGCATGTCACCCGCGACATCAACCGGATCCTGGCCGCGATCGGCGCGCTGGAACCGAAGGCCGAGGAACCGGCGAAGGCGGCCAGGAAGGCGTCCAAGAAGACCACCAAGAAGGTCGCCAAGGCGGCCAAAAAAGCCGCCAAATCGGCTCCTAAGGCCGCCAAGGGGACCTCGAAGGCCAAATCGGCCAAGAAATCGGTCAAAAAGGCTACCAAAAAGGCCGTCAAGACGGCTCCCAAGAAGGCCAGTGCCCGGAAGAGTGTAAAGGCCGCCAAGCCGGCAAAAAAGGCAGCAAAAAAGCGCGCTAAGCGTTAGGAGCGGTTGACGAAACCGACATGAATCCTTTAATAAGCCCCGCATCCAAGTCGGATAGTTTTATGACGATGCCGGGCCCCAAAGGATATGAGGGCAGGGCGTCGTGTTCGCGTTTGTGGACACATGCCCGCAACAGCAAGAACTTGAGCAGTCCGTATCCGTGAGGGATCGGCGACAGGAGAGAAGTCCGTGGCCCGTATTGCCGGCGTCAACATTCCCACCAACAAGCGCGTGCTGATCGCGCTTCAGTACATCCATGGCATCGGCCAGAAGAACGCCGCCGACATCATGGAGAAGGTCAAGATTCCGGTCGAGCGCCGTGTCAGCCAGCTGACCGACCAGGAAGTCCTGCAGATCCGCGAAGTCATCGACCGCGACTATCTGGTCGAGGGCGATCTCCGTCGCGAGGTCGGCATCAACATCAAGCGGCTGATGGACCTCGGCTGCTATCGCGGCCTGCGGCATCGCCGTGGCCTGCCGGTGCGCGGCCAGCGTACCCACACCAATGCGCGCACGCGCAAGGGGCCGGCCAAGGCGATCGCCGGCAAGAAGAAGTAAGGTTTGCGAATAGCGAATAGTGGGTGGCGAATAGTTTCTATTCGCTACTCGCCATTCGCTAATCGCTTTTTGAGGTGTAGCCGCTGGCACTACGGCGGCGCTTGAGATCACAGGAAAGGTTTGAAATGGGCAAGGAAGCCACCCGCGTACGCCGCCGCGAACGCAAGAACATCGCCTCCGGCATCGCGCACGTGAATTCGTCGTTCAACAACACGACCATCACGATCACCGACGCGCAGGGCAACACCATCGCCTGGTCGTCGGCCGGCACGATGGGCTTCAAGGGCTCGCGCAAGTCGACCCCCTATGCCGCGCAGGTCGCGGCGGAAGACGTCTCCAAGAAGGCGCAGGAACACGGTATGCGCACTCTGGAGGTCGAAGTGGCCGGCCCGGGTTCGGGCCGTGAATCGGCGCTCCGCGCGCTGCAGGCTGCGGGCTTCACCGTCACCTCGATCCGTGACGTGACCACCATCCCGCACAACGGCTGCCGTCCGCGCAAGCGCCGGCGCGTCTGATCTTTGTCGCGGGCGGCCCTGCGCCGCCCCGCGCATGTTTGGAATTGACCGCGCGGACTGTTCCGCGAACTCCAACGCCAGCTTCGTTCACGCGACTGGCCCATGGGTGAAAACAGTGACGATCCAGAAGAATTGGCAAGAGCTCATTCGACCGAACAAGCTGCAGGTGACGCCCGGCTCGGACGCGACCCGCTTCGCCACCATCGTCGCCGAGCCGCTCGAGCGTGGCTTCGGCCAGACGCTCGGCAACGCACTGCGCCGCATCCTGTTGTCCTCGCTGCAGGGCGCGGCGGTGCAGTCGGTGCACATCGACGGCGTGCTGCACGAGTTCTCCTCGATCGCCGGCGTGCGTGAGGACGTCACCGACATCGTGCTGAACATCAAGGACATCTCGATCAAGATGCAGGGCGAGGGCCCCAAGCGCATGGTCGTGAAGAAGCAGGGTCCCGGCGCCGTCACCGCCGGCGACATCCAGACCGTCGGCGACATCACGGTGCTCAACCCCGAGCTGCAGCTCTGCACGCTCGACGACGGCGCCGAGATCCGCATGGAGTTCACGGTCACCACCGGCAAGGGCTATGTCGCCGCTGAGCGCAACCGTCCCGAGGACGCGCCGATCGGCCTGATCCCGGTCGACAGCCTGTTCTCGCCGGTCCGCAAGGTTTCGTACAAGGTCGAGAACACCCGTGAGGGCCAGATCCTCGACTACGACAAGCTCACCATGACGATCGAGACCAACGGCGCGATCACGCCGGATGACGCGGTGGCCTATGCCGCGCGCATCCTGCAGGATCAGCTCAACGTGTTCGTCAACTTCGAAGAGCCGCGCAAGGAAGTCACGCAGGAGATCATCCCCGATCTCGCCTTCAATCCGGCCTTCCTCAAGAAGGTCGACGAGCTCGAGCTCTCGGTGCGTTCGGCAAACTGCCTGAAGAACGACAACATCGTCTACATCGGCGACCTCGTGCAGAAGTCGGAAGCGGAAATGCTCCGCACCCCGAACTTCGGCCGCAAGTCGCTGAACGAGATCAAGGAAGTGCTGGCCCAGATGGGTCTGCATCTCGGCATGGAAGTGCCGGGCTGGCCGCCGGAGAACATCGACGAGCTCGCCAAGCGCTTCGAGGATCACTACTGAGCGAATAGGGAGTAGCGAATAGCGAGTGGAAGACCATTCGCTATTCACCATTCGCTACTCGCTACTTTGGGCGAACGCAGGAAGCCCACCTGAGAAACTTGTCGCTGAACCACCGCGACAGAATTGAAGAAGGAATAAGTCAATGCGTCACGGCAAGGTTCATCGGAAGCTCAACCGCACCGCCGAGCATCGGCGTGCGATGTTCGCCAACATGTCGGCTGCGCTGATCAAGCACGAGCA
Source organism: Bradyrhizobium semiaridum (assembly GCF_020329505.1). Classification (GTDB taxonomy): domain Bacteria; phylum Pseudomonadota; class Alphaproteobacteria; order Rhizobiales; family Xanthobacteraceae; genus Bradyrhizobium; species Bradyrhizobium semiaridum. The sequence continues at coordinate 92,089 of NZ_JAGKJJ010000013.1, forward strand.
GATCGTCACCACGCTGCCGAAGGCCAAGGAGCTGCGGCCGATCGTCGAGAAGCTCGTCACTCTCGGCAAGAAGGGCGGCCTCGCCCTTCGCCGCCAGGCGATCTCCGAGCTGCGCGACGTCGACCAGGTCAAGAAGCTGTTCGACGTGCTGGCGCCCCGCTACAAGGACCGCCAGGGCGGCTACACCCGCATCATCAAGGCCGGCTTCCGCTACGGCGACAACGCCGCGATGGCTGTGATCGAGTTCGTCGACCGCGATGTCGATGCCAAGGGCCAGGACTCCGGCCCGGTGCAGGAGACGAAATCCGAGGCGGCGTAAGCCGACCCCGATTCAGGCTTTTGAAAACGGCGCCTTCGGGCGCCGTTTTTTGTGCGCATCTGCGATGCGGGCGCCGGTTGCGCCGGCGCGAATGCACGCAAATATCTCCGTCAGCACCGACGGGAGACTTGTCATGAAAATCGACCTTTCCGGAAAGACTGCGCTGGTGACCGGCTCGACCGCGGGCATCGGCAAAGCCATCGCCAAGGGCCTTGCGGCGACAGGTGCGGAGGTCGTCATCAACGGCCGTGGCCAGGCCAAGGTCGATGCCACCATTGCGGCGATCGGCAGCGAGGTCGCGGGCGCCAAGGTCCGCGGTGTCGCGGCCGACGTGTCGACCGCCGACGGCTGCAAGGCGCTGCTCGCGGCGCTGCCGCAGGTCGATATCCTCGTCAACAACGCCGGCATCTTCGAGCCAAAGCCGTTCTTCGAGATTCCCGACAAGGACTGGAGCCGCTTCTTCGATATCAACGTGATGTCCGGCGTGCGGCTGTCGCGCGGCTACATGCAGGGTATGCTGAAGCGCAACTGGGGCCGCATCGTCTTCATCTCCTCGGAATCCGGGCTCAATATCCCGACCGAGATGATCCAGTACGGCATGACCAAGACCGCGCAGCTTGCGATCTCGCGCGGGCTGGCGGAGCTGACCCGCGGCACTGCGGTGACCGTCAACTCGGTGCTGCCGGCACCGACGATGTCGGAGGGTGTCGAGACCTTCGTCAGGGATCTGGCCAAGCAGAACGGCCAGTCGGTCGAGGAGGCGGCCACCAACTTCGTCAAGCAACACCGGCCGAGCTCGATCCTGCAGCGCTTCGCCAGCCCCGAGGAGATCGCCAACATGGTCGTCTATGTCTGCTCGAAGCAGGCCTCGGCGACCAACGGCGCCGCGCTGCGCGCCGAGGGCGGTATCATCAACACCATCGCGTGAGACCAAATGCCGGCCACGCGGCGGGGCGGCCGACTTGGTGGAGGGCGGCCCGCCGCCGCGGGTGGGCAAAGCGGAGCGTGCCCACCGTCTTGCGCCGTGAAAGAAGTGGTAGGCACGGTGCTTGGCGCCTTTGCCTACCCTACGCGAGGCCTACCAGCCCTCCAGCACGATCTTGCCACGGGACTTGCCGCTCTCCAGCAGCGCGTGGGCGCGCTTGAGGTTGGCGGCGTTGATGGTGCCAAAGGTCTGGTCGAGCGTGGTGCGCAGCACTCCCTTGTCGATGAGGTCGGCGACGTCATTGAGCAAATGATGCTGCGCGATCATATCGGGCGTCTGGAATGAGGAGCGCGTGAACATCGATTCCCAGTGCACCGACACCGCCTTGCCCTTGAACGCGGCGACGTTGAACTCCGGCGGATCGTCGATCAGGCCGAACTTGCCCTGCGGTGCGATGAAGTCGGCGATGCTCTTGTAGTGCTGGTCGGTGTAGGTGAGACTGGCGACGAGACCGACCGGCGGCAGCTTCAGTTTCTCGATCTGCTCCTTCATCGGCTGCGCGTGATCGATCACGGCATGCGCGCCGAGATCGCGGCACCATTGCTGCGATTCCGGCCGCGTCGCGGTCGCAACCACCGTGAGCCCGGTAAGGCGGCGTGCGAGCTGGATCAGGATCGAGCCGACCCCGCCGGCGCCGCCGATAATCAGCAGCGTGCGCGGATCGAGGCTCTTGCCCGGCACGGCGCCGAGCCGGTCGAACAGCAGTTCCCAGGCGGTGATCGAGGTCAGCGGCAGCGCCGCAGCCTGCGCGAACGACAGCGAGGCCGGCTTGTTGCCGACGATCCGCTCGTCGACCAGATGAAACTCGGAATTGGTGCCCTGGCGCAGGATAGACCCTGCGTAAAACACCTCGTCGCCCGGCTTGAACAGCGAGACATCAGGGCCGACGGCGTCGACCACGCCGGCCGCGTCGAAACCGAGGATCTTGTATTCGCCTTCCGGCGGCGCGGCGCGCTTGCGGACCTTGTAATCGACCGGGTTGGCCGAGATCGCCTTCACGGCGACCCTGACGTCGCGGCCCTTCGGCTCCGGCTTTGCGGTCTCGAAATCGACCAGCGACTCGGCTGCCTCGATCGGCAGCGACTTCTGATATCCGACGGCTTTCATGCCTTGTCTCCGTGGTGGGCGATGGCCTGCCGCTCTACCTGTCGCGCTGGCGTCCATTTGGCAAGTACTGTAAATTCAGGGAACTAGTCCCCGTCTGTATACTATTGGGAAATGTCAGATGAAACGGCAGAACTTTGCGCGCCGTCCGGGCTGCGCGGTCGAGGCGGCACTCGACCTGATCGACGGCAAATGGAAGGGCGTGATCCTCTATCATCTGCAGGCCGGCACCCAGCGCTTCGGCGAGTTGCGGCGGCGGATGCCGGGCATCACCCAGCGCATGCTGACCAAGCAGCTGCGCGCGCTCGAGGATGACGGCCTCGTGATCCGCAAGGTCTACGCCGAGGTGCCGCCGCGGGTCGAATACACGCTGTCCGAACTCGGCGAGAGCCTGCGCCCGGTGATCGACATCCTGAAGGCCTGGGGCGAGCGCCATCAGGCGCGGCAGTCCTGCGCGCCGGCGCCCGAGCTCGTCGTGAAGAAGCCGAAGCGCGCGGCCTGATCGGAGACCGCGCGCCTTTACCTCTCCCCGTTGGGAAGAGGTGAGTACCTTAGAACGCGACCTGCGTGCGCAGCGCCACCGCGTCGAACTTCGAGCCGACATCCGCGCTCGAGGTCGCCGACGCCTGCTTGGCGATATCGCCGTGCAGGTAGTTCAGCATGAAGCGGACGTTGTTGTTGACGTACCAGTTCAGCGCCGCGGTGTAGACGGTCTGCCGTCCGCCCGCGATGCCGGTCGCCTGCGCGATCTGATCGTTGAGATCGATCGTGCTGACGCGGCCTGCGATTTCCCAGGCGCCCCAGCCGCCGCCGGCGAGCGAGAACGGATCCTTCGGCTTGATGCCGCCATAGGAGGCCGTGGCAGCGTTGTAGGCGTGGTTCTCGCCGGTCAGCACGTAGCCGACCTGGGCGTAGCCGCCGTCGAACTTCAGGCTCGGCGCGCCGAACGGCGGCAGGCCGGTGTTCGCGGAGCGGTCGACATTGAACCAGTAGTATTCGCCCTGCGCGATGAACGGCCCGTAGGTCGCCGCCGCCTCGACGCCGTAGACCTGCGCCCCGGAGACGTTGGCGATCGCACCGGTCGAGATCAGCGTCGTCGGGTCGATCCGCAGCTCGGGCCGATCGCTGAGCGTCAGCGTCTGCGCCTGCGTGACCTGGTTGCGCGGCGGCTGGACCAGCCACTCCGCATCGGCGCCGATATGCACCGAATAGTCCTTGCCGCTGATCGGATTGCCGGCGATGCGGACGACGCCGCCATACTGCTCGGACGATCCGGCCGGCGTGAGGCTGGAGGCGGAGTGGATCTGGCCGGTGGTCGGCCCGGTGACGTAGCCGCCGATCCAGAGCTGGTCGTTCCACCAGCGCATGCCGGCGGCGGAGCGGAAGTCACCGGCGGCGATGTTCTGCGCGATGATGCCGACCGAGGCGCGCTCCATGAACAGGATGTCGTTGGAGCTGGTCGCTTCGTCCAGCGTCCACGGCACGTCCATGATGCCGCCTTCGATCGCCATCTTGCCGCCGAACGGCTTGAATCCGGTGTAGCTCAGATAGGCGTTCTCGATGCCTGATGTGCCGCCGCCCGGCAGCGATCCCGGCGCCGAGCCGCCGAAGCCGTCGGAGGAGCCGCCGAAGTCGTAGATCAGCGCGTAATTCCAGTCGCCGAGGAATTTGCCGACCACGCCGATGCGGGCGCGACGGACGTTCTCGCCGCTGTCGAGCTTCTGCGGCGAGGTGCCGGCGGTGTTCGGGCGATAGTCGTAACCGCCGACATCCCAGTGCACGCGGCTCGTGATCGCAACGCAGTTCTGTTCGTCCGCGGTGCAGATCGTCGGCCGGTTGTTCGGCATCGTCACCACGACACCGGACGGCGCGACGGGGCCCTTGACCGGGATCGCGGCGTTGGCGCTGGCGACGCGCGCGGCCTTGGCATCCGCCGCCTTCGCACTGGCGTTCGCGCTTGCCGCCGTCGCGGTGTTGGCGTTGGTCTGCTTCTGCAGTCTGTCGAGCTTCTGCTCGAGCATCTTCAACTGCTGCTTCAGCAGCGCGATCTCCGCGTCGCTGCCGCCGCCGGCCGACTGCGCATGCGCCGGCACGGCGGCGAGCGCCCCGGCTATTCCTATGGCGATTGCACCTAGTCTTGTCGCACTCATTTGTGCACCCCTGTTGTGTTTGAAGTCCCCACTCACTGATCGAGCCTTTAGGAGTCTATCGTGACTGTCGCACGACAGCGCCGCTCGGCATCGCAGTTCCGCTTGTTGTCCGCGGGCAACAGGCGGAGCGGCGCAGTGAGATGACAGGCATCATAGAAGTTCGGCGGCGCGCTTCAACGCACCGGCGGCCGGTTGTGCACCGCTCCGCGAGGGGCCAGTTATCCGGCCGGGCACCCTTCAATTGCCGGGCGAACGCGCCTATATTCCGGCGTTTTCCGCAAGAGGTGAGAATGCTCCGACCCGTCCGCTTTGCTGCCCTATCCGTTCTGTCCGCGTTGGCGCTGATAGGTTGTCTCCGTCAGGCCGAGGCTCAGGATCGCCGCGTGCCGTCCTCGCAGGCGGAGCTGCAACTGTCCTATGCGCCGATCGTGCAGCGGGTGCAGCCGGCGGTGGTCAATGTCTACGCCGCCAAGATGGTGCAGAACCGCAATCCGTTCCTGGACGACCCGATTTTCCGGCGTTTCTTCGGCGTGCCGGGGCAGCAGCCCGAGCAGATGCAGCGCTCGCTCGGCTCCGGCGTGATGGTCGATTCGACCGGCCTCGTGGTCACAAACAATCACGTGATCGAGGGCGCCGACCAGGTCAAAATCTCGCTCGCCGACAAGCGGGAATTCGAGGCCGAGATCGTCCTCAAGGACAGCCGCACCGACCTCGCGATTCTGCGGCTGAAGAACACCAACAAGGAGAAGTTCGCGACGCTCGACTTCGCCAATTCCGACCAGTTGCAGGTCGGCGACGTCGTGCTCGCGATCGGCAATCCGTTCGGCGTCGGCCAGACCGTGACGCACGGCATCATCTCGGCGCTTGCCCGCACTCAAGTCGGGATCACGGACTATCAATTCTTCATTCAGACCGACGCTGCGATCAATCCCGGCAATTCGGGCGGCGCGCTGGTCGACATGACGGGGCGCCTGGCCGGCATCAATACCGCGATCTTCTCGCGTTCCGGTGGGTCGCAGGGCATCGGCTTTGCGATTCCCGCCAACATGGTGCGCGTGGTGGTGTCCTCTGCCAAGAGCGGCGGCAAGGCGGTGAAGCGTCCCTGGCTCGGCGCGCGGCTGCAGGCAGTGACGCCCGAGATCGCGGAGACGCTCGGCCTGAAGCTGCCGTCCGGCGCGCTGGTCGCCAACGTCGCGCCGAACAGCCCGGCGGCGAAGGCGGGGCTGAAGCTCTCGGACCTCATCGTCGCGATCGAGGGCCAGCCGATCGACGATCCCAACGCGTTCGACTATCGCTTCGCGACCCGTCCGCTCGGCGGAGCCGCGCAGATCGAGGTGCAGCGCGGCGGCAAGGCGCTGACGCTCAATGTGCCGCTGGAGACCGCGCCCGACACCGGCCGCGACGAGATCGTGCTGACCGCACGCTCGCCGTTCCAGGGCGCCAAGGTCGCCAACATCTCGCCGGCGCTGGCCGACGAGCTGCATCTGGATGCCGGCGCCGAGGGTGTCGTCGTGACCGATCTCGCCGATGACGGCACCGCGGCCAATGTCGGCTTCCAAAAGGGCGACATCATCCTGGCCGTCAACAACCAGAAGATCGAGCGCACCAGTGATCTCGAGAAGGCCTCGAAGACCGGCACGCGGGTCTGGCGGATCACGCTGGTGCGCGGCGGCCAGCAGATCAACGTGACGCTCGGCGGATGAGCCCGAAGCAACCACGCGACGCAACGAATCTGTTCGCGGCAGCGGGGATGGAGCAGGATGCGCCGCACCCGCTGCCCGACCGGCTGCGTCCGCGTTCGCTCGCGGACGTCGTCGGCCAGGATCACATCCTCGGCCCCGACGGGGCGCTGACCCGCATGCTGGAGACGCGCACGCTCGGCTCGCTGGTGTTCTGGGGACCGCCCGGCACCGGCAAGACCACGGTCGCGCGCCTGCTTGCCGACGCCACCGAGCTGCATTTCGAGCAGATCTCCGCGGTGTTCTCCGGTGTCGCCGACCTCAAGAAGGCGTTCGATGCCGCACGCGCCCGCCGCGAGACCGGCAAGGGTACGCTGCTGTTCGTCGACGAGGTGCACCGATTCAATCGCGCGCAGCAGGATTCCTTCCTGCCCGTCATGGAGGACGGCACGGTGGTGCTGGTCGGCGCCACCACGGAGAATCCGTCGTTCGAGCTCAACGCGGCGCTCCTGTCTCGCGCGCGCGTGCTGGTGTTTCACTCGCTCGATTCGGCCGCGATCGAAAAACTGTTCGCCAATGCCGAGAAGGTCGAGGGCCGGCCGCTGCCACTCGATGCGGAAGCCCGCGCGGTATTGGTGCGGATGGCCGATGGCGACGGCCGCGCATCGCTGACGCTTGCCGAAGAGGTCTGGCGCGCCGCGCGCAAGGGTGAGGTGTTCAACGCCGAACAGTTGCAGGACATCCTGCAGCGCCGCGCGCCGATCTACGACAAATCGGCCGATGGCCACTACAATCTGATCTCGGCGCTGCACAAGTCGGTGCGCGGCTCCGATCCGGACGCGGCGCTGTATTATCTGGCGCGGATGTTCGATGCCGGCGAGGACCCGCTGTTCCTGGCGCGGCGCGTGGTGCGCATGGCGGTCGAGGATATCGGGCTTGCCGATCCGCAGGCGCTGGCGGTCTGCAACGCCGCCAAGGATGCCTATGACTTCCTCGGTTCGCCGGAGGGCGAGCTCGCGATCGCGCAGGCCGTGATCTATCTCGCCACCGCACCGAAATCCAACGCGGCATACGCCGCATTCGGCGCGGCGATGCAGGCGGCGAAGCAGAATGGCTCGCTGCTGCCGCCAAAACACATCCTGAACTCGCCGACCAAGCTGATGAAGTCGGAGGGCTACGGCTCCGGCTATCAATATGATCACGATATGCCCGACGCGTTCTCCGGCCAGGATTACTTCCCGGAGGCGCTCGGCCGTCAGACCTTCTACGATCCGCCCGACCGCGGCTTCGAGCGCGAGATCCGCAAGCGGCTGGATTACTGGGCGAAGCTGCGGCGCGAGCGCAGCGGGAAATAGCGCCTCACTTCACGCTCTTGACGAACTCGAGGATCTCGTCGCTCAGCCGCGTGTCCGGCGTGTTGATCGCGTAGACTTCCGACATGTGGCTGTGCTGCGGCAGCATGAAGCTGCGCGCGCAGCCGCGCTGCCGCTTGCAGGTCGCCTGCTTCAACAGCTCGAATTGCGCGACGAAGCGCGGCGGGTCGAGCTCGGCCGCGGTGACGAGCAGCGGGATCGGGCTTGCGACCAAGCCCTGCAGCGAGGAGCGTTCGGCATAGCGCGACGGGTCGGAGCCGTAATAGGCGAGCTCGGCGTCGCCGACCGGCGATGCCGTTAGATCATAGATGCCCGACACCAGGACCGCGCCGGCAATCCCGCCGCCCTTTACCTTGTAGAACTCCGGGTGCGAGACATAGCTCGCGACATGGATCGCGCCGGCCGACTGGCCCATCAGGAAGATGCGCGCGGGATCGCCGCCGCGCGCGCCGATGTTCTCCTCCACCCATTTGACGATCGCACCCATGTCCTCGGCGCCGGCCGGCCAGGGGAAGGCGGGCGCCAACCGATAGGTGGCGTCGACGCCGACAAATCCGCTTCTGGCCGCCCACAGCATGATATTGTCGTAGAACGGGCTGCCGGGCACGCGCTTGTTGCCGGCAACAAAGCCGCCGCCATGGATGTAGATCAGCACCGGCCGCGCCGGGGTCGGGGCTGCGGCCTCCGGCGTGAAGACATCGAGCAGATGGCGGTCGGCCGGACCGTATTTGAGGTCGCGCTCGACCTTGACACCCTGATAGGGCTCCTTCTGTTGCAGTGGCGCGTAGAGCGCGGCAGTCTTCGGCGGGTCGATGACGCGGCCGAGTTCCAAGAGCTTCCAGGCGAGGTCCTCCGGCATCGGGCTTTGCTGCGCGAGAGCCGGCCCCGCGATCATCGCCGTCGCCGCCAATGCCGATATCGCCAGTCTCATTGCAGGGCTCCTCGATTGCCGAATTTGGCCGAACATGGCCGAAGTTGCGCGGGATTTACACCGATTTCGCAGTGACGATTCGCAGCATTTGCGCTAGGCACAATGCAGGTCTGGAGCCGAAAAATCACCATGAGCCGCCGCATCAAGAGAACGACATCGCCGGGCGATCGTGCCAAGGAGCTTGAGAAGCGGCGCGACAGCGATCGTCCGAAGACCGGATCGGCGCATCGCAGCCGCAAGGCGGACGATCGCAAGGCTGGCGACCGTCCGTTCGCGCAGCGCGCGCCCGGCAAGGCGAAACGCTTTGCCGAGCCGCGCGGCGAGCGGCCGGAGCCGGTCGCGCCGAAGCCTTTGAAGGCGGCGGGCGAGCTGCCGTTGCCGACCAAGGTGCAGACCGTCGTGGTGACCGCCGACGAGAATGGCATGCGGGTCGACCGCTTCCTGGAGGCGAGGTTTCCCGGCCTGTCGTTCTCCCACATCCAGCGCATCGTCCGGAAGGGTGAGCTCCGCGTCAACGGCAAGCGCGCGGATTCCAAGGAGCGGCTTGAGGAGGGGCAGAGCGTGCGCATTCCGCCGCTGCGGCTCGACGCGCCGAAGACCGTCGGCGTGCTGTCGGAGGCGGAGACCAAGACGCTGCAGGTACTGAGAGACATGACGCTTTACGAGGACGACGACGTGCTGGTGCTGAACAAGCCCGCAGGTCTCGCCGTGCAGGGCGGCTCGGGCATGACGCGCCACGTCGACCAGATGCTGGAGGTGATGCGCGACGTCAAGGGACAGAAGCCGCGCCTAGTGCACCGTATCGACCGGGAGACGTCGGGCTGCCTGTTGATCGCGAAGACGCGCTTTGCCGCGTCCTACCTCACTGGCGCTTTTCGCTCGCGCTCCGCGCGCAAGATCTATTGGGCGCTGGTCGCAGGCGTGCCGAAGCCGAAGCAGGGCCGCATCTCGACCTATCTCGCCAAGGAGGAAAACGAGGAAGATACCATCATGCGGATCGCGGCGCATGGCGATGAGGGCGCCAGCCATGCCGTGACCTATTACGCGGTGGTGGAGACCTCGGCGACCAAGCTGGCCTGGGTGTCGCTCAAGCCAGTGACCGGCCGTACCCACCAGCTTCGCGCCCACATGGCGCATATCGATCACGCGATCGTGGGCGATCCCAAATACTTCAACAAGGAGAATTGGGAGCTGCCCGGCGGCTTGCAGAACCGGCTGCATCTGCTGGCACGCCGGATCGTGATCCCGCATCCGCGCGGCGGCTTCATCGATGCGACCGCGCCACTGCCGCCGCACATGCAGCAATCCTGGAATCTGCTGGGGCTCGAGGCCGAGCGCTTCGACCCGATCGAGAACGCGCCCGAGGAGTAAGCGGAAGCCGCGCGCTGGATCGACAATGCCGCCCAACAGCATGGTGCCCGCGCGCCGTACGTGATGGCTCTCACGCTGTGCGCGCTCACGCGATCTATCAGAAACCGTGAAGTCGCTCGCGGGAACTCGCATGTGACGGGCGAGGTTGACATGCAGCAATCACTTGATCCGTTGCCGCTGCGTCACGAGATATACGTCATGAAGCGATCCTTGATCCTTGTTTGTGGCTTGCTCTGGGCCTTCGCGGGCAGCGCTCTCGCGCAGGTCATCCCGCCGGGCGGCTCGATCTACAATCCGCCGGTGCCTCAGCCACCGCCGCCGCCCAAGGTCTACGTGCCAGAGATCCCGAAGATGGATGCATTGCCGAGCCGGCCGAGCGTTCGTGTCGCTCCCCGGACTTCGTTCGGCGACCGCGTGAGCAGTTGCCTCGACGAGGCTGCAGCCGCGGGGCTGAATCAGGCCGACCGCGCCGCCTATTCGCGGTCCTGCGCCAACTTGCGGGATTAGCATTTCGAATCTCCGGCGCGCTGCCGTCGGCGCGCCAGACAGCGGCAGCAGCGGAGCATCAGCTTGCAGCCCCGGATGGGAGAATTGCCGAGCCGTCATTCTGTCACGCGGCAGGTCACGGGAAGGCTCGGTGCGCCGCTTTACGACTGGGCACGGATATTCGCGATGGGCGACTCGGTTGAGCAGGAAAACCTGCAGCGCGCGAAATCCTGCAATCATTCGGCTGGTTCCATCAGCTTTATTTGCCGTCGTCCCTGACATATCTTGCAGGGAGATCATTTTCCAAAGAAAGCCGCCGGCGCGATGCGCGAACCGTTCGACGACGTACCACAGCAACCTCCGCTCGATCCGCAAGAGGCGGTGCGGCGCCACATCCGCACGCCCCAGCGCAAGCGGTTCTACACCAGCGCCGGCGTGGCGGAGACCGACGGCGGATTCTCGATCACGCTCGACGGCAAGCCGATTCGCTCGCCATCGGGCAAGCCGGTGATCGTGCCGGTGCGCGCCATCGCCGAGGCAGCCGCGGCGGAGTGGAATGCTCAGGGAGAGACCCTCGACCCCCTGACCATGCCGCTGACGCGCCTTGCCAACAGCGTCGTCGAGGGTGTGACCGATCGTGTCGACGAGGTCGCCGAGGATGCCGCAAAATTTCTCGGCAGCGATCTGCTGTTCTATCGCGCAGGCCATCCCGAGACGCTGGTCGCGCGCGAGGCGCAGCATTGGGACCCGATCGTGTTCTGGGCCGCGGACGCCCTCGGCGCCCATTTCGTCCTTGCCGAAGGCGTCATGCATGTCGGCCAGCCCGAGGCGGCGATCAAGGCGGCTCGTGCCGCGTTTCCGACCGATCCGTGGTCGGTTGCCGCATTCCATGTGGTGACAACCCTGACGGGCTCGGCGCTGCTCGCACTGGCGCTCGCACACGGTTTTCGCGACGAGGATGAGGTTTGGGCGGCCGCTCATGTCGACGAGGACTGGAACATCGAGCAATGGGGCATCGACGAAGAGGCCGCTGTGCGCCGGGCGGCGCGGCTGGTCGATTTCAAGGCCGCGGCCAGCATGTTGAGGGTCGGGACACCGGTATTTGATTAAGTGTTACAGTCTGCCACGATGATTGGGCGCGATCGCCTCAATTGCTACAGGAATCGGTGCTAGCCGGGATTATCACTCTGTCCTGAGTCGGTTTTTCGCCTGGATCGCAGGTCGATCGGCGCACGCGACTCAAATTTTTTCAAAAACCGTTTCACGTTTGCTCGTTCCAAACCGTCTTAGGAATGACGTTGCGATTGAGCGCGCTCGCCTTCAGGCGGGCGGGGCACCATTGCGAGTGCTCGAGGTTTTGATCTGTCGGCGTGGCATCGGACTTGTGCCCGGCCGTGTAGCGTTGGTGAGTGCAGATGTCGCAGTGTATTGTGGAACCGGTGCGGACCAGCCGAGCATTTCCGTTCGTCTGGAATATTGGTCTCGTGCCGCTGTGCGTCGTGGTCGGCATTGTCGTGTACTTCGCCGCCGCGCTCTGGCTGCAGCGTTCCTGGCAGGATCCGCGCCCGAAAGGGCAGGTCGTCGTCCCGCTGCTCCGGCCATTCGAGCCATTGAGCAAGGCCGCATTCCGCGCCAACCTGCCGCCTGAATATGGCGAACTCGCCAGCTTGGCGGATCGTCCCAACGTCGCGCGCGATACGCGTTCACCCATCGTTGTCTACGAAGGCACGACGGCTCTTGGGCCGTCGCACAGCTCCTTCACCGAGGTGAGTGCCGGTGGCGGAAGCTTCGCGCACTGGCCGGACGTCGGCGTCGTCTTCTCTGCAAGCGACAGCACCGATCCGAACTGGAACGGCAGGCGGTATTGGGCGGTCGTCGCCGGCCCGCAGTGAGTGGCACTCGGGCCTTATGCGCCCGGGTTAACGAGAGGTTTACGACGCCGGGCTAGCTTTGTGGGAGCACGGCGCGGGAGAGCGCTCTTCCGCGACGATCATCGTTGATCCTGCCGCTTGGCCGAGACCTTTGCTATGGCAATCGCCATCAATCCCGCGCTGCCGGTGCTCGCCTCCGAGGACGCAGGCGGCGGCGGGCCCGCGTTGACGTTGCAGCCGGGCAGCGTCGTCAGTGCACAGGTGCTGAAGGTGCTGTCTGCCGACCTGGTCCGGATCGCGATTGCGAGCCTGTCGATCGACGTCCAGACCGAAGTCCCGCTGCAGCCCGGCCAGACCCTGCAGCTTGCGGTCTCGCAGACCGATGATGGTGTCCGCTTGCAAATGGTCGGGCCGGACGGAGCCGGACCGCGTGCCGACGGCGGCGCGGCCGCGCGGTTGTCGCCGGCCGTCATGGCCGATCCCGCGATCGGCCCGCAAGCCAATGCCGCCACACCAAAAGCCGTGCTGACGCCGCTCGAGCACGTCGCCGTCAGCGCGGCTGCGCAAGGGGCGGCGGCCGCGCAGGGCAGCCAGGCGGCGCTGTTTGCCAATCTGGCGGCGATCGCCTCCGCCAATCTGCCGCCGAAGCTGCACGCCGCCATCGCCCAGGTGCTGGCGCAGCAGACCAGCCTCGACGAGAACCTCAGTGGCAGCGACGTCAGGGCGGCGTTCCAGAAATCCGGCCTGTTGTTGGAGGCGTCGCTTGCCTCGGGCGCGGTGCCGCCGAACGGCAGTGCGCCCGATCTCAAGGCCGCGCTGATCGTGCTCCGCCAGACGCTGGCGTCGCTCGGTGCGGCGGCCGATGTGGCAAGGCCTGCCGCAGCCCCGAGCCCGCAGCTGCCGACCAGCCCCGCCGCGGCGCCCAGCCTCGTGCCGCCAGGCGGGCGGGATTTCGACCTCCAGGAAATCTTGCTGCCGCAGGCCCGGGTGCCGGCTGCGGTCGATCTCGCTCCGCGCGGCCCCGCCCTTGCCAATGCGCTGGCGGAGGCGCTCGACGCCGGGCCGTCGGCGGGCGGCGCGCTCAATTTGCTTCAGGAGGCCCTGCACGAACTCGCCGGCCCGGCCCGCCAAGGCGCCGCGGCACGGGAGCTGCCGGCCGGCGAGGCGCTGGCGCGGGCCGCGGCGCCGCCGCCATTTCGCGGCGCGCTGCCGGCCGCCCAGCCGGTCGCGGGGCCGTCGATCGTCCCGGGGGCGCCGCTCGCCACCATCGCGCACCGCCTGCTTGAGGACACCGACGCGGCGCTGGCGCGGCAGACATTGCTCCAGGTCGCCTCGCTGCCGGACCGCGCCGACCCGTCGCGTCCGCAGCTCGATGCGTCGGTGCCGCGCTGGAATTTCGAGATCCCGTTCCTGGCCCAGCAGGGCACGGCGATGGCGCAGTTCGAAATCTCCCGCGACGGCGGCGGCGAAATCGAGGCGGCCACGCGGATCTGGCGCGCGCGTTTCACGCTCGACGTCGAGCCCGCGGGCCCGGTGCATGCGCTGGTCGCGCTGAGCGGCGAGCGCACTTCGGTGCGGATGTGGGCCGAACGTCCCTCGACCGCCGCACAGCTCCGTGCAGGCGCTGCCGAATTGAGCCAGGCCCTGACGCGGGCCGAGCTGACCCCCGGCGAGATCGAGATCCGCGACGGCACGCCGCCGCAGCCTCCGTCGGCCCGCGCCGGCCACTTCCTGGATCGCGCCTCATGAGCGACACGGCAGGCCAGCTCGCGGTCGCCTTGCACTACGACCACGCCGGCGCGCCGCGCGTGATCGCAAAAGGCAAGGGCGCGATCGGCGCCAAAATTATCGAAGTCGCCAAGGCCCACGACATCCCGATCGAGGAGAACGAGGTGTTGGCCGGCGCGCTCTCCAATGTCGAACTCGGCGACGAGATCCCGGCCGAGCTCTACAGGGCCGTCGCCGAGGTGCTGGTGTTCGTGCTGCGGTTGTCGGGAAGGGGGCGGTAATCCTCGTTGTCATCCTTTCACCATGATGGCAGCACCATCGTGGTCAGTGCCCCAAGAACCAGCCAGGTCCCGTGTCTGAAGGTCCCGTCGTGATCAATCGCCGCCATGCGCTCGGTCTGTTCGCCGCCGCGAGCCTCGTGCCGTTGCGCAGTCTTGCAAATGTGTCGTACCAGCGCAGCGAGTTTCGCGAGGATCTACAGAAGCGGTTCTTCGATCTCGGCACTGAAGGCACGTTCGTCGGCTACAAGGTCGACGACTATCTGATCATCGCCAGCGACAAGGTGCGTTCGGGCGAGGGCAAATTGCCGGCCTCGACCTTCAAGATCCCCAACTCGCTGATCGCGCTCGAAACCGGCGTGGTGCAGGATCCCGATAAGGACGTCTTCAAGTGGGACGGCGTGACGCGCTCGATCGAGGCCTGGAACAAGGATCACACGCTGCGCTCGGCGATCGCGGTATCTGCATTCCCGGTGTTTCAGGAGATCGCCCGCCGCATCGGCGAGGAGCGGATGAAGAAGTATGTCGAGATGCTCGACTACGGCAACCGCGACATCGGCGGCGGCATCGACCGGTTCTGGGTGTCCGGCAATCTGCGCATCGATCCGGTGCAGCAGGTCGATTTCCTCGACCGGCTGCGCCGCGGCGTGCTGCCGGTCGGCAAGCGCAGCCAGCAGCTGGTCGCCGACATCCTGCCGGCGACCAAGGTTGGCGACGCCGTGATCCGCGCCAAGACCGGCCTGACCGACAAGGAGCACGGCTCGCTCGGCTGGCTGGTCGGCTGGACCGAGAAGGGCTCTGATGTGACCGTGTTCGCGATGAACATGGACTGCAAGACGCAGGCGCAGATCGACGCACGGATGAGCGTCACGCAGCAATGCCTCACCGACATCGTCGCGCTGTGATGGGCTGACCTGCGCGCCGCCGCAGGGGCGCCGGCCAAAAACAGCGAAAACAACCCCATGCAAAGGAGCCGTCGGTCAAACTCGGTGGTATTATTCTACTATTTCGGACCATGTATGCGTCCGCCCGTCTCCCGTAAGGAACCGGGAGAGGCGGCGTTCAACCCGATCTGCTCGCGCCTTAAGCGCGATGGGATTGGGTTGAATCGTCATCGCGCTTTAGCTCTTTGTTTGCGCATGACCTTTTCGGAAACCGCTTCTAGCGCTCGATCGCGCGCTGCAGCGCCGGCATCAGCCTCACGTCGCGGCATTGCGCGACGTTGAAGCGCATATAGGCGGAAGCGGTTTGCGAGGCGCTGAACACGTTGCCTGGCGCCAGCACGACATTGTCGGCGAGCGCCGCCCGCGCCACGTCGGCGGAGTCGCGCCCCCCGGGCAGGCGGCACCACAAATAGAAGCCGCCGCGCGGCATCAGCCACGGTGTGACGCCGATCCGCTGCAGCTTGTCGGCGATGTCGCGGCGGGTGCGGGCGAGGCGGCGGCGCAGCTCCTCGACATGCTTGCGGTAGAAGCCGCTGGCGAGCACGCTGGCGATGATCTCGGTGGCGACCGCGCTCGGGCCGCCGAAACCGGTCGCGACCTGGAGATCGACGAGATCATCGATCCAGTCGGCGCGCGCGGCGATGAAGCCGCAGCGCACCGAGGCCGACAGCGTCTTTGAAAAGCTGCCGATCCGGATCACGTTGGTGAGCCCGTCGAGCGCGGCCAGCCGTGCCGAGGCGTCCGGCTCGAAGTCGGCGAAGATGTCGTCCTCGACGATAGTGAGGTCATAGGCCGCGGCGGCGTTCAGCACGCGGTGCGCGGTCTGCGGCGACAGCGTCGCGCCGGTCGGATTATGCAGCGCCGAATTGGTGACGTAGAGCCGCGGCCGCTCGGCCGCCAGCACGGCCTCGAACCGAGCGACATCCGGCCCCGAAGCGGTGTAGGGCACGCTGACGATCTTCACCTGATGCGCGCGCAGCAGCGCACGGAAGTTGAAGTAGCAGGGATCGTCGACCAGCACGGTGTCGCCGGGCCGCAGCAGGAAGCGGCAGATCAGGTCGATCGCCTGCGTGCCGGACGCGGTCAGCAGCAACTGCTCCGGCGCCACCTCGAGCCCCTCGTCGGCGAAGCGCGCCATCAGGATGCGGCGCAGCGCCAGCGAGCCGCGCGTCGCGCCGTAGTCGGCGAGCACCGAATCCTCGGCGCGCGCCAGGCCGCGGAGCGCCCGGCGCAGCGCCTCGGTCGGCATCCACTCGGCCGGCAGCCAGCCGCAGCCCGGCTTCAGCGCCGCATCGTCGGCGTCGAGCGATTGCCGCGACACCCAGAACGGATCGACGGCGCGATCTCGCTGCGGCTGGTCCTTTGCCAGCGCCAGCGGCGGCAGCGCGGTGGCGGAGACGTAGAAGCCGGAGCCGGGCCGCGCCCGGATCAGCCCCTCGGCCACCAGCCGGTCATAGGCCTCGACGACGGTGGAGGGCGACACGCCCATCGTGGTCGCGAAGCTGCGGATCGAGGGCAGGCGGTCGCCGGCGACCAGCGCACGGCTCGCCACCCGGGCGCGGATCGCGTTCATCACCTCGGTGGTGCGGGTGGCCTTGGCGTCGTCGGATGGCCGTTGCATGTGTATGCCTACCTTCACCCATACAGTTTTGCGGTATTGTACTGATCTGTAGCTGCCTTGGCGAGGTTCCGACGGCTATGTTTACGCAGATGAGATTGGGTCCGGCACCTTGCTCGCTGCACCTCTCCCGCTTGCGGGGGAGATCGGTTCGCATCGTCAGATGCGAACCGGGTGGGGCTCTTTCCACGTGAAGAGACCCTTTGCGGAGATATCCCCACCCCGACCCTTCCCCGCAAGCGGGAGAGGGGGACGAGTGCGCCCGTGACTCGATCTTGTCTCACGAGGCGAAAGTGAGATGCAATGGACAAGGCTTCGATCGACGGCTGGGGCAGCGGGCTGCTCGGCGTCATCATCTTCTCCGGCTCGCTGCCGGCGACGCGGGTTGCGGTCGGCGGGTTCTCGCCGCTGTTCCTGACCTCGGCACGTGCCCTGATCGCGGCGCTGCTCGGTGCGGCGCTGCTTGCCGTGCTGCGCCAGCCATGGCCGAAGCGCGACGACGTGGTATCGCTCACGATCACCGCGCTCGGCGTCGTGATCGGTTTTCCGCTGCTGACCGCGCTGGCGCTGCAACACATCACGTCGGCGCATTCGATCGTATTCATCGGCTTGCTACCGCTGGCAACCGCGGTGTTCGGCGTGCTGCGCGGCGGCGAGCGGCCAAAACCGCTGTTCTGGCTGTTCTCCTGCATCGGCAGCGCCACAGTCGGCGCCTTCGCGCTGTCGAATGACGGCTCGGCCTCGCTGACCGGCGATCTCCTGATGGTCGCGGCGATCATCGTCTGTGGCCTCGGCTATGCCGAAGGGGCCGCGCTGTCGCGCCGGCTCGGCGGCTGGCAGGTGATCTCCTGGGCGCTGGTGCTGTCGCTGCCGGTGGTGCTGCTGATGACGATCCTGACGCTGCCGCCGAGCTGGGACGGCATCGGCATCCCCGCCTGGCTCGGTCTCGGCTATGTCTCGGTGTTCAGCATGCTGGTCGGCTTCGTGTTCTGGTACCGCGGGCTGGCCCTCGGCGGCATCGCCAGCGTCGGCCAGTTGCAGCTGTTGCAGCCGTTCTTCGGCCTCGCGCTGGCCGGGCTGCTGCTGCACGAGCAGGTGCCGTGGACCATGGTCGCGGCGACCTGTCTCGTCGTCGGCTGCGTGGTGTTCGCGCGCCGCTTCGCCTGACGGCCGCGTCGCGTCATTGCGGGCGAAGTAGTCCACAGTTCACCCCGGGAGCGATGGATTGCGTCGTCGCTTCAGCGCAAAATTGCTTTGCAATTTCGTCGCGAACTCTTCGCGACGGCGGCTTCGCCTCAGGCAGGCTCGTCCCGCGCTTTCCCGATCCGCCCGAGATGGGTGTAGCCAAAACCCTTGGCATATTTCAGCCCGTAGCCGAGGGCGCGGTCGAGCCCGATATGGGCGAGCCAGATCATTGCGATCGAGAGCACCAGCGGCTCGGCGCCGGCGAAGCCGATGGTCATCAACGCCATCGGCGCGAGGTAGGCGTGGGCGGCGTTGTAGACGATGGCGCCGACCCGGGGGCCGGCGAGATAGGCGGCGAAGCTGAGGTCCGGCGCCAGGAACAGCACGACGTAGAGCAGCCAGGAGCCGTCCCAGATGCCGTAGAGCATGGTCATGCCGAGAAACAGCGCCAGCCCCTCCAGCCGTAGCAGGGTGCGCACGGTACCGGTCGGCGCGCCGGTCTCGGCCGCGGTTATCTCAGTCATCGCTCTATCCCCCAGAAAATCCTACCGTTTTTGCGTCCCGCGCAGTTCGCGGACCCGGTTTCCAGTTCGGAAAATGCCGTGCTAAGCGTTTTCTAGTGAAGTAAGACCGGTTCGCAGGTGCGAACTGTAACTAATGCGGGCGGAGACAAATGAAAGACATCCTCGACACCCTCGAAGAGCGGCGCGCCGGCGCCAAGCTGGGCGGCGGCGAAAAGCGCATCGAGGCGCAGCACGCCCGCGGCAAGCTGACCGCCCGCGAGCGCATCGAGCTCTTGCTCGACAAGGGCTCGTTCGAGGAGTTCGACATGTTCGTCGAGCACCGCTCGACCGAATTCGGCATGGAGAAAAGCAAGATCCCCGGCGACGGCGTCGTCACCGGCTGGGGCACCGTCAACGGCCGCAAGACGTTCGTGTTCGCGAAGGACTTCACCGTATTCGGCGGCTCGCTGTCGGAAACCCACGCGCTGAAGATCACCAAGTTGCAGGACATGGCGATGAAGGCGAGGGCGCCGATCATCGGCCTCTATGACGCCGGCGGCGCGCGCATCCAGGAGGGCGTAGCCGCCTTGGCGGGCTATTCCTACGTGTTCCGCCGCAACGTCATCGCCTCGGGCGTGATCCCGCAGATCTCCGTCATCATGGGCCCCTGCGCCGGCGGCGACGTCTATTCGCCCGCGATGACCGACTTCATCTTCATGGTGAAGAACACCAGCTACATGTTCGTCACCGGCCCCGACGTGGTGAAGACCGTCACCAACGAGGTGGTGACCGCCG
>NZ_JAGKJJ010000014.1 GCF_020329505.1 Bradyrhizobium semiaridum
CGCGATCTCAAGTGCGGGCGGGATCAGCTTCGACGAACTCGACGATCACTTCATGCTGCGCAAGCTGCCCGGCACTTTTGCCGCCGGCGAGATGCTCGACTGGGAAGCGCCGACCGGCGGCTATCTGTTGCAGGCGTCGTTCGCGACCGGCGCTGCGGCCGGGAAGGGCGCATTGAAGTGGTTGAACCTGTAGGATGGGCAGAGCGAAGCGAAACCCATCCTACGCGGTGCCACTCACTCCGATCCCGTCTTCGTCGCGAGGTCGGTGATGAAGCCGAGCACACCGAACGCGGCGGCGACCGCACAGACCGCGGTCCAGCCACCAAAACTCCAGGCCGTGGACGCCGCCGCTCCTCCGACCGCGCCGCCGATGAAGAACAGCGCCACGAACAGGCCGTTGATCCGGCCGCGCGCCTCCGGCCGCAACAGGTTGACGGCGCGGCGGCCGAGCGTCTGGTCGGTGGTGATGGCGAAATCGAGCAGCACGGCACCGATGCCAAGCAGCGAGAGAGCCGCGATCCGCGACTCGATCATGCCGGCCCAGGCGCACAGCGCGACTGCGGCGGCGATCAGAAGGTGCGAGACGATCAGGAGCGGCCGCGCAAGTCCGCGATCACCCCAGCGGCCGGCGATCGGAGTCGCTGCGGCCCCTGCGACGCCGATCAGCGCGAAAAGTGCGATCCCCCTCGCATCGAGCTTGAACGGCGCGTCCGGCAGGCGCAGCGCCACGGCGGCCCAGAATGCGGTGAAGGACGCCATCACCAGCGCGGCGGTCCAGGACCGGACGCGCAGCACCGGCTCCTCGCGCAGCAGCTTGGGAAACGAGCGCAGCAACGCGCCGTAGCTGGCCTTCGCCGCGGGCTGCAGCGTCGGCAGGTAGCGCGCCAGCGCACCGGTGAGCACGATCATCAGGATGGCCGAGGTGATGTAGTAGCCGCGCCAGTTCCAGCTGTCCGCGATCAGGCTTGCCATCGGCCGCGACAGCAGGATGCCGATCATCAGGCCGCTCATGACGTCGCCGATCGCTTGTCCGCGCCGCTCCGGCGGGACCATCGCGGCCACCAGCGGCACCACCATCTGGATCGCGGCGCAGGAGGCGCCGAGCATGAAGGTGGCGGCCAGCAGGATCAGGGGCGTCGGCGCCAGCGCGGTGCCGATCGCGGCCGCGATGGCGCAGGCCAGCGTGCGCAGGATCAGGCGCTTGTTCTCGACGAGGTCGACCAGCGGCACCAGCAGCAAGAGCCCGAGCGCGTAGCCGAGCAGGGTGAGCGTCGAGATCAGGCCGGCCTGCAACTCGGTCATGCCGAGCGAGCGGCCCATCAGGCCGACGAGGATCTGCGGGGCAAACAGGTTGGTGACGACGGTGCCGGTCGTGATGGCGCCGATCCAGATCAGGGGACGCACGGAGACTGGACGCGCCGGGGAGAGTTTGGTGGCTTCGGAAATCGTCATGGGACCTCGCGAGGGAGTGGCGAGGCCCCCTTTAGGGGATAGGCCTAATATGCTACAATTCAAATAAGATGATGAAGAATATGCGAGATTGTTATGAATACGCATGACCTCGTGGCGTTCGTCGCCGTGGTGGAGACCGGATCGATCGTCGCGGCCTCGGCGCGGCTGAACCTGACCCAGCCCGGCGTGACGCGGCGGATCCAGAATCTCGAGGAGATGCTCGGCGCGCAGCTCTTGGACAGGCTGTCGAAGCCGTTGAAACCGACAGCGGCGGGCATCGAGGCCTATGAGCAGGGCCGCCGGCTGCTGCGCATGCTTGACGATCTCAAGTCAGGCGTCGCCAACGACGGCGTGGTGCGCGGCGAATTCCGGCTCGGCCTGACGCCGTTTTTGTCGGAAGCGGGACTGACCGGCCCGCTCGATGCCGTGCGCGGCGAATTTCCCGCGCTCGCGGTGCGCGTCGTCTCGGGTTGGTCGCCCAACCACATGGAGCGGGTCAGCCGCAACGAGCTCGACGCCGCGGCGGTCTGCCTGCCTGACGGCACCGCGCCGCCGGACGATCTCGCAGCCTCCGATCTCGGCGCGCAGCCGGTGGTGTTCGTCGTTGCGCGCGACATGAAGACACCGAAATTCGTCGACCTCGAGTGGCTGTCGCGAACGGGATGGGTGATCAACCAGGATGGCTGCGGCTTCCGCCAGACCTTGAAGCGTCATTTCGATGCGGCGCACCTGCCGTTCAACATCGCGGTCGAGGCGCTCGACAGCGAGCTGCGGCTGTCGCTGGTGGCACGTGGGCTCGGCGTCGGCCTGGTCACGCCGGTGGCGCTGAAGCGAAGCCCGATCCGCAACAGGCTCAAGACGGTGAAGATCGCGGATTTCAATCCCGCGGTGCGCGCCTGGATCGTGCACCGTCCGCCGGCCGGCCGCCTGGCGCGGCCGATCGAGGTGTTTCGCGCAGCGCTGGATCAGGAGCTGCAGGCGTTGATCCGGGGTTAGTGGGTTCGCCGCCGCCCTTCTCAGGGAGAGCGTGATCCGAATAGTAGAGCGAGCGTCGTCCTGAGGTGCTCGCGAAGCGAGCCTCGAAAGATGCGCAGGCGCGCAGCTACCGCAGCTTGCCGCGCGCCGTCACCGGCAGCGTGCCGATGATCTCGTCGCCGCGCACCATCACGACCTCGTCCATCATGTTGACGACGACGCAGACATGGTTGGGCACGATCCGCACGACGTCGCCGACATTCGGCCGGGTGTTGCTGCGGGAGAGATCGAGGAAGCCGTGCTCCTCGGCAAAGCGCGCGATCTTGGCTTCGGGATGTTCGAGGATCAGACCGTGGCCTTCAAGTCCGCCGGTATCCGAGGTCAGCGTCTTCGACCCGGCATCGAGGATGCCGCGCTCCGGACCGGCACGGCTGACGACGGTGGAGTAGATGTGCAGCGCGCAGTCGTCCCAGGTGGCGACGCCGGCCGCGACCTGCATGCGGTCGTTGTAGATGTAGGTGCCGAAGCGATGCTCGGTGCCGCCCTTCAGCTTGCCGATATTCTTCAGATTCGGCGTGCCGCCGGTCGAGACGATGCTGGCATTGAGGCCATGCGCGCGCACGCCGGCCAGCGCCTCGTCGTAGAACTTTTGCGCGTCCGCCCAGCCGGTCTCGGTCGGGTACAGCATGAAGCCGGCAAATGTCAGTCCCTTCGAGCCCGCGATCTCGCGCGCCAGCGCGATCGCCTCGGCCGGCGTCTCGACGCCGGCGCGCTTGCGTCCCGTGTCGCATTCGACCACGACCGAGAGCGGGCGGCCGGACGCTGCGGCGGCCTTCGGCAGATCGCCGACCACGACGGAATTATCGGCCGCGACGGTGACGTTGGTCTTGCCCTGCAGCGCGCCGAGCCGCGCCATCTTCTCGTCGCCGAGCAAATTGTAGGAGATCAGAATGTCGTCGATGCCGGCATCCGCCATGATCTCGGCCTCGCCGAGCTTCTGGCAGGTGATGCCCCTGGCGCCGGCCTTGACCTGCAACTGCGCCAGCGTCGGGTTCTTGTGGGTCTTGATATGCGGCCGGTTGGCGACACCGGCCGTATCGCAGGCCGCCTGGATCCGCGCGATGTTGCGCTCGACCCGGTCCATGTCGATCACGGCGCAGGGCGTGCCGTATTCCTTGGCGATCTTGGCGGCGAGGGGCGTGGTCATCGGGGCGTCTCCAGTTTGTTTTCCGTCATTGCGAGCGCGGCGAAGCAATCCACCTGTCCGATATGCGGGTGCATGGATTGCTTGGTCGCTTCGCTCCTCGCAATGACCGTGGAAATAGCTATGCCTGTTCGATCTCTTCGCGCAAAACCTCGAGCTCGAGCCAGCGATCTTCCGCGGCGGTCAGCTCTTCCTGCGCCTTGGCGATCGCGGCTGACGCTGCGTCGAATTTCTTGCGGTCCTTGCTGTAAAGGTTGGGGTCGTCGAGCAGCTTCTGCTGCTTGGCGATCTCGGCGTGCAGCTTCTCGATCGTCTTCGGCAGCGTTTCCAGCGCGTGCTTCTCGTTGAAGCTCAGCCGGCGTCTGGCTGCCGCTTCGGGCGCCGCGACCTTGACTTCCTTCTTCTCTTCGACGACCGCCTGCGCCTTCACCGTTTCGCGCTTCACGTCGGCGCCGCGCTGCGCCAGCATGTCGGAATAGCCGCCGGCATATTCGATCCAGCGGCCCTGGCCCTCCGGCACGATCACCGAGGTCACCACGCGGTCGAGGAAATCGCGGTCGTGGCTGATCAGGATTACGGTGCCTTCGTAATCGCCGAGCATTTCTTCCAGCACGTCGAGGGTTTCCAGATCGAGGTCGTTGGTCGGCTCGTCCAGGATCAAGACGTTGGACGGCTTTGCCAGTGCGCGCGCCAGCATCAGCCGGCCGCGCTCGCCGCCGGACAGCGCTTCCAGCGGTGTGCCGCGCTGCTCCTGCGCAAACAGAAAGTCCTTCATGTAGCCGATCACGTGCTTCGGCTTGTCGCCGACCATGACATGGTCGCCGCGGCCGCCGGTCAGGGCCTCGGCCAGCGTCAGCTTCGGATCGAGGCTTTCGCGGTGCTGATCCAGCGTCGCCATCTCGATATTGGCGCCCAGCCGCACCGAGCCGGAATCGGGCGGATCGTTGCCGATCAGAAGGTGCACCAGCGTGGTCTTGCCGGCGCCGTTGGGGCCGACGATGCCGATCCGGTCGCCGCGCTGGATCCGCGTCGAGAAACCGTCGACGATGCTGCGCTCGCCATAGGCCTTGCTGATGTTCTTGGCTTCGATGACGAGGCGGCCGGATTTGTCGGCCTCGGCGGCGGCGAGCATGGCGTTGCCGGTGGCGCCGCGATAGTTGCGGCGCTGGTCGCGCAGCGCGAAGAGATTGCCGAGCCGCTTGACGTTGCGCTTGCGGCGGCCGGAGACGCCGTGGCGCAGCCAGTGCTCCTCGTTGACGATCTTGCGGTCCAGCTTGTGCTGCTCGCGCTCTTCCTCTTCCAGCACCTCGTCGCGCCAGGCCTCGAACGCGCCGAAGCCGCGGTCGATCTGCCGGATCTGGCCGCGGTCGAGCCAAGCCGTCGAGCGCGACAGATTGGTGAGGAAGCGGCGATCATGGCTGATCAAGACCAGCGCGCAGCGCCGGCTCTCCAGTTCGCCTTCGAGCCATTCGATGGTCGGCAGATCGAGATGGTTGGTCGGCTCGTCCAGCAGCAGGATGTCGGGCGAGGGCGCCAGCACCCGCGCCAGCGCCGCGCGCCGCGCCTCGCCACCGAAGACATGCGCAGGATCTTCCTCGCCGGTGAGGCCGAGCTGCTCGATGAGATAGCGCGCCTGATAGTGATCGTCGCCGGGCCCGAGGCCGGCTTCGACATAGGCCAGCAGCGTCTTGTGCTCGCCGAAATCCGGCTCCTGCGGCAGATAGCGGATGGTCGCGCCCGGCTGCACGAAGCGGCTGCCCGCATCGGGCTCGACCAGGCCGGCCGCGATGCGCAGCAAGGTCGACTTGCCGGAGCCGTTGCGGCCGATCAGACAGACGCGCTCGCCGGCGGAGACCGAGAGCTCGACGCCCGACAGCAGCGGCGTGCCGCCGAAGGTCAGGCTGATGTCCTTGAGCTGGATGAGAGGAGGCGGAGCCATTGTACTTAACCCTGGCTCGCGGCCTGCTCGGCGCGGCGGCGCTGGATGCGGCGGATGGTCTGGTCGAGCGCCGAGATGAAGGTCGAGCGGTCGCGCGGCGAGAACGACTTCGGTCCGCCGGTGACCTCGCCCGCCGAGCGCAAGTCAGTCATCAGGTTGCGCATGGCGAGCGTCATGCCGATCGACTGTTCCGTGAACGGCTTGCCGTTCGGCGCGATCACGTCGGCGCCGGCTTTCACGCAGCGGCTTGCCAGCGGAATATCGGCGGTGATCACGACGTCCCCCGCATGCGCGCGTTCCGCGATCCAGTCGTCGGCGGCGTCCATGCCGGAACCAGCGGCAATGCGCTCGATCAGCGGATCCTGCGGCACGCGGATGAAATTGCCCGCGACCACGCTAACCGGCACGCCGAGACGGATCGCGACGCGATAGATCTCGTCCTTCACCGGGCAGGCGTCAGCATCGACATAGATGCGTATGGGGGCTGTGCTTTCAGTCATCGATTCAACGGTTGGCAGGCGCGCCCCGTGTACTCCATCGTGGGAAAAATTGCGAGCAAAACGAGAGGCTTGCCACGCTGTTCGGTTCGGCTACGATTGCCAGAGAAAACCGCCAAAATAAGGGAAAACCGGATGGACTCGCAGACCTACCGCGTCCGGCGTACAACACCTCAAAGCTGTCCGAGAACAAGATCCACGACGACACGGTGGCACGAAAGTTCGGCTTTTCCGGCGGCCTCGTGCCCGGCGTCGATGTGATGGCCTACATGATGCATCTGCCGGTCGAGAAATGGGGCCGCGATTTCCTCGAACGCGGGCTGATCGAGGCGCGGTTCGTCAAGCCGGTCTATGACGGCGAGACCGTCGAGGTGACGGGACGCGAGACCGGCAACGGGCTGACCATCGAGCTGCACAGCCGTGGCGAGCTCTGCGCCACCGGCACGGCGTCGCTGCCGGCGTCGGCGCCGACATTCGCGATCGCTGATTATCAGCAGGTCGCGCCGGTTGCCGAGCGCAAGCCGGTCAGCCCGTCATCCTACGAGCAGGGCAAGTGGCTCGGCACCATCCCGCGCGACTGGTCCGGCGATGCCGCGAAGGAGTATCTCGCCGATATCAGGGAGACCGATCCGATCTATCTGCGCGAGGGTCTTGGCCATCCCGGCCTGCTGCCGCGGGTGATGAACAAGGTGCTGGTCGACAACGCGATCCTCGGGCCGTGGATCCATGTCGGCACGCGGATGCAGCTGCTGTCGGCGGGCAAGATCGGCGACGAGCTGACCGCACGGGCAAAAGTCACCGCCAATTACGACAAGAAGGGCCACCGCTTCGTCGAGCTCGACGCGCTGGTCCTCGCCAACGGCACCACGCCGCTGGCGCATTGCTGGCACATCGCGATCGTCCAGCCGCGCGAACAGGTGGCGGCGTAGATGTCAGTCACCATCGACTATTATCTGTCGCTCAACTCGCCCTGGACCTATCTCGGCAGCGCGCCGTTTGCCGACATTGCGCGCCGCTATGGCGCTACCGTCAATGTCAAGCCCAGCAAGTTCGGTCCGATCTTCGAGCAGACCGGCGGCCTGCCGCTGCCGAAGCGCTCGCCGCAGCGGCAGGCCTACCGCCTGACGGAACTCCGGCGCTGGCGCGAGGTGAGAGGCGTCCCGCTCAACGTCGAACCCAGGCATTTTCCAAGCGATGATCTCGCCGCCGTGCGCCTCGTCATTGCTGCGAGGCTACAGGGCAAGGATGCGCACCGCCTGTCGCTGGAGTTCGGCCGTGCGATCTGGGAACGCGAGGAATCGCTTGCCGATGCCGACGTCATGTCGGCGGCCGCGCAGCGCGCCGGATTGGATGCGGCGGCGCTGCGCGCGGGCGGCCCACCGGATGCCGAGCTCGACCAGCTCTACGAGCAGTACACGCAGGATGCGCTGAAAGCCGGCGTGTTCGGTGCCCCGAGCTACGTGCTGCCGTCGGGCGAGATCTTTTGGGGCCAGGATCGGCTCGAGCTGCTGGAGCGCGCGCTGAAGCTGCTGGCGTGACTGGATGCGGGCTCGGTCGCGCTGCCCTTCACCTCGCCCCGCTTGCGGGGAGAGGTCGGATCGCATCGGAGATGCGATCCGGGTGAGGGGGTACAGGTCTCAACTTCCGGCGTGCTCGCGGAGAGATGCCCCTCACCCCATCCCTCTCCCCGCAAGAGCGGGGAGAGGGAGTGGAGAGACCTACGCCGCGGTCTGCTTCGCGTCCTGGATCGCGCGCCAGACGCGTTCCGGCGTCAGCGGCATGTTGATGTGCTTGATGCCGTAGTCCGACAGCGCATCGATCACCGCGTTGACGATGCAGACCAGGCTGCCGGCGCAGCCGGCCTCGCCGCAGCCTTTCGTCCCCAGCGGGTTCGACTTCGCCGGCGAGGGGTGGTCGCCGATCTGCATCGAGGGCACGTCGCCGGCGCGCGGCAGCGCGTAGTCCATGAACGAGCCGGTGATCGGCTGGCCCGAGCCGTCGTAGCTGACTTCCTCCATCAGCGCCTGGCCGATGCCCTGCGCGACACCGCCATGCAATTGGCCGGCGACGATCATCGGATTGACCACGGTGCCGAAGTCGTTGACTGCCGCATAGCGCACGATCCTGGTAACGCCGGTGTCGGGATCGATCTCGACCTCGGCGACGTGGCAGCCGTTCGGAAACGTCGACGCGGTCTCCTTGGTGGCGTGGTCGACGTCGAGCGTCTCCGGGGTGCCCGCGGGCATCTTGCTTTCGCGCATCCGCTCGGCGAGCTCCATGATGCCGATCGAACGGTCGGTGCCGGCGATGGTAAAACGGCCGCCGCCGAACTCGATGTCGGCCTCGGAGGCTTCCAGCAGATGCGCCGCGGCCTTCTTGCCCTTCTCGACGACCAGCGCGGCGGCCTCGACGATCGCCTGGCCGGTGGCGGTGATCGAGCGCGAGCCGCCCGTGCCGTTGCCGAAACGGACGAGGTCGCTGTCGCCCTGTTCGAGCGTGATTTTCTCGAAGGGCACGCCGAGTTCGTCGGACAGCACCTGCGCGAACGGCGTGGCGTGGCCCTGGCCGTAGTCCAGCGTGCCGGTGGTGAGCTTCACCGAACCGTCGGGCTCGAAGGTGATCTTGCCGAGTTCGCCGCTCGGCGGCGCGGTGACCTCGAGATAGGAGCCGACGGCGATTCCGCGCAGCTTGCCGTTCTTCCTGCTCTCCTTCTTGCGCTTCGCAAAATTCTCGTAGTCGGAGATCTCCAGCGCCTTCTGGAAGACGCCCGCGAAATCGCCGCTGTCATAGGTGACGCCGCTCGCCGCCGGGAAGGGCAGTTGCGACGGCTTGATGAAGTTGCGCTTGCGCAGGGTGAGACGGTCGATGCCCATCTCGTCGGCGGCGGTGTCGATCAGCCGCTCCATGTAATAATTGGCCTCGGGCCGGCCGGCACCACGATAGGCGCCCATCAGCGTGGTGTTGGTGACAACGGTCTTGATGTCGACCCCGAGCAGCGGCGTGCGGTAGACGCTGGCGAGGTTCTTGCCGGTGTTGAGCGACAGCGGACCCGGCGCGACGCCGGTGATGTAGGCGCCGAGATTGCCGTAGCCGGAGAGCCGCACCGCCAGGAACTTGCCGTCGGCATCGAGCGCCAGTTCGGCATGGATCAACTGCGCGCGGCCGTGGCTGTCGGAGAGGAAGCTGGTCGAGCGCTCGTCCAGCCATTTCACGGGCCGGCCCAGTACTTTTGCGGCATGCGCGATGCAGGTGTATTCGGGGTAGTTGAGGTTCTTCATGCCGAAGGAGCCGCCGACATTGGCGGTGAGGATGCGTACTTTCTCCGCCGGCACGTTGAGCAGGCGCGCCAGGATCGCCTTGTTGCCGGAGACGCCTTGGGTCGGCACTTGCAGGGTATAGCGCTCGGCTTTCTTGTCGTAAGCAGCGAGCGCGACGCGCGGCTCCATCGAGACCACGGCGACGCGGGTGTTGACGATGTCGAGCTTCGTGACATGAGCGGCGCTGGCGAACGCGGCCTCGATCTTCTCGGCACCGCCATAGTGGTAGTCGAGCGCGACATTGTTCGGGATGTTGTCATAGAGCTGCGGCGCGCCGGGCTTTGCCGCTTCCGCAGCGTCGGTCACCGCCGGCAGCGGCTCGATGTCGACCTCGACGGCCTCGGCCGCATCGCGTGCCTGCGCCGCAGTCTCGGCGACGACGAAGGCGATGGGATCGCCGACGAAACGCACCTTGTCGGTCGGCAGCACCGGGCGGTTGGTCTGCAGCAGCGGCGAGCCGTCACGGCTCTTCAGCGGCATGCCGCAGGTCAGCGGCTTGTAGCCGGCGGCGGCGAGGTCTTGCCCGGTCCATACTCCGAGCACGCCGGGCATCGCCCTGGCGGCTGTGGTGTCGATCCCCTTGATGATGCCGTGGGCGTGGGAGGAACGGACCATCCAGCAATAGGCCTGGCCGGGCAGAGAGAAATCATCGGTGTATTTGCCCTTGCCGCGCACCAGGGTGTCGTCCTCCTTGCGGCGGACCGGCTGTCCGACACCGTATTTTTGCAATGCGATAGAATTTTCAAGCGAGCGGCGCGAGGTGTGTTCTTGCATCGGAAATGACCTGAAATGCCCGGATTTGCACGGGTTTGGCTGGCGATTCACGAGATAACGCGCGCCGCCCTTAACGACAACGCCCGATTGGACATGGACCCAATGTGAACGGATGTTGCGCAGGCCTTTGGCGCTGCTAAAGTTTCCGTGAACGACAATTCCTTCGGCGGGCCGGCCTCGGCCACGCGGAAAGACAGTTTGATGAATGACGATGTGCGGCTTTGTGACTGCCCTCCGGCCGCCGAAGCCCCGTCAGGGTTGGTTGCGGCAGGCGCCGAGAGCGGCGTCTACGCCGCGCTCGACCTTGGCACCAACAATTGCCGGCTCCTGATCGCCTGTCCCGCCGGCGACGGGTTCCGCGTGGTCGACTCGTTCTCGCGGATCATCCGCCTCGGCGAGGGCATTGCCGCGACCGGTTCCATCAGCGAGGCGGCGATCGGGCGCGCCATCGCCGCGCTCTCGATTTGCAGCGACAAGATCCGCTATCGCAAGGCGCGGCGGCTGCGGCTGATCGCGACCGAGGCCTGCCGCGCCGCCGGCAATGCCGAGAGTTTTCGCGAACGCGTCGCCGCCGAGACCGGCATCAAGCTCGAGGTGATCGACCGCGAGACCGAGGCGACGCTGGCCGTGATCGGCTGCTCGCCGCTGCTCGATCCGAAGGGACGAGGGGCCATCCTGTTCGACATCGGCGGCGGCTCCACCGAGCTGGTGCGGATCGAGCGCGATCCCGCAACGTCAGACGCGCCGCCGCGCATCAAAGCGTGGATGTCGATCCCGCTCGGCGTCGTCACGCTGGCGGAGCATTTCGGCGGCAGGAACGTCACGCCGGAGCTGTATGCACGCATGATCGACGAAGTCGCCCGGCATGTCGCGCCGTTCGCGGCCGAGCACGGCCAGGATTTGCGCGACATGCACATGCTCGGCACGTCAGGCACCGTCACCACGCTGGCCGGCGTGTTCCTCAATCTGCCGCGCTACGACCGCCGCCGCATCGACGGCATCTGGATGAACGATTGCGACGTCACGGCGACGATCCAGAAGCTGCTCTGCATGAGCTATGAGCAGCGCGTCCACAACAATTGCATCAGCGTCGAGCGCGCCGATCTGGTGCTCGCCGGCTGCGCCATCCTCGATGCGATCCGCTACGCCTTCCCGCTGCCGCGCCTGCGCGTCGCCGACCGCGGCCTGCGTGAGGGCATGCTGGTCGAGATGATGCGCGAGGACGGCGCCCTGCGGGCGTGCTAGACGCTTTCTTCGCCTCTCCCCGCCTGCGGGGAGAGGCCGGATCGCATCGCAAGATGCGACCGGGTGAGGGGGATTCTCCGCGAGTCAAACTCTCGCCTTTAATGCGGAAGCAGCCCTCACCCCAACCCTCTCCCTGCAAGAGCGGGGCGAGGGAGCAGAAACACCGGGACGCAAGAACCATCATGGCGAAAGACACCACCGGGCGGCTGCACGTCACGGTCAAGAGCGGCGGCAAGCGAAAACTGTCGTCGAAACTCTGGCTGGAGCGCCAGCTCAACGATCCCTACGTGGCCAAGGCCAAGGCGATGGGTTATCGCTCGCGCGCCGCGTTCAAGCTCACCGAGATCGACGACAAATATCGCCTGCTGAAGCCGGGAATGACGGTGGTCGACCTCGGCGCCGCGCCCGGCGGCTGGAGCCAGATCGCCGCCAAGCGCACCGGCGCGGCCGACGGCAAGGGCAAGGTGATCGCGATCGACCTTCTGGAAATGGGCGAGATCCCCGGCGTCACCTTCGCGCAGCTCGACTTCCTCGACCACGACGCGCCGGAAAAACTGATCGCGATGATGGGGGGCCGCGCCGACATCGTGATGTCTGATATGGCCGCCAACACCACCGGCCATCGCAAGACCGACCAGCTCCGCATCATCGGCCTCGTCGAGACCGCCGCGCATTTCGCCTGCGAGGTGCTCAACCCAGGCGGGGTGTTTCTGGCAAAAGTATTTCAGAGCGGCGCCGACGCCGAGCTGCTCGCACAGCTGAAGCGCGATTTCGCCACCGTCCGCCACGTCAAGCCGGCCGCGAGCCGGCAGGATTCCTCCGAGCGTTACGTGCTGGCGACGGGGTTCAGGGGACAGTCCAGTTCGACATTGCAAGGAGCGTAACGAGGACTTGCCCGCCGTAGCTTTGGCCAACGCGGAAGAGGGACAGCAAATACTCCGCGTCGTCCTGGCGAACGCCAGGACCCATTACCCCCACCGCTCGTTGGTGTGCGGTGCTGGGGCCAGCATCCTGCTCTCAATCCAAATTCGGTGGTTATGGGTCCTGGCCTTCGCCAGGACGACAGCATGGAGGAGGCCGTTCACCCGAGCCGCTGATCCCGCGCGTTCTGGGTGTCCTCGGTCGCCGCCTTGACGGCGTCGGCGGCGGCGCGTTTCTCGGCGCCCTTGCGGCTCGAGATGTCGATCGCCTTGCGGCCGGCGATCTCGTTGCCGGCATCCGCCGGCATCTGCCAGAAGAACCAGGCCGAGGCGGCCGAGATCAAGGACACCACGATGAAGGCCGGCGCGAACACGTCGGCGGACAGCTCGCTCTGGTGATGCAGCGCCAGCGTGCTCTCGACCGAGAACGCACCGACCGCGACGCCCGCGGACACCGCGAGCTGCTGGTTGACGCTGACGAGGGTCGTGGCACGGCTCATCTGCGGCGCTTCGACCTCCGCATAGGCCACGGTGTTGATCGCGGTGAATTGCAGCGAGCGGAAGAAGCCGCCGACCACCAGGATGGTGAAGATCAGCATCAGCGGCGTCGAGATCGTGAACAGGGCGCAGGCGGCGAGGAAGGCCGAGCTGACCACCGCATTGACCGTCATCATGTTGCGGAAGCCGAAGGCACGGATAATGCGCGCCGCGAGCGTCTTCATGCCCATGGCGCCGACCGCGGACGCAAAGGTCACGAGCCCGGACTGGAACGGCGACAGGCCGAAGCCGACCTGCATCAGCAGCGGCAGCAGGAACGGCAGCGCGCCGATGCCGAGCCGGAACATGAAGCCACCGACGATCGACGCGCGCATCGTCGGCAGCCGCAGCAAGCCGAAATCCAGCACCGGCGAGCCGGTGCGACGTGCATGCAGCACGTAGAGGGTCATCGACACCGTGCCGACCCCGACCAAAGCGGCGACGATCGGCCACGGCAACAGATTGAGCCCGGCGACCGAAAGCCCGAAGGCGATGCCGGCAAGGCCGATGCCGGCCAGCACCAGCCCGGTGAGATCGAAGCGCTCGGGATCGACGCTCTTGATCGGGTCGATGTATTTCAGCGCCAGGAAGATGCCGAGCAGCCCGATCGGGATGTTGATCAGGAAGATCCAGTGCCAGGAGAAATAGGTGGTGATGAAGCCGCCGAGCGGCGGCCCGACCACCGGACCGATCAGCGCCGGCACGGTCACCCAGGCCATCGCGTTGACCAGCGCGCTCTTGTCGACCGAGCGCAGCAGCACCAGCCGCCCGACCGGCGTCATCATCGCCCCGCCGAGGCCTTGCAGGATGCGTGCGAACACGAAGTCGGTCACCGAGGTCGAGAGCGCACAGCCGATCGAGCCCAGCATGAACACGCCGACGGCGCCGGCGAACACGATCCGCGGGCCGAATCGATCCGCGGTCCAGCCGCTGGCTGGGATGAACACCGCCAGCGACAGCAGGTAGGAGGTGATCGCCAGCTTCAGCGTCAGCGGGCTGGTGCCGATATCGGCCGCGATTGCCGGCAGCGAGGTCGCGATGACCGTGGAATCCATGTTCTCCATGAAGAGAGCGGTGGCCACGATGAGCGGAATCAGGCGTTCTTTGTTCATCAAATGGGACGGCCGGAAGCTGAAACAGGCGGGCGAGGGGGCTGTATCATCCTGCCGCTGGGGGCGCTATTGCGGAACCGGACAAACCACCTAAATCCTGCGAGACGCTGGTATGCATCCGCCGGTGTGAAGAGGTTTGCCGTGATCTACGTCCTCGCCGCTCTGCTGCCGCCGATCGGGCTGCTCCTGAACGGACAGCCGTTCTCGGCCATCTTCAACCTGCTCCTGATCGTGGTTTGCGCAATTTTGGGGCTGTTTTTCCATATGTTGCTGCTGGTGCCGTCGGCGCATGCGCTGATCGCGGTCCACATGAAGCGGGAAGACCGCCGCCACCGCGAGGTGGTCGAGGCGATCCGCCGGCACGGGCCGCCGCCCGGCTACCGGATGCCCTGAATCGGGCCCGTAAAAAGCCTGTGCATGGCCGGCAAACACTTTGATTCGTCATCCCGCCATGCTATCGACCAGCGTCAACCCCACCGATGGGCACCGATTCCACGGTGACGCACCGAGCGTCACCGCAGGCGGCGTTCATCCGTAAGTTTATCGCGGCTGCGGCCGCCGAAAGGAGTTGGCAATGGCCACGGGATTTCCGGCTATCCGCGAAGCCTTCACGTTCGACGATGTGCTGCTGAAGCCAGGTCTGTCCGACGTTCTTCCCTCCGAAGTCGATATCCGTTCGCGCGTCACCCGCGCCATCCCGCTCAACATCCCGATCATTGCCTCGGCGATGGACACCGTCACCGAGGCGCGCATGGCGATCGCGATGGCGCAGGCCGGCGGTCTCGGCGTCATCCACCGCAACTTCGATCCCGACGGCCAGGCCGCGCAGGTGCGGCAGGTCAAGAAGTTCGAATCCGGCATGGTGGTCAACCCGCTCACCATCGGCCCCGACGCCACGCTCGCCGACGCGCTCACGCTGATGAAGGATCACGGCATCTCGGGCATTCCGGTCGTCACCGGCGCCGCCAAGAACAGCCCGGGCAAGCTGGTCGGCATCCTCACCAACCGCGACGTGCGCTTCGCCAGCGATCCGCGGCAGAAGGTCTCGGAGCTGATGACGCATGAGAACCTCGTCACCGTGCGCGAGGGCGTCGGCCAGGACGAGGCGAAGCGGATGCTGCACAAGCATCGCATCGAGAAGCTCTTGGTGGTCGACGAGCAGTATCGCTGCGTCGGCCTGATCACGGTGAAGGACATCGAAAAGGCTGTCGCCCATCCCTTGGCGTGCAAGGACGAGCACGGCCGGCTGCGCGTCGCCGCGGCCACCACGGTCGGCGAGACCGGCTATGAGCGCACCGAGCGGCTGATCGACGCCGGCGTCGACGTCGTCGTCGTCGATACCGCGCACGGCCATTCCAGGCATGTGCTCGCCGCGGTCAACCGCATCAAGCAGCTCTCCAACGCCGTGCAAGTCGTGGCCGGCAACGTCGCGACCGAAGACGGCGCACAGGCCCTGATCGACGCCGGCGCCGACTGCATCAAGGTCGGCATCGGCCCGGGCTCGATCTGCACCACGCGCATCGTCGCCGGTGTCGGCGTGCCGCAGCTCACGGCGATCATGGATGCGGTGTCCGCGGCAAAGAAGGCCGGCGTGCCCGTGATCGCCGACGGCGGCATCAAATATTCCGGCGACCTCGCCAAGGCGCTCGCGGCAGGCGCCGACATCGCGATGGTCGGCTCGCTGCTCGCCGGTACCGACGAGACGCCGGGCGAGGTCTTCCTGTGGCAGGGCCGCTCCTACAAGGCCTATCGCGGCATGGGCTCGGTCGGCGCGATGGCGCGCGGCTCGGCCGACCGCTACTTCCAGCAGGACATCAAGGACACGCTGAAGCTGGTGCCTGAAGGCATCGAGGGTCAGGTGCCCTACAAGGGCCCGGTCGGCAACGTGATGCACCAGCTCGCCGGCGGCCTCCGTGCGGCGATGGGCTATGTCGGCGCCAAGAACATCGCCGACTTCCACGCCAAGGCGCAGTTCGTCCGCATCACCGGCGCCGGCTTGCGCGAAAGCCACGTCCACGACGTGACCATCACGCGCGAGGCCCCGAACTATCCGGGCGGGGTGTAAATCATTCTCCCCATGTCATTCCGGGGCGATGCGCAGCATCGAGCCCGGAATCCATCCGACGGCAACGCCGGTGGATGAATGGATTCCGGGCTCGTGCTTTGCACGCCCCGGAATGACGGTATTGCGCGAGCGGTGACGTCTTCGCCGTGACGCCCGCCGTTTCAAACAGAATTTCAAACAACACGCGGTTGAAACAGCAAATCCGTCTCCCTTGCGGGGAGCCGGATTGCGTGACTACGTGTCTGCCACGAAACCATCACACCAAGGAAAATCCGGAGGAAAATACCATGTCCCAGGCAAGACGCATCGTCCTCGCCTCACGTCCGCACGGCGAGCCCACGCCCGCCAATTTCAGGCTCGAGGACTACACGCCGCCGACGCCAGGCGCGGGCGAGGTGCTGCTGCGCACGATCTGGCTGTCGCTCGATCCCTATATGCGCGGCCGCATGAGCGACGGTCCGTCCTATGCCGCACCGGTGCCGGTCGGCGGCGTGATGGAGGGCGGCACGGTGAGCGAGGTGATCGCGTCGAACAATCCGGGCTTTGCCAAGGGCGATATCGTGCTGTCGCGCGCGGGCTGGCAGACCCATGCGCTATCCGACGGCAAGGGCCTTGCCAAGATCGATCCGAAGCTCGCGCCGATCTCGACTGCCGTGGGTGTGCTCGGTATGCCCGGCATGACCGCCTATACCGGGCTGCTCGAGATCGGCAAGCCGCAGGCGGGCGAGACCGTGGTGGTGGCGGCTGCCTCCGGCGCGGTCGGATCGGCGGTCGGACAGATCGCCAAGATCAAGGGCGCGCGCGCCATCGGCATTGCCGGCGGCAAGGACAAATGCGCTTACGTGAAGAACGAGCTCGGCTTCGACGAGTGCCTCGACCACCGCGATCCCAACCTCGCCGCGAAGCTGAAGGAAGCCTGCCCGAAGGGCATCGACGTCTATTTCGAGAATGTCGGCGGCGCGGTGTTCGAGGCGGTGTTTCCGCTGCTCAACGCATTCGCGCGCATCCCGGTGTGCGGCCTGATCGCGCATTACAACGACACCGAGGCGCATGCGCCGAAATGGGCCGGTGCGATGATGCGCAACATCCTGACCAAGCGGCTGACCTTCCGCGGCTTCATCGTCAGCGACTTCGCCGCGATGCATGGCGACTTCCTCCGCGACATGTCGCAGTGGGTGCGCGAGGGCAAGGTCAAGTACAAGGAGTTCGTGACCGAGGGGCTGGACAGCGCGCCGGAGGCCTTCATGGGCCTGCTGAAGGGCGCCAATTTCGGCAAGCAACTGGTCCGGGTCGGGCCGGACAAGGCCTGAGCGAGGCTTTTAAGCCCCATTCCGCGCAAAAACGTATCAAAAGCGCCACTATATCAGGCTTTGGGGGCAGTCTTGCCCCCATTTGCTTGACCGGGGCCCGGCGGAATTGAATCAATATGGCCATATTTCAGGTGTAGCCATGATCTTTGAGCTGATTGTTTTAGGGGTCATCCTGCTGGCCGTTGGCTATTGGGCGACGATGTTCGCCATGGGCCGCCGCGATGATGTGTTGCACGGCCATTTCGTCGAGGACGAGCCCGATGCCGAGCCGGCTCGCCCGGTCCGGCCGCTTGCCACCCGAGCCGTTCCCAGGCGGCCGCTGCCTCCCGCGCGGCCGGTCCCTGCCGCGCAGCCGTCCGACCAGGACTCGCTGCAGGCGCTGCTCGCCGTCATCAAGCGCGACCTGAAGGACGCCGCACAGATCTGAATCGGTTCAGGCCGCCGCCTCCTTGCCGAGCAGCACGTCGAGGTCGACATCGGTCTGGCCCCTGGCCCGGACGTGGCGCACCTCGAAACTGTCCGGTTGAAAACGGTATTCGACGAGGCCCGTCTCCTTGATGCCGATCCGCTGCTGGCGTGCGTCGGAGATGATGAAGCCGGCCGAGGGCGCCCAGATTTGCCTGACATGGCCGAACGTGTAATCGCGGCGCTGGTGCACGTGGCCGCTGCCGACGAGGCGCAGATCGACCTTGCCGAACATCTCGATCAGGCGCTGCCGCGCCGGCTGCGGCACGTAGCGGAATGATGTTTCCGCCTGCTCCGGATCGGAGGGCAGGTCGAGAAAAAGCGGCTTGTGCAGGAACAGCGCGACCGGTTTGCCGGCCGCCTTGCCGAGTTGTGTCGCGAGCCAGTCGAACTGCGCGGCCTCGCGATCGAGGCCAGTGTTCATGATCAGCGAGTTGAGGCCGATGAAGCACCAGCCGGCGGCGTCGAACTGCCAACGGTCCTCGCCGTACACAGCGGTAAAGGCGTTGCACGTGTCTTCGGTCGGCAGCTGCGTCGGCACCGGGCCGACCGCGGTCGGATTGTCGCCGATGTCGTGGTTGCCCGGCAGATAGCGGCACTCGACCGGCAGCGCGGCGTGGAGGTCCCGCGCGAACGCCAGATCGTCGCGGCTGGTCGGCCCGTCGAACGAGACGTCGCCGCTGTTGAGCACGAGATCGGGCCGCGTCGCATCGATGTGCTCGCTGACGCAGTGGAAGTTGTCGATGAGCAGGTTGAAGCGGCGAGCGAGGTGGGTGTCGGAGATCTGGGTCAGGCGAAACTGGGACATGCGGCGATCCTTTCGCCGACACGATAGGTCGGCGCGAAGTCGGAACGATGACGATTTCAACGACTTATTCGCTGCTCTGTTTGATGCATTGTTTGAAGTCCTGTTCGAACCCCGCCTTGCGCGAGCGCTGAAACCGCCGTCATTCCCGGGAGTTGGTGATCCGGGTTCAGATGCCGGTTCAGGCGGCTGCCGCGGGCGCTTCATTGTCAGCGACCGGGGCGGCAGCTAAGAGGGCGTCAGGGCTCCGTGGGCTGAGGGAGGTTCTGATGTCTGTTCAAATGGTTTTGCTGCCTGTCTTCATTCAGATTGGGCTCACCTTCGCCCTTCTGTTCGGCATGGCGGCGACGCGCACAAGGGCGCTCACCAGCGGTGAGACCAAGATGCGCGACATCGCGCTGCGCCAGCCGAACTGGCCGGTCCAGGCCACCCAGTTCGGCAACTGCTTCGCCAACCAGTTCGAAATTCCGGTCCTGTTCTACATTCTGATTGCCATTGCGCTGCCGCTGCGCCATGCCGATCTGGTCATCGTACTGCTGTCCTGGGTGTTCGTGATCACGCGCTTCGCCCATGCCGGCATCTTCGTCACCTCCAACGACGTGCGACCGCGTTCGCTGGCCTGGTTTGCCGGCGCGGTGGTCGTCCTCGTGATGTGGCTGTATTTCGCGCTCCGGATCCTGCTGGTGATCTGACGCGCCTCGAACCGAAAGAGATCAATGACTCCCGCCGCCCGGCTTTCCGCCGCGATCGAGCTGATCGCCACCATCGATGCACAGCGCATTCCTGCCGCCAAGGCGCTGAAGGAATGGGGCACCGCGCATCGCTATGCCGGCTCCGGCGACCGCGCCGCGATCTCGGGCCTGATCTGGGACGTGCTGCGCCGGCAATCCTCCGCGGCGTATCTGATGGACGGCGACAGCCCCCGCGCCCGCGTGCTCGGCATGCTCGCCCTGGAGCGCGGCATGGACGCCGCCACCATCGCCGCGCTGTGCGACGGCAGCCGCTTCGCGCCGGAGCCGCTGACCGCGGCGGAGGAGGCCGCGTTGACCTCGCGCTCGCTCGCCGAAGCGCCGGCGCATGTCGCGGGCGACTATCCGGAATGGCTCGATCCGTACCTCGCCAAGGTGTTCGGCGATGATCGCGCCGCGGAGGCGACCGCGATGGCGAGCCGCGCGCCGCTCGATCTGCGGGTCAACACGCTGAAGGGCAAGCGCGAGAAGATCCTGCCGCGGCTGGCGCATCTCGGCGCCAAGGAAACGCCTTGGTCGCCGCTTGGCCTGCGCATCGAGCTCGGCGCCGACGCCCGCAATCCCGGCATCCATTCCGAGGAGGATTTCATTAAGGGCGCGATCGAGGTGCAGGACGAGGGCTCGCAACTCGCCGCGCTCCTGGCAGCCGCAAAACCCGGCGAGCAGGTGATCGACCTCTGTGCCGGTGCCGGCGGCAAGACGCTGGCGCTGGCGGTCCAGATGGGCGGCAAGGGCCGGCTGATTGCGACCGACCACGACAAGCGCCAGCTCGCGCCGATCCATGAGCGGCTGTCGCGCGCCGGCGTGCACAATTGCGAGGTGCGTACGCCGCGCGGCGAGGCGGACGTGCTGTCCGACATCAAGGCCTCGGCCGACCTCGTGCTGATCGACGCGCCCTGCACCGGCACCGGCACCTGGCGCCGCAACCCCGATGCCAAATGGCGAATGCGCCCCGGCGCGCTCGAGGTGCGGCTGAAGGACCAGGCCGAAGTGCTGGCGCGCGCCGCGCCACTGGTGAAGCCGGGCGGCCGGATCGCCTACATCACCTGCTCGGTGCTATCAGAGGAGAACGGCGATCAGGTGAGGGCATTCGTCGCGCAGCATCCGGAATTCTCGGTGCAGCCGCCGGAGCAGACGGCGAGCGTGCTGTGGGACAAGGCTGAGGATTTTGCCGCGGCGGCACTGCGGTCGGAAGAGGGCTGGCTGATGACCCCGCGACGAACGGGCACGGATGGGTTCTTCGTCTCGGTGCTGAAGAAGGCGTGACGCTTTCGCCGCATGACGGATAAGCAGCTTGCTACGGTGCCGGCATCAAGCATGCACCCGCCGGCACCTGCGCCCGGCTCACCGTGATGATCCACACCAGCAGCGCCGCCGCGCTGATCGCGGCGCCGAGCATGCAGACGCCGGTCCAGCCCGCCATCGCATACACCACCGTCGAGGAGATCGCGCCGAGCGCGCTGCCGATCGAATAGAACACCATGTAGCCGCCGATCAGCCGGCTCGACGCGTCCGGCCGCGCCGCGACGATCAGGCTCTGGTTGGTGACATGCACCGCTTGCAGCGAAAAATCCAGCATCAGCACGCCGGCGAGCAGCAGCCACAGCGACTGATGCAGGCAGGCGATCGGCGCCCAGGCCGCGAGCATCAGGAGCAGCGACAGGCCGGTGGTGCGCTGCGCCCAGCCGCGATCCGCCAGCCGGCCGGTGTTGCGCGCCGCGAGCGCCCCTGCGACGCCGGCGATGCCGAGCAGTCCGACCGCGGTGTGCGAGAGCGACAGCGGCGGCGTTGTCAGCGGCAGCACGATCGAGGTCCAGAACACGTTCAAATTGGCGAAGATCAGGAGCGCGAACAAAGCGCGCTCGCGCAGGATCGGCTCCTGCACGAACAGCTCGGCCGTCGAGCGCAGCAGACCCAGGTAGGACGATCCGGCCATCGGCGCCGGCTGATGCCGCGGCAGCGCGCGCGCGAGCAGCGCCGCCATCACCAGCATCAGCCCCGACGATACCAGATAGACGGTGCGCCAGCCGCCGATGTCGGCCAGCGTGCCGGAGACGAACCGCGCCAGCAGGATGCCGGTGACGACGCCGCTGGTGACCGTGCCGATGGCGCGGCCGCGCTCGCTCGGCGCCGCCAGCGTCGCGGCATAGGCGACCAGCACCTGCACCACGACGGCGAGCAGCCCGACCAGCACCATGCCGGCCAGCAACATGGCCGCGCTCGACGCCGTGCCGACGATCCCGAGCGCCGCGGCCGACAGCACGGTCTGGCCGACGACGAGGCGGCGGCGGTCCCAGAGGTCGCCGAGCGGCACGATCAGCATCAGCCCGACGGCGTATCCGACTTGGGTCAGCGTCACCACGATGCCGACGGCGGCGGGCGCGATGCCGAGATCTTGCGCCATCGCATCGAGCAGCGGCTGCGCGAAATAGATGTTGGCGACGCTGAGCCCGCAGGCGACCGCGAACAACAGCGCGGTTGCCGATGAAAGCCCGCGTGCCGGCGTTTCGCCTGAGGCCGCGCGTCCGGCGGTCGCTGCATCCTGTTTCGTCATGACGGTCTCCGCTGCACATTCAATCTAGTCTCATAATGAGACCAGTTGCATCGCGATCTGTCTAGTCCTATTTTAGGACCAGTTCGAAATCGTGATCGGGAAGGGAACGCGGCGATGAAGCGGACCGGTTTTGCCAGGGCCGACTGCCCGGTGGCGCGCGCGCTGGATGCGATCGGCGACTGGTGGTCGCTGCTGATCGTGCGCGACGCCTTCGACGGCCTGCGCCGGTTCGGCGATTTCCAGCAAAATCTCGGCATCGCCAAGGGCATGCTGACCGCGCGCTTGCGCAAGCTGGTTGAGCTCGGCGTGCTCGAGCAGGTCGCCGCCTCAGACGGCAGCGCCTATCAGGAATACGTGCTGACGAAGCGGGGACGCGCGCTGTTTCCCGTCGTCGTCAGCCTGCGGCAATGGGGCGAGGCGAATCTCTTCGCGCGCGGCGAGCCGCATTCGGTGCTGGTCGATGCGCAGGGCGAGCGGGTCGGGCAATTGGTGCTGCCGTCGAAGGCGGGGCGGCCGCTCAACTGGTCGGATACCAGGGTAAAGAAGGTCGGATCGCGCAAACGGTAACTGTTTGACCGTCACCCACGGAGAATGCGAATATTTGACTCACGAGCGGCGCCAAGCATGCGGTGTCGTCCCGGCGAAGGCCGGGACCCATAACCACCGGAGGTCATGGTTACGCGACGCTGGGACACAGCATTCTTCAACAACACAACCCTGTGGTAATGGGTCCCGGCCTTCGCCGGGACGACGCGTGGAGAGGGCTACGCACCTCCGTCACGCTGAGGGGCGGGAACGCGCGTCTCGCAGGGTCGCCGGCACCGAACAGCCTCAATCCACAATGAACAGCGTCGCGCCCGTCGTCGTTGACGAACGATGTGCGGCATCGCCGAAATCCGAGACCTGGTAGCTCATCCCCGGCTTCAGCGTGAACTTCCGTCCGTCGCACAGCTCGGTCTCGAGCTCGCCCTGCACGACGAACAGCACATGGCCGCGGTCGCACCAGTGATCGGCGAGATAGCCCGGCGAATACTCCACCATCCGCACCCTGAGATCGCCGGTCTCGAGCGTGCGCCACAATGCCTGGCCGGTCACGCCCGGATGCACCGTGGGCGCGAGCTGGCTCCAGTCGGTGACGGTGAAAGGCAGGGTGGGGATTTTCATGGAGGAAGTCCGATTGCAAATGCTTAGGGTGTCAAAGCAGCGCAAGCGACGTGCCCACCATCAAGTGACATGCTCGTGAAGGTGGGCACGCTTGCGAAGCGCGGGTCGCCCTTGGGCCGGAGCTAAACTCGCAATGACGGCGAGCCTCACTCCACCGCATGGTTCGCCGAGCCCTGCCTGATCTTTCCGGCCGCATCCAGCCGCAGATACTCGCAGATCCGCTTGCCGCGCTCGTTCCGATAAAACACCACCACGCTGTCAGGGCTGACGAACAGCTCGATCAGCTCGAAATGCAGCCCGGGCAGTTTCGCCAGCGCGGTGCCCCAATAGGCGCGCAGCGCATCCTTGCCGCGCACCGTGCCTGACTCCCCGAAGCCGAGCGCCGGAATCCGGTCCGAGGTCATCTCGGCGTCTTCGGCATACAGCGCCAGCACTCGCTCGAGGTCGCGCGAGTTCCAGGCCGCGATCCAGTCGCGGCCGAGCGCCGCCAGTTGCGGTGGTTCGAAATGATCCGGCATGATTTTCCTCCCACGATCCTTCTTGGCCAAATTAGGTCAATAATACTGACATATACGGGTTTGTCCATGCCCAAAGAAGAATGTGGGCGCGTGGGCGGCTGCGGTTGCGGGGGCGGGCGGAGCGGCGTATTTGCTTGCCATGACAGCCCAGCAAACAGCCCGCGAACAGTCGACGCCTTCGGTGGCCTCGGCGCATGACAAGATTCTGATTGTCGATTTCGGCAGCCAGGTGACGCAACTGATCGCCCGCCGCGTCCGCGAGATGGGCGTCTATTCCGAGATCGTGCCGTTCCAGAAGGCGGAGGCCGCCTTCAACGAGATGAGACCGAAGGCGGTGATCCTCTCCGGCGGCCCGGAATCGGTCCACGAGACCGGCTCGCCGCGCGCCCCGCAATTGATCTTCGAGTCCGGCGTGCCGGTGCTCGGCATCTGCTATGGCCAGATGACGCTGGCCGCCCAGCTCGGCGGCGAGGTCGAGGGCGGCCACCACCGCGAGTTCGGCCGCGCCGATGTCGAGGTGAAGACGAGCAGCGCACTGTTCGACGGCGTCTGGGACTTTGGCGAAAAGCACCAGGTGTGGATGAGCCATGGCGACCGCATCACCAAGATGCCGCCCGGCTTCACGGTGGCCGGCACCTCGCCGAATGCGCCGTTCGCGATCATCCAGGACGAGAAGCGCAAATATTACGGCCTGATGTTCCACCCCGAGGTGGTACACACGCCCGACGGCGCCAAACTGATCCGCAACTTCGTCCGCAAGATCGCCGGCCTCACGGGCGACTGGACCATGCGCGCGTTCCGCGAGGAGGCGATCGACAAGATCCGCGCCCAGGTCGGCAAGGGCAAGGTGATCTGCGGCCTCTCCGGCGGTGTCGATTCCGCCGTCGCGGCGGTGCTGATCCACGAGGCGATCGGCGACCAGCTCACCTGCGTGTTCGTCGATCACGGCCTGTTGCGGCTCGACGAGGCCAAAACCGTCGTCGACCTGTTCCGCAACCACTACAACATCCCGCTGGTCCACGTCGACGCATCGAAAGAGTTTCTGGGCGAGCTCGAGGGCGTCACCGATCCCGAGGCCAAGCGCAAGACCATCGGCCGGCTCTTCATCGACGTGTTCGAGGCGGAGGCAAAGAAGATCGCAAATAAAGGAGAAGGACCGGCGGAATTTCTGGCACAGGGCACGCTCTATCCCGACGTGATCGAGAGCGTCTCCTTTACCGGCGGCCCGTCGGTCACCATCAAGTCGCACCACAATGTCGGCGGCCTGCCTGCGCGCATGAACATGAAGCTGGTCGAGCCGCTGCGCGAACTGTTCAAGGACGAGGTCCGCGTGCTCGGCCGCGAGCTCGGCCTGCCGGAAGCGTTCGTCGGCCGTCACCCGTTCCCTGGCCCGGGCCTCGCCATCCGCTGCCCCGGCGATATCACCCGCGAGAAGCTCGACATCCTCCGCAACGCGGATGCCGTCTACATCGACCAGATTCGCAAGCATGGCCTCTACGACGAAATCTGGCAGGCGTTTGCGGTGCTGCTGCCGGTGAAAACCGTCGGCGTGATGGGCGACGGCCGCACTTACGAATACGTCGTCGGCCTCCGCGCCGTCACCTCGACCGACGGCATGACCGCGGACTTCTACCAGTTCGACATGAAATTCTTAGGCGAGACCGCGACACGCATCATCAACGAGGTGAAGGGCGTGAATAGGGTGGTGTACGACGTGACCAGCAA
This sequence comes from Bradyrhizobium semiaridum, assembly GCF_020329505.1. GTDB lineage: Bacteria > Pseudomonadota > Alphaproteobacteria > Rhizobiales > Xanthobacteraceae > Bradyrhizobium > Bradyrhizobium semiaridum. The sequence continues at coordinate 25,328 of NZ_JAGKJJ010000014.1, forward strand.
GCCGCCAGGGACGATTGAGTGGGAGTAGGGCGTAGTTCCGGCAACGTAGGAATTGCGGTTTCGACTTTCCGATTGCCCGCAATCGACTGGCGCTTTGGGACTTGATGATCTGCGTGTTGTTGGGCCGAGATGGCCCTCACCGTCCGATGAAAACCGCCAACTCGTCGGGTGTGCCGTTCGGAAAGGCTCGCTTCAGATGATCAAGGAAGGCCGAGACGCGCGCGCTCAGCAGCCGCCGGCTGGGGTAGAGCGTCCACAGCGCGATGTCCGGGGCGTCGACATCGCCCCAGCAGACGAGCGCGCCGTCTGCGAGGTCATGGCTCACCAGCGAGATCGGTAGCCGCGCCGCGCCCACGCCGCCGCGCACGGCATCCCGGATCATGATGAGCGAGGACAGGCTCAGCACCGGCGCGATCGCGATCTCCGCAGGTCCCGCGGCCGTCTTCACCCGCCATGCCGCCCGGTCGCCGGGCGCGCGAACGACCGCCGGAGCAGCCGCGCCCTCCGAAGGCATTGCAAGGCTCGGGGCGGCGACGACCACCAGGCGGTCGTGCAGGAACGCCCGTCCGACCAAGCTTTCGTCTGGATCGGGATTGACCCGGATCACGAGGTCGAAGCCTTCCTCGATCATGTCGACTGCGCGATCCTCGGTCGTCACTTCGAGCCGGACGTCGGGAAAGCGCCGCGCGAAGTCGGCGGCGAGCTTGCCCATCGCGGTCTGGCCGAACAGGAGCGGTGCGCTGATCCGCAGCCGCCCGCGTGGACGCTCACCCCCCGAAGCGATCGCCGCCGCCGTTTCCTCGATCTCGGTCAGGAGCTGCCCGGCGCGTTCGAACAGCGCTCGCCCTTCTTCGGTCAGCTTGAGGTCGCGCGCGCCACGCTCGAACAGGCGCAGGTCGAGGCGTGCCTCCAGTTCCGCGACGCGACGCGAGAGCGTTGCCTTGGGCCGTCCGGCGGCGCGCGCGGCCTTACCGAAGCCGCCGTGGCGGGCTACCAGAGTGAAATCGGCAAGCGCGAGCAAGTCCATGGCGTTCCACTCGTGAGACGATGCGTCCAGATATAGCGGCTATTTGCGAGAATGTGGATCGCTAGATTTCGGGAAGCCAACCGGCTCAACCCAAGGAGTGACCCTCATGACCATTCTCGTAACTGGCGCCACCGGCAATGTCGGCCGCAAGGTCGTCGATCAACTCGTCCGCCGCGGTGCCGACGTGCGCGCGCTGGTCCGCAATACCGAGACCGCCAACCTGCCGGTCCGCGTCGAGCTCGCGCAGGGCGATTTGCTCGACGTGGACTCGGTGCGCTCCGCCATGAAAGGCGTCTCCACCCTGTTCCTGCTCAACGGAGTCGTCGCCGACGAATTCACCCAGGCGCTGATCGCGCTGAATGTGGCCCGCGACGCAGGCGTCGAGCGGATCGTCTATCTGTCGGTGATCCACAGCGACGTCTACGCCAACGTGCCCCACTTCGCCGGCAAGTTCGGCGTCGAGCGGATGATCGAGGCGATGGGCATGCACGCCACCATCCTGCGCCCGGCCTATTTCATGGACAATGAGGTGACCATCAAGGACGTGGTGACCGGCTATGGCATCTACCCGATGCCGATCGGCGACAAGGGACTGGCCATGATCGACGCGCGCGACATCGGCGAGATCGCCGCGGTCGAGCTGATCCGCCGCGAGCAATCGCCCGATCCGCTGCCGCTCACCCGCATCAATCTGGTCGGCCCGGATACGCTGACCGGCGCCGATGCGGCCGTCATCTGGTCGGAGGTGCTGGGCCGCACCATCGCCTTCCCCGGCAACGATCTGGATGGCTTCGAGCAGAACCTGCGCCAGGTCATGCCGAGCTGGATGGCCTATGACATGCGCCAGATGGCCGGCCGCTTCCAGACGGACGGCATGGTTCCCGAAGCGGGCGATGTCGAGCGCCTGACCAAGCTGCTTGGCCGGCCGCTGCACACCTATCGCGATCATGTGGCCGAACTCGTCGGCTGATCCCGAAGATCGATCGGACAAGGAGCAACGTCATGATCTACTCGACCGCAACCGTGCCGGTGAACCCGCAAGGGGAGAGCAAGCTCACACCGGATCAGGTATGGAAAGGCCTTGAACTCAAGGCCCGCGACGCCCGCCTCTTCCTGCCGCCGGGCCTTTGCACCCGCTGCGACGTCACCGAGGAGAGCGCTACGCACTTCGTTCGCGAGGCCACGATCGGCGGCAAGGACCTGCGCGAGATCATTGTGCTCGAGCCCGGCCGCAAGATCACCTTCTTCCAGGCGACCGGCCCGCGCGAGGGCGCCATCATCAACGAATTGATCGAGGACGAGGCGGGCGAGTTGCAACTGCGCTTCTACTGCTATCTCGGCCTGCGCGATAAAGCGCCCGGCGGCCCCGAAGAGGCGGCGGAACAAGCCCAATTCGACAGCGATGAGGGCTATAAAGCCGCGCTGCTCTCCACCCTGAAGCGCACCCGCGAACTGCTCGCCAGCGGCTCGCTGTGAAACGACCATCCACGGCGCCGGGCTGCTCCATGCATCCGCGCGCCGCAGATGGCGGGCGACCGACGGAGCGAGCGTAGCCCGGATGAGCGAAGCGATATCCGGGGCCGGTCTGGCTGCGCATCGCAACTGGTCCCGCATGTCGCTCCCGCTCATGCGGGCTACGGCTGTCTGACACTCGGGCGATCTATGCCGGCAAAAGACCCGCGGCGCGGTAGTTGTCGATCATCGAGTCGTAGAGCGAAACATCGGCGCGGCTTCTGGCGATGAGCTGCGCGCCGGCGACGGCGGCGAAGATGGCGCGGGCCCGCTGCTCGCTCTTTCTCGAACTGACCAGGCCGGCAGCCACCAGCAGCTTGCTCAGCCATGCCACGTTGACATCGGCAAAGGTCTGGACCTCCTTCTTCACGGCGTCCGGCAGGTGGTCAATTTCCGCGGACATGAAGCTGCAGAGGCACATACGATTGTTGCTCTCGAGCGCCTTGCGAAACACCTCGGGATATCGGCGCAGGCAGCGGACAGGATCAGCCGTTTCCGCCAGCATCGCGTCGAGCTGGACAGCAGTGTCCTCCCAGTAGCGCCGCGCGACGGCCACGCCGAGGTCGGCCTTGCTCGGGAAATGGTGATATATGCTGGCCGCCTTGATCCCGACTTCGTCGGCGAGATCGCGGAAATTCAAGCCGACATAGCCGCGCGCCTGCGCGGTCCGCTTTGCCGCCGCAAGGATCGCCTCCCGAGAGCTTGAACTCACCTCATCGCCTCACTGCTTCGTTATCTACCAAGTGATAGATAGGCGTTGACCGCCTCGATGTGAAGGCTCCATATGGAGCCTACCAAGTGACAGGTAGACACAGGAGTCATGATGAAGGTTTACGATTGGCCGACTGGCCCATATCCGGCCCGCGTTCGCATCGCCCTGGCCGAGAAGAACCTGCGGTCACAAGTTGAGTTCGTCGTGGTCGATCTCTACAAGGGCGAGCACAAGCGGCCCGAATTCATCGCCAAGAACTACTCCGGCACCCTGCCGGTGCTCGAGCTCGACGACGGGACGTTCATTGCCGAGTGCACGGCCATCACGGAGTACCTTGACGCGCTCGACGGCGCGCCGACGCTGACCGGCAGGACGCCGCGCGAAAAGGGCGTGATCCACATGATGAGCAGGCGCGCCGAGCTGGAGCTGCTCGATGCCATCAGCGTCTATTTCCATCACGCCACGCCGGGTCTTGGGCCTCACGTCGAGATCTATCAGAATCCCGAGTGGGGATTCCGTCAGCGCGACAAGGCCCTCAGGGGGATGCACTACTTTGACGGCATTCTGAAAAGACAGGCGTTCGTCGCCGGCGACGCATTCACGATGGCCGATATCACCCTCATAGGTGGCTTGATCTTCGCGGGACTCGTCAAGGTGCCGGTGCCGACGGAGTGCGAGGCTCTCTTGGCATGGTATGCAAGGATGCAGGAGCGTCCCAGCGTCAAGAACAGGATCACGATGTCCGAGGCGATCGAGGCGTCTTGAGACCGTTGTTTGCGGATACCGCTCCCGTGAGACGGACGTGAGAGCAGATCGGCAAGGTCGGTAGCGTAGCCCGGATGAGCATAGCGATATCCGGGCTACTTGCTAGGCGATTACTGCTCCTTCTTGAACAGGTCCTGGAAGATGAGCTGGCCCCAAACGCCGCCGCGTCCGTGCACCAGCGCGCCGCCCTCGTTGAGTTTTCCCAGCTTGACGGGTGCGAATCCGAGTTGTTTGGCCAGGGCCGCCACCGGAGCGATCGCCTCCTCATCGTCACCAGACAGAAAGACGACCCGGTGGCCGCCTTCGACGATCGGATCGGCGGCCAGGGTAGCCGCAATCAGGTGATTGAAGGCCTTCACGAGCTTGGCGCCGGCGAACGCCTTCGCGACGAAAGCGGAGGATGGCAGACCGTCCAGTTCCTCGGGCGGGGCCAACGTGTTCATCGCGTCGATGATCGTCTTGCCCTTCCAGCTCGGCAGGGCCTTCGCAACCTCACGATGGTCCTCGAACCGGACTGCCAGGATGATTGTGTCGGCTTCGAGCGATTCCCGCAACGACGCGGCGACGACCGCAGGTCCAATCGCCCCAGCCTGCGGCGCCAACGCCTCGGCCGGCCGGCGGCTCGCGACGGCCACCTTGATGTTGTTGCGGGCGAAGGCCCGGGCGAGGGCCTGGCCTATTTTACCGAACCCGACAATCGCGTAGCTCATGATGTTTCTCCGATCCGCATTGATATTCAGATCGCCGAGAAGCCGCCGTCGACGGACAACTCGACCCCGTTCACGAAGCTCGAATCATCCGAAGCAAGGAACAGCGCGGCCGCCGCAATTTCCTCAGGGCGACCCATCTTTCCCCTCGGGATCAGGGATTCGAACATCCGCTTCGCGTCCTCGGTGAGAACCTGGTCCTGCATCGGTGTGGCGATCGGCCCCGGGCTCAGCACGTTCACCCGGATGTTCCGGCCCTTCAGTTCGTTGAGCCAGGTGCGTGCGAATGCGCGCAGCGCCGCCTTGCTCGCCGCGTACACGCCGTAACCGGGAAAGCCTTTCACCGAAGCCACCGACCCGGTCATGAAGATCGATCCGCCGTCGTTGAACAGCGGCAACGCCTTCTGCACCGTAAACAGCGTGCCGCGCGTATTCAGGCCGAAGGCCGCATCGAAATGCTGCTCCGTGATCTCACTCAGCGGGACGGCTTCGCCGGTGCCGGCGCTCGCGTACAGCACGTCGATCTTGCCCTTGTCGCGCCTGACCGTGTCGAACAGGCGGTCGAGGTCGTCGAGATTGGCCGCATCGCCGCGCACGCCGGTCACGTTCCGGCCGATCAGCCTGACAGCCTCGTCGAGCGCCTGCTGCCTTCGGCCGGTGACGAAAACATAGGCGCCTTCTTCAACGAAGCGCCTGGCGCTCGCCAGCGCCATGCCGCTCGATCCGCCCGTGATGACTGCAACTTTACCCTCAAGCTTTCCCATGATTTCTCCTTTCGTCGTGTCCGACAGCGTCTCGATTCCGATGTGCGGCATGACGCTTCCTTCGGGCTCGATCTTCGATCCGTCCGGGGAGGGCCCCCGAGAACCTGAGCCTCGAAGTAGCTGCGCCGAGGTCAGGCGTTCAGTGCGGAAGCGCGCACATCGGTGGTGCGAAATCGAACCGGTCGGAGCTAGGATGATTGCAACGTGCTCCCCACATGCCGTTCGATGTGCTGGACAGGGGCTTTGAAGGACGCACCCCTGCGGTGCGGGATTGCACCATGATCGACTGGGATGACGTTCGCTATTTTCTTGCCGTCGCGCGCGGAGGCTCGGTGCGGGCCGCCGCCGAGCGCCTCGGCGTGAACCATTCGACCGTGCTGCGACGCGTCGGCCAGCTGGAGGACCGGCTCGGGGCGCACATGTTCGAGAAGCTGCCTTCCGGCTACCGTCTGACGGCTGCGGGGGAGGAGGTCCTCGAGCTCGCGGACCAGATGGAAGCGTCGTCGCATCAGCTGCAGACGCGCGTCTTCGGGCGCGATCAGAGCGTGCGCGGGCTGCTGCGGGTGACGCTGGCGCCGCCGCTTGCGACCCACCTGCTGATGCCGGACTTCGCCGGTTTTGCGCGTCTGCATCCGGACATCGAGATGGAAATCCTGTCGTCGGGCGAGCTGGCAAATCTGACCAACCGGGAGGCCGATGTTGCGATCCGCGTCGTCTACGACCGCAAGACGCTGCCGCTCAATCTTCACGGCCTGAAGGGACCGGACGTATTCGGCGGCGTCTATATGTCCCGCGATCGATTAGCCGCGTGGCGTGCGGGCGCGCCTGATCCGATCCGATGGATCGTCATCAGCATTCATGGAGTTCCGGATTGGGCCCGCGAAGGTGAGGTTCGCACCACGGGCGTGCCATTCAGGACGGTGGACGCCGAGACGCAGCTCGTTGCCGTGCGACAGGGGCTCGGGATCACGACACTGCCGTGCTTCGTCGGAGATGCCGACCCCCTGCTGGTGCGGGTGCCGGGCACCGACCTGCACATGTACGGAACGCTCTGGTTTCTGACACAGGGCGAGACACGCAAGACGAAGCGCGTGCGGCTCTTCACCGAGTTCGTGTCCCGCAGGCTCGCCGCGTACGCGCCGCTGCTCGCGGGCCTGTCCGTATCGCGCGACTGATGAGCAAAAAGCGTAGCCGGATGAGCGAAGCGATATCCGGGGCCGGCCTGTCCGCGCATCACAACTGGTCCGGCATGTCGCTCCGCTCATGCGGGCTACGTGCTGTCCCCGCAAAAAGTCGCCTCACGCAGCCGCTCAAACCGTAGGCGGGAATATCACCGATCCCTTCGACCATTTCGCACCGTCGGGCGAGGAATACAGCGTGATCCGGTTTGAGCTGTCGATGCACCCGAGATACAGCGTCTCGTCGAACACGGTCAGGGCAGGGGCTGCGAAGCTCGGCAAGCCCGTGGGCTTCGGTTTGATGCTCCACAGCAGGCCGTCGCTGGACGAGGTGATCCAGACATCGTTGTCGTTGTCGACGAACGCCAGCCAGAGCCTGTCGTTGAAGACGGCCAGCGCCGGTTGCTGCGGGCTCGCGGCCGATGGGACTTGCGAGTTGGCGCCCCAGACCTTGCCGTCGGACGTTGCGCACAGCAGCAACTGATTGCTGCTGTTGTTCGCAACGAACGCGACCCAGAGTTTTCCGTTGAACGAGGCCAGCGCCGGTCCGGTCGAGGTCGTTTGCCCGGTGACCTGCGCGTTGCCCGACCAGCTCTTGCCGTCCTGTGATGAGCAGATCAGCAGCCGGTCGCTGCTGTCGTTGGAGATGAACGCCACCCACAATTTGCTGTCGAACACGGCCAAACCGGGCCTCGCCGGGCTGGTCTGGCCGGTGTGATAATTGCCTGCCCAGTTCTGGCCGTCGGTCGACAGGCAGGTCAGGATCCGGTGGTCGCCGTCGTTGGAGATGAACGCGAGGCACAGGCCGCCGTTGAACGGCACCAGGCACGGCGCAGCCCGGCTGGTCTGCTTGACCTCGGTCGCTGTGGTCCAATCCACCGCGTCGGCGGTGGACGCAGCGCAGATCTCGTTGCTGCTGTCGTTGACGACGAACACCAGCGACAGCTCGATCGCGTCCCCGCTCTGTTCGAACGATGCCAGCGCCGGAGCGAACTTGCTCGACAGCGGCGGCTCGAGCGGCAGCGCGTTCTGCCACAGGCCCTTGGTGGGCGGGTTGGTCGGACCGTCGTTCGAGAGGTCGATAACGCCGACGAATTCGAGGGCCAGGGTTGTCGATCCCGCGATGGTCCCGAGCACGATGGTGAACGGAGTCATCAGCGGCACCTTGCCCGCCGCCAGCAGGATCGCCTCCACGATCTGCTTAGGGGTGAGCGGCGTGGACAATGACTGGCCCCATCTGCCCTGAAACTTCAGCCAGCCGGGATCGGCCGGCTGGTCGGGGAAGTACTCCGTGGCATCGTTGGCGACGATGACGAACGAATTCCAGTACTCCACGACCTGCCCGGCGCCGTCGGCGTAATCGACAGGGCCAAACGTCGCGAAGCTAACGTCGATGGCCTTGATCCAGAACGGCCCACCTGGCGCCGGGCGGTTGGCATGCGATCCCCTCGACACGTAGGTGTGGGGATTGGAACCGGTGAACGTCACCTCGCTCGGCAGGCACCACTGCTCGGTGGAATGCTGGGAAAAGCAGACCGCCACGACCTGCAGGCTGCTGTTCACCCGAACGGTGACGCATTCCCAGTCGCCCCAATGGTAGGATTGCGGCAACGGCATCTCGCCCGGTGTGACCAGGGGCGCTTCGACCCGCAGCGTCTCCGCGCCATTGAAATTGTAGAACAGCCAGTACTGGATATCGACCAGATTGGCCTGGCCCTGCACGGCCTTGACGTGGACATAGGCCGTCGCCTCGGACAGATTGCCGCCCACGAAGGTGGGGGGCACCGTGGGCGGGACCGACAGGAAATCCTGCGGCCCGAACGTCTTGATGTCGCTCCATTGCCACGGCGGCGGATAGTACGATCCGCCATCGACCTGATACCCGACCTGGGCGCAGAAGTCGTTGGTCGATGAGGGGAAGTTCACTTCCTGCGAGTCCAGGAACGCCTTCGGCGCGAACATCGCGACAATCTCTGCCAGAGAACCCCAAGCCATCGGACCGCTCCCCATAAATGCAAAGTATGGGCGCCATACAGCCGATTTATTCCGACAAAAGCCACTCAACTAAAAGTGTACTATCGCAGGTTGCATGTCGCGGTGATTTAGTTGATTTCCGCGATACTCTGGGCGCGACCGCATTCTGCCGGGTCCCGCATGCGGCTTCGCTCATGCGGGCCACGCTTTCGCTGTCCCTCTCACGACCGGTTCCGTTTCCAGCGGCTGATGCCGTCGTCCATCGCGCCGCGCACGATCCGGCAGAAATCCGCCATCTCCGCAAGACGCGCGCTCACGTCCCTGGACGCGGTGATCCTGGTCGCGGCATTGAACTGGTGGGCCATCGCATCGAGCCGACGGTTCTGCTGCTGGATCATGGATCTTTGACATATTCGGCATATTCCGAAGATGATCTGCTCAAGGCCGAGCTACCCGGCTATGTCGACTGTGCCGGGCGAACCCGTTACAGGCTGGTGCCGGGCATCTGGTGAGGATCATGCCGGCGCGAGGAATGCGCGAGCGCCCATCATTGCAGCGGAACGACCACTCCAACACGCCGCTGTCATCGCCCGGCGCGCGCAATCGCGCACATGGACCGGGCAATTCAGTACGCCGCGGCCTATCGGTTTCAGTAACGACTGTTTCTGGAACGCTGGATCGCCCGCTCCCGTCTGCGCCAAGGCTTTGACGAGGCTTGCGATCTCGGGCACGCCGGAGCTTTAGCGGGAAGCGGCAAGCCGGGCGAGGACACCGAGCAAGTTGAGCAAACCAACCGTGACGGGTCGGAGGCGCCGCGCATCGCCATGCGCGCGAGGACACGAACCGCCAAACTATTGTCGCCGAGACGTGCTGATGATGTCGACTTGCGCTTCACAAATCACTCTGCGCCCACAACAAGGAGACCGCGATGACCGACCTCGTCACATGTCTGTGGTTCGATCAGGGCCGCGCCCGCGAAGCGGCGGAGTTTTATGCGACGACCTTTCCCGACAGCCATGTCGATGCCGGCCATGTGTCGCCGATCCCGGGCATCGGGCAGGGCGATGAGCTGACGGTCGAGTTCACGGTGCTGGGGCGGCGTTTCGTCGGGCTGAATGGCGGATCGAACTACAGGCCGAACGAGGCGGTGAGCTTCATGGTGCTGACCGACAGTCAGGAGGAGACCGATCGTTACTGGAACGCGGTCACCGGCAATGGCGGCCAGGAAGCGCCGTGCGGCTGGTGCCGCGACCGCTGGGGCTTCGCCTGGCAGATCACGCCGCGGCGGCTGCTCGATCTGGTCAACGGCCCCGATCGCGCCGCCGGTCGGCGCGCGATGGAAGCGATGCTGACGATGACGAAGATCGACATCGCCGCGATCGAGCGGGCGGCCGCGGGATGAGGACGTCCAAGAGGCACCTATGACATTGCCGGCAAGGCGCGCGGCCTATCCCGCATGTCGCTGCGCTCATGCGGGCTGCGGAGCTAGCCTCGCGAGAGTTTCTCGAACCGCTTGATCAGCCGCTCGCGTTTCAGGCGTGACAGCCGCCTGATCCAGAACATACCGTCGAGCTGATCGATCTCGTGCTGGTGGCACACCGCGCGCAGGCCGTCGGAGTCCTCGGTCTGCATGTTGCCGTCGAGGTCCTGATAGCGGATGCGGACGCCCGCGTGGCGCTCGACGTCGTCGGTGACGCCCGGCATCGAGACGCTGCCTTCCTTGTGCATGATCATCTCGGGCGAGGTCCGGATGATCTCCGGATTGACATAGGTCCACGGTCCTTCGCCGGCGCCGAGGTCGAGCACCACGACGCGCAGGGCAACGCCGATATGCGGGGCGGTGATCCCGATGCCGGGGGCGGCGTGCATGGTCTCGAGCAGGTCCTGCGCCAGCTCGCGCAGCGCGTCGTCGAACACGGCCACGGCCTCCGCCGGGAGCGCAAGCCGCGGATCGGGATAGCGGACGATGGGGCGGATGGTCATCCCGGTGTCTTAGGCCAGCGCATCGCGCCCGACAACACGCCGATGCGGAAGCGGCGCGCGGCTCAGAGGCGCTTCTCGAAGAACAGATCGGGGTAGGGGTCGTCGTTGAAGCGCGGGATCTCGGTCCAGCCGCTCTTGCGGTAGAGTTGGCCGGCTTCCGCCAGCGCGCTGTTGGTGTCGAGCCGCAGCACCGCGATGCCAAGCTCGCGCGCAGCGCTCTCGGCAGCGTCGATCAGGCGGCGGCCGAGGCCGAGGCCGCGCGCGCTGGGTGCGACCCACAGCCGCTTGATCTCCGCCAATTCGCTGCCGCTGCCTTTCAGCCCGACACAGCCGACCGGCAGGCCGTCCGACATCGCCACGATGAAGCTGCCGCGCGGACGCACCATGTCCTTGGCGTCGGGGTCGCGCGACAGCTTGACGTCAAAACCCTGTTTGAAGCGCCGCGCCAGCTCGGCGTAATATTCGCCGAGGCAATAGCGCGCCTCGTCGCTCCGTGGGTCCATCTCGGTCAATGCGGTGCTCTCGCGCCCCAGCGCCGAGGCAATCATGTCCATCGCCGCCAGCAGGGCGTCGCGCTGCGCGTTGCGGGCGAGAAAATCCCTGGCCTGTTGGTTGGAGAGCGCCTCATAGGCGTTGAACTCGCGCCGGCCGGCCGCCGTCAGGCGGGCGATGCGGCGGCGCGCGTCGCCGCCATGCACCGTCGTTTCGATCAGCCCTTCGTCTTCCAGGGTCCGCAACAGACGGCTCATCAGGCCGGAATCGAGCCCGAGATAATCCCTGATGTCGCCGACATCGGCGCGGCCGTGCCCGATCGCATTCAGCACGCGCGCTGCGCCAAGCGGCCGGCCGCGGCCGAGGAACGAGGTGTCGAGCGCGCCGACGGCGGAGGTCACGGCACGGTTGAAGCGGCGGACGCGGGAAACAGGATCGAGCATATATCTGACTTTAGTCAGATATTGTCTGCTGGTCAAGCCAACAGCAGAGCCGCGGACGTTTCAGTCATGATTTTTTGCCGGATTGCTCCCGGGCCTGCGAAAATTGACTGGGTTGGTGCACGGCATGACAATGCCGCCCACAACAAGCATCGATATGGGGGAAACACTTCATGCGCAGCATCGCATTTGCTCTGGCGGCCGTTGTGGCGGCAACGCCGGCCGCCGCCGATTACCTGGTCAAGGAGGTCGGCAGCTTCCATATCGGCGGCCACACCGAGACGCTGAATGGACTGCCTTCGAAAGAGATCGTGTTCTCGCCTGGCGCGCCGCCGATCAAGGTCGATCCGAACGGCGAATTCGAGGTCGAGCAGATGTATGTGCAGTTCGTCAAGCAGGCGAATCCGAAGTCGAAGCTGCCGCTGCTGCTGTGGCACGGTGGCGGCCTCTCCGGCGTGACCTGGGAGACCAAGCCCGACGGCAAGCCGGGCTGGCAGCAATTCTTCCTCAACGCCGGCTACGACGTCTACGTCTCCGACGCGGTCGAGCGCGGCCGCGCCTCCTGGGCGCGCTATCCGGAAATCTTCAAGAGCGAGCCGTTCTTCCGGCCCAAGAAGGAGGCCTGGGAGCTGTTCCGGATCGGGCCTGCTTACGAGGTCGGCGGCAAACGCGAAGCGTTCGAGGGTGAGCAGTTTCCGATCGAGGCGTTCGACCAGTTCGCCAAGCAGGGCATCCCGCGTTGGGCGACCAATGATGCGGCGACGCAGAAAGCCTATGACGCGCTGGTGCAGAAGATCTGCCCGTGCATCGTCGTGGTGCACAGCCAGGGCGGCAATTTCGGCTTCACCGCCGCGCTCAATGCGCCCGACAAGGTGAAGGCGCTGATCGCGCTCGAGCCGTCGGGAGCGCCGGACCCGACCAAGGCCGACGCCGCCAGGCTGAAGGGCGTGCCGCATCTGATCGTGTGGGGCGATTTCCTCGACCGCGTTCCGGTGTGGGCGAAGCTCGCCGTCAACCCGACCAGATGGGGCCAGGCGATCGCGGCCGCCGGCGGCAAGGTCGATACGTTCGAACTGCCGAAGCTGGGGATCAAGGGCAACACCCACATGATGATGATGGACCGCAACTCGGACGACATCGCCAAACTCGTCAAGGACTGGATCGAGAAGCAGGGGCTGGAAAAGTAGCGGGCGTCAGTTTGCGAGGAAGGAGACAACTTCCTGCAGCAGCTCGTCACGTCCGCGCTCCGGTCGGTCGAGATGCACATAATGCGTCGCGCCCTTGAGCGTGACGACGCGCAGCGCAGCCGCGCGCACGGCGTCGTGCGCGAAGGCATCCGCATCCTCGGGCCGGCTCCAGAAATCGTGCTCGCAGCGGACCACCAGCGTCCGCGCCGTGATCGACGACGCGTCGAACAGGCGCCGTCCGCTCGCCTGATAAAAGCTGTCCTCGATCGCGCCCATCGGCGCGCGGAACGCCGGCGGATTGTGGCTGAACGACTGCGGATCGCTGTCGAGCGCAGCCTTCTGATAGGCGGCAACCAGCGCAGGATCGCGCCAGGTCGCCTTGTCCGCGATCGGGATCGACCGGTCCCAGCCGGGCAGCAGCGAGTTGGCATCGTTGCGGGCGTAGGCGCCGATGCCAGGGTTGATGCGGTCGGGATGCGCGGGATCGCTGTTGGGCGAGCCCGGCCCAAGCTGGGCATGCCGGTCCGAGCCGCCGTAGATCGCGTTGAGCGTCACCAGATCAGCGACGCGCTCGGGGTGTTGTGCGCTGTAATAGGCGGCCCACATGCCGCCGGTGGCCCAGCCGAGCAGCGCGACGCTCTCGCTGTCCGATCTTTGCCGCGCCGCTGCAACCACGGCCGCGATGTCGCGTGCGGCTTCATGGGCATGCACGACAGGACGGCTGGCATGTGCCGGCTGCTCCAGCTCCGGCGGGCGCTGCGAACAGCCGTAGCCCCTGATGTCCATCACGTAGACCGCCCGCCCGGTGCGCGCGACGAGGTCTGCGGCGAGCGAGCCATTGGGCACCGCGAGGTCGAAGCTGGCGATGCCAGGCACGCGCGCACCGTGGATCAGGATCAACGGCTGTTGTCGGGGACGGCCGCCAGGCGCGCGCAGCTCGCGCACGCATAGACGCATGCCATCGTCGGTCGTGACGTGAAAGTCGTGCCGCGAGACCACGGCTTCGGTGGCGTTCGCCGGCTCGCCAGCTCCGGGTGCCAGCGCCGCCAGCGTCAGGACGAAATGCTTCATGAGGTTTGCAACCGATCGCTGTCTGAACATTCCCGGAGTCTAGGAAGGCATCGGCTGTTGATCCAATACCGATTGCCTCAAGACGCGATACAGCCGCCGTATCGCTCCCCTGGCCCCGCTAGTCGGAAGCCGCGGCATCGCGCGAGGCGAGTAGTGCCGCCAGTGCTGGCGAGCTGTCATTGCGCCGCCAGGCCAGTGCGACCTCATAGGGCACAGGCGAGGCGCCGCCGTCGATTCCGCGGAACACGACGGACTCCCAACCGGCCGTTCTGAACAACGCCGGCACCAGCGCAACGCCAAGCCCGGCGGCGACGAGCCCGACGATGGTTTCCATCTGCACGGCACGCTGCGCGACCTGAGGCGCGAAGCCGGCGGCGGCACAGGCGCGAATCACCCGGTCGTGAAGCCCGGGCCCCTCACTGGCAGGAAACAGAATCCATGGCTCGCGCGCCAGCGCAGCCAGCGGCAAGGGCGCCTGCGGCTGCCGTGCCAAGTCGTGCCGGGCAGGCAGGGCTGCGACGAGCTCGCTGCGCAGCACGGTGCGCGTCGCGATGTGCTGCTCCGTGCCGGCGGGAAGCGGCAGCGCGACGATGCCGAGGTCGAGGCGATCGTCCAGCAGCGCTGCGGCCTGCCGCGCGGTCGGGGCCTCCATCAGCTCGAGCGCCACTTCGGGATGGGTCTCGCGAAAATTGGCGATCAGGTTCGGCACGATGTGGCGGACCGCGGTGGCGACAAAGCCGATCCGCAGCGAGCCGGTCAGCCCCGCGGCGGCGCGTTGCGTCAGCGCGACGGCTCGTTCCGCCTGCGCAATGGTGCGCCGGGCTTCGTCGCGCAGCACCTGGCCGGCTGCGGTGAGGCCGCTGATCCGGTTGGTGCGCTCGAACAGCCGCACGCCGAGTTGGTCCTCCATCTGGCGGATCGACGCGGTGAGCGGCGGCTGCGCCATGTTGAGGCGCTCGGCGGCCTGCCGGAAACTCATGGAGTCGGCGACGGCGAGGAATTGCTGAAGCTGGCGCAGGCTGAGCATCGCAGTCACATTGGCGGTGTCGCGACACAAGATCAATCGCCTTCGAGGCCGGTGCAGCGTATGCGCGCCGGACAATGTCCGCGTAGTGCCGCGGCGAAAGATCAGGCCGATCCCGCGGCGAAATACCCCAGGCCAACCAACTCCGCCTTACCGCGACAGCACCAGCATGTTGCCGGCGAGGATCGCGGCGGCACCGGCGAGCACAGGCCAGCCGAGGGCGAGGTGCTCGAACAGCGCGGACAGAACCAGGGCGATCAGCGGCACCACGGCCAGCGTGTAGGCGGCGCGGCCGGGACCGAGCCGGCGCACCAGCTCGAAATAGAGCATGAAGGTGACGCACGACGCGGCGACCGCGAGATAGACGAAGCTGAGCAGGTAGGCCAAAGACAGGTCGGCTGCGAAGTGCACGCCTGTTGCCACGGCCCACAGCGCGCTCGCCGCTGCGCCCGCAAGTGCGCCCCAGCCGAGCACGGCGACGACAGGCAGTCCGGCGCGCTGATTGCGTGCGCCAAGCGTGGTCCCCGCGCCGGTCGCGACCGCCGCGGCCAGCGCCCACGCGAAACCGGCCGGGGATGTGGCTCCCGGCGACGCGACGCGCGGCAGGACGATCACGGCGAGGCCCAGCACGCCGCAGACGGCGCCCCAGACAAAGCCCGACGAAATCGGGACGCCGAGCGCGGCACGCGCCATCAGCGCCGCGAACAGCGCCGACGTCGACAACACCAGCGCCGCTAGCCCGCTCGGCATCCGTGCGGTCGCTTCGTAGAAGGCGATGAAGGCGACGGCGAAGAACAGCACGCCCTGCAGTGCGACGGCCGGCACGTCGTTGCGGGGAATTGCCAAGGCTACGCCGCGCAGCCATCCGTAGCCGAGCAGAATGACGCCGGCGAGCGCCATGCGCAACGCCACCGACCACGGTGCGGCCGTGACGCCGGCCTGCATCGCGGTTGCCAGCGCGCCGCCGCCCCAGAGCAACGCGGTTAGCGCGAACAGCAGGGCCGTCATGATGAGCCGTCGTCCTCTAGCAGCGAACGCCAGCCGCCGGCACCGATGCGCGCACTTTCCGCTTCGAGCTTGCCGACGGCGGAGTCGAGCATTGCACGCTCGGCGTCAGCGAGGCGTGCGAGCAGGCGCGTCTCGATCGTGCGGCCGAGGGCGGCGATTCGGTTGAAGGCGGCCCGGCCGCTCCGCGTGATGCTCACGGCGGCATAGCGCCGGTCGATCCTGCCGGGACGCCGCACGGCAAAGCCGAGTTCGACGAGCTGGCCGATGCCGCGGCTCACCGCGAACGGATCGAGCGCGCAGGCGCGCCCGATCTCGGAGGCATTGGCGCCGTTGCGCTCGGCGATGACGGCGAGGATGCGCCAGCCCGCCTGGCTCAGTCCGAACGTCTCGCCGTAGAAATCTTCCAGCGGGCGCGCGATTTGCGCAGCGACCAGGAACAGGCGGTAAGGCAGCCAGGCGCTGAGCTTCAGATCGTCGTCGGGGACCGGAGCAGGCGGTCTCATGGCGCCGAGGCTCGCATGGATAATTGCAATATGCAAGCATATTGCAATTATGGTGCGCGGTGAGACCTCGAGGCGCGGCCATGGCGCGCAAATCCCGACACACTTGTCACTCCCACCGATCGGTCACTCTGCGCGAGGTTGGCGCATGACCAACGACGAACCGCGGACGGCAGGGGAACTGGGTTCCGGTGCCGGAGTTCGTCTCAATTCGGAAGATGGAGACCATCATGAACAAATCAGCCGAAAACAGTCAGGGCGCCATGCAGACCCCGCCCGTCGTGTCCCCCGCGGCGTGGGAGCAGGCGCGCCTGCAGATGCTGGTGAAGGAGAAGGCCCAGGTGCGGGCGCGTGACGCGCTCGCCGCCGAGCGGCGGCGGATGCCGTGGATGGCGGTCGAGAAGCCGTATGTGTTCGAAGGACCGAACGGCAAGGTCAGCCTGCGCGACCTGTTCGAGGGCCGCCGGCAACTGATCGTCTATCGCGCCTTCTTCGAGCCCGGCGTGTTCGGCTGGCCGGACCACGCCTGCCGCGGCTGCTCGCTCGGTGCCGACCAGGTCAGCCATCTGTCGCATCTCAACCAGCGCGACACCACGCTGGTCTATGCCTCGCGTGCGCCGCAGGCCGACATCGTCAGGCTCAAGGAACGGATGGGCTGGGAGATGCCCTGGTACACGATCACGGACAGCTTTGACGCCGATTTCGGCGTCGCCGAATGGCACGGCCACAACGTGTTCTTCCGCGACGGCGATCGGATCTTCCGCACCTATTTCGTCAACAGCCGCGGCGACGAGGCGTTCGGCACGGTGTGGAGCTATCTCGACATCACGCCGCTCGGCCGCCAGGAAGTCTGGGAGGATTCGCCGGCCGGCTATCCGCAGACGCCGCCGTACAAATGGTGGAACTGGCACGACAATTATGATGCCGAAGCCACGACGAATGCGAAATGGGACCAGGTCACCGATGCCGGCGTGAAGGCATTCCGCAAGGCCGCCGAGGAAGAGCGCAAGGCGACGTGAGAGAGATCACCTGAGAGATCTGCGTGAGGGAGGACGTGCGGCGTCCTCCCTCATCGTGCTTGTGATGAGAGTGCCTTCAGCGCCGACAATGTCTGCCGCAGCCCGCGATCGAGCCGCTTGTCGCGGCGGATCACGACAGCGAGCCGCCGATAGAGCTTTGGCGAGAGCGAGCGGACCACCAGGTCGCGCTGCTTCGGCTGTGCCGGAACGGCCATGCCCGGCAGCACGGCGCAGCCGAGGCCGGCGCGCACCATTTCCTTGATCGCTTCGACGCTGCCGAGCGACATCAGCGGCTTCAGCGACACGCCGCCGCGCGCCAGCCATTCGTCCGCGGTGCGGCGCGTATTGCCGCCGGGCTCGAACAGCAGCACCGGTTTGGTCGCCAGCACCGCCGGTGTGATCCGCGCGGGCAGCGGCAGGTCGCGCGGCGCGATCAGGACGAATTCGTCATCGAGCACCGGCGTGATCTCAAAGCTTCGTCCCGACACCGGCATCGTGACGAGAGCGATGTCGAGCGTGTTATCCTCGACCGCCTTGGCGATCTCGGCGGTGTTGCCCGTCGTGACCGTAATCTCGAGCGAGGGCAGCGCAGTGCGCAGCGCCTTCAGCACCGGCGGCAGCAGGAAGATGCAGGCGGTCGCGCCGGTGCCGAGCCGCACCCGGCCGGTTCCGCTGGTCTGTTGCGCGACGGCATCGACGGCCGATGTCACGGCCGCGTCGATCTGTTCGGCATGCGCGAGCAGCGCCGCGCCGGCCGCGGTCGGCCGCGCCTTGCGCCCGACCCGCTCGATCAGGGTCGCATTGAGGCTGCGCTCGAGCTGCCGCACCTGCAGGCTCACCGCGGGCTGCGAGAGCTGCAGCCGTTCGGCGGCGGCCGAGAAACTGCCCATCGCGATCACCGCCCGGAAGCTCTCGAGATAGCCCAGATTGAGGTTCTTCATCAAAGTATCTCTTATGCTCTGCATAAGCTGGCAAAGCTTCACTTATATATTGCGCGGCGGCATCCTTCGGCAACATCTCGGGCAATGCCGACGAAGGAGACAGGATGGCAGGCGCCACCGGCAAGGTCGTGATCCGCGACGCCGAAGACCACGACATGGCCGACGTGCAGCGCATCTATGCGCATCACGTGCTGAACGGGCTGGCGACGTTCGAGGAAGTGTCGCCGACGGTGGACGAGATGCTCCGCCGCCGCGACGCCGTGCTGACGGCGGGGCTGCCGTATCTCGTCGCCGATGTCGACGGTCTGGTCGGCGGCTACTGTTACGCGACATCGTACCGGCCGCGGCCGGCCTATCGCCACACCATTGAGGATTCGGTCTACGTGCTGGAAAGCATGCGTGGGCGGCGGATCGGCGTCGCGCTGCTCGGGGCGCTGATCGCGCGTGTCGAAGCGGGACCGTGGCGGCAGATGCTCGCCGTGATCGGCAACAGCGGCAACGCCGGATCGATCGCGCTGCACCGTCGCATGGGCTTTCAGCCGGCGGGGACGCTGAAATCGGTCGGCTTCAAGCTTGGGCAATGGGTCGATACCGTGCTGATGCAGCGGCCGCTCGGGCCGGGTGACACCGCGCCGCCGGCGCAGAATGCGCCATCGTGGTGATCGCGCATCGTGTCGTTGCCGCCCTCGGGCTTGCACAATTGATCTCGTGGGGCGCGACCTACTATCTGATCGGCGGGTTTGGCGAGCAGATCGGCGCGGACCTCGGCTGGAGCCGCGACATCGTCTATGGCGGTTTTGCCGTTGCGCTGCTGGTGATGGGCGTGACGTCGCCGCTCGCCGGCAAATGGGTCGATCGCCGCGGCGGCCGCGCGGTCATGGTGGTCGGCGCGCTGGTCAATGCAACCGGCTGCGCCGGCCTCGCCATCGCGCATCACGTCGGATCGTATTACGCGGCGTGGATCGTGCTCGGCGTCGGCATGCGGCTGACGCTGTATGATGCCGCGTTCGCGGCGCTGGCGCGGATCGGCGGGCCGCAGGCGCGCCGCGCGATGTCCGGGATCACGCTGCTCGGCGGCCTGGCCGCCACTGTGTTCTGGCCGCTCGGTCACATCCTGTCGGAGCATCTCGGCTGGCGCATCTCGCTACTGGCCTATGCCGGCTTCGCGCTTCTGACGATCCCGCTTCATCTCATGATTCCGAACACGCGGTTTGCCGGGCTCGCAAGCAGCGGCGAGCCGGCGCCGCGGCAGCCCCGCGCTGTGACGCGGCGGCAGCTCGCGGCTGCCGGAGCGCTCTATGCCGTCATCATGACGGGCGCCAACTTCCTCAACGCCGGCATGTCCGCGCATATGATCGCGGTGCTCTCCGGCCTTGGGCTCACCGTCACGGTTGCGGTATGGATCGCGACGCTGCGCGGCATCGGCCAATCCGCCGCGCGGCTCTGCGAGATCCTGTTCGGCAGGCGGCTCGATCCGGTCGTGCTGAATCTCGCAGCCTGTCTGATCATGCCGCTTTCCTTCATCGCCGGGCTGTTCAGCGGCGCATCGACGGAAATGGCGATCGCCTTCGCGCTGCTGTACGGCGCCTGCAACGGCATTTTGACCATCACGCGGGGAACGTTGCCGCTAATCCTGTTCGACCACCGCAGCTATGGCACTCTGGCCGGCCGGCTGATCGTCCCGAGCTTCATCCTGCCTGCGGCGGCGCCGCTGATCTATGCCATTGTCATCGACCGCGTGGGCAATGCCGCTGCGCTGTATCTGTCGGCGGGCCTTGCCACGATCACGTTGCTTGCAGCCACGATGTTGTACCTGTTGTTTCCGGCGTCGCGATAGCTGCGCGTTCAGCCTGCCGCTGGTTCGCGCGGCAGCCACAACGACAGCCAACCGCCGAGCGCCAGCAGCGCCACATTGCAGCCGAGCGCGATGGTGAAGGCATGCGCATAGTCGTCTGCGCCAGGCCGTGGTCCGAGCAGGCTGTAGAAGACGCCGCCGATGATCGCGACGCCGAGTGCGGCGCCGATCTGGAAGGTCGAGATCATCATCCCGGATGCGAGCCCGGCGTGTCGCGGATCGATGTTGCCGATCACGGCCTTGATCACCGACGGCATCACGATGCCGAACCCGATGCCGCCGCAGAGCAGGCCAGCATCGAGACCGCGCGGCAGTGCGCCGCCGACCGCCAGCATCACCGCCCCGAAGCCGACCACCTGAAACGCAAAGCCCAAGGTCAGCGCGCGGACGCCGAGCCGCTGCATGACGTAGGACGACGCCAGCGAGGCGAGAAAGAACCCGGTGGCGAAGGGCAGGGTGGCGAGCCCGGCGGCGAGCGGCGACTGATGCAGTCCGCTTTGCAGGTAGACCGCGAAGGTCAGGTAGAACGACGACAGCATGTAGAAGGCCAGCGCCATCACCAGCCCGATCATGAAGTCGCTGTTGCGCAGCAGGTCGAGTGCAACCAGCGGATCGCCGCCGCGGGCCGACAGGCGTGCTTCAAACCGGACGAAAGCGGACAACATCAGCGGCGCGGCCAGCAGCATCGCGACGATCCAGGCGGGCCATCCGGATTCGCGGCCCTCGATCAGCGGATAGACCAGCAGACCGAGCGTGAGTGACAGCAGGACGACGCCGCCGAGATCGAGCCGCTGTGCTTTGACGGCGCGGGAATCGGTCAGGAACACGAGGCCGCCGATGAAGGCGAGGAGGCCGATCGGCACGTTGATCAGGAAGATCGCTTGCCAGGCCAATCCGAATGGATGCGCCGAGACCAGCACGCCGCCGAGCACCTGGCCGCAGATGTTGGCGAGGCCGAAGGTCGCGCCATAGAAGCCAAGCGCGCGGCCCTGTTCGGCGGCCGGAAACAGCACGCGGATCGAGGCCAGCACCTGCGGCGCCATCACGGTTGCGGCGAGCCCCTGCAGGATGCGTCCGGCGACGAGCATTGTGGGCGACCAGGCGATGCCGCACAGCACGGAGGCAATGGTGAAGCCGGCGACGCCGGTCAGAAACATCCGCCGTCGCCCGAACAGATCGCCCAGCCGGCCGCCCGTGATCAGGAACACGGCATAGGTCGCGGCATAGGCCGAGATCACGAACTGCACCTCGCTCGCGCTGGCACCGAGATTGTCACGGATGGCCGGCAAGGCAAGGTTGACGACGTTGAAGTCGAGGATCGGCAGGAAAGCGCCGGTGAGCAGCACGGGCAGGGCGAGCCACCTGCGCGGATCGGCGGCCGCGTCACCGGCCTCGTGGATGTGTGCCGTCTCGGCAGTTTCACTGGTCACTCGCCAAATCCTCTCGTTGGCGCCTCGCTGAGGCGCAGCCGGTCGCCGGGATCGTCGGGTGGAAATTGGCCTGTCCATTTGTGATAAGGTATTATCGAGATGTGCCAATCGAGTTTGCAAGAATGCAAAGTGCCCTGGACTGGAACGACCTTCGTCTTGTGCTTGCGATCGCCCGGGAGGAGAGCCTGTCCGGCGCGGCGCGCCGGTTGGGCGTCACGCATTCGACGGTGTTCCGCCGCCTCGGTGCGATCGAGGCCGCGATCGGAACGCGCCTGTTCGAGCGCTTTCGCGATGGCTATTCGCCGACGCCGGCCGGCGAGATGGCGGCGATATCGGCGGCCCGTCTCGAGGACGAGGTGCTTGCGCTGGAGCGGAAGCTGTCGGGGCAGGACTTGCGGCCGTCAGGCGTGGTGCGGATCACGACGACGGACACGCTCGGCGTGGTTCTGATGCGGCATCTGCCGGCGATGCGCGCCGCGCATCCTGAGATTCAGCCAGAGATCGTGATCTCGAACACGATGGCGAATCTCACCCGCCGCGAGGCGGAGATCGCCATCCGTCCAACGCCGGCGCCGTCTGAACTGCTGATCGGGCGGCGCATCGCGGAGATCGCCCACGCGGTCTATGGATCGCGTTCCTATCTGGCCCGGCGCGACCGCAAGGAGCTGACCGCACATGACTGGATCGGGCTCGATGACGCGCTGGCCGGGACCGTGATCGCCGGCTGGATGCGCGCGAACCTGCATGCGGCGCGCATCGCCTGCCGCGTCGACGCGCTTCCCGCGCTGCGCGATGCCGCGGCCGCAGGCCTCGGACTTGCGCTGCTGCCTTGCTATGTCGGCGACCTAGTCCCCCAGTTGCGCCGTCTGACGCCGAAGGCGCTGGCCGAGCCGCGATCGGCGTTGTGGCTGTTGACCCATGACGATCTCAAGCGCACCGCGCGCATCCGCGCCACGCTCGACTTTCTCGCCAGGGCGTTGGCGTCGGAGCGCGCGCTGTTCGAGGGAAAGCGCGCCGCCGCACGATAGCAGGCGTGACGCGTCGCTCAGGAACCGAGAGCCGCGGCGACGGGCTTGGAGTCCGCGGCGCTGTCCGCAGTCGGCGGCAGGCGGAAATGCTCGCGAAAGGCGGCGACGAGGGTTTTCAGGATCGCGCGGGACTTTGCATCCGACAGCGCCGACAGCAGCACGATCTCGGACGGCGGAAGGGCGGGCAGGCCGAACCGCCGGCTGACCTCGACGGTACCCGCAGGCACCAGCCGGCGGGAGAATACCGAGGTCGCAAGGCCCGCGGCGACAGCATCGGCGACGGCAAAGGACGCGCAGCCGAGGAAGACTTCCGTCCAGGCGATCCCCGCCGCCGCGAGCGCGCGCGTGGCGACGTTGAGCACGCCGCAGGATGGCGAGGACGCCGCCAGCCGCAGCGGCTCAGCGGGGCGGTAGGCAAAATCCGGCGTGGCGTACCATCCGTAGTGATCGGTCGCCAGTACCGCGCCGTCGCGCCGGTCGTCCTCGCGGCGGATGATTGCGGCATCGATGTCGCCGCGGTCATAGGCTTGGAGCAGATCGCGGGAGTCCTCCAGTCGGACCTCGATGGTGAGCAATGGGTCGTAGGCGTGCAGCCGCGCCAGCAGGGTCGGAAGCTCGGCGCCGCCGACATGGGTGGCGATACCGAGCGTGAAGCGGTGGCGGGCTTTCGACAGTCCTGCGACGGCGCGGTCATGCGCGGCGAGCAGTTCGCGCGCGGGCGCGAGAAACTCGGCGCCCTGTGCGGAGAGGCGGACCAGCCGCGGTGTTCGCTCGAGCAGCCGGTGGCCGATCTGGTTCTCCAGGCGCTTCAGCTTCACGCTGACCGCGCCCTGAGTACTGCCGAGTGCTTCAGCAGCGCGCGTAAAACTCTTGAGGTCGGCGATGGTCACGAAGGCTTTCACGGCGTCGACGTCGAGGGTCATGTCATTGATCCGGATTTGTTGTCTCTGAAATATCTAGTCATCCAATTCACCAATGCTCAAGCCGCGACTAGCTTCTGTCGTGAAGCGCTGCGGCCACCCGATTTCCGGCAACGCGGCTCAATACATCGTGAGTCGTCCGGCCCAACGCTGCTGCCAGCACCTTGGCAGCAGCGTGCGGTATGCCGTCGGCTCGCAACAGCAAAGGCCGAACCATGTCCACTGAACTGAGCCGTCGCGGTGCCGTCGTACTGTCCGCCGTCTGTCTTGCCTGCCTGATGTTCGGACTCGAGATTTCCAGCATCCCCGCGATCCTGCCGACGCTGGAGCGTGTGTTGCACGCCGATTTCAAGCAGCTGCAGTGGATCATGAATGCCTACACGATCGCGGTCACCACCGTGTTGATGGCGGTCGGCGCGGTGGCGGATCGCTACGGGCGCAAGCGCGTCTTCCTTGTTGCGATCGCAGCGTTCGGCCTCACATCGCTGGTCTGCGGCGTCGCCCGCAATGTCGAGATGCTGATCGTTGCCCGGTTTCTGCAGGGCTTGAGCGGCGGCGCGCTGCTGATCTGCCAGATTGCCGTGCTGTCGCATGAATTCCAGGGCGGCAAGGTGCGTGCCGCCGCCTGGGGCTGGTGGGGCGTGATCTTCGGCATCGGTCTCGGCTTCGGGCCGATCATCGGTGGCGCCGTCGTTGCGACGCTGAGTTGGGAATGGGTATTCCTCGTCCATGTGCTGTTCGCGGCCGTGGCGTTCGTGCTTGCGCTCGGCGGCGTGCACGAATCCAGGGATCCGAAGGCGAGCTCACTCGACGTCGCAGGCATCGTCACGATGTCTCTGGCCGTGTTCTGCCTCGCCTTCTACATCACGCAGGGACCGGATCTCGGCTTCGCCAGCGTGAGGGGACTTGCGATCCTCGGCGCCTCCGCCGCGAGCTTCGTCGCTTTCCTGGTTGCCGAGAAGGTCAGCCGGCGCCCGATGTTCGACTTCTCGGTGTTCAGGATTCCGGCCTTCTCCGGCTCGATCGTCGGTTCGTCGGCGATGAACCTCAGCTACTGGCCGTTCATGATCTATCTGCCGATCTGGTTTCAGTCCGGCCTCGGCTATGACAGTGTATCGGCCGGCCTTGCGCTGCTCGCCTACACGCTGCCGACGCTGGTGATGCCGCCGTTCGCCGAACGCCTGTCGCTGCGCTATCAGCCGGGCCTGATCATTCCGGCGGGGCTGTTCACCATCGGCGCCGGATTCATCCTGATGAAGATCGGCAGCGCTGCCGCGCTTGCCGATTGGACCACGATGCTTCCGGGCTGCCTGATCGCCGGGATCGGCCTCGGCATCACCAACACGCCGGTGACCAACACGACCACAGGCTCCGTCTCCAGCGACCGCGCCGGCATGGCCTCCGGCATCGACATGAGCGCGCGCATGGTCTCGCTGGCACTCAACATCGCGCTGATGGGGTTTATTCTGGCCAGCGGCGTGCTGGCCCATCTGAAGGCGGTGCTGCCGGGACTGGACGGCGCGCAACTGCGCCTGACGGCCGAGCGGATCGCGGCAGGCGAGGCGCTCTCGGCGCCAGAGCTGACAGGGTCCGTCGTTCACCAGGCGCTGGCGAGCGGCTTTGGCTGGGTGATGCTTTACGGCGGCATCGGCGTGTGGATCATGGCCGCACTCAGCTTTGCCATTTTCAACGCGCGGCCATCGCGTCAAACGGTGCAGTGCACGAAGTGAAACAGATCCCATGCCGCCCGCCCGATCCGGCAGCCGGGGCAGGTCGGGATCACCTCACCAGCGTCAGCAGCGGCTTGCCCTTCTCGACGATATAGGTGGCAAGCTCGCTGGCGGTGACGTCGCCGACGTTCTTCGCGGCGTGCACGGTACCGGCCGGAATGAACAGCACGTCGCCCGCCTTCAGCGTCACCGGCGGCTTGCCCGCAACGTCGTATTCGAACGTGCCGGCGAGCACGTAGATGATCTCCTCGCCCGGATGCGTGTGCCGGCCGAACGCTTTGCCCGGCGCGATGTCGACCCGCACCTGGGCGGCTTCACGTCCGCCCGCGCTGAGATCATGGCGTTGCAGGTCGGTTCGCGTGATGCCGGCGGGCTGTTCCGCCTGCGCGCTGGGAATGGTCAGGAAACTTGCGGCGAGCACGGCGGCCCTTGCGAGGACGCGCGTCGTCGTGATCAGCTTGCCGGTCATCTCGAACTCCTGAAGTGGTGCGACCGCGGACCGGTCCGGTGTGCCGCCGGTCCGCGTTGGTTGATGAGGTGCCTGGTTTGCATGTCGATGCTCACGTCTGCTTAGACGAGCGTGGTCGTGACCTCGATGTTGCCGTGGACCGCCTTGGAGTAGGGGCAGATGCCGTGCGCGGCCTCGATCAGCTCCTGGGCCACTGCGCGCTCGACACCGGGGATGTGGACGTTGAGGCGCGCGCTCAGGAAGAAGGCGCCGCCGGCCTGGTTGAGATTGATCTCGGCGTCGACCTCGGGCTCGCTGGGCAGCTTGACCTCGCGCTGGGCGGCGGCGAGCCCGATCGCGCCGATGTAGCAGGCCGACCAGGCGGCGCCGAACAGGTTTTCGGCGGCCGGATGCGGCTGCGGCAGCTTGATGTCGAGGAAGCCGTCGCGCGAGCGCGCGGCGCCGTCGCGGCCGGCGGTGGTGTGGGTCTTTCCGGTGAAGAGAACTTTTGCAGTGGCGGTCATGGCGAACTCCTTTGGAAGTTAAATCGTATCCGATCAAATCGGATGCGGGTGAAATAGATTGCCTGACCGTCGGTGTCAAGCACTTCCGATTTAATCGGATACGATTTATATTCATCCGACTTCACAAGTTCCGGAGGCGCGCATGACCCGTTCCCCGAAGGTTGAGGCCAAGGCCGAAACCAAGGACCGAAAACTCTCGAATTTCCTGTGCTTTGCGGTCTATTCCGCCAACCTGGCGTTCGGCCGCGCCTACAAGCCGATCCTCGACAAGGTCGGGCTGACCTATACCCAGTACATCGCGCTGATCGCGCTGTCGGAGGCGGACGAGCTGACCGTCAGCACGCTCGGCGAACGGCTGTTCCTGGAATCCAACACGCTGACCCCCATCCTCAAGAAGCTGGAACTATCCGGCTATGTTCGCCGCGCCCGCGATCCCGCCGACGAGCGGCAGGTGCGGGTGAGCCTGACGGCTGAGGGCCGGCGTCTGCTCGACGAGGACATCACGGTGTCCCTCAGGGACGCCACCGGGCTGGGTGACGAGTTTCCCGTCGTGCAGCAGAGCGTCGCCCGGCTGCGCGACAATCTGCTGCGCAACACCCAGGGCGAACCGAACAAGGCGTGATCGGACGAGGCTGCGGCGCCGGACATCGGGCGCGGTGCTTGCCGCTGCCGCTGGACGGAGGCAGGCTGTGCCGGTTCAATTCCGATCCGAGGAAGGCCCATGCCACGCGTGTCCATCAAAACCAAGAACGACCTGCCGTCCGAGCTCCAGCCGCTGTGGGACAAGATGACGACCTACGGCGCGTTCGAGAACCAGGCCGGCGTGATGGCGCAGCGGCCGCCGATCTTCAAGCACATGTGGTCGCTGCTGGTCGATCTCGCCGACGAGGCGATGCTTTCGAAGCGGCATCTCGAACTGGCGCTGGTGACGGTGTCGCTGCTCAACAAATGCGACTATTGCGTCGCGCACCACGCGCCGAAGCTCGCGGTGCAGGGCGTCTCCGAGGAAGGCGTCGAAAGGCTGCTCGATTACAAGGATCATCCGGAGCTCGACGCGGTCGACAGGCTCGTGGTCGAGTATTCGATCGCCGTCACCAGCAACTGGAACAAGACCCGCGACGAGATCTTTGCCCGCCTGCGCGAGCATTTTTCGGAAGCGCAGGTCGTCGAGCTGACCTGGCGGATCGCGCTGTGCGGCGCCTTCAACCGCTTCAATGATATCCTGCAACTCGACGTCGAGCAGGGCATCCCGCATCGCGAGGCGGCCGAGTAACGGCGTGATCAGGCCGCGACGCCGTCGAGCGTTGCCAGCACGAAGTCGGCACGCTGGAGCGGCGAGGTCTTCGGCAAGCAGATCACGTCGTAGCCAAGGGTCGGAAGCGTCCCCATGAGACGCCGATATTCAGCGGTCGCCGCCTCAAACCCATGCCGCCGCTCCGGATCGGTGACGTAGATCTCCGGCCACGGCGGCGCGATGAACACGCGCCGGTGATAGCGGTGCACTGCGCCCAGTGGATGTAGGAGCGGCTCGCCTGTCAGCGCCTCCAGCGCCGAAGCGGCGTCGATCAGGCCGCGATCGAAGAACACCCAGCCGGAATGCGCTTCCGCTGATTTCATGTCGTCCAGCGCAACGCCGATCGCACGGCGCAGGAACGCCACCGGGTCGACCCACGGTAGGGCGCTGCCGCCGGCTGCCATCTCGTCCGCGACGATGCGCCGGCCGGGCTCTTCGGCAACGGGATGGCCACGTGCGCGCAGTTCAGCGAGCAGCGTCGACTTGCCGCCGCCGGAGCAGCCGGAGATCAGGACGAAGCGGTTTTGCAACGGGATTATCCTTTTCGTGGAGGCTTGCATGACGGTGAACGAGGTGCGGAAGCTCGCAAAAAAGTGAGCGGAAACCAAGATCCACTGTCGGTTCCGCTCCGTCCCGCTCGTCTTCTACCCAGAACGAACTGAATGGGAGTTCCGGAATGGGCAATTCTAGATATCGCTGGGTGATCGTCGCGGCCGGCGGCCTGCTCGGCTGCGTCGCGATCGGCGGCATGTTTTCGCTGCCGGTGTTCTTGCAGCCGATGGCGAAGGAGACCGGCTGGTCGGTGACCGGCATCTCCAGCGCGATGACGATCGGCTTCCTTGCGATGGCCTTCACCAGCATGATCTGGGGCACGCTGTCCGACCGCTACGGGCCGCTGCCGGTGGTGCTGACGGGATCGGTGGTGCTGGCGGCGAGCCTTGCGCTGGCCAGTCGGGCGCCCTCGCTGCTGGCGTTTCAGGTCACGTTCGGCGTGCTGGTCGGCGCCGCCACCGCCGCGATCTTCGCCCCGATGATGGCCTGCGTCACCGGCTGGTTCGACACCCATCGCAGTCTTGCCGTCTCGCTGGTGTCGGCCGGCATGGGCATGGCGCCAATGACGATGTCGCCGTTCGCCGCCTGGCTGATCTCCGGCCATGACTGGCGCACCTCGATGCTGATCGTGTCCGGCGTCGTCGCCGCGATCATGATCCCGGTGTCGCTCCTGGTGCGCCGTCCGCCCGCGCTCGCGAACGAGCAGGCCGCCGCGGCCTCCGCAAGCGGAGAGCCGGCGATGACGCTCGCGCAGGCGCTGCGCTCGCCGCAATTCATCATCCTGATCGCGACCAATTTCTTCTGCTGCGCCACGCATTCGGGCCCGATCATCCACACCGTCAGCTACGCCATCACCTGCGGCATCCCGATGATCGCGGCAGTGACGATCTACAGTGTCGAGGGGCTTGCCGGCATGGGCGGCCGTATCGCCTTCGGCCTGCTCGGCGACCGCTTTGGCGCCAAGCGCGTGCTGGTGCTCGGCCTGCTGGCGCAGGCGTTCGGCGCGCTCGGCTACGTCTTCGTGCGCGAACTTGCCGCATTCTACGCGGTCGCGGCGGTGTTCGGCTTCATCTATGCCGGGACGATGCCGCTGTATTCCGTCCTGGTGCGCGAGAATTTTCCGCTGCGGATGATGGGGACCGTGATCGGCGGCACCGCAATGGCCGGCAGCCTCGGCATGGCGACCGGCCCGCTCGCCGGCGGCCTGATCTACGACGCCTTCGCCAGCTACACGTGGCTCTATGTCGGCTCTTGGGCCGTCGGCATCGGCGCGTTCCTGATCATGATGACATTCCGGCCGATACCGGCGGCGCGGCCCACCGCCGTGCCCGCGCCGGCGTAGGGAGATGGGAGCATGGCGGGACCGCGGTTGCGGTCTCGCCGCGTCATTTGCGCTCGGTTCGCCTCGGCCGGCGGATCGCGCGCACCTTGTTGCTGTTCGAGCCGCTGCCGCAGAAAAAGCGGTCGCCGCCGTCGGACTCGACGCCCGACACGTTCGCGCCTTCCGGCATGTCGAGCCGTTCCAGCACTTCGCCGGTCTGCGGATCGATGCGGCGCACGTCGCTCTTGTCGTCTTCCCAGGTGCCGTGCCACAGCTCACCATCGACCCAGGTGACGCCGGTGACGAAGCGGTTGCTCTCGATCGTGCGCAGGATCGCGCCGGTCTCCGGATCGATCTGGATAATCTTGCGGTCGCGATATTCGCCGACCCATAGCGCGCCTTCGGCCCAGGCGAGGCCGGAATCGCGCCCGCCGCCGGGAGCCGGGATCGTCGACAGCACTTGGCCGCTCTGCGGATCGATCTTGAGGATGCGATCCTCGGAGATCTGATAGAGGTGCTTGCCGTCGAAGGCGGTGCCGGCATGGGCCGCGACGTCGATGCTGCGGGTGGTCTTGCCGCTGTCGGGATCGAACGCGACCATGCGGTTGCCGGCGGCGAACCAGACCTGCTTGCCGTCGAAGGTGACGCCGCCCACGCTCTCTACACCCTCGAAGGGGCCGTACTCCCGGATGATCTCCGCGTCCGACGTCTTCATGCTCCGCTCCATCGTCTGAATGCACTTTATGCTACCCATTCGGCAGCGGGGCAGGGAGTAACAACGTCGTCGTGAATCCCGGTACCGGCGGCGTCATCCAGCGCCGCGCGCGGGCGCGGCCCACCGATTGCACCTTGCCCGATGCGGCCAGCGTATCGAGCGCGCGCTGCACGGTACGCTGGCTGGCGCCGAGCGCAACCGACAGCGCCGAGCTCGACCACGCCTCGCCGTCCGCGAGAAAGGCCAGCACCTCGGCATGATCCTCATCGACCGGGAGTGCCAGCACGGCGATCTCGCGCGGGCCCCGCGGCTTCAGCACGAAGCCGTCGGGCGTTGCGCTGAGCTCGGCGAGCGGCCGCAGCGCACGGCGCAGCCGGCCGATCTCGACCCGCAGCCGCGCGCGGTGCGATTCATCGGCGTGCTTGCCGCGAAACGCCCGCGCGATCAGCTCGCTGCGCGACACGTCGTTCGGCCAGGCTTCGCCGAGCGCGCGAGCCAGCGCGAACAGCACCGGCCGCCGCGTCAGCGCAACCGTGGTGCCGGAGCCGCGCACGACATAGCGGCAGGCATCCACCACCAGCGCCTTCGACGCCATCAGCGCCTCGACCTCCTCGAGCAGCAGCGGCCGCTCGCTGCCGCGCGCGATCAGCCGTGCCGCGGGCGCGGTGAGGGATTGCGCCGTGGCCTCGACCTCGGCCGCAAGCGCCGCGATGCCGCTGCGGCCTGCGGCGTCGCGGGCCCGCGCGACCGCCTCGCGTGCCGGCCGGGTCCGCAGCCGGCGCATCGCGATGCCGGCGACGACCAGCTCATGGCCGACCCGCAGCGCCGGCGGGAACGGCGCGGGGTCGAGGTCGGCGAGCATGCGCTCGGCCTCGTCGAGGCGTCCGATCAGCAGCAGGCGGCGGATTTCCAGATAGCCGGCATGCGCAGCATTGAGCGCGTCGCCACGCGCCGCGAGGGTCGCACGCGCCGCCGCGAGCGTCCGTTTGGGGAACGAGAGGTCGCGTGACACCAGTGCGATCTCGGCTTCGGCGACGATGATGCGCGCCCGGGCGACGGCCTCCCGCGGGCCGAACGCACGTTGCGCGCGCCGCAACAGATCCTTGGCGCGGGCGAAGTCGCCGAGTCTTGCCATCGCGATGCCGCGCAGCGCCAGCGCCGGCGCGTCGTCGCGCAGCGCCACCCGTTTCAGTGCGCCGAGGAGATCACCCGCCGCGAGCGCGCGTGCCGCAGCCGATATCAGCGAGTCCATTCGAATCCCGACACACTTGTCACTCTCGCCCTCCGAGGTCCGCGCCTAACCTAGCACATGACGGCAACGATCATGCCCATGGAGATCGAGATCATGACCATTCAGACCATCGAAACGCGCGAGCGCGGGCTGGCGGCGCGGTTCGGCGGCGCCGCCCGCGCCGCGGCGCACTGGCTGTCGCTGGCGGCGGCGCCGAGTTTTGCGACCATGGCGGCGATCGCCGCCGCGGCGCCGGCCGACATGCTCTGCATCGGGATGCATGAGCCGTTCTCGCTCAGCGGCATGGTCCCGATGTATGCGCTGATGAGCGCCTTCCATCTCGGCCCCTGGCTGCGGCTGGTCCGATGAGCGGCTCACTCCGGCAGTGTGAAGACCGCGCAGGGCCGCACGATGCCGCGCAGCTCGTGCAGGCCGAGCGCGACCAGCGGCGTCTCGACCTCGGCGGCGAGGGCGCCGGAGACCAGCACCGTCCGCTCCAGCGGCTTGCACAGCCCTTCGAGCCGGCTCACCAGATTGACCGCCGAGCCGATCGCGGTGAAGTCGAGCCGGTCGGCGGCGCCGATATTGCCCCAATGCACCTCGCCGAGATGCAGCGCCGCGCCGAACGGCAGCGGCGGCAGGCCTTGCTTGCGCCGGTCGGCATCGAGATGCGTCATGCCGACGCGCGCCGCCGCCACCGCGCGCAGCGCCGCCTCACAGGCGGAACGTGGACCGGTGGTGACCGGAAAGATCGCAAGCAGGCCGTCACCGATGAATTTCAGCACCTCGCCGCCGAAGGCGTGGATCGCGCCGGCTATACGGTCGAACCAGGCGTCGAGTGCCGCGATCACCTCGGCCGGCGGATGGTTCTCGGACAGTGCGGTGAAGCCGCGCAGGTCGGCGAACAGCAATGCCGCCTTGATGGTCTCGCCGGTGTTGCGCCGCAGGGGCGACGCCAACACGCGCTGCGCACTGCGGCGGCCGAGATACGCTTCGAGCGCCGCCGTCATCGTCGCGCGTGCGGCGAGCGCCGCCATCGGCGCGGCGGCAAAGCGTGCCGCCTGGCGCAGGCGGTCCGACTCGTATGCCGTGAACGGCCGCATCCCGATCCAGCCGAGCATCGGACCATCCGTGCGCGTGCCGATGGTGTCTTCGTGCACCGGACCGGGCGCAAGGCCGCCGAGCCAGCGCCGGCCGGCATCGCGGGATCCCGCGGTATCGGGCATCGCGAACGGGACTTCAGGTGCGAAGCCGAGCGCCTCGATCACCTCGCCCGTGTCGGCGCGCCACAGCCACGTCCGCCGCGCGATCAGCGGATGCGGAACCTCGAGTGTCAGGGCGCCGCCGGCCAGCGGCAGGCCATCGGCCATCAGATGCGCGCCGAGTTCCGCCAGCAGGTGGTTGGCGCCCGTGGTCTCGGCGGCGGAATCGACCAGCCAGCTCAACGTCGAGGACAAGTTCATCACCCCATCATGGGGTTGACGCATCGGCCTTGTCACGCACTATCCCTGTTGCCCCGCCGCCAGAGCATGATCCGGAAAAGTGGATGCCGGTTTTCCTAAAGATCATGCTCAAACAAGGAGATGAGATCATGATGCGGTTCGACTGAACCGCACGATGATCGAATGGAGAATGGTTCGATGACCGAAGCCTTCATCGTTCAACGCGAGATCCAGATCGCGGCCCCGCCGGCGACCGTGTTCGCCTTCCTCACCGATCCACAGAAGATCATCAGCTGGATGGGACTGGAAGCCGCGACCGAGCCGCATCCCGGCGGGCTCTATTTCCTTAAGGGCCTCGGCAGCGACCGGACGCGCGCCGCGCGCGGCGCGTTCCGCGAGGTCGTGCCGGTGCATCGTCTCGCCTACAGCTTCGGCTGGGAGGACAGCGAAGAGGTGCCGCCCGGATCGAGCCTGATCGAGATCGACCTGATCGACAAGGACAGCGGCACCTTGCTGAGGATGACCCACAGCGGCCTGCCGAATGCCGCGCAGTGCGCGGCCCACGACAAGGGCTGGGCACACTATGTCAACCGGCTGTCGCTCGCGGCCGCGGGCAAGGACCCAGGTCCCGATCGCGGTGTTACCGGCAACGGCTGAGCGTCGCGTCCGCCGCGCGGCGATCACGCGCGGGTGAGATTCCGCGCATCCTCATCCAGCCGGATCGTAAGCGGGGCAGGCGGCTTGAGCCGGGCGTGGCGTCATGTCGGCCATTTCGAGCCAAGGATGATCGAACAGAAGTTCATGCGCGTGTAGTTCTTGTCCTTCAGCGCCAGCACGTCGGCCTTGACATTGCCGAACGTGGTCTGCGGCTTGCGGATCGTGCCGGCGGCGAAGTGATCGATGATGTTCTCCTTGAAGTTCGCCTCGCGCGGATGGTGGGCACAGACATGGTCGCGGTGCTCATGCGAGAACTCGTCGTAGGCGATGCCGAGCACGTCCATCTCGACGCCGGCGGTGACCAGCGCAATGGTCGGACGCATGTGCTCGGGGATGCCGGGCGTGGTGTGCAGCGCGATCGAGGCCCAGACGTCCTCGATGTCGCGCTCCGGGATGCCATAGCCCCGGAGGAAGTCGCGGGCGGCATTGGCGCCGTCGACTTCGAAACGCAAATCGGGGCTGGCATGCTGTTCGGTCAGGCCCATGTCGTGGAACATGGCACCGATATACAGCAGTTCGGGATCGAAGTTCAGCCTGCGGCGATTGCCGGTCAGTGCGCCCCAGAAGAATACGCGGCGGCTGTGATTGTAGAGCAGGTCGTCCTCGGTATCGCGCACCAGCTGGGTGGCGGCTCGGGCCATGGCGCTGTCGGGGACGCGGATGCCGGCGATGATCTCGGTCATTTCAAGACGCTCCTTGATGTGGCAAGACGAGGCCGTGGCGTGCCAACACGCGGCGTTCGACGCTCGTTCTTGCGATCGTTTCGGATGGCCTCGGTAGCGATCCGGTGCGTCCTTGTCGCTCGTTCCGGCCGGTGCTCGCAATGATGGCGTGCCGCCGGACCGGGCCAACGACACGTCGTTTCGCGCCAGCAGGGCAGGGAGAGGTTAGTGGCGGTTCAGAAGGTCGCGATCGCGATCCATGAAGGGGTTCAGGCGCTCGATGTCGCAGGGCCTGTCGACGTGTTCGCGGAGACCAACGGCTTTGTTGGCGCCGGCGAGGGATACGAGACCGTGCTGGTCGGCGCCACGCGCCAACCGCTGCGCGCCTCGAATGGCATGAAGATTTCTGCCGACCTCAGCTTTGCCGAGGCGCGGGACACATTCGATATCCTGCTCGTCGCAGGCGGACCGGCGCTGCCCGAGGCCGAGCCGGATCCCGAACTGACGCAGTGGCTGCGTGCCGCGCCGGCGCGGGCAGGGCTCTATGGTTCGATCTGCACCGGCGCGTTTGCGCTTGGTCACGCCGGGCTGCTCGACGGCCACAAGGTGACGACGCATTGGCAGAATGCGCAGCGCCTCGCGGCGCGGTTTCCCGCGGCCGAGGTGATCTTCGATCGCATCTACATCCGCGACGGCAAGTTGATGACCTCGGCCGGCGTCACCGCCGGGATCGATCTCGGCCTCGCGCTGGTGGCCGAGCGCCATGGGCCGCAGGTCACGGTCGCCGTCGCAAAGCGGCTGGTCGTGGTGGCGCAGCGCCAGGGTGGCCAGTCGCAGTTCAGTCCCTATCTCACCGCGCCGGTCGACGAGGACTCGCCGATCGCGCGGGCGCAGGCCCATGTCATGCAGCATCTCGGCGAGCGCCATACGCTGCAATCGCTGGCGAAGACCGTCGGCATGAGCGTACGCAATTTCGGCCGCGCCTTTGCGCAGGAGGCCGGCATCACCCCGCATGAATTCGTCGAGCGGGCACGGGTCGACGCGGCGCGCCGGCTGCTCGAGGGCAGCGACCGGCCGCTAAAGACGGTCGCCTTCGACTGCGGCTTCGGTTCGGCCGACCGGATGCGCATCGTCTTCACCGAGCGGCTCGGGGTATCGCCGGCGCAGTACCGGTCGAGTTTCCAGAAACTGTGACGCCATTCATGACGCCGCCCCCGTCATCGGGATAGAATCGAGCTCGCCGCCGCCGTTTCCCGCAGCAGATCGTTTCCCGCGAGGTCGATATGGACGCGCTCACGCTCTTCATCATCCGTCATGCCGAGAAGCCGGGCGAGGAGTGGCCCGGGCCGGGCTTTACCGCAGACGGTGTCGCCGACACCGAATCGCTGGTGCTCCGCGGCTGGGAGCGGGCCGGCGCATGGACGGCGCTGTTCGGCACCGATCTCACCGGGGGCGACTATGCCAAGCCGGACGCGATCTATGCCGCGACACCGGGAACGCAGGCCAACCAGCCACCGAGCAGCCGTCCCGCCGAGACGATCTCGGCGCTCGCTGCACGCCTCAAGCTGACGCCGAATGAAAGCTTCGGCAAAGGCTCCGAGGCGCAGCTCGTGCCGGCGCTGCTGAAGCTCAGCGGCGTCGTGCTGCTGTGCTGGGAGCACAAGGCCATCATCTCCGACATCCTGCCGCTGATCCCGGTCAATAAGGGCAAGCCGCCGACCAAATGGGAAGGCAGCCGCTTCGACGTCGTGCTGCGCTTCGACCGCGCCAAGGGCGATGACAAATTCGCCTTCAAGGAACTGTTTCCGAAACTGCTATCCGGCGATTCCGACAAGCCGCTCGGCGGCTGAGGCACGCGCCCATTTGGCCCTCCGGCCCCCTCACGAAAACGTGGGTTGCGTCCGATCGGTCTGAAAACATATCGTAAGATATATTTTCAGTAAGGAGCGACAATGAGAAGACCGATGTTTCATGACCGGGACGAGGATGGTTTCCGGTTCGGCATGTTCGCCATCGGCCGGCACGGCGGGCGGCATCGCTTCGGCCGCGGCGGTCCCGGCTTTTTCGGGCGCGGCGCGGGCGGTGACTTTCCCGGCGCGCGGCGGCTGTCGTCGCAGGACCTGCAACTCGTGATCCTGGCGCTGCTCGGCGAGCGGCCGGCGCATGGCTATGAGCTGATCAAGCTGATCGAGGAACGCTCCGACGGCTTCTACAGCCCGAGCCCCGGCGTGATCTATCCAGCGCTGACTTTCCTGGAAGAGATCGGCCATGCCAGCGTCACACCGGATGCGTCGCGAAAACTCTACAGCATCACCGAGCAGGGCAAGGCCTATCTCGCCGAGCACCGTGCCACCTCGGATGCGATCCTCGAGGCGCTGTCGCGGATCGGCCGCCGCATGGAGGAGGTGCGCGAGGCGTTTGCCGGCATGAGCGATCTCGACGCCGATGCATCCGATGAGCTGCATCGCGCCCGCCACGCGTTGAAGCGCGCGCTGCGCCACAAGCACGGCTGCGACGCCGCCGAGGCGCGCCGCATCGCCAACATCCTCGACCGCGCCGCTGCCGAGATCCTGCAGCAGTAGCGCTGCAATATTCAGGAGCCAGCCATGTCCAATGATCACCCGCACAGCGGGATCGCCGACCCGCGCGTCACCGCCGTCATCGAGCGCCTGCAGGCCGCACGCCGCAGGCCGGCAGGCGGCGGCCCGCGCGGCGGCTCTGGCAGCCGCGATCCGCACGACCATGCCGAGCAGGGATTCTCGATCCATCCCGAGCAGGGCGAGCTGATCTATCTGCTGTGCCGCGGCCTGCGCGCAACGCGCGTTGCGGAGTTCGCCACCTCGATCGGGATGTCGACGCTCTATTTCGCGGCGGCGATCCGCGACAATGGCGGCGGCACCGTGATCGGCTCGGAGATCGTGCCCGCCAAGGTCGCAACCGCCAGGCGCAACCTCGCCGATGCCGGCCTGGCCGAGTATGCGGAGATCCGCGAGGGCGATGCGCGGCAGACGCTGCGCGATCTCGGCGGTCCCGTGGATTTCATCCTGATCGATGGCTGGCCGGGTAGTACGGGGCCCTCGCTGGCGCGCCAGGTGATCGAGATCGTCGCCCCACAGCTTCGTGTCGGCGGCTACGTCATGAACGACAATGCGGAGACGGATTTCCTGGAGTTCGTGCGCGATCCCGAAAACGGCTTCGTGTCGATCACGCTGCCGCTCAAAGGCGGCACCGAGCTGAGCCTGAAGGTGGCGTGAGCATTCGGTAGCCGTGAGGCTTAGTGCGCCTTCGCGGCCTTCGCCCTGGTCTTCGCATTGCCGCTCGCTGCGATCCGCGTCAGCGCATCGGCGAAGGCGCGGGCGGCCGGGCCGAGCGGCTCGTCGAGCCGGTGGGCGAGATAGGCTTCCATCGCGAGCTGGGCGTTGCGGCCGAGCGCGCCGGTCTCGACCCGTACCAGTCGGCGTTCCTTCAAGTCGCGCGCGACTTGCCACTGCGGCAGCCGGCCCCAGCCGAGCCCGGCGAGGATCATGGCGTGCTTGGTGTCCTGATTGCTCACCCGGCAGATCTGCGGCGAGAGCACGCCGAAGCTGCGGCCCTCCGACAGCGGCGTCGGGTCCGACAGCACGATCTGCAAATGGTCGGCGAGGTCGGCGACCGCCTTGCGGCCACGGCGCGCCAGCGGATGGTTTGCGGCGGTAACTGCCACGATCTCTACCGCGCAGATCGCATCGAGCGCGAGACGGGGATCGCGAAAATCCTCGCCGACGGTGACGGCGAGCGCGCTGCGCCGTCCGGTCAAAGCCTCGATCGGCCCGCCCATCGGCTCGACCGCGAGCCGCACGCCGACCGACGGATAAGCCGCGCGCATCTCGGTTAGCGCCGCGCCGACCGCGGCGATCGGAAACAGCGTATCGACGACCAGCGAGAGCTCCGGTTCCACCCCGTCGCCGAGGCCGCGGGCGCGCGCCCGCATCGCATCGACGCGGAGCAGGATATCGCGCGCGTTGATCAGCAGCGCCTTGCCGTCCGCCGTCAGCTCCGGACGGTGGCTGGAGCGATCGAACAGGGTTAGGCCCAGCTCAGCCTCCAGATTGGCGATGGCGTGGCTGACCGCCGACTGCACCCGCGACAGCCGGCCGGCGGCAGCGCGAAAGCTGCCGGCTTCGGCGATGGTGACGAAGGTGCGGATCTGGTCGAGCGTGAGGTTGTCGAGCATGATCTATGAAATCGATCAATCGGATGCAAAACATATCACTGCTGTCGATGGCCGGGAAACGATATCTCCTGCTGCTCCGGCCGGTGTCGGGGCAAGGGTGAACGTATGGCGATCGAACAGGCCATGATGCAGGGGAGCGATGCCAGGCGATCGGCCACCGTGGCCGTCGTGATCGGCTGCGGTGTCGCAGCAGCCGTTCAGGTCGGCAAGGTGCCGATTGCAGCGTCGATGCTTCAGGAGAATCTCGGCCTCGACCTCGCGGCGATCGGCGGCATCGCCGGCATCTTCGCGGTGCTGGGGCTGATCGGCAGTATTCCCGCCGGGGTCGTCATTGCCGCGATCGGTGCACGCAGCGTGCTGCTGTGCGGGCTTGCCGCGATCGCGCTCGGCGCCGGCCTCGGCGCGATCGCGCCGTCGCTCGCGCTGCTGCTGGCATCACGCCTGCTGGAGGGGCTCGGCTTCCTGCTGGCGATGGTCGCAGCGCCCGCCTTGCTCGACCGCATCGTCGCGGTCAGCGCGCGCGACGTCACCATGGCGGTGTGGAGCTGCGTGATGCCGTTCGGCATCGCGCTGGCGCTGCTGCTGGGCCCGCTATTCGATGGCTGGCGCGCGATCTGGTGGGCAAGCGCCATCGCCGTCGCCGTGCTGTTCGTTCTGGCTGTCGTCGTCGTACCGTCCGCGGCATCGCGCAGCGGCCCGGCGCGAACCGGTTTGATGCGCGAGGCCGCGGCGCTGGCGCGGCGGCGAACGCCGGCGCTGCTCACCATGCTGTTCGCGCTCTACAGCCTGATGTTCTTCGCGCTGTTCAGCTTCCTGCCGATCCTGTTGACCCAGCGGCTCGGCGTCTCCGGGCAGAGCGCCGGCGCGCTGAGCGCGGCGGCGGCCGCCGCGAACGTCATCGGCAATCTCGCCGCTGGTCATTTGCTGGCGCGCGGCGCCGGCCGCATTGTGCTGATCGCGCTGGCCGCTTTCGTCATGGGAGTGTCGGCACTCGGGATCTTCCTGCCGGTGCTCGGCGGATGGGGTGCGTTCTGGCTATGCCTTTTGTTCTCCGCGACCGGCGGCCTGATCCCGGCGACCCTGCTGGCGACCGCGCGCGCGGCGGCGCGTTCAACCTCGATGGTGCCGGTCATGATGGGCCTCTTGATGACCGGCAGCAATTTCGGCCAGGTCACCGGACCGATCGTGGTCGGCGCGGTAGTCTCGGCCTGGGGCTGGAGCGCCGGCGGCGTCATGGTCGTCGCCGCGGCGGTCCTCGCGGGCCTTGCCGCGTGGATGTTGGCGCGCAGTGATCACAACAGCGTAAGCGAGGGACGCAAGGCGGCTTGACGCGGCGGGCGCACCGGCCGAAGGAGTGACGGTCTCTCACGCCAACGACAACAGGAAATCTCCATGACACGCGTGCGCTGTATCACCGAAATGGGCATGGGCGTCGACGTTCACGGCCGCGACGCCACCAAGGCCGCCAAGCGCGCGGTCTCGGACGCGATCCGGCATTCCAGCCTCGGCTTCTTCCGCATGCTCGGCAAGACCGCCAACGACATGTTCGTCGACGTCACCATCGCCGTGCCGAACCCGGACGAGGTCGATACTGCGGCCGTCGCCAAGGAACTGCCGTACGGCACCAAGACGGTGAAAGCGATCGCAGGCGGGCTCGAAATCCCGTCCGATCAGGGCAACGACCCGATCCTGATCGCGAACGCCGCCGTTATCGTCAGCTTCGACGACGGGAAGTGAGGCGAGCGAGCCGAGCTATCACCACAACGTCGTCCTGGCGAAAGCCAGAACCCATAACCACAGGGTCGGATTGTTGAGGAGGAACGGGCCCGGGCAGCGTCAAACAATTGGCAGTTGGGGTAATGGGTCCTCGCTTTCGCCAGGACGACGGGGAAAGTTACTCGTCCCGAAAATAATCCGGTTTGCCGGTGGTCCAGGTCTCGCCCCAATGCTGACCGCCGCCGTCGACGGTCAGCGTCTCGCCGGTGACGAACTTGCCGGACGGCGCGGCGAGATAAACGGCTGCCTCCGCGATGTCCCAGGGCGAGCCCGGGCGCATCATCGGGTTGGAGCGTGGATAGGCGGCGCGTGCCGCCTCGCTGTAGACGTTCCAGCCCTCCGTCTCGATCGCGCCGGGCGCGATGCAGTTGATGCGGATGTCCAGCGGAGCCCATTCCACCGCGAGCGCGCGCGACAGGCCGATCACGCCGGAGCGCGCCGCGATGGTGTGCGCAATGCCGTAAAGGCCGTGGGTCGTGACCACCACGATGTTGACGATGCTGCCGGGATGCTTGCGGTCGCGCCAGCGCTGCGCTGCGGCCTGCATCATGTACCAGGTGCCGTTGAGGTTGGTGTTGATGACCGCGTTCCAACCTTTGACCGAATAATCGATCGCCGCCTGCGGAAACTGGCCGCCGGCGCTGTTGACGAGATGATCGACGCGGCCGTGTGCGGCCCACAGCGTATCGAACAGCGTCGAGACGGCGTCCGCGTCCCTGATGTCCGCGACCTCCGCGGATGCCTTCAGGCCACGATGACCGAGATGATCGACCAGCGCATCGAGCCTGTCGGCGTTGCGGCCGACCGCGACCACATGCGCGCCGAGCCGCGCGAACAGCCAAGCGATGGCGCGGCCGATGCCGCCGGCGCCGCCGGACACCACGACCACCTGATCCGCGAGCGCGTCGGCCGCGAACACGGTCGGATGTGTCGCAAGTTCGTCATCGGAAAGGCCGAGCTTGGCGTTCGTCTGTCGATCGTCCATGGCCGGTTGCAGACCTTGCGGCATTGACTGAGCCCCGTACATTAGCCACTCAACAACAACCAGCAAAGATTGTCGACATGACCGATCTCTCAGCTTTTCCCATCACCAAGCGTTGGCCGGCCCAGCATCCGTATCGCCTGCAGCTTTATTCGCTGCCGACGCCGAACGGGGTGAAGGTCTCGATCATGCTCGAGGAGATCGGGCTGCCCTACGAGGTGCATCTGGTCGACTTCGGCAAGGACGACCAGAAGACGCCGGAGTTCCTGTCGCTGAATCCGAACGGAAAGATCCCGGCGATCCTCGATCCCAACGGTCCCGGCGGCAGGCCGCTGCCGTTGTTCGAATCCGGCGCCATCCTGCAATATCTCGCCGAGAAGACCGGCAAGCTGCTGCCGGCGGATGCAGCGCGCCGCTGTCAGACCATCCAGTGGGTGCACTTCCAGATGG
Source organism: Bradyrhizobium semiaridum (assembly GCF_020329505.1). Taxonomy (GTDB): domain Bacteria; phylum Pseudomonadota; class Alphaproteobacteria; order Rhizobiales; family Xanthobacteraceae; genus Bradyrhizobium; species Bradyrhizobium semiaridum. Next base: position 66,922 of record NZ_JAGKJJ010000014.1, read on the forward strand.
GCGGCATCGGCCCGATGTTCGGCCAGGTCGGCTTCTTCCACAAATTCGCCGGCAAGGATTATGAGGACAAGCGGCCGCTGCAGCGCTATGTCGACGAGTCGAAGCGACTGCTCGGCGTGATGGAGGTGCATCTTTCGGGACGGCAGTGGTTCATGGACGATGAGTACACCATCGCCGACATCTCGATGCTCGGTTGGGTGCGCAACCTGATCGGCTTCTACGGCGCGCGCGAGCTGGTCGGGTTCGACGAATTCAAGAATGTCGCGGGCTGGCTCGAGCGGGGCCTCAAGCGGCCGGCGGTGGAGCGTGGGCTGAATATTCCGAAGCGGCCATAGCGTATGATGGGATCGATTGGTTGCCGCGGAGATGGAAGCCAACCTCTCCCTTGGGAGAGGTCGGCGCGTAGCGCCGGGTGAGGGGTTACGGTCCCTCGTTGGGGCCGCGGCTCCTCACCCGATTTGCTGCGCGCAGATCGACCATCTCCCCGATGGGGACAGGTAACTCAAGCGTGCGGCCTACGAAATCGAGTCTTGCCACCCATGCGCGAGCGGCGAACGAGAATGTGCATTGTCGCTTGCGTGGCGCTCCGACAACATGGCAACACCAGTTTGAGTTAGTCCAGCCCCGGGGCACCCCATGACCACCGACGCGATCAAGCCTGTTGCCCATTCCCATCATCAGCCCTGGTACAAGATCCTCTATGTCCAGGTGCTGATCGCGATCGTGGCAGGTGTCCTGATCGGCTATTTCTATCCTGATCTCGGCAAGGCGCTGAAGCCGCTCGGCGACGGCTTCATCGCACTGATCAAGATGATGATCGCGCCTGTCATCTTCTGCACCGTGGTGCACGGCATCTCCTCGATGGGCGACCTCAAGCGCGTCGGCCGCGTCGGACTGAAGTCGCTGATCTATTTCGAGACGGTCTCGACGGTGGCGCTCGCGGTCGGCCTGCTGGTCGGCGAGGTGCTGCAGCCCGGCCACGGCTTCAATATCGATGCCTCCACGATCGATCCGAAATCGGTCTCGACCTATGTGACGCAGGCCAAGGAACAAGGCATCGTCGCGCATCTGATGGCGATCATCCCGGACAGCTATTTCGGCGCGGTCGCGCGCGGCGACCTGCTGCAGGTGCTGCTGATCTCGATCCTCTCCGGCTTCGCCATCGCGTTGATGGGCAAGCCCGGCGAACCGATCGCGGCGGCGATCGACAAGGCCGCGAAGATGTTCTTCGGCATCATCCGCATCATCGTCCGCGTCGCGCCGATCGGCGCGTTCGGCGCGATGGCCTTCACGGTCGGCGCCTACGGCCTCGGCTCGCTGGTCAATCTGGCCGCGCTGATCGGCACCTTCTATCTCACCAGCGTCCTGTTCGTGCTGATCGTGCTCGGCGCGATCGCGCGGCTGTCGGGCTTCTCGATCATCCGCTTCATCGCCTACATCAAGGACGAGCTCCTCATCGTGCTCGGCACCTCGTCGTCGGAGACCGTGCTGCCGCAGATGATCCAGAAGATGGAGCATCTCGGCGCCTCGCGCTCGGTGGTCGGCCTCGTCATTCCGACCGGCTACAGCTTCAATCTCGACGGCACCAACATCTACATGACGCTGGCGACGCTGTTCCTGGCGCAGGCCACCAACACCCATCTGACGATCTGGCAGGAGCTCGGCATTCTCGGCATCGCCATGATCACCTCGAAAGGGGCATCCGGCGTCACCGGCGCCGGCTTCATCACGCTGGCGGCGACGCTGTCGATCGTGCCTGACATTCCGATCCAGTCGATCGCGATCCTGGTCGGCATCGACAAGTTCATGAGCGAATGCCGGGCGCTGACCAACCTGATCGGCAACGGCGTCGCCTGCGTCGTGATCAGCCTGTCGGAGGGCGAGCTCGACAAGGACGCGCTGCACGAGACCATGGCGCATCCGATCGAGCTCGGCGAGGCACTGGAGCCGGGCGCGACGAGCTAGCATGCAGGGTTCGATATGAACATACGTTCCGTCTGTGTCTATTGTGGTTCCTCGCCAGGCAGCGATGTCGCCTTTGTCGAAGCGGGCGAACGCTTCGGCAGGAGTCTTGCGGCGGCAAGTTTGGAGCTGATCTTCGGCGGCGGAACCCATGGTGTAATGGGAGCGGTCGCTCGCGGGGTCCTTCAATCCGGCGGCAAGGTCGGTGCCATCATTCCGCGTTTTCTCACTAACCGCGAGTCCACGACGGATGCGCTGGCAATCTTCGACGACTTGACGGTTACTGAGACGATGCACGAACGTAAGCACAAGATGTTCGAAGTTCGGACGCGTTCGTGGCGCTGCCGGGCGGCATCGGCACGGTGGAAGAGATCATCGAGGTCATGACCTGGGCTCAGCTCGGGCAACACCGAAAGCCGATGGTCTTCGCCAACATCAAGGGCTTTTGGGATCCCATGCTGGCCATGCTCGACCACCTGCAACGCGCGGGTTTCCTCCACAGCCAACACCTGGTGCGTCCGATCGTGGTTGATCGCGTCGACGGCATCATCCCGGCGATCATGGCTGCTGCTTCGTCCGCCGGCACGCATCCGGAGGGCAGTTCCGCGGTCATCGACAAGATGTAGCGCGGACGGAATTTCGGTTCACCGAGCGCTAATCGGGGACGCCGGCGCCCTTGAGCGTCTCGACATAGGTGCGCGACATCGCTTCGACCGGGAACGGAATCCGTGAGAGGAATCCGGAGATCGAAAACTCGGGGTCGACCTTGAGCAGCTCGCGCGCGGTCTGGGTCGCGCGCTCGATGTCGCCGGTCTTCACCAGCGCCACGATCAGGACGCGCAGCGCCACCGCGAATCGGCGGTTCTGCGCCAGCGCCTTGTCCGCCCACGTCACGGCCTCGGCGAAATTCTCGTCGAGCACCGCGCAGATCGCGAGCGCTGCGGAGGCGAACCAGCCGCGCGGGTCGCGCGGGTTGAGCCGCTGCGCGCGCTCGATCATGGCGCGGCCGGCCTTCTGGTTGCCGCGCATCGCCTCGATCCAGCCGCCGAGCGTCAGCGCCATCGCCGAGTTCGGGTTGATCGCGAGCGAGCGCTCGAACAGGTCGCGCGCCGGCTCGATCTCGTCGGCCATGTTCCAGATCGCGAACGCCGCCATCCACAGCACCTGCGCATCGCCGGGCGCGAGCTCGACCGCGCGCCAGGCCTGCGCCACCGCGCGTTCGCGATAGGCGTCGTTCGGCTTCAGCCAGCCCTGGACATGGCGCATCGCATGGCAATAGGCCGAGGCCGCCAGCGCCGGCGCGTAGGCGGGATCGAGCGCCAGCGCCCGGTCGAGGCAGTCGAGAGCCGCCGTCATGCTCTCGGGCGTGAATTCGTAGCGCAGGCTGTACGCGCGCAGCAGAAGGTCGTAGGCATCGAGCGTGCCGGGCGGCGCCGCTCGCCGCCGCTCGGCTTCGGCGACATGCAAAGTCGGCTCGATTGCGCCGACCACGCTTTCGGTGATGCGATCCTGCAGGTCGAACTCATCGTCGGCGGCGCCGTCGAAGCGGTCGGCCCACAGATGCGCACCAGAGACAGCGTCGATCAATTGCCCGGTGATGCGCAGCCGGTCGCCGCCGCGGCGGACGCTGCCTTCGAGCACGTAGCCGACGCCGAGCTCGCGGCCGACCTGGCGGATGTCGACCGCCTTGCCCTTGTAGGTGAAGGCGGAGTTGCGCGCGATCACGGTCAGGCGGCTGCAGCGCGCCAGCGCGGTGGTGATGTCCTCGGCGATCCCGTCGGCGAAATAGTCCTGCTCGGGATCGCCGCTCATATTGGTGAAGGGCAGTACCGCGATCGAAGGACCCTCGCTCGGCCGCGGAGCGGCGGCCAGCGCCGGGGCCTGCTCGGCTGCGGCGTCCTCCCTGACATCGCCGACGAAGCGCAGTCCCTTGCGCGCCAGGGTGCGGATCAGCCGCTGCTCCTCGCCATTGTCGCCGATCGCCGTCCGCGCCGCATTGACCCGGCTGCTCAGCGTCGCCTCCGAGACAATCCGCCCGTGCCAGACGGCGGCCAGCACCTCATCGCGGCTAACCACGCGCTCGCGCGAGCGGATCAGGAATTCGATCAGGTCGAAGACCTGCGGCTCGAGCGCCACCAGGGCGTCACCGCGGCGCAGCTCCCGGCGCTCGGGGTCGAGGGTGAAGTCGTTGAAATGGTAAGGCAAATTCGAAGGTCCGGCGGCCGGTCGCTTGGCTGGTGGCGGAACCTAGCACAGGAGTGCGGAAGCAAAAATCACTACGCTCTGAAGGCCAAATCCATGTCCTCTGAAAGCGCATCGGTTCCGGCTCTGGCATAAGCCGGCCTGACAGCAGACGTAAGGAGATCGCCATGTCGCCATCCATCAATCAGCAGCGCCGTCGTTTCCTGGGCATCGCCGGCGGCATTCTCGCCGCGGCCAAGTTCGGCGTCATCGAATCGGCGCAGGCGCAATCCAAGGGAACGCTGCCCGCGATCAAGGCCGGCGCCCACACCTCGATCGGCCCCGTCAAGCAGATCAATGCCGGCGTGCTCGATGTCGGCTATGTCGAGATGGGGCCGGCGGCCGGCCCCGCCGTCATCCTGCTGCACGGCTGGCCCTACGATATCCACAGCTATGCCGACGTCGCGCCTGCTCTGGCCGAGGCCGGCTATCGCGTGATCGTGCCGCATCTGCGCGGCTATGGCTCGACGCGTTTCCTGTCGGCGGACACGTTGCGCAGCGGCCAGCCGGTCGCGGTCTCCGCCGACATCATCGCGCTGATGGATGTGCTCAAGATCGAGAAGGCCGTGCTCGGCGGCTACGACTGGGGCGCGCGCACCGCCAACATCATGGCCGTGCTGTGGCCCGAGCGCTGCAAGGCGATGGTCTCGGTGAGCGGCTATCTGATCGGCAGCCAGGCGGCGGGCAAGATGCCGCTGCCGCCGAAGGCCGAGCTGCAATGGTGGTACCAGTTCTATTTCGCCACCGAGCGCGGCCGCGAGGGCTACGCCAAGAACCGGCACGATTTCGCAAAGCTGATCTGGCAGCTCGCCTCGCCGCAGTGGAAGTTCGACGACGCGACCTACGACCGCAGCGCGGCTGCGTTCGAGAACCCCGACCATGTCGACATCGTGATCCACAATTACCGCTGGCGGCTCGGGCTCGCCGAGGGCGAGGCGAAGTACGACGCGTTCGAGAAGACGCTGACGCAGGCGCCTGCGATCGCGATCCCGACCATCACGATGGAGGGCGACGCGAACGGCGCGCCGCATCCGGAGCCGGCGGCCTATGCCAAGAAGTTCACCGGGCATTACGAGCATCGCCAGCTGCCCGGCGGCATCGGCCACAATCTGCCGCAGGAAGCGCCGCAGGCCTTCACGCAGGCCATCATCGACGTCAGCAAGGTTTGAGCAGGCGCAGGCAACATATCATGAGACAAGATTTGAAATGGGCGGCTGCTGCGATCGCGGCAGCCTGCATCAGCGCCGCAGTGCCGTTTGCCGTCGGCCATGCCGATGACGCGTCGCCGGCTTCGCCGATCTTCGGCGTGAAGATTCCGTCCGGCTATCGCGACTGGAAACTGATTGCGGTCGGCGAGGAGACCGGGCTCGACGAACTGCGCAGCGTGCTCGGCAACGCCACCGCCGTGAAGGCCTATCAGGACAGCAAGACCCCGTTCCCCGACGGCACCGTGCTGGTCAAGCTCGCCTGGAAGCGCAAGCCGGTCGCCGGCCTCGACGGCGCCTTCATCACGGGACAAGCGACCACCGTCCAGGTCATGGTGAAAGACTCCGTCAGATACGCCGCGACCGGCGGCTGGGGCTTTGGCCGTTTCGTCGACGGCGAGCCGGTCGACGCTGCCCAGCATGAGACCTGCTTTGCCTGCCATGAGGCGCACGCCAAGGATCAGGACTTCGTCTTCACGCACTATGCTCGCTGAAGCGCCGCCAACAACGATGTGGAGACCGGCGCCGTCCGATCTGGCGCGGCCGACGCGGCGGGGCTAGTTTCCCCGCCGCAATCGCATGCGGGGAACGGCAGTGACCATCACGATCTACGGCATCAAGAACTGCGATACCATGAAGAAGGCGCGGGCCTGGCTCGACGATCGCGGCGTCGCCTACGACTTCCACGACTACAAGACGGCGGGCATCGGCAAGGACAAGCTCAAGCAGTGGAGCGAGGAGGTCGGCTGGGAGACGCTGCTCAACCGCGCCGGCACCACCTTTAAGAAGCTGCCCGATACCGACAAGGAAGGATTGAACGAGCGCAAGGCGCTGGCGCTGATGGCCGAGCAGCCCTCGATGATCAAGCGTCCGGTGCTCGACCTCGGGGCGAAGCGCGTGGTCGGCTTCAAGCCGGATATCTACGCCAAGGAAGTGCCGGCGAAGGCGCGCAAGAAGTAGACGCGTCGCGACGGGCGGCTAGATCAGCTGGAGCAAAACACCCTTAATGGCCGCTTTCCCCAGGCGCAGGACGCGGCCCAATGCCATTCGACTAAGGATGAACCGGAACCGGGTAGGGCAGATGCCGCGGTGCAGCGCTTTCTGCCTTGCGTAACCCGCGCGGATGACGGCATATTCCGGCCCGGAGGACGGCGGGGCTCTGGGACGGTTTCCAAGACGTAACGGGCACTCCGTCGGACATGAAAAACTGGCCACGCGGGCGAGAGGCCTCGCAGCGATGGCGCACGGGGGAATCTATTTGGCCGATGAGTTCATTCTCGAAACCAGCGGATTGACCAAGGAATTCGCGGGTTTCTTCGCCGTTCGCGACGTTGCGCTGAAGGTGCGTCGCGGCAGTATCCATGCGTTGATCGGGCCGAACGGCGCCGGCAAGACGACCTGTTTCAACCTGCTGACCAAGTTCTTGAGGCCCTCCGCGGGGCAGATTCGCTACAAGGGCCAGGATATCACCGCGATGGCGCCGGCCGACGTGGCACGGCTCGGGCTGGTGCGCTCGTTCCAGATCTCGGCGGTGTTTCCGCATCTGACCGCGCTGGAGAACGTCCGCGTGGCGCTGCAGCGCCAGCACGGCGCCTCGTTCGATTTCTGGCGCTCCAAGAGCGTGCTCGACCGCTTCAATCCGCGCGCACACGAACTTCTCAACGATGTCGGCTTGAGCGAATTCGCCAACACGCCCGCGGTCGAGATGCCATACGGCCGCAAGCGCGCACTTGAGATTGCGACGACGCTGGCGCTCGACCCGGAGATGATGCTGCTCGACGAGCCGATGGCCGGCATGGGCCATGAGGACATCGACAAGATCGCGGCCCTGATCAAGCGGATCTCGGCCAAATACACCATCCTGATGGTCGAACATAACCTCTCGGTGGTGGCCAACCTCTCCGACATCATCACCGTGCTGACGCGCGGGCAGGTGCTGGCGGAGGGCAATTACGCCGACCTCTCCAAGGACGAGCGCGTGAAGGAAGCCTATCTGGGAGCGGGTCATGGCTGAAGCGAAACTGGCGGAAAGGCCGGCGGCAACGGCCGGCGCCGAGGTGCTGACGGTCAAGGACCTGCAGGCCTGGTACGGCGAATCCCACATCCTGCACGGCATAAATTTCGGCGTGAGGGCCGGCGAGGTCGTGACGCTGCTCGGCCGCAACGGCGCCGGCAAGACCACGACGCTGAAGTCGGTGATGGGCATCATCGGCAAGCGCTCGGGCTCGATCCGTTTCAATAATGAGGAGATCATCCGCGCGTCCTCCGACCGCATCGCGCGCAAGGGCATCGCGTTCTGTCCCGAGGAGCGCGGCATCTTCGCCAGCCTCGACGTGCGCGAGAACCTGATGTTGCCGCCGACGGTGCGTCCGGGCGGGCTGTCGCTCGAGCAGATCTTCACGCTGTTTCCGAACCTGAAGGAACGTCTCACCAGTCAGGGCACCAAGCTCTCCGGCGGCGAGCAGCAGATGCTGGCGATCGCCCGCATCCTGCGCACCGGCGCGCGCTTCCTGATGCTGGACGAGCCGACCGAAGGCCTGGCGCCGGTCATCATCCAGCAGATCGGCCACACCATTGCGCGCCTGAAGTCGGAGGGATTCACCATCCTCCTGGTCGAGCAGAATTTCCGCTTCGCCTCGACTGTCGCCGACCGCTACTACATCGTCGAGCACGGCAAGGTGATCGATGGCTTCGCCAATTCGGAGCTGTCGGCCAACATGGACAAGCTCCACACCTATCTCGGCGTGTGAAATCGCCGCACCAGAAAATTTGAGACGAGGAATAGAGCAATGAAGACCACGATTTCAGCGCTGCTGCTCGGCACTGCATTGACGCTCGCTTCAGCGGGCCTCGCATCTGCCCAGGACAAGACGGTCAAGATCGGCGCGCTGTCGGATCAGTCCGGCCTCTATGCCGACCTCGCCGGCCCCGGTTCGACGCTCGCCGCGCAGATGGCAATCGAGGACTCCAAGCTGAAGGACAAGGGCTGGAAGATCGACATCATTTCCGGCGACCACCAGAATAAGCCGGATATCGGCACCACCATCGCCCGGCAGTGGTTCGACGTCGACAAGGTCGACGTCATCGTCGACGTGCCGAATTCCGGCGTCGCGCTCGCGGTCAACAACGTCGTCAAGGAGAAGAACGGCGTCTACATCAATTCGGGCGCCGCCACCTCGGACCTCACCAACGCGCAGTGCTCGCCGAACACGGTGCACTGGACCTACGATACCTACATGCTCGCCCACGCCACCGGCCAGGCGCTGGTCAAGGCGGGCGGGGACACCTGGTTCTTCCTGACCGCGGATTATGCCTTCGGCGCCGCGCTCGAGCGCGACACCACCGCGGTCGTCAAGGAGAACGGCGGCAAGGTGCTCGGCGGGGTCAAGCATCCGCTCAACACCGCAGACTTCTCCTCCTTCCTGCTGCAGGCGCAGGCCTCCAAGGCCAAGATCATCGGCCTTGCCAATGCCGGCGGCGACACCACCAACTCGATCAAGCAGGCGGCCGAGTTCGGCATCGGCAAGGGCGGCCAGAAGCTCGCCGGGCTGTTGCTGTTCCTCACCGACGTCAAGGCGATCGGCCTCGACACCGCGCAGGGCCTCAATTTCACCGAGACATTCTACTGGGATCTGAACGACCAGACCCGCGCCTTCTCCAAGCGATTCTCGGAGCGGATGAAGAACAATGCGCCCCCGACCATGGTGCAGGCCGGCGTCTATGCGGGCCTGATGCACTACTTCAAGGCGCTGGACGCGCTCGGCGGCAATCCGCACGACGGTGCCAAGATCGTCGCCAAGATGAAGGAGATCCCGGCCGACGATCCGCTGTTCGGCAAGGGCGAGGTCCAGGCCAACGGCCGCGTCACCCACAACGCCTATCTGTTCGAGGTGAAGAAGCCGTCGGAATCGAAGAGCCCGTGGGACCTCTATAAGCTGGTCGGCACGGTTCCCGGCGACCAGGCTTTCACACCGCTCGCCCAGAGCAGCTGCGCACTCTTGAAGAAGTGACGGTCACGGCCCGCCGGTCAGGGCGTGACCGGCGGCTTCATCTTTCCTAAGCGAAAGCGCATTCGATGCAGGCTCTCTACGCACAGCTTCTGGTGGGACTGATCAACGGCTCGTTCTACGCGCTGCTCAGTCTGGGGCTCGCCGTCATCTTCGGCATGCTCAACATCATCAATTTCGCGCATGGCGCGCTCTATATGATGGGCGCCTTCGTGGCGTATTTCCTGCTCAACCTTGCGGGACTGAATTACTGGTGGGCGCTGATCGTCGCGCCGGTCGTGGTCGGCATCTTCGGCATGATCCTCGAGCGCACCATGCTGCAATGGCTGACCGGGCTCGACCATCTCTACGGGCTGCTGCTGACCTTCGGCATCGCGCTGATCGTGCAGGGCGTGTTCCAGAACTATTTCGGCTCCTCCGGCCTGCCTTACGCCATTCCGGATCAGCTCAAGGGCGGCGTCAATCTCGGCTTCATGTTCCTGCCGATCTATCGCGGCTGGGTCGTCGTGTTCTCGCTCGTGGTGTGTCTTGCTACCTGGTACCTGATCGAGAAGACCCAGCTCGGCGCCTATCTGCGCGCCGCCACCGAGAATCCGACGCTGGTGCGCGCCTTCGGTATCAACGTGCCGCGCATGATTACGCTGACCTACGGGCTCGGCGTCGGTCTCGCGGCGCTTGCCGGCGTGCTGTCGGCGCCGATCAACCAGGTCCGGCCGCTGATGGGCGCCGATCTCATCATCGTGGTGTTCGCGGTGGTCGTGATCGGCGGCATGGGGTCGATCATGGGTTCGATCATCACCGGCTTTGCGCTCGGCGTGATCGAGGGACTGACCAAGTATTTTTATCCCGAGGCCTCCAACACCGTGGTGTTCGTGCTGATGGTACTGGTGCTGCTGGTGAAGCCGACGGGATTGACGGGACGGGCGGCCTGATATGTCAGCATTGACCGACGATACACTTCCGATGACCCCGCGCGCGATGCGCGACGAGATGATCGTGTTTGCCGCGATGGCGGTGCTGCTGGCGATCGTGCCGTTTACGGGGATCTACCCCTTCTTCGTGATGCAGGCGCTGTGCTTTGCGCTGCTCGCCTGCGCCTTCAACCTCTTGATCGGCTATGGCGGCCTGCTGTCGTTCGGCCACGCCATGTTCCTCGGCACCGCCGGCTACGTCTCGGCGCATGCGCTGAAGGTCTGGGCGTTCCCGCCCGAACTCGGCATCCTGATCGGCACCGCCGCGGCGGCCTTGCTCGGCCTCGTCACCGGCTACATCTCGATCAAGCGGCAGGGCATCTACTTCTCGATGATCACGCTGGCGCTGTCGCAACTGCTCTACTTCATCTATCTGCAGGCGCCGTTCACCCATGGCGAGGATGGCATCCAGGGCATCCCGCAGGGACATCTATTCGGCATCTTCGACCTCTCCAAGCCGATCGTGCTCTACTATGTCGTGCTGGTCGGCTTCCTCGCTGGCTTCCTCCTGATCTACCGGACCATCAACTCGCCGTTCGGCGAGGTGCTGAAGTCGATCCGCGAGAACGAGCCGCGCGCGATCTCGCTCGGCTACAAGACCGACCATTACAAGCTGATGGCTTTCATCCTCTCGGGCACGCTGGCGGGCTTCGCCGGCTCGCTGAAGGTGTTCGTGGCGCAGAACGCCTCGCTCACCGACGTGCACTGGTCGATGTCCGGTGAAATCGTGCTGATGACGCTGGTCGGCGGCCTCGGCACCATCTTCGGACCGGTGGTCGGCGCCTTCGTGATCATCGCCATGCAGCAATATCTCGCCGGCTTCGGCCAGTGGGTGACCGTGATCCAGGGCGTGATCTTCGTCGCCTGCGTGCTGCTGTTCCGGCGCGGTCTGGTCGGAGAGCTCGCCCATTACCTGCGGCGTTCGCTGTAGAGCAGGGCTGGCGGGCCCTTTTCGGGGCCCGACATAGCGGTGGATGACCGCCGGCGCGTGCGGCCGGGGGCGGATGCTTTTCCCGCAAAATGTTCTATGACAGTTTTGTGACGGCCCCCTCTGAGGCCGTCCCGAAACGATGGAATTGAACATGCTGCGCTGGTTTCGCGCCTTTCTGCCCAAGGAAGAACGGTTTTTCGACCTGTTCGACCGGCACGCCCGCATCTCCGTGCAATGCGCGCTGGCGCTGCAGGACATGCTCAAGGGCGGAGACGAGACCCTGGCCTTCTGCCAGCGCGTCAACCAGTTGGAGAACGACGCCGACAACGTCACGCGTGAGGTCCTGACCGCGGTCCGCCGCACCTTCATCACGCCGTTCGACCGCGGCGATATCAAGAGCCTGATCACCTCGATGGACGACGCCGTCGACCAGATGCAGCAGACCGCGAAGGCGGTGGTGCTGTTCGAGGTGCGCGCGTTCGAGCCGCCGATGCGCGAGATCGGCAGCCTGATCATCGAATGCGCCAACCTGGTCGGCCGCGCGCTGCCGCTGCTGCAGTCGATCGGTCCCAACGTTGCGATGCTGACCCAGATCACCGAAGAGCTGACCAAGCTCGAGGGACGGGTCGACGATCTCCACGACATCGGCCTGAAGGAATTGTTCCTCAAGCACCGCGACGCCAACACGATGGACTTCATCGTCGGCGCCGAGATCTACGATCATCTCGAGAAGGTGGCCGACCGCTTCGACGATGTCGCCAACGAGATCAACTCGATCGTGATCGAGCAGGTTTAGGGTAGGGCCATTCCGTGGACGCCACGCTGGGTCTTCCCGTCCTGGTTATCCTGATCGCGGTCGCGCTGCTGTTCGACTTCCTGAACGGCCTGCATGACGCCGCGAACTCGATCGCGACCATCGTGTCGACCCGCGTGCTGCGGCCGCAATATGCGGTGTTCTGGGCTGCGTTCTTCAACTTCATTGCCTTCCTGGTGTTCGGCCTGCACGTCGCCAACACCATCGGCACCGGCATCATCGAGCCGTCCGTGGTCGACACCACCGTGATCTTCGCGGCATTGATCGGCGCGATCGTGTGGAATCTGATCACCTGGGCGCTCGGTATCCCGTCCTCGAGTTCGCATGCGCTGATCGGCGGCCTCGTCGGCGGCGGCATGGCGAAGGCGGGGATTTCGGCGGCGGTGTGGAGCGGGCTGTCGAAGACGTTGCTCGCGATCGTGCTGTCGCCGCTGGTCGGCTTCCTGCTGGCGCTGCTGCTGGTGGCGATCGTGTCCTGGCTGTCGGTGCGCTCGACGCCGTTCGCGGTCGATCGGGCCTTCCGCATCCTGCAATTTGCCTCGGCCTCGCTGTATTCGCTCGGTCATGGCGGCAACGACGCGCAGAAGACCATGGGCATCATCGCCGTGCTGCTGTACTCGCAGGGCCATATCGGGGAGGCCTTCGAGATCCCGTTCTGGGTGGTGCTCGCCTGCCAGGGTGCGATGGCGCTGGGCACACTGATGGGCGGCTGGCGGATCGTCCGCACCATGGGCCTGCGCATCACCAAGCTGACGCCGATGCAGGGCTTCTGCGCCGAGACCGGCGGCGCCGTGACCTTGTTCATGGCGACCTATCTCGGGGTTCCGGTGTCCACCACCCACACCATCACCGGCGCCATCGTCGGCGTCGGTGCGGCACGGCGGCTCTCCGCCGTGCGCTGGAATGTGGCGAGCTCGATCGTCTACGCCTGGGTGATCACGATCCCCGCGTCGGCGGCGGTCGCCGCACTGACATACTGGATGGTTCAGCTCCTGAAGTAATCATCCCACCAGCTTCAGCCCGACGATCCCGGCAACGATCAGCCCGATACTGGCGAGCCGCATCGCCGTCGCCGGTTCCCCGAGCAGGATGATGCCGAGCGCCGCGGTGCCGACTGCGCCGATGCCGGTCCAGACCGCGTATGCGGTTCCGATCGGCAGGCTCTTCAGGGCGATGCCGAGCATGATGACGCTGCCGGCCATCGCCGCCAGTGTCAGCACCGACGGCACCAGCCGCGAGAAACCCTCGGTATATTTCAGCCCGATGGCCCAGCCGATCTCGAGCAGGCCTGCGGTGAACAGAATGGCCCATGCCATAACGTACCCTCCAGATAAGGCAGGGTCGTCCCCGCTGGTGGTGTGGTGAGGTGAAGGTCGTCCTTCCAGCGCCTATATGGGGGCGGTGCGGCCATTCCGCATCGCGACAAAACGCCCTTGATCGCGCCGGTTTTCCCTGTCAAACGCTGCCGCCATGTCCGATACCGCCGTCACCGCCGAATCGCCGTCCCGCTCGCCACTGTCCGAGGAAGTGGCGCGGCGGCGCACGTTTGCGATCATCTCGCACCCGGACGCCGGCAAGACCACGCTGACCGAAAAGCTGCTGCTGTTCGGCGGCGCCATCAACCTCGCCGGCCAGGTCAAGGCCAAGGGCGAGCGCCGCAACACCCGCTCCGACTGGATGAAGATCGAGCGCGAGCGCGGCATCTCGGTCGTCACCTCGGTGATGACCTTCGAGTTCAACGATCTCGTCTTCAACCTGCTTGATACCCCGGGCCATGAGGACTTTTCGGAAGACACCTACCGCACCCTGACCGCGGTCGATTCCGCCGTGATGGTGATCGACGCCGCCAAGGGCATTGAGGCGCGCACCCGCAAGCTGTTCGAGGTCTGCCGCCTGCGTGACATCCCGATCATCACCTTCATCAACAAGATGGACCGCGAGAGCCGCGACACCTTCGAGCTCTTGGACGAGATCGAGAAGACGCTGGCGCTCGACACCACGCCGATGACCTGGCCGGTCGGCCGCGGCCGCGACTTCCTCGGTACCTACGATGTCGTCAATGGCGGCGTGCGGCTGCTCGAAGGCGGCGGCGCCAAGACCGGTGCCACCGAACAGATCGACATTGCGGAGCTGGGCGCGCGCAACCCCAATCTCGACGTCGCCACCGTCAAGGACGAGCTCGAGCTGGCGTCGGAGGCGTGCAAGCCGTTCGAGCTCGCCGCGTTCCGCGAGGGCCATCTGACGCCGGTCTATTTCGGCAGCGCGTTGCGCAATTTCGGCGTCGGCGATCTGCTGGAAGGTCTCGGCAAGTTCGCGCCGGCGCCGCGCGCGCAGGATTCCAACCTGCGCAAGGTCGAGGCCGCGGAGCCGCGCATGAGTGCGTTTGTGTTCAAGATCCAGGCCAACATGGATCCGAACCACCGCGACCGCATCGCCTTCGCGCGGCTGTGCTCCGGAAAACTCAGCCGCGGCATGAAGGCCAAGCTGGTGCGTACCGGCAAGAACATGAGCCTGTCGAGCCCGCAATTCTTCTTCGCGCAGGACCGCTCGGTGGCCGACGAGGCCTTTGCGGGCGACGTCGTCGGAATTCCCAACCACGGCACCTTAAGGATCGGCGATACGCTGACCGAGGGCGAGGACCTGACCTTCGTCGGCGTGCCGAGTTTTGCTCCCGAAATCGTCCGCCGTGTCCGGCTCACCGATGCGATGAAGGCCAAGAAGCTCAAGGAGGCTTTGCAGCAGATGTCGGAGGAGGGCGTCGTGCAGGTGTTCCGCCCGCGCGACGGCGCCCCGGCGCTGGTCGGCGTCGTCGGCCCGCTCCAGCTCGACGTGCTGAAGGCGCGGCTCGATGCCGAATACTCGTTGCCGGTCGAGTTCGAGGTTTCGGAGTTTTCGCTGGCGCGCTGGATCTCATCGGACGACCGCAAGAAGCTGGAGGCCTTCATCGCCGCCAACAATTCCGGCATCGCCGACGACGTCGACGGCGATCCGGTGTTCATGGCCAAGAACGAGTTCTATCTCGGCTACACCCGCGAGCGTGCCGATGGCATCACCTTCTCCAACGTCAAGGACGTGAAGAAGAAAGCGTAGGTGCCGCATACTTCACCGTCGTCCCCCGGCTCGACCGGGGAACCAGTACGCCGCGGCCCATCGATCGAACACAATTGTCTCTGGAATACTGGATCGCGCGGTCAAGCCGGGGCACGACGTATCAGCGGGATTTCGGAATAATGGAATAATACCCCTGAGTTGCCCGACATGTCAAGCCGCCTTGTTTACCGTCCGCAGCCCCGCCGGCTCCTTTGCATGGGGTTGTTTTTCGAGTTTTGGTCGTGCGCCCTGCGGCCGGGCGATGACGGCAGACTTTTGGGGTGACAAGCGCGAGGACGTGAATGCCACCCGCTTGATGCGCGTTGGCGGCGCTACCATTTTCCGGGCAGCGCATTCATGGACCGTTGCCATGCTCCGACGCGTCGCCCTTTGCCTCTCTCTTGCCGTGCTGGCCACCGGCCTCGCGGCCGCGGCCAATGCGCAGCAGCGGCAGCAGACCAACCCGGTGCCGTTTGCGCACACGCCATGCAGCGTGCTCGACGGCGAACCCTGCACGCCGTCCACCTGCAGCGTGTTCAACAACGGGCCGTGCCTGCCCGAGATGGATTATCCGTACGGCGAAAATCTGCAGCTGACGATCCTGACCGTGCCGCCGCAGGACCAGGCCGAGAAGTACCGCAAGCCGGATCATGACCTCAATACCGTCGGCGATCTGTTCGCCGCACTCCGCGCCTGCTGGTCGCCGCCACCGGTCGATGCCGCGCGCGAGGGCATGCAGATGACGATACGTTTCAGCTTCAAGCGCTCCGGCGAGATCATCGGCATGCCGCGGGTGACCTTCGCCACGAAGGGTGTCTCGGCGGACACCCGCACGACCTACCTCAACGCGATCAACGCCTCGCTCAAGGCCTGCCTGCCGCTGAAATTCACCGGCGGGCTCGGCGGCGCGCTGGCCGGCCGGCCGATCATGATCCGCTATGTCGATAATCGCGCGTTCGCCAAGACGGCCGACAAGCCGTGACGCATTGCGCTCCGCCGTCCGAAAATGATACGCGAGAGCATCAACAGATAGGGGAGGAACATCGTGGGACTGCTCGTCATGATCCTGGGTCTCGTGCTGTTCCTCGGCGTCCACGTCGTGACCTCGCTGCGCGAGCTGCGCGCCGACCTGGTCAAAGCGATGGGCGAGGGCCCCTACAAGATCGCCTATTCGCTGGCCTCTTTCGCGGGGCTCGCGCTGATCATCTGGGGCTACGGGCATTACCGCGCGACCGGCTGGATCGACGTCTGGACACCGCCGGTCGCGTTCAAGCACATCACGGTGGCGCTGATGCTGCCGGCCGTGATCCTGGTGGTGGCCGCCTATATCCGCGGCCGCATCTACACCACGCTGAAGCATCCGATGCTGGCGGGCGTGAAACTATGGGCGGCGGCGCATCTGCTCGCCAATGGCGATCTCGGCTCGATCATCCTGTTCGGCTCGTTCCTCGGCTGGGCGGTCTATGACCGCATCTCGCTGAAGCGCCGCACCGACGCCGGCGCGCCGCCGATCCCGGTGGGCGGGCCGACCAACGACCTGATCGCGATCGCGGTCGGTGTCATCGCTTATCTTGCACTGGCGTTCGCGTTCCATCCGGTCGTGATCGGCGTGCCTGTCATGGGAGCCTGACGATGTCCGTTCAATCCGCCGTGAAGCGCAAGACCGCGCCCGAGCTGCGCGCCCGCAAGAACGGCGAGCCGATCGTGATGCTGACCTCGTACCACGCGCACACCGCGGCGCTGGTCGACAAGCATTGCGACGCCATCCTGGTCGGTGATTCCCTCGGCAACGTCATGCACGGCTTCGAGACCACGGTGCCCGTCACGCTCGACATGATGATCCTGCAGGGCCGCGCGGTGATGCGCGGCTCACGGCAGGCGCTGGTCGTGGTCGATATGCCGTTCGGCTCCTATGAGGGCTCGAGGGAGCAGGCGTTCGCCTCCGCAGTGCGGATCATGAAGGAGACGCTGTGCGGCGCGGTCAAGCTCGAGGGCGGCGTACGGATGGCTGAGACGGTCGCGTTCCTGTCCGAGCGCGGCATTCCCGTGATGGGCCATGTCGGGCTGACGCCGCAGTCGATCAACACGCTCGGCTCGTTCCGCGCGCAGGGCCGCGAGGAGGCCAGCTGGGCGCCGATCGAGGCCGACGCGAAAGCGATCGCCGAGGCCGGCGCGTTCTCGATCGTGGTCGAGGCGGTGGCCGAGCCGCTGGCGCGCAAGATCACGCAGTCGATCGCGGTGCCGACCATCGGCATCGGCGCCAGCGCCGCCTGCGACGGCCAGGTGCTGGTCTTGGAGGACATGCTCGGCCTGTCGCCGCGGGCGCCGAAATTCGTCCGCCGCTACGGCAATCTCGGTCCGATGATCGAGGAAGCGATCGCCGGCTATGCCCGCGACGTGAAGAGCCGTGCGTTTCCCGGGCCGGAGCACGTCTACGAGATGAAGAAGACCTGACGAGGCGGGCATGGACTGGTCGCAGCATTCCCTTCCGCCGATGCGGCTCGAGCCGCGCTTCGGCGACCGCGTCGTGCCGGCTTTTGCCGAGCGGCCGGCCAGCCTGTGGGCGATGATCGCCGAGGCCGTCGCGCAGAACGGTGATGGCGAGGCGCTGGTCTGCGGCGATGTCAGGATGAGCTGGCACGAGGTCGCGCGGCGATCGGCCAAGGTCGCGGCGGGCTTTGCCAGGCTCGGCCTCGTGCCCGGCGACCGTGTCGCGATCCTGCTCGGCAACCGCATCGAATTCGTGCTGACGATGTTTGCGGCCGCCCATGCCGGGCTGGTGACGGTGCTGCTCTCGACCCGCCAGCAGAAGCCCGAGATCGCCTATGTGCTGAACGATTGCGGCGCCAAGCTCCTGGTGCACGAGGCGACGCTAGCCGACCGCGTGCCCGACGCGGCCGACCTTCCTGGTCTCGCGCATCGCATCGCCGTCAGCGACGGCAATGCGTCGCAATTCGCGCGCCTTCTCGACAATCCGCCGGCACAGGCGCCCGCGGAGGTGAGGGAAGAGGACACCGCGATGATCCTCTACACTTCCGGCACGACGGGACGGCCAAAGGGCGCGATGCTCGCCCATTGCAACATCATCCACTCCTCGATGGTGTTCGTGTCCTGCCTGAAGCTGACCAGGGCCGATCGCTCGATCGCCGCGGTGCCGCTGGCGCATGTCACCGGCGCGGTCGCTAACGTCACGACCATGGCGCGCTGTGCCGGCACGCTGATCATCATGCCGGAGTTCAAGGCCTCGGAGTATCTGAAGCTCGCCGCGCGCGAGCGCGTCAGCTATACGGTGATGGTGCCGGCGATGTACAATCTCTGCCTGATGCAGCCGGACTTCGACAGCTACGATCTGTCGAGCTGGCGCATCGGCGGCTTCGGCGGCGCGCCGATGCCGGTCGCGACCATCGAGAAGCTCGACGCCAAGATCCCCGGGCTCAAGCTCGCCAATTGCTACGGCGCGACCGAGACCACGTCGCCCTCGACCCTGATGCCGGGCGAGCTCACCGCCGCCCATCTCGACAGCGTCGGTCTGCCGTGCCCGGGCGCCGAGATCATCGTGATGGGTGCCGACGGCCGCGAGCTGCCGCGCGGCGAGATCGGCGAGCTGTGGATCCGCAGCGCCTCCGTCATCAAGGGCTACTGGAACAATCCGAAGGCGACGGCAGAGAGTTTTACCGCCGGCTTCTGGCACTCCGGCGATCTTGGCTCGGTCGATGCTGACAATTTCGTCCGCGTGTTCGATCGCCAGAAGGACATGATTAACCGCGGCGGGCTGAAGATCTATTCCGCCGAGGTCGAGTCGGTGCTCGCCGGCCATCCCGCCGTGGTCGAGAGTGCGATCATCGCAAAACCATGCCCGGTGCTGGGCGAACGCGTCCACGCCGTCATCGTGACCCGCGCCGCGGTCGATGCCGAAGCGCTGCGCGCCTGGTGCGCCGAGCGGCTGTCCGATTACAAGGTGCCGGAGACGATGGCCCTGACCGCGAGCCCGCTGCCGCGCAACGCCAACGGCAAGGTGATCAAGCGCCAGCTCCGGGAGACTCTGGCCGCGGCTGGAGGCTGAGAGAGGGCTGCAGCCGCTTCGCGGCCAGCCGCAACTTCCCGCCGTTAACGCTTTGATCCGGCTCGCTTTGCCTTGCCACCGCCACACCATTAGGGTATCGGCCCGGCCAGATGGGGGATCGGGCGCCGGGCGGGGCCGGCACGACGCGCATGCCCTTGGGGATGGGATAACTTTAAGTGTCTGAATTATTTGACGAAGTCGATGAGGAAGTCCGTCGCGAACGGCTCAAGAAGCTGTGGGACCAGTACTCGCTCTATATCATCGCCCTGGCGGTCCTGATTGTCGCGGGCGTCGGCGGCTGGCGCGGCTACCAGTACCTCGAGGCGCAGAAAGCCGCCGTCGCGGGGGCGGCGTTCGACCGTGCCGCCGAATTGTCCGAGCAGAACAAGCATGCCGAGGCCGAGGCCGCCTTTGCCGATCTCGCCGCCAAGGCGCCGTCCGGCTACCGGACCCTGGCGCGACTGCGCATGGCCGCAGAGGTGGCGACGCGCGACCCGCAGGCCGCCGCCAAACTGTATGACGACATCGCAGCCGACCGCAGCGTCGGCCGCTCCGAGCAGGATCTGGCCCGCATCCGCGCCGCCCAGCTCGTAACCGACACCACGACCTATCCGAACATGCTGCAGCGGCTCGAACCGGCGACCGCGGAGGGCTCGACCTTCCGCCACACCGCGCGCGAGATGCTGGCGGTATCGGCCTGGCGCGCCAACGATGCCACCGCCGCGCGGAAATGGCTGGACCTGATTGCCAATGACGGCGACACGCCGCCGAGCCTGCGCTCGCGCGCCGAGGCGCTGCAGGCGTTGCTGCCGCCGGTCGCCAAGAGCTGACCGGCGTAACCGAATTGAATGAGAGATCGACCATGCGCCGCCCGCAACGCCTGATCGCAGCCGCAGTCGTCGCCGCGCTTTGCAGCGCGTTGGCCGGCTGCGGCGGTGGCGGCATGTCCAATTTCGACCCGAGCGATCTGCTCGACTTCCTCGACACCAAGAAGAAGCTGCCCGGCGACCGCAAGCCGGTGTTTCCCGAAGGTGTGCCCGGCCTCGAGCAGGGCGTGCCGAAGGATTTGTACAAGGGCGCGCACCAGGACTCGCTCAATCCGCCGCCGGACCCGGCGACGGCCACCGCCGCGGCCGCTCCGCCGCCGGAACAGCCACCGGCCAAGGGCGCGAAGAAGGGCGCCAGGGGCAAGAGCAAGGCCGCGACCGCGAGCACCGCGCCCGCGGCGGATCAGGCTGCCGCGCCCGATGCCGCTCCCGAGGAGGGCGCAACCCCCGCGCTGCCGCCCGAGCCCAAGAAAAAGATCGTCCGTCGCCGCACCACCGCGCCGCCCCCGGATGACCAGCAGGCGCAGCCGGCCCAGACCACGCAGCAATCCGCAGCGCCGTTCCCGGCGCCGATGCCGAGCGGCAGTTTTTCGCGCTAGCCGGAGTTCACCTCTTCCTGCCAGGAGCGGGAAGCGGTGGCCATCATTTGCTTCGATCGCCTCATGCTGTACGTCTAGTTGCAGCACCTTGACCCGTGCGCCGCCGAGCGCGCCTGGATTGTTTTCATGTCTTTCACCATCGCCATCATCGGCCGGCCCAATGTCGGGAAGTCGACGCTGTTCAACCGGCTGGTCGGCCAGAAGCTCGCGCTGGTCGACGACGAGCCCGGGGTCACGCGCGACCGCCGCGAAGGCCGGGCGCGGCTCTACGATCTCGACTTCACCATCATCGACACCGCCGGCCTCGATGAGGGCGCCAAGGGTTCGCTGACCGCGCGGATGCAGGAGCAGACCGAAACCGCGATCGCGCTCGCCGACGCCCTGATGTTCGTGATCGACGCCCGCGTCGGACTGACGCCGACCGATCGCGCTTTCGCCGACTTCGCGCGCAAGGCCAACAAGCCGGTGGTGCTGGTCGCCAACAAGGCCGAGGGCAAGCATGGCGAGTTGGGAGCGATGGAATCCTACGCGCTCGGCCTCGGCGATCCCGTGCAGATCTCGGCCGAGCATGGCGAGGGCATGGGCGACCTCCACGAGGCGCTGAGCGCGCTGATGCCTGAAACTTCCGAGGAGGACGACGAAGCCGAGGACGACGAGGATATCTCCGAAGAGGAGGCCGCGCAGCGGCCGATCCGCGTCGCCATCGTTGGCCGTCCCAATGCCGGCAAGTCGACGCTGATCAACCACCTGCTCGGCGAGGAACGCCTCTTGACCAGCCCGGAGGCCGGCACCACGCGCGATTCCATCGCGGTCGAGATCACCTGGCAAGGCCGCGCCTTGCGGGTGTTCGACACTGCGGGCCTGCGCCGCCGCTCGCGGATCGAGGAGAAGCTGGAAAAGCTCTCGGTCGCCGATGCGCTGCGCGCGGTGCGCTTCGCCGAGGTCGTCGTGATGATGATGGACGCGCAGAACAAGTTCGAGGAGCAGGACCTGCGCATCGCCGACCTTGTCGAGCGCGAGGGCCGCGCTATCGTGCTTGCGGTCAACAAATGGGACCTCATCGAGCGCAAGCCGAACCAGATCTCGCAGCTGCGCATCGATGCCGATCACTGGCTGCCGCAGGTCAAGGGCGCGCCGATCGTCGCCGTGTCGGGCCTGATGGGCGAGGGCATCGACCGCCTGATGACGGCGATCCAGGAAGCCTATGCGGTCTGGAACCGGCGCCTGCCGACGTCCGCTCTCAATCGCTGGTTCGAACAGGCGATCCAGGCCAATCCGCCGCCGGCCGTCTCCGGCCGCCGGCTGAAGCTGAACTACATCACGCAGGTGAAGGCGCGCCCGCCGAGCTTCGTCTTGTTTTGCTCGCGCGCCGACGCGATCCCGCAATCCTATCTGCGCTACCTCATCAACGGCCTGCGCGAGACGTTCGACCTGCCGGGCACGCCGATCAGGATCACGCTGCGCGAGAAGGCCAACCCGTTCGCGCACAAGCGCAAGCGGCCATCGTGAGCGGACCGGCGCTCGCTGCCGCGCGTCGTGGCGAGCGGTCGCAGGTCCAGCCGAGCTGCTCCGGTCCGTCGCTCGCATAAGTGGCAATTCAGCAACAATTCGCGAATCTCGTCGAGGCCCGCTGGACTCTCGACCGGAAGCGGCGCAACCTAAGATTTCAATACTTGAAATGATTAACCGCGCTGTTTTCTTGCGCGGGCGACGAGGATTATCGCGATGAAGATTGCATTTTCAATCGCCGCTATTGCTTTGTCTTTTTTCGCCGGGGGATGCGCGATCCATCCGTTGCCGGAGGACGTGACCGGCGTGCCGACCTACCACATCGTGCGACGAATTCGATGCGAAGCGCGGGCGGCGGTGATCCAGTCCGCCATCGATGGATTGAAGAACTATGGGGCGAGCTACGATCCCGAAGTCAAGCGAATTGCCACCGAATATGACGACGGCACGCGACCGATCGCAGCGTTCTCGTACAAGGATTTCCGCAATCCTTATATTCGCTCGGTAGTCCGGTTGTTCTACGACACAGGTGTCGCCTACAATTTCAACCTGGAGATGACCGAGAATAATGATATCGGCACCGACATTAATCTGTTGAAACCGTTCACCGGCTCGTCGCTCACGATGGGCATCTCGGCAGATTTCAATCGCCAGCGAGTCAACACGCGTACCTTTACGATCACCGACACGTTCGGCGGTCTTATCAGGAACATCGGAGTCGACTACTGCGACCAGCAACACATGGTGACGGAAAACTACGTCTACCCGATCACCGGCAGGGTGGGCGTCGAGAAGATGGTTCACGACTTCATCAATATGACGCTGTTTGCAAATCTCCAGGGCAACACATCCGACGGCAAGGGCCCTCCGACGCTGGTTGATGCGCTCGAGTTCACCACGCTGATCTCGGGGTCGGCTACGCCGAGGATTACGTTCTCCCCGCTCGGAACCGGGCTCAGCGTGACGGATGCGAGCGTCACCGGGAAGCTCAGCCGAACCGATTTGCACAAGGTCACGATAGGCCTTGCGATCGACAAGGGCAGCGTGGACCAGGTGGCACCGCTGCGTTCCACGCTGTTTACACCCTTGCTGACGGCAGATGGCGGACGCGCGGAACAGAAGGCTGCCGAGGCAGTCAATCAGGCGCTGACCAGCAAACTGTTCACACGCACGATCGTTCTCAACCGCTAACCAAAGGAAACCGACGATGGCAAGGAAGGCAAAGTCACGTGGTGGCAAGGCCAGGCAAGCAAAGCAGGCCGGCAAAGCCAAGGTCGTGCCGACTTATATGACCGGGACCAAGCCGCTCAAGATCGGCTTGCACGACGTGATCAGCGTGATCGAGCTCGTCACCAAGCGCAAGCACGTCAACAAGCTCAAGCGAATTGCCAAGAAGCAAGAGATGGTCGTGCTGGTGGAGCCGCCGACCGTCAACCGCGTCAAGGACTTCATGGTCAAGCACAAGATGCACGATCATCGGGTTGGAAAAATTGTCATCAATCCGCAACCCGGGCCATCCGTCGCGGAGAGTGTCCGGACGATGGCGCCGCGGCGGGTTGCTGCTGCGCCGCCGAAAAAGAAGTTCGAGTGCGATTTCAGCAAGCATTAGCGCCGGGGCCTTCGGCAGAAGCCGGTCGAAAATGACGGTTTGCGAGTTGAGACAAATGCTCTAACCACGGAGGGCAATCGACAATTGTTGGCCGGAGGCCGCCTTGAAAGACGACGTTTCACCGGCCGGCGCCGCCGTCATCTTCATCTTCATCACGCTGCTGCTCGACATGCTCGCGCTCGGGATCATCGTTCCGATCCTGCCGAAACTGATCGAGGGGTTTGTCGACAACGACACGGCGAATGCGGCGCGCATCTTCGGTGTGTTCGGCTCGATCTGGGCGCTGATGCAACTGGTCTGCTCGCCGATCCTCGGTGCGCTGTCCGACCGCTTCGGCCGCCGGCCTGTGGTGCTGCTGTCCAACTTCGGCATGGCCGCCGATTATGTGCTGATGGCGCTGGCGCCGAACCTGATCTGGCTGGTCGTCGGGCGGGCGATCTCGGGCATCACGTCATCGAGCATTTCCACCGTGTTCGCTTACATCGCCGACGTCACGGCGCCGGAGCAGCGCGCCGCGATGTTCGGCAAGATCGGCGTCGCCTTCGGTGCCGGGTTCATCCTCGGACCCGCGCTGGGCGGCGTGCTCGGCCAGATCGATCCCCGCCTGCCGTTCTGGGCCGCCGCCGGCCTGAGCTTCGCCAATGGCCTCTACGGGCTGTTGATCCTGCCGGAATCGCTGCCGGAAGAGCGCCGCTCGCCGTTCAAATGGAAGAGCGCCAATCCGATCGGCGCGCTGCATTTCCTGCGCTCGGACCCGACGCTGGCCGGCCTGTCGTTGGCGACGTTCTTCGGCCAGCTCGCGCATGTCGTGCTGCCCTCGGTGTTCGTGCTCTACGCCACCTATCGCTATGGTTGGGACACCGGCATGGTCGGCGCGGCGCTCGCGCTGGTCGGTCTCTGCGGCATGATCGTGCAGGGCGCGGCGATCGGGCCGATCGTGCAGCATCTCGGCGAGCGCAAGGCGCTGTTCCTCGGCCTCATCTGCGGCGCGGCCGGTTTCGTGATCTTCGGCGCGGCGCCGACCGGCCATCTGTTCTGGATCGGCATCCCCGTGATGGCGCTGTGGGGTATTTCCGGCGCGGCCAGCCAGGCACTGACGACGCGCCTCGTCGCCGCCGACCGGCAGGGTCAGCTGCAGGGTGCCACCAGCAGCGTGCAGAGCATCTCGGAATTGATTGGTCCGTTTCTGTTCACGCTGACATTCGCATATTTCATCGGCGACGGAGTGCCGCTGAAAGTCCCCGGCGCACCATTCTATCTGGCGGCAGCGCTGTTGCTGTTTGCGCTGGCAATCGCCTGGCGCGCGACGTCGCAGAGGTCGCCCGTCACCAGTTCGGCGGATTAGTTCCCTGTCTGTCGGCATCATTGCGAGGAGCAACGGCGACGAAGCAATCCATGCCGACGTGTATGCCGCTCGATGGATTGTTTCGCGGAGCCTGTTATCGGGCGCGCGTTCGCGCGACCCGTTGGCTCGCAATGACGCGGATGGAGAAGTGCAGGTGGACAAAGCGCAAGCGTGCCCGCCATCCCGAGCACTTCGAGAATGGTGGGCAGGTCGCTAACGCTCCTTTGCCCACCCTACGGCGACTGCTCCACAGTCACTTCTTCAGCAACGGGCAGTCGCTGGCCTCGAGCGGCTTGGCTGCGTCTTCCGGCGCGATGGTGGCGATCAGCTTGTAATAGTCCCAGGGATACTTGGACTCTTCCGGCTTCTTCACCTCGAACAGATAGGCCGGGATCAGGCGGCGGCCGTCGGCGCGCAGCGGGCCCTTGCCGAACAAGGGATCGTCGGTCGGCAGTTCCTTCATCTTGGCGACGACCTTGGCGCCGTCATGCGGATTGCCGCCGAGCGCTTCCATCGCCTTGAGATAGTGCAGCACCATCGCGTAATTGCCGGCCTGGGTCATCGACGGCATCGGGTTCTTGCTGGCCAGTGCCGAGAAGCGCTTCGACCAGGCGCGGGTCTGGTCGTTCATGTCCCAGTAGAAGGATTCCGTGAAGGTCAGGCCGTGCGCGGTCTTCAGCCCGAGCGAATGCACGTCGTTGATGAACAGCAGCAGTGCCGCCAGCTTCTGGCCGCCGGAGACGATGCCGAACTCGGCCGCCTGTTTGATCGAGTTGGTGGTGTCGCCGCCGGCATTGGCGAGGCCGACCACCTTGGCCTTGGATGATTGCGCCTGCAGCAGGAACGAGGAGAAGTCCGCGGTGTTGATCGGATGCTTGACGCCGCCGAGCACCTTGCCGCCATTGGCGGTAACGACCGCCGAGGTGTCGCGCTCCAGCGCGTGGCCGAAGGCATAATCCGCGGTGAGGAAGAACCAGGTATCGCCGCCGGCTTTCGTCAGCGCCTTGCCGGTGCCGTTGGCCAGCATGTAGGTGTCGTAGGTATAGGACACCGTATTCGGCGTGCAGGCCTTGCCGGTGAGGTCGGCGGTGGCGGCGCCCGAATTCAAGAGGACGATGTTCTTTTCCTTGACGAGGTTGTTGACTGCGAGCGCGACGCCGGAGTTCGGCGTATCGGCGATCGCGTCGACCTTCTCGTTGTCGATCCATTGCCGGGCGATGTTGACGCCGACGTCGGGCTTGTTCTGGTGATCGCCGCTGAGGACGTCGATCTTCCAGCCCTTCTTGAGCAGGCCGGAATCCTCGACCGCCATCTTGATCGCGACCACCGAATTCGGGCCGCCGATGTCGGCATAAAGGCTCGACATGTCGTTGAGCACGCCGATCTTGACCGTCTTGTCCTGCGCGAATGCGGACGTCGAGAAGCCAAATGCAGCGCAAGCGAGCAAAGCGGCGCAGCGCCGCGCGAACGTCGTTGTCATGAAAATTCCCTCCACTGTCAAAAAACCCGGACAGCCCTCTTGCGGAGCCTTTTTTGCCGGACGCTCGAGTTCCCGCTTAGCCTTTCCTTCGGCCAGCGGCAATCCGTCTAAAGCCGGATGACCTGCGTCGAAGCGTCATCCGGGTGCCGATTATTTGAGCGCATCCGAGGTCAGCCTGAACTTCTGGATACGCTTTCCGGTATCGACCTCGGCGGTATAGACGTTGCCCTTGGCATCGACTGCCAGCGCATGCACCCAGTGGAATTGCCCGGCATTGCGGCCGTTGCGGCCAAAGCTGCCGACCACGGTGCCGTCGTCGCGTCTGATGATGCGGATCTCGTTGTTCTCGCCATCGGCGCTGAGCAGATAGGTCTGCTGCGGATCTGGCCACAGCGCGATGTCCCAGACCGCGCCGTTGCCGAGCGTGTTTTTCTCGAAGAAGAACTCTTTCACAAAGCTGCCGTCCTTCTTGAACACCTGGATACGGTTGTTGATGCGGTCGCAGACATAGACCAGCCCGTCATGGGCGATCTTCACGCAATGCACGGGATTGGCGAACTGCTGCGACACTGGCGCCTTGGGGTCATAGGGCGGCTGCTTGTCGTCGTCCGGCTTGTTGCCATAGGCGCCCCAGTGCCGCTTGTAGACGCCCGTCGTGGCGTCGAACACGATGACACGGCGGTTGCCGTAGCCGTCGGCGACGTAGATTTCGTTGGCCGCCTTGTCGATCGCGGTCTCCGCAGGCTTGCCGAGCTGCGTCGTGTCGTTCGAGCCCTTGCTCGGCGCGATCGTGCCGATCTGCGACACGAACTTGCCGTCGAGCGTGAACTTCAGGATCGCATTGTCATTGTCGGCATTGCCGCCGATCCAGACGAAGCCGCGTTCGTCGACCTCGATGCCATGCTCGCGGCCGACCCATTGATAGCCGTCGCCGGGGCCGCCCCAGGCGCGCAGCAGATTGCCGTCGGCGTCGAATTCGAGCACCGGCGGCGCGGAGACGCAGCATTTGGAGCGCGGCGGATTGAGCGCTGCGCCTTTCTCATCATCGGTCAGCGAACGCGGCCGATGGATGATCCAGACATGGCCTTGCCAGTCCATCGTGATGCCGCCGACCTGGCCGAGGATCCAGTTGTTCGGCAGCGGTTTTGGCCACGACGCATCGACGGCGAAGGTCGGGATTTCGGCGGCGGCAGCGGGTGGAGCGAAGAGCGCCAACGCGGAGAAAATCAACCCGGACAGAGTGGAGCGCGCGCGATTGAAATTCGGCGTCATGGTGCCTCCCGTGATTTTTCTTGGCGGTTGTCCCGCTTGGAAGCGCAGTCAATCGTGCAAAGTGGGCGAAGTCAATTGCGTGAGAGAGCCAAAGCTGACGCGTCAAATGAAGTCGTTATCGCCCGGCTTGACCGGGCGATCCAGTAGCCGCGGTCTATCGATTCAATCGCGGGCGCCGCGGCGTACCGGATCCCCGCTTTCGCGGCGACGACGACCGAGGGCGTGGTGCGCCCGACGATCACACGGGCGGCTGGAAATTCCGCAGCAGGCGCGCTTTGTAGTCGTAGAGTTTGCCGGTCTCGGTCCAGTCCGGTTTGCACATCGGCACGATGTACTCGGCGGCCATGTTCGGCGTATCCAGCGTCATCGGGTCTTCGCCGGGAAACACCTGCGCGCGCATCCTTGTGCGGATCGGGCCGGGGCTGAACAGGTTGACGCGCAGCGCCGTGTTGGCGGTCTCGTTGGCCCAGGAGCGCACCAGCGCCTCCAGCGCGGCCTTCGAGGTGGCGTAGGGGCCGAGATAGGCGTTGGCCTTGTGCGCGACGCCCGAGGTCACGAACACCGCGCGGCCGGCATCGGACTGCCGCAGCAGCGGGTCCATGCAGCGGATCAGCTGGAAGTTGGCGGTGACGTTGATCGCCATCACGTCGTTCCACGGCTTCAGCTCGATATGGCCGAGTGGCGAAGAGGGGCCGGCGGTGCCAGCATTGCCGACGAGGATGTCGAGCTTGCCGTGGCGCTCATGCAGCGCCGCGCCGAGCCGAGCGATGCCCTCGTAGTCGGTCAGGGTGAGCGGCACCAGTGTTGCGCTGCCGCCGTCCTTGCGGATCTCGTCGTCGAGCTCCTCCAGCCCCCCTTGCGTGCGCGCCACCGCGACGACATGCGCGCCGGCCTTGGCCAGTGCGACCGCGGTCGCATAGCCGATGCCGCGCGAGGCGCCGGTCACGAGGGCGATACGGGAGGCAAGGAGTTTTGTCATAGCGGGACCCTAGCAATCGTCGTCCCTGCGAAAGCAGGGACCCATACGCCGCGGCGGCCGTGATGTGCAGAGCTGTTCGTAACCGATACCGCCCGAAAAAAACGAGGGTCGGTGGCTATGGGTCCCTGCTTTCGCAGGGACGACAGCGGTGAAGACCTCAGCTCGCCTCGGCCAGCAGCGAGAGTTGGCGCGGTGCGGGCTCGACGTCGCTTTGGTCGGTGAGGTGGGTCGGGTAGGCACCAGTGAAGCAGTGGTCGGCGAATTTCGGGTTGGCGGGGTCGCGGCCCTCATAGCCCATCGCGCGGTACATGCCGTCGATCGACAGGAAGGCGAGCGAGTCGGCGCCGATGATGTCGCGCATCTCCTCGAGCGAATGCGTCGCGGCGAGCAGGCCGCCGCGATCGGGCAGGT
Organism: Bradyrhizobium semiaridum; assembly: GCF_020329505.1. GTDB lineage: Bacteria > Pseudomonadota > Alphaproteobacteria > Rhizobiales > Xanthobacteraceae > Bradyrhizobium > Bradyrhizobium semiaridum. The sequence continues at coordinate 96,237 of NZ_JAGKJJ010000014.1, forward strand.
CGATGCCGTAATAGTCCGGATAGAGGATCGGCGGCGAGGCGAGGCGGAAGTGCACCTCGCGGGCGCCGGCGTCGCGCATCATGCGCACGATCTTCTTGGAGGTGGTGCCGCGCACGAGCGAGTCGTCGATCAGGATGATGCGCTTGCCCTCGATCGCGGCGCGGTTGGCCGAATGCTTCATGCGCACGCCGAGTTCGCGCACGCTCTGGGTCGGCTGGATGAAGGTGCGGCCGACATAGTGGTTTCTGATAATGCCGAGCTCGAACGGCACGCCGGAATACTGGCTGTAGCCGACCGCGGCGGGCACGCCGGAGTCCGGCACCGGCACCACGACGTCGACCTCGGGATGACTCTCGCGGGCGAGCTGTGCGCCGAACGCCTTGCGTACGTCGTAGACCGAGCGGCCGCCGACGATGGAGTCGGGCCGGGCGAAATAGATGTATTCGAAGATGCAGGGCCGCGGCGCTTTCGGCGGGAACGGCTTGTGGGTGTGCGCGCCTTGCTCGTCGAACACGATGATCTCGCCGGGCTCGATGTCGCGGACATACTTGGCGCCGATCATGTCGAGCGCGCAGGTCTCGGAGGTCAGGATCGGACGGCCGTCGAGATCGCCGAGCACCAGCGGGCGGATGCCGAGCGGATCGCGCGCGCCGACCAGCTTCTTGTTGGTCAGCGCGACCAGCGCATAGGCGCCCTCGATGGTGCGCAGCGCCTCGATGAAGCGGTCGATGAAGCGGGTGCGCTTGGACTGCGCGACCAGGTGCAGGATCACCTCCGTGTCGCTGGTCGACTGCATCAGCGCGCCGCCCTTGACCAGCTCGCGGCGAAGGGTGAGGCCGTTGGTGAGGTTGCCGTTGTGACCGACCGCAAAGCCGCCGGCGCTGAGCTCGGCGAACAGCGGCTGCACGTTGCGCAGGATGGTGCCGCCGGTGGTGGAGTAGCGGACATGGCCGACCGCGGCGGTGCCGGGCAGGCGGTCGATCACCTCGCGGCGGGAGAAGGCGTCGCCGACCAGGCCGAGGCGGCGCTCACTGTGGAAGCGGCTGCCGTCGAAGGAGACGATGCCGGCGGCTTCCTGGCCGCGATGCTGCAGGGCGTGGAGGCCGAGCGCGGTGATCGCTGCGGCCTCGGAATGGCCGAAGATGCCGAACACGCCGCATTCCTCGCGAAGCGTGTCGCCGTCGAGATCGGGGTGGTATCTGAAATCGTCGTCGCGGAGATGATGCTCTTGTCGCAGATGGTCCTGCAGTTCGATCGGGCCGAGGTCGAGGTCCATCTGGTCGGCGTGATCGGAAGGGGTCTGCATCTCGTTCATCGCCTCTCGTGAGGGGCCAAATACGTCATCGGCCCGCGGGTTTCTCGATCAGCTTTTTCAAGCCGTCACGCGCAGGTTTGCTATAGCCATCGCCGGACGCCGGCGTCGCCTGATCGCTGGTATCGGCGGCGGAATCGTCGTCCGGCTTATTCTTCTTGAACTTCTTTAAGATGGTGTTCTCGGGGTCGTCAGGCAAGAGCGACATCAGCCAATCCCCGGTTCCCTGCAGCACCACGCGGGACTTCGCCCCGGTGACCCAATCAGGCCGCTGCTTGTCCGGAACCAGCCAGGTGAAGAACATGAACGCCACGACCACGATCAGGAGGCCTCGGGCGAGGCCGAACAGGAAGCCCAGCGTGCGGTCGAGCGCGCCGATCCGCGAATCCAGGATCATGTCCGAGATCCGCACCGTAATGATGGAGACCACGATCAGCGTGCCGATGAACACGCCGGCCACCACGACCACGGCCGCGACCGTGTCGTTGTTGAAATAGGTCTTGGCGGTCGGCAGCAGCTTCGAGAACGCGTACAGCGTGACCAGCGCCGCGGCACCCCAGGCCGCGATCGACAGGATCTCGCGCATGAAGCCGCGCACCATGGCGAGCAGTCCCGAGATCAGCATGACCCCGAGCAGGACGAGATCGAGTATCGTTATCGGCATCGGCTGGTCAGGTCCGCTGGTACGTTTCGGTACGCTGTTTTGAACTCTCGCGAATCGGCGTGTCGGTGCCGTCCAAACTGAGGCGCATCGGGGGCATCCGGCAAGGCCGGAGCGCCGCCTGTCCCGCGCGGCGGATGTATAGCTGTGGGGGCAGGGCGCGTCACGCCCGCTTTAGCCGATATCGCGACGGAATCGGGCCGGTGTGGCATTTTTCTCAGCCGGATCAGCACTCCCGGCGCCTGGGTCGCCTCGTGGTGTACCCGGGTCGGCCCTAGCCGTACCCCGGTTGCCGCGCGGTGTGCCGCGTGCGGCGATTTCGGCGACCAGCGTGGCCAGGTTGCCGATACTGTTGAGGGCAAGGCCGGCATCGCCGCCGGGCTCGCCGCGCGCCGATTCGGGCAGGATGGCGCGGCCGAAACCAAGCTTGGTGGCCTCCTTGAGCCGCGCCGGGGTCTGCGCCACCGGCCGGATCGCGCCGGACAGCGAGATCTCGCCGAAATAGACCGCATCCGTCGGCAGCGGTGCATTGACCAGCGAGGACACCAGCGCGGCGGCCGCCGCCATGTCCGCGGCCGGCTCCTGGATACGCAGGCCACCGGCGACGTTCAGATAGACGTCGTGCCCGGACAGCTTGACCCCGCAATGCGCCTCGAGCACCGCCAGCACCATCGACAGCCGGCTCGGGTCCCAGCCGACCACGGCGCGGCGCGGGGTGCCGAGCGAGGTCGGCGCCACCAGCGCCTGCAGCTCGACCAGCACCGGGCGGGTGCCCTCGATGCCGGCGAACACGGCCGTGCCTGGGCTGCCGAGGTCGCGCTCGGACAGGAACAGTTCCGAGGGGTTGGTGACCTCGCGCAGGCCGAGCCCGGTCATCTCGAACACGCCGATCTCGTCGGTCGCGCCGAAGCGGTTCTTGGCCGAGCGCAGGATGCGGAACTGCTGCGAGCCTTCGCCCTCGAACGACAGCACCGCGTCGACCATGTGCTCGACGACGCGGGGGCCGGCGATCTGGCCGTCCTTGGTCACATGCCCGACCAGGATGATGGTTGCCCCGGTCTTCTTGGCAAAGCGAATCAGCGCCTGCGCCGAGGCGCGGACCTGGGTAACGGTGCCGGGCGCGGACTCGACGGTGTCGGTCCACATGGTCTGGATCGAATCGATCACGATCAGTCGCGGCACCGCGCCTTCCGACAGCGTCGAGACGATGTCCTCGACCGACGTTTCGGACGCCAGTTGCACCGGCGCGTCGGCAAGGCCGAGCCGCTCGGCCCGCAACCGCACCTGCGCCACCGCCTCTTCGCCGGAGATATAGACCGCGCGGTGGCCGGCCCGCGCCATCATGCTGGTGGCCTGGGTCAGCAGCGTCGACTTGCCGATGCCGGGATCGCCGCCGACCAGGAGGACCGAGCCGCGCACGAAGCCGCCGCCGGTGACGCGGTCGAACTCGGCCATCCCGGACGACAGCCGCGGCGCGCCCTGGGTCTTGCCCGACAGCGACTCCAGCGCGAACGTCCGCCCCTTGCGCTTGCTGCGGATCGAGACCGGCACCGAGCCCGAGGTGTCTTCCTCGGCCAGCGTGTTCCACTCGCCGCAGGACTCGCATTTGCCCTGCCAGCGATTATACGCCGCGCCGCAATTCTGACAGACGAAGGAAAGGGTCGACTTGGCCATGGAGAATCCTGCCTCGCCCGTGCTTAACGCCTGCGCACCGGCTTGTCAGGACATTTCCGCGGCGACCCGCTGCATGTCACGTCTGATGGCGTCGAAATCGCCACCCGCCGAGATCGCGCGTGCAGCAAAATGGACCGTGCCCGGACCGTCAGCGCGAAAATGCCCGCGTGCCCGCCGGCCATCGCGGCTTGTCGCCCACCGGGCTTGCGCCGATCTCCCATCCGACGCCGCCCCAAATGGCGTCGACGACGCCGAGCTCTCCTGCGGCATCGCGGACATAGAAGATATTCGGCGTGGCGCCGGTCCGCAGCGCGCCGCTGCTCCCGCTGGGCTGCCGCTGCAGCAGGCACCAGACATCGGCCAGCCGGGTCTCGTGGCTTTGGCCGAGTTTCGCGAGAATGTCGCGGTCGCTTGCGGCGGTGTCCAGCACATAGGATTGCAACGAAACGTCGCCGACATCGTCCTCGATCTTGCCCACGAACCGGCGTGCGAACGTCGCGCCGAGCCAGGAAATCCTCACCGTCGCACTCGACGAGATGTCTTCCTTGAAATGGTCGCGCGCGGTGAACTTTTCAGATCGCGAGATCGCCGACGTCGAAGACGGATCGGACGGTTCCTCAGCCGTCGGGCGCAGCGAACATCCGATGCGTTCAGCGGAAACGACCGAATCCGGTGTGCCCGCTGTCGTGCTTTCAGCAGCAGATCCGAGGCTCGTTGTGGCTATCAGGAGTACCAACGACAGGTTGAGTCTTGGCCTGGCCATCTTGTTGTTGTCCTTGAATCCGCGTTGTCAGCGGAGACAAGGTAAACCGCATCGTGCAGATGTAAATCAAAGAACCGGTTTCTGGTTAAGGATAAAAAGTAAGATCAACTGCGATGCAGATTTGAATCAATTGCGATGGAATAAATCTCGTCGCCTTCCGCTCTCGTCGCGTGCTGTGTGTTGCGGTGAGCAAGCTGCGCGGCGCTAAAGCGCGATGAGATTTGGTTGAATCATCATCGCGCTTGAGCTCTTTGTTTGAGCATGATCTTTTCGGAAAGCGCTTCGCACTTTTCCGGATCATGCTTTCGCACTTTTCCGGATCATGCTTTAGATGCGCGAGATCAACAGCGGCGATGTCTCGCGCGGCGTATCGCTTGCCGGCAGCGCCCGGCAGCATCGCGCTTGCGCGCGCAGCGGATCGCTCCAGTTCCAGCGCACGCGCCAGGACGGGTTGTGCGCGTAGGCCGGAACCCGCCAAACCCAGATGGTCTCGTAGACGCTGTCGCCGAGGTGTTCGACGTCGGGCTCCGCGGTCGGCCACAATGCCGAGCCGGCGAGCGCGACCGTCAAGGTTATCGCAACTGTGACAATCATTTTGCGCATCACGCGCCTGCCTTTCCTGCCGTTCGACGGGCTGATCGCCCGCGACGTCCAATGCTTCTCGCGGTGCTCGAATGACGCAGCTTGGGGGCACGACAATATTGCCGTGACGTAAGGCACCGGCCCGAACAAATGTCCTTCTTCCGCAACGATCGAACGCAAGTAATATGGCCGTCATAATCGCAACGCGCGGTGCAGGCAATCCGGCAAACAACGTGCTGCAAGACTCTTTCGCGCTTTTTCCAGGGCGCAGAAAGCCAAGCCCGTAGAACTACGTCGTGGATTGTGCGGCCTTCAATGCACGGCGGCCGACCACAGCAGCGCCGTGCCGGCGGCAAGCATGATGCCGTCCATGATCAGGCGAAAGGATTCGGGCCTGAGCTGCAGCACGAAGCGCTTTGCGACGAAAGCTCCTGCCATCAGCGACGAGCCGGCGATCAGGCCCTTGAGCGCGACGTCTGACGTCAGCGCGCCGAAGCGTTCGAACGTCACCGACTTGCTGACATAGAGCCCGAGCGAGCTCGCCGCTTCGGTGGCGAGGAATGCGCCTTTGGAAAGGCCATAGAACAGGAACAGCGGCACGCTGAGCGGGCCGGTCGAGGCCACGATGCCGGTGAGGTAGCCGATCAGGGCGCCGCCGATCATCAGGTGCCAGAGATTGGCTTTCAGCCTGTGGTGCGCGAGCCAGTGCCGCACCGGCACCATCGCGATCAGGAAGATGCCGATTGCGATGTCGACCGCATGCGAGGGCAGGGCCAGCAGCGTGCGCGCGCCGAGCGCGGCTGCCGGAATGCCGGTGATGGAATAGGCGGCGCAGGCACGCCAGTCGACATCGCGCCACCAGGCCATGATGCGCGACAGATTGGCCATCACCGCGGCGACCGCCATGATCGGCACCGCCTGCTTCGGTCCGAACTGATAGACCAGCACCGGCATCAGCATGATCGACGAGCCGGTGCCGACGATGCCGGAAATGGTGCCTGCGACCAGGCCGACCATGAGGACGAAGACGTAGCCCACAGCGATCTGCTCCCGGCCTGATTCCCTTGGGGGCGCGGAGTTTGGTCCTCGTGGCGGGCGCGTCAACCGGCCGCAGCATGTTCCGCTGCGGCGTGACTCACCAGCAATGCAGCAAATCCAGTGTCGCAGACCGGGACAACGAGTGGCTGGGCAATCACCGCAACACCACCCACGCCGGCGCGTGGTCGCTGGCACCTTCCTCGCCGCGCACGGCGCGGTCGACGCCGGCCTTCGCGAGCCGGGCCGCTACGGCGGGGCTGAGCAGGAGATGATCGAGCCGCAAGCCGGCATCGCGCGGCCAGCGGTTGCGCTTGTAGTCCCAGAAGGTGAACATCGGATCGTCCGGATGCAGCGTGCGGATCGCATCGCACCAGCCCTGCTCGACCAGCGCCTTGAACGCGGCGCGGCTCTTCGGCTGGATCAGCGCATCCTTGTCCCAGGAGCGCGTCGGATAGATGTCGAACGGCGTCGGCGCGACATTGTAGTCGCCGGCGAGCACCACCGGAATATCCTGCTTGAGCAGCTTTCCGGCGTGCGTGCGCAGCCGCTTGAACCAGGCGAGCTTGTAGTCGAATTTCGGCCCCGGCTGCGGATTGCCGTTCGGCAGATAGAGACTGGTGACGACGATGCCGCGCACGGCGGCCTCGATGTAGCGCGCCTCATGGTCGTCGCGGTCGCCGGGCAGGGCAGTGCGGATCAGGACCGGCTCGGACCTGCGCGCGAGGATCGCAACGCCGTTCCAGGTCTTCTGTCCCTGCCACACCGCGCCGTAGCCGGCCTTCTCGATGGCGGCAGCCGGGAACTCGGCGTCGCTCGCCTTCAATTCTTGCAGGCTGACGACGTCGGGCTTCGCCGCCTTCAGCCAGCGCAGCAGGTTGGGCAGCCGGCGGTTGACGTTGTTGATGTTGAAGGTCGCGATCTTCATGCCCACAGACGATCGCGAACAGGCTCAGCTGGCTGCGCTGGACGGCAGCGGCCGCGGTGCGGCCGGTATGGCTGGAGCTTCGGGCAGGGCCGGAGAGGCCGCAGGCGCAGCGACCGGCTCGGGCTTCGCCGGCTCCTCCTGGGCGGCGAGGGCCTCGCCGCCCTTGTAGATGCGCACGAAGCGGCGGCCCAGGCTGGTCAGCACCTCATAGCCGATGGTGCCGAAGTGATGCGCGACCTCGTCGACCGTGATGCCTTCACCGATCAGTGTCACCATGTGGCCGCGGCGCACCGCGCTCTTGTCGAGATCGGTGACGTCGACCGCGATCAGATCCATCGAGACGCGGCCGGCGATCGGGCAGCGCTTGCCGGCGACCATGACCTCGGCGCCGCGGGTGCCGTCATTGGCGCTGGCGGCGCGGAAATAGCCGTCGGCATAACCCGCCGCGACGATCGCAAGGCGGGTCGAGCGCCGCGCGGTCCAGGTGCCGCCATAGCCGACGGTCTCGCCGCGGTCGATGTTGCGGATCTGCACGATGCGCGCCTTGAGATCGACCACCTGCTGCATCGGATTGTCGGCCTCCGGCGTCGGGTTGACGCCGTAGAGCGCCGCGCCCGGCCGCACCATGTCGAACTGGAACTGGGCACCGAGGAAGCAGCCGGACGAATTCGCCAGCGACGCCGGCACGCCGGTGAACAGGCTGGCGATCTCGCGGAAGGCCGAGAGCTGTTTTGCGTTGGCAGGATTGTTGGGCAGCTCGGCGGAGGCGAGGTGGCTCATCACCAGCGTGATGCCGTGGTCGCCGGCATTGATGCGCGGGATGATGCCCTGCGCCTCGCTGACCGTCAGCCCGAGCCGGTTCATCCCGGTGTCGATATGGATGGCGGCGCCGCCGGACCAGCCGGAGCGGCGGCAGAACACGTCCCATTCGGCCAGCTCGTTGAGATCGCCGATCACAGGCTTGCAGTCGATCCTGGCGTAGGCATCGCCGGTCTGCTGGAAGAAGCCGCCGAGCGAATACACCGTCGCCTGGGGCGCGGCCGCGCGCACCGCTGCGGCCTCCTCGACATTGGCGACGAAGAAGGTCTTGCAGCCGGCATTGGCCAGCGCGCGCGACACCTGCTCGGCGCCGCAGCCATAGGCGTTGGCTTTGACCACGGCGGCGCATTCGGCCGGCACCGCGGTCTTCTCCAGCTTGCGCCAGTTGGCGATGATGGCGTCGAGGTCGATCGTCAGGATGCCGGTGGCGGCCGGATAGGCCGCCAGCAGGTTGGCTTCGGGCGTCAGCTGCGATTTCGCGTCGGTGTTGATGCTCATGCGTCAGTTGTACGCGCGGGCCCTCCGCCGTTCAACCGCGTCACGTCGCGAGTCAGTCTCGGTCGTTCGAAAAGCTTAGTAACCGCGATCGGGAACCTGGCCATCCGGCGCGAGATCGCCGAACCGGGTGACGCTGGCTTCGAAGTGCAGGTCGACGGTGCCGGTCGGACCGTGACGCTGTTTGCCGATGATGACTTCGGCCTTGCCGTGGGCGAGGTTCATCTCCATCTGCCACTTCTCGTGCTCGGGCGTGCCGGGCCGCGGCTCCTTGTTGGCGAGATAGTATTCCTCGCGATAGACGAAGATCACGACGTCGGCGTCCTGCTCGATCGAGCCGGATTCACGCAGGTCCGAGAGCTGCGGCCGCTTGTCGTCGCGGTTCTCGACCTGACGCGAGAGCTGCGACAGGGCGATGATCGGGACGTTCAATTCCTTCGCCAGCGCCTTCAGGCTGGTGGTGATCTCGGTGATCTCCTGGACGCGGTTGTCGGTACCCTTCTTGCCCGAGCCCTGCAACAGCTGGATGTAGTCGATCACGATCAGGTCGAGGCCCTTCTGCCGCTTCAGGCGGCGGGCGCGGGCGGTGAGCTGCGAGATCGAGAGGCCGCCGGTTTCGTCGACATAGAACGGCAGCGACTGCAATTCGATCGAGCAGTCGCGGATCTTCTCGAAATCGAGCTCGGTGATGCCGCCGCGGCGGATCGAGCTCGAGGGGATGCCGGTGCGCTCGGCGAGAATACGGGTGGCGAGCTGCTCGCCGCTCATTTCGCACGAGAAGAAGCCGACCGAGCCGCCATTGATCGCCTTGGTGGTGCCGTCCGCCTGCACCTCGGGCACATAGGCCTTGGCAATATTGTAGGCGATGTTAGTGGCGAGCGAGGTCTTGCCCATGCCGGGACGGCCGGCGAGGATGATGAGGTCCGACGGTTGCAGGCCGCCCATCTTGGCGTCGAGATCGCGCAGGCCGGTCGAGATGCCGGACAATTTGCCGTCGCGCTGGAACGCCTTGGCCGCCATGTCGACGGCGGTGGTCAGCGCCTGTGCGAAGCGCTGGAAGCCGCCGTCGTAACGGCCAGTTTCGGCCAGCGCATAGAGCTGCCGCTCGGCATCCTCGATCTGCGCGCGAGGAGCAAAGTCCACGGGCGCGTCATAGGCGACGTTGACGATGTCCTCGCCAATCTGGATCAGGTTGCGGCGCAGGCTGAGGTCGTAGACGGTACGGCCGTAGTCCTGGGCGTTGATGATGGTGGTCGCCTCGGCGGCGAGGCGCGCGAGGTATTGGCTGACCGTCATGCCGCCGATGTCGGTGTCACCAGGCAGGAAGGTCTTCAGCGTCACCGGGGTGGCGACCTTGCCCATCCGGATCAGAGAGCCTGCGGTCTCGTAGATCGTCTGGTGCAGCGGCTCATAGAAGTGCTTCGGCTCCAGGAAGTCGGAGACCCGGTAGAAGGCGTCATTGTTGACCAGGATCGCGCCCAGCAGGCCCTGTTCCGCTTCAATGTTGTGCGGTGCGCTCCGATAGGCCGGCGATGCGGCATCGGTCGCGAGCTTGTGGACGTTCGAATCAATCAGGGCCATGGACAAGCTTATTCTTCTGATCTTGGCGTTGCTGCGATTTTCGGATGCGGGGCGGCGATCAAGCGCCAGCGCGGCACGAAGCGAAAGATGGGATGTGCCTTATGCACGATTCACACAACGGGGTGTGTGAATCCCGGACGGCCAGACGCATTCCGCTTGACGTGGTTCTGGCGCGAGGCGGGGCCGGTTCACGCAAGAAAACGCGCGTCAGAACAAGACTCTAGAGCATTCCGATTCCATCGGAACGGAAAACAATTCTCGCGATGTCGCTGGCAGAAATCCGCTGCGGCCTGAACTTTTTTGCGGGCAGCAAGACCCATTCAATGGTGCGGCGGCTGTTGGCGCCCGGTCCTCAGAGCAGAATGAGGAAAGCCAGTGCGACCAGGGCGGCCACCACACCGGTTGCAATCAGGGCGTAGTCGGTCGCGATATCGCGCTGCGGGTCCAACATCGACTGGTGCGTTTCTCGGGTCATTCCGGACCACTACTGCAGACCGGAACGGACCTCTGTGAAGCAGATCACACGGGCCGCAATTTCTTTGCGGCATGGTCGCGGGAACGACCGGATGGTTTCCGGGTTGTCTCCCCTCATGGAAGACACGGCGACGATGGCTCAGGAGCTTCAGGCAACGCGATTTCCGGTGGGGCAGGCAGCTGCCCTCGACCCGCGTTGGCTGAAGCGGCTGATCGGCGCCATGGAGCAGGCGGCCCTCTCGGAGGTTCGGCAGGTTCCCTGTGATGCCCGGCTGATCTCAGCCGTATCGGCCCATCTTGCCCGCCCGGCGGCCAGCTTCGCGCACTACGGGTCGGCGTACAGGCTGCGGAACTAGCGGCTTCACTCTTTCAGTTGGATTGATTCCAGTCGGATTTATTCGCCGGCGAGCTGCAGCCGCGGCTTGGCAGCGCCCGCCTCCTTGAGGCGCAGGCGGGCTTCCTCATTGCCGATATAGTCGCGGGTCATCGGCACGATGCCCTGCCGCTTGGTCAGCTGCAGCTGGAAGTTCATCATGTTCTGCATCCGGAACGACATCTCCGAGGCCGCCAGATAGAATTCCCACATCCGGGCAAAGGTCTCGTCATAGAGCCGGACCGCTTCCTCGCGCCGTGCCATGAAGCGGTCGCGCCACGCCTTCAGCGTCTCGGCATAATGCAGCCGCAGGATTTCCATGTCGCAGACCAGTAGGCCTGCCTTTTCGATTGCCGGCATGACTTCGGAGAGCGCCGGAATATAGCCGCCGGGGAAGATGTACTTTCGGATCCAGGGGCTGGTGACGTCGGGACCGGTCGAGCGGCCGATCGAATGCAGCACCATGACGCCGTCCTGGCTGAGAAGCTCGGCGCAGCGCTTGAAGAAGGTCTCGTAGAAGGCGACCCCGACATGTTCGAACATCCCGACCGAGACGATGCGGTCGAACGGGCCGGGGACGTCACGGTAGTCCTGCAGCAGGAAGCGCGCTGACAGGTTCCGCTCGGCGGCGCATGGCGCTTCTTGGCGAGCTGGGCATCATCCAGCGAGACGTCGGGCGTCTCGAAATAGGCGCAACTGTATTGCTTGTCGGCGTCGAGGAAGAGCGAATACAGCCGACCATCGAGGTCGTAGTGGCGGGCGACGTTGCTCCTGGACCGGCCTCGGACGTTGAGCTGCTGGGCACGGCGGCCGAGGAAGCGCAGCCACGCCTGCATCCTGGCAAAGTTCGGCAGCATCGCTGCCTGACTCATCAGGATGGCGAGCACATCGGCGATCGTGCCTTGCTCCACCACGAAGGTGCCGTCCATGTAGGCTTCGCCGAGATAGAGCTCGGGATCGATGAGGATCCGTGCTTCGGCTGCTCTGGTCGTGAATCGGACGGCAACCGGTATGCCGGTGCCGTCGCCGCACGTGAATGTCGCTCCGCTCGCGGTCGTGAACGTAATCGCGCCGCGACGGATGAAGCGCCCCAGAAAGAATCGCAACAATCGGTCCATCGAAACACCAACGGAACGGCAAGCTGCAGACGCCCGAAACACCCGAGCTGGGCGCTCCGGCGTCTCCCCACTAGTCAAGATAAGCATGAAATTAGAATGCGCTACTGCGTTATGGTCAAAGCCGATATTCCGAAATGTGACAATTCCGTGCATGCGTCATAGATGCGCTTCCATTCGTTCGGTAATCGGATAAAAGGTGTCCGCCCCGGCCGGTCCACCCGGCGCTGGCGGCGCTTTCCAAGACTTGGAGACCTGGGGAATGTTGAGCCGAGCCCTCAGTCTGGCGACGGTAACGCTTCTGATTGGCCTGTCGGCGGGATCAGGACATGCGCAAAATCTCGAAGCCGGCAAAAGCCCTTCCCAAATCTTCGCAGGGGCCTGCACGGCCTGCCACAAGAGCCCCCGCGGACTGTTGAAGTCCGTGCCGGCCGGCTCACTGCCGGGCTTCCTGCGCCAGCATTACACCACCTCGAGCGACATGGCCGGGGTGCTCGCGGGCTATCTGATTTCGAATGGCGCCAACGACCCGCGCTACCAGGGTAAGGATCATCCCAGGGGCGCCAAGGGCGGCCGCCAGGAGGCGACCCAGTCGCCGGAGCAGCAGACGGAACGTCCGGCGCACCGGCAGCGTCAGGGCGCGGCGCCGCAGGAGGCGGCGAAGCCGGACGCCGACGGCCTGACGCCGGAGGGGCGTCCCGGCCACCGGGCCAAGCGTGCGGCCCGCCCGAGCGAAGCGCCTGAAGCCGCCAACCCGGCCGATGGCCAGCCGCAGGGCGCTGGCGAGGGGAGGCCCTCGCGCAAGAAGCTCGGCCGGCGCGGCAAGCCCGCCGAGGAGCTGAAGCCCGATGAGGGCGCGCGGAGCGAGACGCCGAAGGACGAGTCCAAGGGCCAATCGGCCAGGACCGATTCCTCGACCAAGAGTGATGACAAGGGCGACGCCGACAAATCGGCGAAGCCGGCCGACCAGTCCGACAGCGCCAAGGTCGAGGCACCAAAGGGCGAGCGGCCCGACCCGGTTCCTCCGGTGACGCCGGCACCTCCGGCCGCTGCGGCAGCACCGTCAGCGGCGCCCGCTGCATCGCCGGCCCCTGCGGCCACCGCGCCTGAGCCGGCGGCGAGCCCGGGCTCCGCCGCTTCGCCGACGCCGGCGCCTCCGGTGACTGCCACCGCACCGCTTCCACCTGCGCCGTCCGGGCCGCCGGCAGGTCCGCCCGCGGCTCCCGTTTCAAGGTAATTCGCCCACCGCGCCGCCACGACCATTGCGGCCGCGGCCTCGCGCGGTCAGCCGGTGCTGACGGCGGAGTACAAGTTGAAGCTGCTGTCGCCGGCATCGGGCGATCGCTTGATCTGGCGTGCGCGGGTGATCAAGCCGGGACGCCAGGTCGCGGTGGTCGCGGCCGCCTCGATCGCGATGCTCGACGAAGCCAAGGCGGCACGAATCCAAAGCCCGGCCTGACGAGGCCGGGCTTCAGTCGCATTGGTCGTTGAGAGAGCTTACTTCTCTTCTTCGGCAGCGGCCGGCGCCGGCTCGGTCTCGTCGTGCTGGGCTTCCGGATCGAAGAATTCGCCGGCGGCGGCGAGCGCCTCGGCGGCCGCGTCCTGGTCTTCCTGGCGGGTCGAGATGTCCTCGCCGCGCTTGATGCGCTCGGCCTCGTCGGCGGAACGGGCGACCGTCACGGTGACGCTGGTCTCGACCTCGGGGTGCACGGCAATCGTGACCTTCTGCTGACCGATCGTCTTGATCGGCGAATCCAGCCAGACCTGCGGACGCGAGACGGTGATGCCGTCGGCGGCGAGCGCCAGGACGATGTCGCGCACCGAGACTGAGCCGAACAGCTGGCCGGACTCGGAAGCCTGGCGGATGATGACGATGTCGCGGCCGTCGATCTTCTCGGCGACCTTGGCGGCTTCGCCCTTGGCCTTGATGTTGTTGGCCTCGAGCTCGGCCCTCATGCCGTCATACTTGGCGCGGTTCGCCTCCGTGGCGCGCAGCGCCTTGCCGCGCTTCAGCAAGAAGTTGCGAGCAAACCCGTCACGCACGCGCACGACTTCGCCCATCTGGCCAAGCTTGGCCACGCGCTCCAGCAGAATGACTTCCATTTTGGTTCTCCTTTAGATGCTAAGTACGTTTTCAGTTGTTGGTTGGAATTTTACGACACCGGCAGCGGCGGCGGCCTGCTTTGCAGGAAGCGCTGCCGCAGTCCGAACAGGGCGTCGGCAATGCCGAGCAATGCCATCACGACGATGAGCCCGCTGAACATGAACGTGACGATGTAGACGCATCCGAGCCAGAAGGCGCGATTGCGTGCCGACAACGTCAGCACATGAAGGGCGGCAAAACCGACCATGGCGTAGGCGAGCAGCAGCGCGGTTGCCACGGTCAGCGCCATTTTCGCGAACAAGCCACCGACAAAGCTGAAGGCGATCGCAACCGACAACACCACGAGAGACATCGCCGGCAATGCGATGCTACGGAAGTCCGGCCACGGCCGCCGCAGATGCCCGGATGTCAACGCTACCTTGGCCGCGAGCCAGAGGTTCAGCATCAACGTCATCATGATGCCGAATGGCAGCGCTACCGGCGCCATAATCACGAACAATTTGACGAACAATTCGATGTCGTCCGCGGTTAGCCTTCCATCGTTCTGACTGGCCGCCAGCAAGCCCGCTCGCAGCGTCCCGCCGATGGTCTCAATGTCAGTGCCAAGCGAGAGCAGCAGTCCGGCGGTGGTCAGAATCGCGATTGCCGCAATCCAGATCAGAATGCGGCCGACCGGATACCATTCGACGTCAAGCCGATCCTCGCCTTGCGACGCTGGCCCGGTGGTCGGCCGTCCAAGCATTGCCAGATGGCTAAGCCACCACGCAGGCAGCGCAACACCGACGATGAAAACGATGCAGCCTGGCAAGCCGAAAATGGCGCCGAAGAGACAGGCCGCCACGATGGCGCCGATGGTCGCAGTGAGTTGCCCCCAAGCGAGGCCCGCGAGCATCAACGGAAGCGGCGCGAGGGAAACCAGGCAAGCCAACAGCAGCGAGGTGCGTGCGCCCAATACCGACGCAAACATCAATGCCGACGCGGAGCCGGCGGCAAGCGCAATGCCAATAGACGCGATCATCAGCTGTCCCGCCCCCTTCGAGCGGTTAGGGGGCCTGCATCGAGGACCCCAACCATCGGCGACCGGACGACCCGGAAGCCTTATGAAGTTAAGCGGCCGGCGACGCGCGCCGCCGGCCGAAGGCGATTACCTGATGACGTACGGCAAGAGGCCGAGGAACCGCGCGCGCTTGATAGCGCGGGCGAGTTCACGCTGCTTCTTGGCGGAAACGGCCGTGATGCGGCTCGGCACGATCTTGCCGCGCTCCGAGACGTAACGCATCAGCAGCTTGGAATCCTTGTAGTCGATCTTCGGCGCATTGGCGCCCGTGAACGGGCACGACTTGCGGCGACGGAAGAACGGACGGCGGGCACCAGCGTCAGCCATGATTCTTTACTCCTCGGTCGCTGCTTCATCATCGCGCGGACGGCGCGGGCCACGGTCGCCACGGAAACCGCCGTCGCGGTCGCCACGGAAGCCGCCTTCGCGGTCGCCGCGGAAACCACCGCCGCGGTCATCGCGCTCGCGATCACGGTCGGCCTTGCGCATCATCGCCGACGGGCCTTCCTCGTGCTCTTCGACGCGCACGGTGAGATAGCGGATGACGTCTTCGTTGATCCGCTCCTGGCGCTCGATCTCGCTGACGACGGCCGACGGAGCGTCGATGTTCATCAGCACGAAATGCGCCTTGCGGTTCTTGTTCATGCGGTAGGTGAGGGAGCGCACGCCCCAATTCTCGGTCTTGGTGACCTTGCCGCCACCCTGTTCGACGATACCCGTCATCTGGGTCGTCAGTTCTTCCACCTGCTGGGTGCTCGCGTCCTGACGCGCGAGAAACACATGCTCGTAAAGAGGCATGGATGTCCTTTCCTCATGTTGGCGCGGTTTCCGGCGACAAGCCCTTCGAGACCTTCGGAAAGGACTCGAGCTGCTCAGAAGGCGGGAGCACGGGACGACGGGCCGACTGGCCCTGCCACATCAAAATCAACGAATGAATTTGCTGAGACCGTCCGTTCAGCTCCCGGCCGGAGCCCACGAATGGCGCGCTTTATACGGATTTTGGCCGCGAAGGCAAGCGTCTCGGGCGCGTCGGGGCCCCCTCATTACCGGAGCGGGCGCTCCCGGCTCCAAGCTTTGTTGCCAATCATAGCACGAATCCAGTTGATTTCTTTGTTTGTATATCATACAAATACTTCCGGGAGGACGATCATGGGTTCGGAGACCGCAACCGGCATGTCTGCACCCGATCCGAAACACGCCGTCCGTGCCACACGGTCGGCGGGCCGCAAGATGCGCTCCCTGCTGCTCGACGCCGCCAGCCGGCTGTTCAAGGAGCGCGGACTGTCAGGCACTTCGATCTCCGACATCGCTGCGGCCGCCGACGCCTTCCCGAGCCAGATCACCTATTACTTCCGTACCAAGGAAGCGCTGTTCGTCGAGGCCGCCTGCCGCGACATGCTCTATCTCGCACGCGCGACTGAGCAGGCCGCGCTCAAGGCCCACACGCCGCGCGACTACACCCATGCGCTGGCCGAGACGGTGACCGCGACCGACACCGTCGCCTTCTTCGCCGAGGCTTTGACGCTGACGCGGCGGCGGCAGGATCTCGCACCGCTGGTCGAGCGCACCATCGAGCGGCTGCACAGCGAAGGCGCGCGCGCCTATGCCGGCCAGGTCGAGCGCCACGGCTGGCGCACGCTGCGCGCGCCGGAAGAGAGCTCGCGGCGGTTCTGGGCGGTCGCGATCGGCGTCATCGTCGAAGGCTTTGCGATGGGCCGCGCGGCTGAGGAGATGTGCGGCGAACTGCTGCGCGCGCTCGGCGAGCAGGCGACCGCGCGAGCGGCGCCGGCCACCGCGACGTCAAGCAATGATGCCGCACGCCTTCGCCTGGTCGGCGACCGCGATACGTCATCCTCAACGGACGGGGAGGCCAGCTCATGACCGCACTTCGTATGCGTGCCCGCGATTTCCTGACCGAGGACGAGCTTGTCGCCGTGCGAGAGCGCGTGACCTGGAAGGGCGTCGCGCTGATCGCCCACGCCTGGGCGCTGATCTTCGGCGCGATCGCGCTGGTCGCATGGTGGCCCAATCCGCTGACCTATCTGCTTGCCGTCGCGATCATCGGCTCGCGCCAGCTCGGGCTTGCGATCCTGATGCATGACGGTGCGCATGGCTGCCTGTCGGCGGACGAGAAGACGAACCTGTTTTTGAGCCAGTGGTTCTGCGCCTATCCGACTTTCGCCGAGACCCGCAGCTATCGCCGCTATCATTTGCAGCATCACGCGCGGACGCAGCAGGAGGATGATCCCGACCTCGTGCTGTCGGCGCCGTTTCCGATCACGCGCCTGAGCTATCGCCGCAAGTTCTTCCGCGATATCACCGGACAGACCGGCTACCAGCAGCGCAAGGCGCAGCTGCTCAACGCGCTTGGACCGGGCGACTGGCCGCTGTCGCGGCGCGCCGCGCATTTCTGGGAGAAGCTCGGGCCGCAATGCGTCGCCAATGCGGTGCTGTTCGCGGCGCTTGCCGCTGTGGGCGTGTGGTGGGCCTATCCGCTGTTGTGGCTGGTGCCGCTCTTGACCTGGATGATGGTGATCACGCGCATCCGCAATATCGCCGAACATGCCGTGGTGCCCGACAGCGCCGATCCCTTGCGCAACACCCGCACCACCCACGCCAATTTTCTCGAGCGGCTGTTCATCGCACCGTACTACGTCAACTATCACCTCGAGCATCATCTGCTGTTTTACGTACCTTGCTACAACCTGCCGCGCGTCCACCGCATCCTGAGCGGCAGTCGCCATGCCGACCGGATGGAGGTGCAGCCCGGCTACGGTGCCGTGCTGCGGCTCGCGACAGCGCGGCCCGACCACGAGGATCGCCCGGGACAACTGGTCAACAGCGCGCGCCGGACGCGGGCCGGCGCCAAGGTTAACGCCGACCAGAACGCCGGCGGATTCTAGCCTGAGGCCCGTCTGGCATCCCCAGCGGTTCCTGCGCCGCGGCTTGACATCGTGGCCCTCATCAGTGTCTTACGGCCGGGTTCAGGGCATGGTCCGGACCCGCCGAGGTGCGTTGCGCGACGCGGATACCGTTTCTCCTGCGGCAAAGCGCCAGCGCGCTGGCGCGGAGACTACGCTCAACACGATAGGGAGCCGCCGATGACGGCAGCATTTACGTTTCCCGGGCAGGGCTCGCAAGCGGTCGGCATGGGCAAGGGCCTGGCCGATGCCTTTCCGGTGGCCAAGGCGGTGTTCGACGAGGTCGATGCCGCGTTGGGCGAGAAGCTGACCGCGACCATCTGGGATGGTCCGGGCGAGACGCTGCAATTGACCCAGAATGCCCAGCCGGCGCTGATGGCGGTCTCGATCGCGACCATGCGCGTGCTGGAGAGCGAGGCCGGGTTCGCGGTCGGCCGTGACGCGGCCTTCGTCGCTGGCCACTCGCTCGGCGAGTATTCGGCGCTGGCCGCTGCCGGCAGCCTCAGCGTCAGCGATGCCGCGCGGCTGCTGCGCATCCGCGGCCTCGCCATGCAGAAGGCGGTGCCGGTCGGCGCCGGGGCGATGGCGGCGCTGCTCGGCCTCGACTACGAGACCGCCGTGGCGATCGCCAGCGAGGCGGCGCAGGGCGAGGTGTGCCAGGCCGCCAACGACAATGGCGGCGGGCAGGTGGTGGTCTCCGGCGACAAGGCTGCGGTCGATCGCGCGGTGGAGATCGCCAAGACCAAAGGGGCAAAGCGCGCGATGCTGCTGCCGGTGTCGGCACCTTTCCACTGCAAGCTGATGCAGCCGGCGGCCGACGCGATGGCGGAGGCGCTGGCCGGCGTCACCATCAAGGCGCCCGCTGCGCCGCTGGTCGCCAATGTGCTGGCGTCGGCAATTACCGATCCCGACGAGATTCGCCGTCGCCTGGTCGAACAGGTCACCGGCACCGTTCGCTGGCGCGAGTCGGTTGCCTATATGGCAGGGCAGGGCGTGAACCGGTTCTTCGAGATCGGCGCCGGCAAGGTGCTGAGCGGTCTCGTCAAGCGCATCGCCGACGGTGCGGTCGGCGTGTCCGTCGGCGGTCCGAACGATATTGCCGCGGCCAGGGATGCATTGGCTGCTTCGGCGTAAGCGGCCGAGAGGAGACTTTCGATGTTTGATCTGACTGGCAGGACGGCGCTCGTCACGGGCGCGACCGGAGGCATCGGCGGCGCGATCGCGCAGGCGCTGCATGCGCAGGGCGCGACGGTTGCGATCTCGGGCACGCGGCGCGAGGTGCTGGACGGCTTTGCCGCCAGGCTCGGCGAGCGCGCGCACGTGCTGCCGTGCAATCTCTCCAGCAAGGACGATGTCGAGGCGCTGGTGCCCGCGGCGGAAGCGGCGATGGGCCAGGTCGACATCCTCGTCGCCAACGCCGGCATCACCCGCGACAATCTGTTTGTGCAACTGCGCGACGAGGACTGGGACGATGTCATCGCGGTCAACCTGACGGCGACCTTCCGCCTCGCGCGCGCCGCGACCAAATTGATGATGCGCAAGCGCTTCGGCCGCATCATCGCGATCACCTCGATCGTCGGCGTCACCGGCAATCCGGGGCAGGGCAACTACACCGCGTCGAAGGCCGGCATCATCGGCCTGATCAAGACGCTGGGCGCCGAATACGCCAAGCGCGGCGTAACAGCCAATTGCATCGCGCCCGGCTTCATCAAGACGCCGATGACGGATGCGCTCAATGACAAGCAGCGCGAAGCTATCCTGGCGAAGGTTCCTGCGGCACGGCTCGGAACGCCCGAGGACATCGCCGCGGCGGCGGTCTATCTGGCCTCCAATGAGGGCGGCTACGTCACCGGACAGACGATTCACGTCAACGGTGGAATGGCCATGATTTGAGCGGTTGAGCCGCTCTCGCAATGCGGCGAAAAGCCGTTTTCGGGAGCCGGTTCAGGCGTGTAGTCAAGGCTTGGGAAGTATGGTAGCTGAACCCCCACGGATGGGCAAAGAACGCCATTGCAGGATTTTGAAACCCTGTATATTGGCGTGGCGACGCCTGCCGTTCGCCGGGGCTTAGTCGGCTACGACCGGGCCGAATCAAGACTATGCGCGACTGAGTAATCGAGACGACCACGATGGCTCGTATCGTCTTGGGGTCGGGTCCAATGGAACAACGAGGTTGAACGATGAGTGAGATTGGCGAGCGGGTTAAGAAGATTGTGGTCGAACACCTCGGTGTCGAGCCCGAGAAGGTGGTCGATAGCGCCAGCTTCATCGATGACCTCGGCGCCGACAGCCTCGACACCGTCGAGCTCGTGATGGCGTTTGAAGAAGAATTCGGTTGTGAGATTCCCGACGATGCGGCGGAAACGATTCTGACCGTCGGCGACGCGACCAAGTTTCTCGAGAAGAACGCGAAGAGCTGACGCCATTCGCGTTGGATTTAACGAAGCCGGACGGACTGTGATCGAACGGTCCCCCGGTTTCTTATTATTGCCCGCCTTTGGCGGGCCGGAGACTTTCAAATGAGGCGGGTTGTCGTCACGGGGCTGGGCATGGTTACGCCACTCGGCTGCGGGGTCGACGCAACCTGGGCGCGTATCCTCGCCGGCGAGAGCGGCGGGAGGAAGATCGATACGTTCGACGTCTCAGATCTGCCGAGCCAGGTCGCCTGCTACATCCCGCGCGGCGACGGCACCAACGGCACCTTCAATCCCGATCAGTGGATGGAGCCGAAGGACCAGCGCAAGGTCGATGAGTTCATTCTGTTCGCGATGTGCGCGGCCAAGCAGGCGCTCGACGATGCCAACTGGCATCCGCAGTCCGATGAGGATCAGTTCGCGACCGGCACGCTGATCGGCTCGGGCATCGGCGGTCTTTCCGGCATTGCCGAAACCGCGGTCCTGCTCAAGGAGCGCGGGCCGCGCCGGATCTCGCCGTTCTTCATTCCGGGGCGCCTGATCAATCTGGCTTCCGGTTACGTCTCGATCGAGCACGGCCTCAAGGGACCCAATCATTCCGTCGTCACGGCTTGCTCGACCGGCGCGCATGCGCTCGGCGACGCCGCGCGGCTGATCGCGCTTGGCGATGCGGAGGTGATGGTGGCGGGCGGTGCCGAATCGCCGATCTGCCGCATCGGCATCGCCGGCTTCTGCGCGGCGCGCGCGCTGTCCACCGGCTTCAACGACACGCCGGAAAAGGCCTCGCGTCCCTACGACAAGGATCGCGACGGCTTCGTGATGGGCGAGGGTGCCGGCATCGTGGTGCTCGAGGAATATGAGCACGCCAAGCGGCGCGGCGCGAAGATCTATGCCGAGGTGACCGGCTACGGCCTGTCGGGCGATGCCTATCACATCACCTCGCCGCCGCCGGACGGCAATGGCGGCTTCCGCAGCATGAGCATGGCGCTGAAGCGCGCCGGCCTGGCGGCGTCCGACCTCGACTACATCAATGCGCACGGCACCTCGACGCAGGTCGGCGATGAGATCGAGCTCGGCGCGGTCGAACGTCTGCTCGGCAATGCGGCCTCGAAGGTCTCGATGTCCTCGACCAAGTCCGCGACCGGACATCTGCTCGGCGCGGCCGGTGCGATCGAAGCGATCTTCGCGATCCTGGCGATTCGCGATAACGTCGTACCGCCGACCATCAATCTCGATAATCCATCGGTCGCGACGGCGATTGATCTGGTGCCGCACACGTCGCGCAAGCGTGACGTCAATGTGGCGTTGTCCAATTCCTTCGGTTTCGGCGGCACCAACGCCTCCGTGATCGTGCAGCGCGTAGCCGAATAGTAAGTCTTTAGAACTAGTCCACCGTTTTGCCGTATTCCGCGGTGACTCCTAACAGCGGGCGTATGCTATTGGCAGGGCAGGGGTTTGTCCGGCCACGATTGAAACCGGCAGGATTTGGTTTGCATCGATGAGTGAGAGGCCGCCCATTTCACCGAGGAGCCCGCGTGCCGCGCTGGAGCCTGAACAGGTTCCGCCGCCGCCGAAACGTTCGGACCGTGCCCGCAATCCCTTCGTGATCGTCGGCAACGCCATCTTCACGCTGCTCATCATCCTGATGATCGGCGCGGGAGCGACGTATTACTACGGCAAGCAGACGCTGGAAGCGCCCGGGCCGCTCCAGGAAGACAAGATCGTCAACATCCCGGCGCGCGCCGGCAAGCGCGACATCGCCGACGTGCTGTTGCGTGAGGGCGTGATCAACGTCAATCCCTGGGTCTTCATCGGCAGCGTGTTCGCGCTGAAGGCCAGTTCCGACCTCAAGCCGGGCGAATATTCGTTCCAGAAGAGCGCGAGCCTGCGCGACGTCATCGCCACCATCGTCGAAGGCAAGGTGGTGCAGCACGCCGTCACCATTCCGGAAGGCCTGACCTCGGAACAGATCGTCGCGCGGCTTTCCGACAACGACATCTTCACCGGCTCGGTGCGCGAGATTCCGCGCGAGGGAACGCTGCTGCCGGAGACCTACAAGTTTCCGCGCGGCACCAGTCGCGACCAGGTGATCCAGCGCATGCAGCAGGCGCAGAAGCGCGTGCTCGCCGAGATCTGGGAACGGCGTACTGCCGACACGCCGCTGAAATCGCCGGACCAGCTGGTGACGTTGGCTTCGATCGTCGAGAAGGAAACCGGCCGCGCCGACGAGCGTAGTCGCGTCGCCGCGGTATTCGTCAACCGGATGCGGCAGCGGATGAAGCTGCAATCCGATCCGACCATCATCTATGGCCTGGTCGGCGGCAAGGGCACCCTGGGGCGCCCGATCAAGCGCAGCGAGATCACGCAGCCGTCGCCCTACAACACCTACGTGATCGACGGTCTGCCGCCCGGGCCGATCGCCAACCCGGGCCGCGCCTCGCTTGAGGCGACCGCCAATCCGGCACGCACGCGCGACCTGTTCTTCGTGGCTGACGGAACCGGCGGTCACACCTTCACCGAAACCTACGACCAGCACGCCAAGAACGTCGCCAAGCTGCGCACGATGGAGAAGCAGATCCAGAACGACACCGTTGAGCCGCCGGATGAACCGGCGCCCGCGGCGTCTGCGCCGGCCTCGGCAGACACCAATCCGACGGCGGCGACGCCGCCGAAGCCGACCAACCAGAAGAAGCCGCCGCGCAGCGGGCGCCAGGGTGCGGCCCAGCAGACCAATTCGCCGCCCGTCGTGCAGCGGTAGTCTCCTTAAGATGGGCGTAATTCCACTTTCACGGAATCCGGTCTAAGGTCGGTCCGGACCTGAGCGAGTCTCGAAGGCTCCGAGTCTTGAAGGCTCTAGGTCAGTCTCATACCCGTTTGGAGAGTTCACGCGATGGCGCTATCGAGCATGACCGGCTTTGCCCGAAGCCATGGCGCAAGCGGTCCCTACACGTTCGAATGGGAACTGAAATCGGTCAATGCCAAAGGCTACGACCTGCGCTTGCGGCTGCCATCCGGCTGGGATGAGCTCGAGGCTCTCGCCAAGAAGCGCGCCGGCGAGGTGCTGTCCCGAGGTACCGTCTATGCCAATCTCAGCGTCAAGCGCAGCGACGCGGCGCAGACGGTACGCATCAACGAGGAGGTGCTCGACGCCGTCCTGAAGGTCGCCGGAACGCTGGCACAGCGGATCGACGCGGTGGCGCCGAGCATCGACGGCCTGCTCGGCATCAAGGGCGTCATCGAGGTCGTCGAGCCCGAGAGCAGCGAGGAAGAGGACAGGGCCGCGCGCGAGGCCGCAGCAATGGCGTTCGAGCAGGCGCTCAATAGCCTTGTCGAGATGCGCCGCCGCGAGGGCGATGCGCTCGGCCAGATCCTGATGCAGCGGATGGACGAGATCGAGCGGCTCGCAAAACGCGCCGAGGCGGCGCCGGGCCGCAAGCCCGAGGCGATCAAGGCGCGGCTGGCCGAGCAGATTGCAACGCTGCTGGAAGCCTCCGACCGGTTCGATGCCGACCGGTTGAGCCAGGAGGCGCTGCTGATCGCCACCAAGGCGGATATCCGCGAGGAGCTCGATCGCATCGCCTCGCACATCGCCCAGGCGCGTGAGATGATCGGCAAGGGCGGGCCCGTCGGGCGGCGGCTCGACTTCCTGGCGCAGGAGTTCAACCGCGAGGTCAACACCTGCTGCTCGAAATCCAACGATGTCGAGTTGACCAATACCGGACTCGAGATGAAGAACGTGGTCGAGCAATTCCGCGAACAGGTCCAGAATCTGGAGTGAGCGATGGCAGCGCAGGGTTTTGACGGCGTGGAGCGGCGCGGACTGATGTTCGTCCTGTCGTCGCCGTCGGGCGCCGGCAAGACGACGCTGTCGCGCATGCTGCTCGAGCGCGAGCCAGGCCTGAAGATGTCGGTATCGGCCACGACGCGGCCGATGCGGCCGGGGGAAGTCGAGGGCCGGGACTACTTCTTTGTCGACAAGCAGAAGTTCGAGACGATGGTGCAGCAGGGTGACCTGCTCGAATGGGCGACTGTGTTCGACAATCTGTACGGCACGCCACGCGCGCCGGTCGAGGCGGCGTTATCGGTGGGACAGGACGTGCTGTTCGATATCGACTGGCAGGGCACGCAGCAATTGCACCAGAAGGCGAGCGCCGATGTGGTCCGCGTCTTCATCCTGCCGCCGTCGGCCGCCGATCTCGAGAAGCGGCTGCACACCCGCGCGCAGGATTCCGAGGACGTCATCCGGGGGCGGATGAACCGCGCCACCCATGAGCTGAGCCATTGGGCGGAGTACGACTACATCGTCGTCAATCAGAACGTCGACGACGCCTTTGCCGAGGTGCAGTCCATCCTGAAGGCTGAGCGGCTCAAGCGCGAGCGGCGCACAGGTCTCACGGAGTTCGTCCGCAACCTGCAGCGCCAGCTCGAGAAGTAGAGTGTGATCCCGGGTCGTGCTCAGTTGGCCGCGCTGCGTGCCAGCCGCTGCAGCATGGCCGCGATCTGCCGGCTGTCCTCTGCCGTCTGGTCGAGATCGCGGGCCACACTCTCGCGCCGTGGAACCGGCGGCTCGGCCGGGCGTGGCGGCAGCTCCGACAGCCGGATCGGCCGCTGAAGGCTGACCTGCGCCGGCGGCGGCGCGCGCTCGAAGTGGATCGAATCCCACGGTGCACGCTGCTCGTCACGGACATCGTAGGCGGGTGTGCGCCTGCGGGTCAGCTTCACGACCAGCGCGCTGACCAGGCCGGCCAATGCCAACGCGCCGACCATCACGACCAGCAGCATCTGGGTGGATGCGGACGGCTTCTCGGCGGGCGCTGCTTCGACCGCAGCGGCCGGTACCGGCGCAGGCGCCGGCGCGGCCTGTTGCGGCGGCGGGGCGTCGGTTTGCGCAACCGGTGCCGGCTGAGGCGTAGCGTATCGCGTGCCATTCGCCCTGGCCATGCTGGTGGAATCAAGCCACCTCGCGGCGCCATCCGCACTGGCTGGCGCCTGGGCGGCCGCGGCGCTGCCGGACTGATTGGCATCGGTTGGAGCCGGGGAAGCTGGGGCTTGGGGAGAGGGCCACTCGGCCCGCGCATCGGCAACCGCCTTGCTCATCGCAGGCTGCGATTGCTGCGGGAGCGGCTGCTGCGGCTGGGCTTGAGCCTGTGCCGGCGCGGTGTCCGCAGCCGTCGCGTCGGGCGCGGGGGCAGCCTGCTGTTGTGCGGTCACCGTCTTGGCGGCCTTGTTCTTTGCCTCACCGAGATACCAGCACTTGGTCTTTGTCGCGCGGTCGAGGTGATAGTACCAGTGGCTCCCGGCCGGTGCGGCCCCTTTCGGCGCCGACTGGCAATTGTCGGCCGTCTTGTCTGCTGACTTGGCCTGTGCAGTCGTGGCGGCATTCTGGGCTACAGCGCTGAAATTGGCGCCGGCCAGAATGCTGGCGACGAGCGCCGAAGCAAATTTTGCTGAACGATTTGACATACGCGTCCCCGGTATTTTTTTACTCAAACGCTGGCGATTCCAATCTCGTCAAAGAGTTGGGTCGCAATGCGCCGCAAATCCGGAACGGGTAGGGCTTAATTGCGGCTTGCGGCGCTCCGCGATTGCGGCGCGCCGCCGGCTAAAACAGTGCGGTCGTTATTGCTGCAGTTGCTATTGCTTTGATGGCGGACCAGGTTCCGCGGCAGCCGTCGGAGCGGCGGAACGTTTCCGCGCCGCTGCGGCCGGTGCCGCCGCAGCCGATTGAGATTTACGACCCAGGCGCGGTGGACACCACCGCGTGCTTCAATTGCGCCGTGGCCGCCTCTCACATCGGCACACGGCAGGGCTGCCGGCAGGCTAGTTCTTCAGGACGATGCGCCCGACGACCCTGCCGGCGCGCAGTTCGTCGATCCATTTCTGGACGTCGGCCATCGGCTCTTCCTTCATCGGCGTCGGCTTGATCTTGCCGGCGCGGGCGAGCGCCATCAATTCCTGGCCTTCGGCCAACGTACCCACCATGAAGCCTTCGATGGTCATGCGCTTGTAGACCCACTGCACCATCGGCAGCGTGAACTGGCCGCCCATCAGGCCGGACACCACGATCTTGCCGCCGCGCGCCACCGTCGACACCGCGAACGCCATCGACTTCTCGTTGCCGGCAAAGTCGACGACGCCGTCGAAGCCGCCGTCGCTCTCCTTCAGCATGCGCTTGACGACGTCGGGCTCCGCCGGATCGTAGGCGGCCGCTGCGCCGTTCTTCAGCGCGGTGTCGCGCGCTGCCGGGCTGAGGTCGGCGACCGTGATGTTCTGCTTGAACATCGCCTGCGCGAAGGACAGGCCCATCATGCCGACGCCGCCAAGCCCGATCAGCAGCAGATTGCGCTGGCGCGGACGGTCGACCAGCCGCTTCAGCGCGCCATAGGCGGTGACGCCCGAGCACATCAGCGTCGCGGCCTGGTTGACCGGCAGCGGATCGTAGTCGAGCAGGTACTTTGCGTCGGGCACCAGCACGTGCGTGGCGAAGCCGCCGTCGATGGAGACGCCGAGGAAACGCTGCTTGACGCAGAGGTTCTCGTCGCCGGCGAGGCAGTCGCGGCACAGGCCGCAGCCGATCCAGGGGAAGACCGCCTTCTTGGTGCCGATCAGGTCCTTCGGCGCGTCGGGACCGACCTCGTCGACGATGCCCGCGATCTCGTGGCCGAGTGTGAAAGGCAGCGTCATGCCGCGCGTGGTGTCGAGCTTCTTGCCGCCGCCGAGATCGGCGTAGCCATCCTGGATGTGGAGATCGGAATGGCACAGGCCGCAGCGCTCGATGCGCACAAGCACCTCGCGCCCCTGCGGCTTCGGCGTGTCGACGATGGTTTCGCACAGCGGCGCATCGAACTTGACGAGGGATTGGCGAACCATACGCGCCATTACGTTTTCTCCTGATGTTTCTATTTTGTGGCCCGTATATCGGCCAATTCCCTGGCCATGGCAACAAAGCCGGCGACCGGAACGGTCTCGGCGCGGCGCGTGGCGTCGATACCGGCGGCCGCGGCGAGCTGCGCCGGATCGACCGAGAGCGATTTCAGGCTCTGGCGCAGCATCTTGCGGCGCTGGCCGAAGGCGGCGGCGGCGACCTGCTCGAGCAAGCGGCGGTCGCACGGCTCCGGCGCGGCGCGCGGTATCAATCGTACCACCGAGGAAGTGACCTGCGGCTGCGGCACGAACGCCGCCGGCGAGATGTCGAACAGGACCTTGGTCTCGGCGCGCCAATTGGCCAGCACCGCAAGCCGGCCATAGGCTTCCTCGTCCTGCTGCGCGACGATGCGCTCGGCGACCTCGCGCTGGAACATCAGCACCATCGTGTCGTACCAGGGCGGCCACGGCTCGATCGACAGCCAGTCGACCAGGAGCTGGGTCGCGATGTTGTAGGGCAGGTTGGCGACGATCTTGGCCTTTCGACCGTCGAGTAGCGGGCGCGGATCAAACTGCTGCGCATCGCCATGGACGATCTCGATGCGGCCGGGATAGCGCTTGACGAGGTAGTCGAGCGCGCCGATCGCGCGCTCGTCGCGCTCGACGGCGATCACGCGCCTGGCGCCGAGCGCGAGCAGCGCACGCGTCAATCCGCCGGGGCCGGGTCCGACCTCGATCACGGTGGAATCCTCGAGCGGACCCGCGGCGCGGGCGATGCGCGCGGTGAGATTGAGATCGAGCAGGAAATTCTGGCCCAGCGATTTGCGCGCCGACAGCTGGTGCTCGCGAATGATCTCGCGCAGCGGCGGCAGATCGTCGATCGCGCTCACACCTTAACCCGCCGCCATGCGCGCGGCGAGCCGCAGCGCGGCGATCAGGCTCGAGGGATTGGCCTTGCCGGTGCCGGCGATGTCGAACGCGGTGCCGTGATCCGGCGAGGTCCGGATGAACGGCAGGCCCAGCGTGACGTTGACGGCATCCTCGAACGCGACCGTCTTGATCGGGATCAGCGCCTGATCGTGATACATGCAGATCGCGCAGTCATAGGTTTTTCGCGCAGCTTCATGGAACAGCGTGTCGGCCGGCAGCGGACCCCTGGCGGTGATGCCGTCGCGGCGCAGGATCTCGACCGCGGGCGCGACGATCTCGACGTCCTCCATGCCGAGCGTGCCGTCTTCGCCGGCATGCGGATTGAGGCCCGATATCGCGAGCCGCGGCGCGGCGAGGCCGAACCGCGCCTTCATGTCGGCGACCACGATGCGCGCGGTCGACACGATCAGGTCGGTGGACAGTTGTGCCAGCGCCTCGCGCACCGAGACATGGATCGTCACCGGGACCACGGCGAGGGTCGGCGACCACAGCATCATCACCGGCTGCGGCGCCGGGCCGCCGGCGCCGGCGAGCTCGGCGAGGAATTCGGTGTGGCCGGGATGCCGGAAGCCGGCGCGATACAGCACATTCTTGGCGATCGGATTGGTGACGACTGCGCCGGCGTTGCCGGACGTCACGTCGGCGACCGCCTGGCGGATCGAGGCCATCGCAGCGTCGGCGCTGCTCCCATCGGGCACGCCCGGCTGCGCCGTCGCCAGCTTGCCGGTCGCAACGACGGGCAGGGCGCGCGGGAACGCTGCGGCTGCTTCCTCGGCGCTGACATCGGCCAACTCGACCGTGAGCCCCAGCGCCTTCGCGCGCGCGGCCAGCGCTGCCCGGTCACCGAGCAGATAGAACGGCGGGAGATCGAGTTCCTGGCGCCGCAGCCAGGCAGCGAGGGTGATGTCGGGTCCGATGCCTGCGGGCTCGCCGGATGTCAGCGCGAGAGGTCTGGCCATGGATCAACGATAGTCGATCATCGGCCGCCTGGATATTCGATCATCGCGGCTTTGCGGACTTCGGCCAGGTAGGCCTTCGACTTCGCTTCGTACTTCTGCACGTACATCTTGTCGCGGATCTCGCGCTTCTTCGGCGTGTCCACGGTGGTGGCCTTACGGCCGCAGAGCGCGACCATCTCGACGCCCTGCTTGGTGATCTCGGGCGCGGTGAGATGACCGATCGCGGTCTTGTCGAGGATGTCGCGCAACTGTTGCGGCAGGTCCGCCGACGTCTTCACGACGATTTCGCGGATCGCCGCGTTGCGCATCGCCTTGAAGTAGGAGTTGGCCTCCTCGCAGCTGGTGACGCGCTCGCGCAGGCTCTCGGCCTCCTTGCGCCTGGTCTCATAGTCGGACTGCGGCGCACCGCGCGGCACGATCAGCACGATCGGCTGCATCCGGTATTCGAAAGCCTCGGCATCGGTCGCCCCGCCGCTCTCCTTGACCGCTGCGTTCACGTCCTTCTCGCCGACCTGCAAGCTCTCCTTGAAGCGTCCGCGCACGAGGTTGGTCCAGACCATGTCGGCCTTGATCCGCTGCTTCAGCGTGTCGGTCCGGATGCCCTTGCTCTCCAGCACCTTGGTGAGCTGGTCGCCGGTGAGCCGCATGCGCTGCGCCATTCCGTTGAAGGCCTGGTCGACGTCGCTGGAGCCGGGATCGACACCGAATTTCTTGGCTTCCTTGATCTTGACCTTCTCGTCGATCAGGTCGTTGAGAATGGCCTGGCGGTTCTCGCCCTTCTTGCCGGTCAGCGCGTCGAGCTTGGCGCGCTGCTCGATGTCGAAATTGGTGATCGGCTCGCCATTGACCATCACGGCGATGGTCTGGGCGTGCGCCGTGACGCCTCCTCCTGCCAGCAGGGCGAGGGCCAGTAAGGAGCTCCGCAGGAGTGAATGGCGGCGTGCCTGAAATCGGAACGGAGCTTCTGGTTCTGACGCGTTTTCTTCACGCGAACCGGCACCCACTTCGCTCGAAAACGCTCTAGCGATCGTTATTCTCATGTCAGCCGTCTAAACCCATTCAAGCTGGCGCCGCGGACCGCGGGCATCCAGAACCGGTTCCACGCTACTGGAGGCCAGCCGAGCTGTTCGTCAACGAGGACTGGGCGATGGTCCGCAGGCCAATCTGGAACATGAAGGCGTGGCTGAGCGTGGGCGGCGTGGCTCCGGCCACGTAACTATATGAGGTGACATAGTTGGCAGCCAGCACGAAGCAGTCGTCCACATAGCCCGCGCCGACCACATACTGGTTGATCTTGTTCGCTTCAAGGTCCCAGCGGGCGCCACCCGAGACCACCCAGTTCGAAGCAACCTTGACCGATCCGCTGGCAAGAATGCCTTCGCGACGGGTCAGGTAGCCCAGTTCCGGCTGGGCGGCATAGTTGCCGTACATCATGGTGACCGACCAGCGGTCGAAATTGGCGGTTCCCTGGGCTTCGAACCGGTTGACGTTCCAGGTCGCCTCATCCATGCGCGAGCGGACGCTGAACGTATAGGTCCGGTTGGGCGAATAGGCGAGGCTGGCGACATAATCCGAGCGCGGGTTCTGCAGGCCGGAATCGACGCCAGTATTGGTGACGTCGGCGACCGCGAACGAGTTCAACCCGAACAGCTGGTAGGACTGGCCGAACATCGCCTTGATGCTGCCGCCGCGATCGAACTGGGTGGTGGCCTGCACGCCGACGTTGGCGCGGCTGCCGCCCTCGACGCGGTCGTAGCCGGAGAATTTGTCGACCGAGAACAGGTTGCTGGTGTCGAACACCAGGCTCTGCGCATCCTCGTTCGGCAGCCTGCCGGCATCAGGCTCGTTGGGCCGGATGATGACCTGCGCGATCGGCTCGATCGTGGTCGTGCCCCACGGCTGCACGTTGATGAAGGGGTAGCGGTATTCGAGCCCGATGGTCGGCATCATGCGGACCGTCTGGGTGTCCCCGACCGGCAGGAAGTTGGAGACGCCGGGCTGGTTCGAAATGTCGGCATTGATCGCGTCGGCGCGGACGCTGGCGAACGGCGTCCAGATCTGGCCGAACGGGTCGGTGTACGACTTGCGCCACTGCGTCTCCGCCGTCAGGCGAGTGTAGGTGCCGGGCATGCCGCGCAGCAGGCACTGCGTCGGCGTCCGCGCCATCGGATCGGCTGACGTCGCGACGCACAGGCTGCTGGCGCTGGCGAGGTTGGTGATCGGATCGAACACCGCGCTTTCGCGGGTCAGGTTGGTGAAGTTGAACCGGTAGCTGAACTCACCGCCGAGCACCGGGCTGTTGATCACATTGTTGTAGTCGATCACGGGAGCAACTACCGGGACCTTATCCTGGTTGCCCGAGAAGCTGAGATAGTAGATCGCACGCGCGTCGAAGAAGCTGCGGTTGCCGACGCCGGTCAGATAGAGCTGCGAGATCGCCTCGGTCGGCAGCGACATGAACGAGCCGAACGGGTCCTTGTACTGGGCCAGCCGGTAATCGGACATGAAATAGTAGTCGGACAACAGGACGCCGTCCCAGCCCCAGGTCCATTTGTCATTCAGCGCGAACTGGCCCTTGGTCTCGACGCCGCCACGGAATTGGCGGTCGCCGGGCTGGCCCTTGAAGGCATCGGGATCGGTCTGGTCGATGCCGTAGAGCCGGACCTGATAGGCGCCGTTCGACAGGCGCTGACGGAATTCACCCTGCAGCAGCACGCCCTGTTTCGTGGTGAAGCGCGGATTGAACGTCGCGTCGAAATCCGGCGCGAGCGCGAAATAATACGGGACTTCGACGCCGTATCCGAAGGCGGTATACGAGGTGAAGGCCGGCATCAGGAAGCCGCTCTTGCGCTTCACCGTCGGGTCGGGCGTCGAGAAGTAGGGCAGATACGCCATCGGAACGCCGAAGAACTCGATCTGGGCGTTCTCGAAATAGAGCATCTTCTCGGTCTGATTGTGGATGATCCGCGCGCCCTTGACCTGCCACAGCGGCGGCTTCTTCGGATCGTCCTTGCAAGGTGCGCAGGCGGTATAAACGCCGTTGTCGAACACGGTGTAATTGCCGCTGGAGCGATCGGCCCGGGTCGCCGCCATGCGGGTCTGGTCCTCGGTGTCGACGCGCAGCGAATCGACGAAACCGTCGCGGTAGTCGTCGCTGAGATCCAGGATGTTGGCGTAGGTGATCTTGCCTTCCGCATCGGTCATGCGGATGTTGCCCTCGGCATGAAGACGCTTGGTCTTCTGGTCGTAGATCACCTTGTCGGCTTCGACGCTGGTGCCGTTGTAGAACAGCTGCACATTGCCGACCGCCGAGATGCGCTGGTTGTTGTAGTCGTAATCGACCTCGGTGGCCTGAACGAGCATCTGCCCGTCGTTCTTGGCCGGGGGGCGGGACGGTTTCGGCGGTCGCGGATTGTAGGTGAAGCTCTGCGCGGCAGCCGACGTCGGCGCGGCGATGTCGAGCGCGCTCACGGCGACAAAGGCGGTGAGGACGGCGGCGAGCGAGGCGCCGAAAGCGGCCACGCGGCTGCGATGACGGCGCAAGCGATTGCGCTGCCTGAACACAGACGACCTCGACTGGCGGGCGGCGACGTCTGCCACTACCCGTCCTCCTGAATCAGCAAGGCCATAAAACCGGTGAGGCCGCCCACAACGACAGGCAACCACGCCGCAGCGATGGGATGCATCAACTCAGCCTTGCTCAAGTCCTCAGTTACTTTCGACAGCACGTAGAGCAGAAAGCCTGCACCCACGCCACTCAAAACCATCTTCTGCACGCCGCCCATCCGGAAGAAGCGGAGGCTCACAGAAGCCGCCAACATCACCATCGCAGCCAGCAAAAATGGCTGCGCGATGAGTTTGTGATACTGCAAACGATAGCCGGCGGTCGCGAACCCTGAGCTCTCCGACGAGCGGATGTAGTTCGGTAGTTGCCAAAACGACACAGTTTCGGGGGTGGAGAAACTGTTGCGGACCTGAGCGGGGGTGAGGGTGGTGGTCAGGTAGAAGGTATTCTGGTCAACCGGAGGCTTGTCGAGGGTGTATCGGCGTACTCCCTTGAACACCCAGCGCCCTTCTTCGAGGGCTGCTTCGCGGGCCTCGATTCGCTCCTTGAACTGCAACGCCGTATCGAATCGGAAGACGGTGAGACCGGTCAGTCGCACGCCTTGCTGTTCGCTGCGGGCGGCATTGATGATCGCCTGACCTTCGTCGTTGATCTGGTTCAGCCAGAACCCGGATGCGTCCTGGATGCCGCCGCCCGGCGCCGAGCCGAACAGTTCGGCCTCCATCCGTTTGGAGAGTTCGCGCAGGTTGGCCGAGATCGGATTGTAGGTGGTGGTCGCGATGACCCCGAGCAGCAGCGCGCTGGCCAGCGCCGGTGAGATGAACTGCCAGGCCGAGACGCCGGCGGCGCGCGCCACGACGAGCTCCAGCCGGCGCGACAATGCAAGATAGCAGGTCATGGCGCCAATCAGCACGCAGAACGGCATCAGCTTCTCGAGCAGCTGCGGCACGCGGAACAGCGAGGTCTCCGCCACGGTGATCGCCGACGCCCCGACGAGGCCCGACGTCCTGCGCACCATTTCGATATAATCGACCAGCACCAGCAGCACGAAGATGCTGGCGAACACGCCCACCGCCGAGATCACGAAGCGGCCGGCGAAATAGCGTCCGAGCGTGTTTGTGACCATGCTCATGCGGTCGCGGGCCTCCGGAAGAAGCGCGCAATACGCTCGTTGTTGCGGTTGATCTGCTCCATCAGCGCCGCCGGCGGCTCGACGACGACGCCGCCGACGATCATCCAGATACCGACACCGATGCCGCCGAACAGCATCAGGTACTGCACGATCGCGGCAAGCGGATTCTTCACCGTGACGACCGAGCAGGCGAAGCCGATCATGCGCAGGCCGAACACCGCGAACACCGAACCGCCGATCGAGAAGTTGCGGCTCTGGCGCGTGGTGCGCGGCGCGCCGAGGAAGGCGAAGGTGAGTGCCGCGAACGCAAACGGATAGATCGGTGCCATGAAGCGGTCATGCAGCTCGGCGCGGAACTGGCCGGACAGCTGCTGATAGATCGGATCGTCCTCCTTCGGCCACATCAGCTCCCACATGTAGCGCTCGCGGATGCCGAGCGTGACGTCGCGGCTCTGCGAGAATTTCGACATGTCGAAGGCGTAGCGGCCGAACGCAACCAGCGCCGGGTCGCGCTTGCCGACCTCGAAGCGCTCGAGATTGCCGTCCTCGAGCACGAGGTAGGAGCCGCTCTCGTTCTTCAGCACCGTGCCGTGGTCGGCGATGATGGTGACGCGCTCGGCCGGGTCGCGGCGGTCGTCGACGAAGATGCCGCCGAGCACGCCGCCGGGCAGGCGCTCGCGGATCCGGATCGTCAGGTTCTGGTCGAGCTGGGCGAAGCGGCCGGGCTGCAGGATGTTGGTCAGCACGTCGGCGGTGATCTCGGCGTCCCACTGCTTGATTCGGCGCATGCCGTCGGGCGCAAGATAGGCGCCGATAAAGGCGACCATCGCCGCGACCACGCAGGTGGCATAGAGAAAGGGACGGAACAGCCGCCACGGCGAGAAGCCCGCCGCGTTCATCACGATGATCTCGGAATCGGTCGCGAGCTTGTTCAGCGTGTGCGAGATCGCAATCATCAGCGCGATCGGGGCTATGATCAGGACCAGGGCCGGGATCACAAGGCCGGTGATGCCGAGGAAGGTCAGGATGGTCTGACCCTGGCTGGTCATCAAATCGATGCCGCGCAACGCCTGCGTAATCCAGATCACGCCGGTGAGGCTGACCAGGACAAGCGCAAACGACGCCAGCGTCGTTTTGAAAATGTACTTGTCGATCGACCCCATTGCCTACCGCACGGCCCCCCTGACGCACCAAAACGCACGGCTTTCGACCAATCCCGTCAACCCGGGTCCCCTATGGTCGAGCCGCGGATCCGTCCGGCTCACTCTCTCACTACCATCCCTTTGATCCGTCAACAAAATGGCCGAGCCAAGGCACGCTTAATTTATAGTTAATTATTCCCTTTTGTGGCCTTCCGGCCACTGCGGTGCTTGGCAGCGGAGCGGCCGGCAGGCCATAGTGTCGTCAAGCTCGGTCCGGGTCGCTCCGGACCGCTTTTCGCAACGCACGATCCGAGCTGCCCGCCAGGACCGGTTCAGGTCCGAGCAATACCCTGAATTCTGGAGGATTTTCCTATGTCCGACGCCGTCAAGGTCGGCTTTGTCCCATTCGCAGCTCCCAGTCGCGGCATTCTGGTCGCGTTTTGCGACGAGCAATTGAAACTAGGGCCGGCGACGCAGAAGGCGCTGGGAGCCTCGGCCGAGACCGTAAAGCGGGCTGCCGCCGCCAACCGTTTCAAGGGCAAGAGCGGCGCGGCTTTGGACATTCTGGCGCCGGAGGGCAGCAAGGCCGAGCGTCTGATCGTGATCGGCATCGGCAAGGCGAGCGAGCTCAAGGAGAAGGATTTTCTCAAATTCGGCGGCGTCGCCGCGGGCAAGCTCGGCGCCGGCAGCGCGTCGATGACGGTTCTCGCCGAGTTGCCGGACGGAGCGATGGCGGCGGATCAGGCCGCGGCGATCGCGACTGGTCTGCGGCTGCGCGCCTACAAGTTCGATCGCTACAAGACCAAGAAGAAGGACGGCGAGGAGGGCGCCTCGCGGGCCGACGTGTCGTTCGCCGTCGCCGATGTCGCAGCCGCTAGGAAGGCATTTGCTCCGAACTCGTCCATCGTCGACGGCGTGAACCTCGCGCGTGAGCTCGTCAATGAGCCGCCGAACGTGCTCTACCCCGAGGAGTTTGCGCGCCGCGCCAGCCAGCTGCGCAAGCTCGGCGTCAATGTCGAGGTGCTCGACGTCAAGGCCATGACCAAGCTCGGCATGGGTGCGCTGCTCGGCGTCGCACAGGGCTCGGCGCGGCCAGGCCGCACCGTGATCATGCGCTGGAACGGCGGCAAGAAGGGCGATGCGCCGGTCGCCTTCATCGGCAAGGGCGTCTGCTTCGATACCGGCGGCATCTCCATCAAGTCGGCCGGCGGGATGGAGGATATGAAGGGCGACATGGGCGGCGCAGCCTGCGTGGTCGGCCTGATGCACGCGCTCGCGGCGCGCAAGGCCCGCGTCAACGCGGTCGGTGCGATCGGCCTAGTCGAGAACATGCCCGACGGCAACGCGCAGCGTCCCGGCGACATCGTCACCTCGATGTCCGGCCAGACCATCGAGATCATCAACACCGATGCCGAGGGACGCCTCGTGCTCGCCGACGTGCTCTGGTACGTCGCGAAGAAGTTCAAGCCGAAGTTCATGGTCGATCTCGCGACGCTGACCGGCGCCATCATGGTCGCGCTCGGCACCGATCACGCCGGCATGTTCTCCAACAATGACGAACTGGCCGAACGTCTTGCCAAGGTCGGGCTGGAGACCGGCGAGAAGGTCTGGCGCATGCCGCTCGGTCCCGAATACGACAAGCTGATCGACTCGCAATTCGCCGACATGAAGAATACCGGAGGACGGCATGGCGGCTCGATCACCGCGGCGCAGTTCCTGCAACGCTTCGTCGACGGCAGGCCGTGGGCGCATCTCGACATCGCCGGCACCGCGATGGGCGCGCCGAAGACCGACATCAATCAGAGCTGGGGTTCGGGCTATGGCGTGCGTCTGCTCGAGCGGCTGGTGTCGGAATATTATGAGAAGAAATAGGTCGGCTGCTCCCGCATGACCGAGGTTCTGTTCTACCATCTGCAGAACATGACGCTGGACAGCGTGCTGCCGCCGCTGCTCGAGAAGTCGCTCGAGCGCGGCTGGCGTGTGGTCGTGCAATCGACGTCGCTGGAACGCGCCGAGGCGCTCGATGCCCATTTGTGGACCTATAGCGACGATTCATTCCTGCCGCATGCGACCTGGCGCGTCGCCGACGCGGCGGACCAGCCGATCATCCTGTCGATCGAGGAGGGCAATCCGAACCGCGCCAACGTCCGCTTCCTGATCGACGACGCGCCCTTGCCGGCGGACTGCGACAGCTACGCGCGGA
Organism: Bradyrhizobium semiaridum; assembly: GCF_020329505.1. GTDB lineage: Bacteria > Pseudomonadota > Alphaproteobacteria > Rhizobiales > Xanthobacteraceae > Bradyrhizobium > Bradyrhizobium semiaridum. Next base: position 133,340 of record NZ_JAGKJJ010000014.1, read on the forward strand.
TCGTGCTGGTGTTCAACGGCGACGACCCGGATGCGGTGGCGGGTGCGCGGGAAAGCTGGACCGCCTGCAAGGCACGCGGCTTCGAGGTCACCTATTGGCAGCCTGACGAGCGGGGGCGGTGGCAGCGACGCCAATAGCGATATCAAGCAATTAATGATAATTTGAGGTTTCTTGGGGCAAGCCACGGTCATGCCGCAAAGTGATGTTCGGACAAGCCCCTTGCGGAAAGGGGCAGGAGTTTTGTCGATCGTGCGGGACGCAACATTCAGTCGGAAGTCGCTGCTGGCGCTGCTCGTGCTCGCACCAAGCCTTGCCGCCTGCTCGAGCGCGTCCGACCTGCTGTCACGCGACGCCGACTGGTTCTCGCGTCCGGGCCGATTGTTCATTCGCAACATCTCGATCGAATCGCCGCCGCTGACGCCGGACAAGCCGGTCACGAACGATGACCTCGTTGCAGCCGACGGATCGTGTCCCGGCATGACGCCGCCGGCCGGTGCTGCGGGCGCCAACGCGCTGGCGGATGGCGCTGCCGCTGCGCCGCCACCGCAGCCTGTGGGCGGCAGTGTCGCGCTCGGCCACACCGAGTGCGACGTCGTGCGCGGCATCGGTGCTCCCGACAGCGTGAATCTGTCCAACGGCCCCGGCGGCGACCGCGTTGCGGTCGTCACCTGGTCGCGCGGCGCGCGCGCCGGCATCTACACTTTCACTGGGGGACGACTGTCATCGGTCGAGCGCGGACCGGATCCGGTGCCGGAGCCGAAGGCGGCGAAGCCGAAGAAGAAGAAATCCACGGCGGCCGCGCACGGCTAGTCCGGGTTATCCAAATCCCATCGCAATAGGGCAGAGCGCGCGTTGCCGCGCGCTAGTTCGCGGCCTCGTCCAGCTCCGTGCTGGCTTCCAGCCATTCTTCCTCGGCCCGCTGCAGCGCGGTTTCGGCGCCGGCGCGCGCCTTGGTCAGTTGCGCCGCCTGCTTGGGATCGCGCGTGAAGATGTCCGGCAGCGCCAGCGCGGTGTCGATCTTGACGATGATGCCGTTGATGCGCTCGATCTCGGCCTCGGCCTGCGCAATTCGCTGCCGGGGTGCAACGCGCTTCTCAGCCCGGTTGCGCTCGGGCTTCGCCGGCTCCTTGCTGCGCTCGCGCGATGCGGGCCTGGCGCCGTCATTGGCCGACAGGATCATGCGGCGGTATTCGTCGAGATCGCCGTCATACGCGGTCACGGTCTGGTTGGCGACGACCCACAGCCGATCGGCGCAGGCCTCGATCAGATAGCGATCGTGCGAGACCATCATCACCGCGCCCGGGAAGTCGTTGATGGCCTCCGCCAGCGCCGCGCGGCTGTCGATGTCGAGATGGTTGGTCGGCTCGTCGAGGATGATCATGTTGGGGCCGAAAAAGGTCGCGAGCCCGAGCAGCAGCCGGGCCTTTTCGCCGCCCGACAGGCTCTTCACCAGCGTGTCGCCGGCCTTGCCGGAGAAGCCGATCGCGCCGACGCGGCCGCGCACCTTGCTCTCGGGCGCGTCGGGCATCAGCTTGCGGATGTGATCATACGGCGAGCCATCGAGGTTGAGCTCGTCGACCTGATGCTGCGCGAAATAGCCGACCGACAATTTGTCCGCGCGCGTGATCCGTCCGGTGAACGGGGCGAGCTTGCCCGCCAGCAGCTTGACCAGCGTCGACTTGCCGTTGCCATTGGACCCGAGCAGGGCGATGCGGTCATCAGTATCGACGCGCAAGGTCACGCGATTGAGCACCGGCTTGCCCGGCTCGTAGCCGACCGAGACGTCGTCGACCGCGATGATCGGCGGCGACAGCAGCTTCTCGGGCGCCGGGAACGAGATCTCATGGACGTCCTGGGTCACCAGCGCGGTGATCGGCTTCATTCGCTCCAGCATCTTCACGCGTGACTGCGCCTGCCGCGCCTTCGAGGCCTTGGCCTTGAAGCGGTCGACGAACGCCTGCAGCCGCTTGCGCTCGTCGGCCTGGCGCTTGGCGTGCTTGGCGTCGAGCAGTTCGCGCGCGGAGCGCTGCTCCTCGAACGAGGAGTAGGTGCCCTTGTAGAGCGTCAGCCTGCCGCGATCGAGGTGCAGGATCTGGTCGACCGACGTGTCCAGCAGATCGCGATCGTGGCTGATCACGATCACGGTGCGCGGATAGTTGGCGAGGTGATTCTCTAGCCACAACGTGCCTTCGAGATCGAGATAGTTGGTCGGCTCGTCCAGCAGCAACAGATCGGGCGCCGAGAACAGCGTCGCCGCGAGCGCCACGCGCATGCGCCAGCCGCCGGAGAATTCGGCGCAGGCGCGCGCCTGGTCTGATGTCGAGAAGCCGAGGCCGGACAGAATCGCGGCGGCGCGCGCCGGCGCCGAATGGGCGTCGATGTCAACCAGCCGGGTCTGGATTTCGGCGATCCGATGCGGGTCCTGTGCGGTGTCGGCCTCGCGCAGCAGCGCGTCTCGCTCGAGATCGGCCTTCAGCACGACATTGATCAGGCTCTCCGGTCCGTCGGGTGCCTCTTGCGCCAGACTGCCGATTCGCCAGCGTGGCGGCAGCGTGATGCTGCCGCTCTCGACCGGCAACTCGCCGCGGATGGCATGAAACAGCGTCGACTTGCCGACGCCGTTGCGGCCGACGAATCCGACGCGCGCGCCCGGCGTAATCTGCACGGAACTGTGATCAATCAGCAGCCGTCCGGCGATCCGGATCGAGATGTCGGTGATGGAAAGCATGCAGCGTTGTCACCGGACCCGCTGCCAAACGCAACCCGTCTGTTGGAAAATCTGTTCCGGGGCCGCGCTCGCCGAAAATACAATTTCGGGCCGTTGCCGGCCCGATAATGGCTTTAATGCTGATCCTTTTCCCGTCGCCGCAACTCATCCATCAGGTGTTGCAGGCGGGACGAGAGCGCCGGCTCGGGGCGCATGTTCTGCTGTAGCCGTTCACCGACGGCATCGCAGATGTAACGGCAGGTCTTGTGATCGATCTGGTCGAGATCGCTGTCGGTTGGCGCGGGCATCATGGCACATTCTCTTCGCACAATTCTTGGCGAGTTCCACCTCGCGAGGTTTTCGAGCGGTATTGCCGTAACAAGTCGCGACCCCGATTTTGGTTTCCCGCCGCAAGGCCGTCATGCGCTCGCCTTGAGGAGTGGAGCCGGGCGGGCCGCGCAGGTTCCCGCCCCGTACGAAAAAGCCCCGGCGCAATGGGCCGGGGCTGTGCAAGTCAGGGTTGTAAGTCGGATCAATAGCAGCGGTTGACCACGCGCCAGCGGGGGCCCCACGGCGTCGGGACCACGCGGCGGACGTAGCAGCCGCCGTAGCCACCGAAATAGGCGGGACCGCCGATGATGACGCGCGGGCCGCCCCAGCCGTGATGCCAGCCGCCATGCCAACCTCCATGCCAGCCGCCCCAGGCGGAGGCGGAAGTCGGCGCCAGCGCGGCCGCACCGAGCGAAACCGCGGCAACTGCAGCAAGCGAGAGTTTGCGTAACATGATCGTCTCCTCGAAGTTGGGGCGCGCATCAGGCGGCCCGCGATGACATCGTTTCCCGAGACGTCCTGCTAGGGTTTGCCAGCACGGCGTCGGATCGGAGGAGAGCCTACGCGGCAGGAGCTGAACGGTGGCGGCACAGCGCCGTCAGAATGGGTTCACCTTCGTGAAATCGTCGTAATTTGGCCCGGACAGGGGCCGGGCCGGCGACCGCCGCCGGGCGCGTTTTTGGCGCGAAAATGCATCGAAACTAATGGCTAACGCGTCACAGGGTCGCTTGCCGTCACCCCATCGCGCCGATATAAGCCCCGGCAACTCCCAACCACCGTTTGCAAGGACGAAATCATGGCGATTGAACGCACCTTCTCGATCATCAAGCCCGATGCCACCGAGCGCAACCTGACCGGTGCCGTCAATGCGGTGATCGAGAAGGCGGGCTTGCGGATCGTCGCGCAGAAGCGCATCCGCATGACCCGCGGCCAAGCCGAAACCTTCTATGCGGTCCATAAGGCGCGTCCGTTCTTCGGCGAACTGGTCGACTTCATGACCTCGGGTCCGGTGGTGGTCCAGGTGCTGGAAGGCGAGGGCGCGATTCTGAAGTATCGCGACGTGATGGGCGCGACCGATCCGTCGAAGGCGGCCGAGGGCACCATCCGCAAGCTCTACGCCAAGTCGATCGGCGAGAACTCGGTGCATGGCTCGGACGCGCCGGAAACTGCCGTTGTCGAGATCGCGCAGTTCTTCGCCGGCAACGAGATCGTCGGCTAATTTATCTGGGGCGCGGCGGGATGACGCCGCCAGGGGCGGCCGCAAGGCCGAATAGGACTCGCTGTGGATTGGCTGTGGCAGATCTTTGATCCCGCGTACATCGGCGCGTTCTTTACCCAGTTCAAGGCGGAGATGGCGACGCCGACCTTCTGGGTCGCCGTCGGCAAGATCATCTGGATCAATGTCCTGCTGTCGGGCGACAACGCGCTCGTGATCGCGCTCGCCTGCCGCGGACTGGCGCCGCGCCAGCGGCTATGGGGCATGGTCTTCGGCGCCGCCGCCGCGGTGCTGCTGCGGGTGATCTTCACCGGCATCGTCGCCACTCTGATGGAGCTGCCGTACCTCAAGCTGATCGGCGGCCTCGCACTCATCGTGATCGCGGCCAAGCTGCTGGTGCCGGAGCAGGAGGACGAGGACAGCGTTGATGCCGCCTCGCATCTGTGGGCGGCAGTGCAGATCGTCGTCGTCGCCGACATCGTGATGAGCCTCGATAACGTGATCGCGGTGGCGGCCGCCGCCAACGGCAGCGTGCCGCTGCTGGTGCTCGGACTCGCGATCAGCGTTCCCTTGATCGTCGCGGGTGCGGCACTGATCATGGCGCTGCTCAACAAGCTGCCGATCCTGGTCTGGGCCGGTGCGGCGCTGCTCGGCTGGATCGCGGGCGATGTCATCGCCACCGATCCGGCGGTGCATCCGAGGCTCGATGCGCTGTTCGCCGGATCGCTCGGTGCCAGGCTCGATTCCCTGCTGGCCTCGGTCGGGCTGTCGCCGCAGTTCGGCCATGGCGGCAACGGCGGCGAGATTGTGCTCGCCGTGCTCGGCATCATCGTGGTGCTGATCACCGGATCGATCTGGCGCCGGCACGCGCTCAGGAAGGCGAAGCACGCCGCCGAAGCGGCGTGATTGATAGCGCTCGGCTCTAGCGCCGCACGATCGAGCCGGACCGTCCGACCAGCCGCGCCAGTTGCCTGAAGCGGCTGCCGACGCGGTCGGCGACCAGATCGACCATGCGATGCTCGAACACCAGCATCAGCTTGCGGCCCTGGGTGCGGAAATGCGTCGCCGGCAGCACGCCGGTGCGTGCCGCCGAGATCAAATGCGCGACGCGGAAGGCGGCGCCGAGCACGCGGGCGCGCTCGTCCCACGCCGGCGGAGCCAGTTCGCGGATCTGCAGCGGCGGCTCGTTTTCCTCGCTGAGGCCGGCATAGCGATAGAACACCGACAGCGCGACGAAGGCGCGGCCCTGATGCGTGATCGAGCCGAAATTGCCGTTCATGATCAGGCTGAGGGTTTCCTCGCCGCGATGATCCGGATGCACCCGCCAGCCGATGTCGGAGAGCAGGCAGGCGACATGGCGCAGCCGGCGGTCTTCCTCGGTCTCGCGCAGCCGTATCACCCGCGCCAGGCGGTCGGTCCAGGCGGTCAGCTCGCGGGCGTGACGGGCCGAGCGCGACAGCAATTCGTTGAGCTCCTGCGCGGCACAGAGCAGACCGTCCTTGGCGCGCTCTGTCGGCGGCAGCATCTCGTAGAGCAGGCCCTCGCGCACGCCGAAGGTCGAGAACACGATGGTCTTCGGCTGGGCGACCCGGATGATGTATTCGAGCACCAGCGCGGCATAGGTGAGCAGCGGCCGCCGCGCGTCGGCGACCGCCTCGATATTGGCCAGCATGTTGGTGGCCGCCAGCCGCCGCAGCCGCTGCGCGAAGTCGAGCGCGTCCGCCGCGGGGATCGAATAGCCGTGCATCACCTTGAGCGGATAGCCGCTCTGGATGATGTGGATGCGCGCCAGCGCACGCCAGGTGCCGCCGACGGCATAGAAGGTGCGGCCGCGGCCGGTCTTGAGTTGCGGCACGCCGAGCAGTTCGTTCTTGACGATGCGCTCGGCGCGCTTCAGCGATTTGTGCGAGAGGTCCTGCAGCGCGAGGCTGCCGAGCGGCAGCGTCACGCCGCTGCGCACGCGGTTGCCCTTCACGTCGATCAATTCGAGCGAGCCGCCGCCGAGGTCGCCGACAATGCCGTTGGGGTTGTGCACGCCGGAGACGACGCCGAGCGCGGACAGTTTTGCTTCACGCGGCCCGGAGAGGATTTCGATCTTGGCGCCGCAGATGCGCTCGGCCTGCGCGATGAAGTCGGGGCCGTTCTTGGCGTCGCGGCAGGCGGCGGTCGCGATCGCGAAGACGCGGCCGACCTGCTGGATCCTGCACAGCGCGCGAAAGCGGCGCAGCGCGGTGAGCGCCCGGTTGACCGCATCGGTGGCGAGCAGGCCGGTGCTCTGCACCTCGCGGCCGAGCCCGCACAGCGCCTTCTCGTTGAAGATGGTGACGAGGCTGCGCTCCATCGCCTCGTAGACCACGAGACGAACCGAGTTCGAGCCAATGTCGATGACAGCGACGCTGGAAGCGCGCTTCCGCGGCCGCTTCACCGGAGAGCTCCCTTATGACGATGGCTGCTGCCGCTCGTTGCGACGCGTGAGCCGGCGTGGCGAAGATTCCTTGAGCGACTTTCCACGGCCGGACAGACTCGGATTTGTCATGAAGTAATTGTGCAGGTTGAAGGGCTCTTCGCCCTTCGCGGCCTTCATACGCGTTGACGATCCATCGGGCAACAATTGCCAGCTCTGCTCGTTGTCCTTCAGGTTCGCGACCATGATCTGTTCGAGAACCTGCTGATGCACCGTGGGATTTTGCAGCGGACAGAGAACCTCGACGCGGCGGTCGAGGTTGCGCGGCATCATGTCGGCGGACGAGATATACACAGCCGCTTTGGTGCTCGGCAGGCCTTGGCCCATGCCGAAGCAGTAGATTCGGCCGTGCTCCAGGAACCGGCCGATCACCGATTTAACGCGGATGTTCTCCGACAGGCCGGGCAGGCCGGGCCGCAGGCAGCAGATGCCGCGCACCACGAGCTCGACCGAGACGCCGGCCTGCGAGGCCTCATACAGCGCGTCGATGATGTCGGGGTCGACCAGCGCGTTCATCTTCATCCAGATCGCACCGGGCCGGCCATGCTTGACGTGTCCGATCTCGTCGTGGATGTGCTCGATGATGCGCTTGCGCAGCGTCAGCGGCGACACGGCCATCTTCTCGATGTCGCTCGGCTCGGCATAGCCGGTGATGTAGTTGAACACGCGCGCGACGTCGCGACCGATGATCTGGTCCGAGGTGAAGTAGGAGAGGTCGGTGTAGATGCGCGCGGTGACCGGATGATAGTTGCCGGTGCCGGTGTGGATGTAGGTGGTGAGGTTGCCGCCCTCGCGGCGGACCACCATCGACAGCTTGGCGTGCGTCTTCAGCTCGATGAAGCCGTACACGACCTGGACGCCGGCGCGCTCGAGGTCGCGGGCCCAGCGGATATTGGCTTCCTCGTCGAAGCGCGCCTTCAGCTCGATCAGCGCCGTGACCGACTTGCCGGCCTCGGCGGCCTCGGCCAGTGTGCGCACGATCGGTGAATTGTTCGAGGTGCGGTAGAGCGTCTGCTTGATCGCAACGACGTCGGGATCGCGCGCCGCCTGTTGCAGGAACTGGACGACGACATCGAAGGATTCGTAGGGGTGATGGACCACGAGGTCCTTCTGGCGGATGGCGGCGAAGATGTCGCCGCCATGGTCGCGCACGCGCTCGGGATGGCGCGGCACATAGGGCGGGAATTCGAGGTCGGGACGATCGAGGCGGGTGAGCTGCGACAGCTCGTTCATCGCCAGCACGCCGTCGACCAGGAACACTTCGTCGTCGGCGGCCGACAGCGCGTGCTGCACGAACAGGCGCAGCTCCTCCGGCATCTTGGCCTCGATCTCGAGCCGGATCACCGACCCGCGGCGCCGCCGCTTGAGCGCGGTCTCGAACAGGCGGACGAGGTCTTCGGCCTCTTCCTCGATTTCCAGTTCGGAGTCCCTGATAATGCGGAACGCGCCCTGGCCCTTGACGGTATAGCCGGGGAACAGGCGTCCGATGAACAGGCCGGTGGCCTGCTCCAGCGTGATCAGCCGTGCCGGCGCGCCTTCCTTCGCGGCGGGGATGCGGATGAAGCGGTCGATCTTGCCGGGCATGCGGATCAGCGCGTTCATCGCCTTGCCGTCGGAGATCCGCGACAGCTGCAGCGCGACGGTGAAGCCGAGATTCGGGATGAACGGGAACGGATGCGCCGGGTCGATCGCGAGCGGCGTCAGCAGCGGGAAGATGCTGTGGAGGAAGTGATCCTCGATCCATGCGCGCTCGGACTTGGTCACATCGCGCCCGTCGACGAGCTGGATGCCGACCTCGGACAGGATCGTGCGCAGGTCGCTCCAGATCGCCTGCTGGTCGGAGGCGAGCTGCGACACCGTCTTGTTGATCATGACGAGCTGCTCGGCCGGCAGCAGGCCGTCGGGGCTGCGCTCGGTGATGCCCTCGCGGACCTGCGCCTTGATGCCGGCGACGCGGACCATGAAGAACTCGTCGAGGTTATTGGCCGATATCGACAGGAACCGGACCCGCTCCAGCACCGGATGGCCCTGATTGACCGATTCCTCGAGCACCCGGCGATTGAAATGCAGCCAGGACAGCTCGCGATTGATGAATCGCTCAGGGCTGGTCGCGATCGCGGGAACGGCGGAGGCTTCCGCCTCTTTGTCTTTGATTTCAGTAGCTTGTGCCGAGTCCATCAAGTGCTGGTCCAATTCGGGGAGGGCGGCCAAGGCGGTCTAGCCGAGGGGCGCACAAACCATGTGATATTGCGATGACGTTTCGATGACATTCAGGTTCCGACCGCTGCCGCGGTCAAGCCCGGTCACCGTCAGGCATCGCGCAACAGCTCGGCCGCCAGCGCCCGTGTCACCGGCCGCCCGAGCCGCAGCGCCTCGGTGTCTAGCAGCTCGACCGCCTGCCGGACTGCGGCATAGGAGCGCTCGATCCGGTTGCTCAGGTAGCTCACCAGCGGCTCGTCCACGCTCATCTGGCGGTCGGCGCAGAACTTGACGATCAGGCCGCGGAACAGCTGGTCGTCGGGCGGCAGCAGCGCCACGGTCGGCACCGCACGCAGCCGCGATCGCAGATCGCGCAGCTCGATCTCGAAGGCCGACGGCGCAAAGCGCGCGGTGATCAGCACGAAGGCATCGTCCTGGCGCGCGAGGTTGAGGAGGTGAAACATCGCGCGCTCGTCGAAATCCGACGGCCGCAAATCCTCGAGGACCAACGCGCCGGTCGCAAGCGCGGTCGGCACCGCCTCTGCCGTCAGCGCATGCGCCGCGGTTGAACGCGCGCCGGCGAGCTCGGCCCAGATCGCGGCGAGGTGGCTCTTGCCGGAGCCCTCGGGGCCGACCAGCAGCATGACGCGGTTCGGCCAGTCCGGCCAGCCGTCGATCAGCGCCAGCGCCGCCTCGTTGGCCGGTCCTTCGAGAAAATCGTCGCGGGTCAGCCTCTCCTCGTGCGGCAACGCCAGAGCCAATTGCCGAGGTTGAACGCCGCCTGTCACGCAAGTCTCCAAAACACTGTGTTCGAGCATGATCCCGATGCTCTAGCGGGCTTCGATCGTGCTCATGTGCCGCACCCACTCGACGAGATAGAGGGACACCGAAACCAAAGTAAAGATCGTGACGAGGCCGATCAGGATCAGATCGTAGGGATACGGTTGAAAGCCGAAGCCGAGCGAGGCCAGCACCAATGCCGCGAACCCGACCTGCGCCACCGTGTTCAGCTTCGACACCATCAACGGCTTCATCTCGACCGGCTTGTCGAACAACCATGACACAATCACGGCGGACACGATCATGATGTCGCGCGACACCACGAGAATGACGAGCCAGCGCGGCACCGCGCCCCAGATGCCGAGCGCGACATAGATCGACACCAAGAGCGCCTTGTCGGCGAGCGGATCGAGCAGGGCGCCGAGCTCGCTCGTCATGTTGAAGCGCTTGGCGAGGAAACCGTCGACCGCGTCCGAGACGCCGGCGACTACGAAGATCGCAAACGCGATCTCCATCTGACTCGACACAATGGCCCAGACGATCACCGGCACCAGGATGATGCGGCCAAGAGTGATGATATTCGGTATGCTCAAATTGGGTCGCTTCCCGGCTAGAAGCCTGATTTTACTCGATATCCGGCTCTTGTGGGCAGCGGCCGGATGTTATCTACATAGTATCGTGACACTGGCGCCGCGAGCCATTGCGCGGGGGCGGAATTCCTCGTAACCAGCCCCTGATCATCTGGAATTGGGCATGACCGAGCGCAAAAACGGGCTCACATACGCGGATTCGGGCGTCGATATCGACGCCGGCAACCGTCTGGTCGATCTGATCAAGCCGATGGTGCGGGCCACCGCGCGCCCGGGCGCGGACGCCGAGATCGGCGGCTTCGGCGGGCTGTTCGATCTCAAGGCGGCCGGCTTCAAGGATCCGGTGCTGGTCGCCGCGACCGATGGCGTCGGCACCAAGCTCAAGATCGCGATCGAGACCGGCATCCATGGCGGCATCGGCATCGACCTCGTCGCGATGTCGGTCAATGACCTCGTCGTGCAGGGCGCGGAACCGCTGTTCTTCCTCGACTATTTCGCCTGCGGCAAGCTCGATCCGCAGGCCACGGCTCAGATCGTCGCCGGCATTGCGGAAGGCTGCCGCGAATCCGGCTGTGCGCTGATCGGCGGCGAGACCGCCGAGATGCCCGGCCTTTACAAGGACGGCGACTACGACCTCGGCGGCTTCGCCGTCGGCGCCGCCGAGCGCGGCACGTTGCTGCCGAGCGGCGATATCGCCGTGGGCGACGCCGTGATCGGGCTCGCGTCCTCCGGCGTGCACTCCAACGGCTACTCGCTGGTGCGCAAGATCGTCGAGCAGTCCGGCCTCGGCTACGACGCGCCGGCGCCGTTCGCGCCGGTCATGACGCTCGGCGCGGCGCTGCTGACGCCGACCCGGCTCTATGTGAAATCCTGTCTGCGCGCGATCCGCGAGACCGGCGCAGTCAAGGGGCTTGCCCACATCACCGGCGGCGGCTTCACCGACAACATTCCGCGCGTACTGCCGAAGCATCTTGGCGTCGGCATCGACCTGCCGCGCCTGCCGGTGCTCCCGGTGTTCAAATGGCTGGCGGCGGAGGGCGGCATCGCCGAGCTCGAGCTGCTGCGCACCTTCAACTGCGGCATCGGCATGATCGCGATCGTCAAGCCGGATGCCGTCGAGCAGGTCATCGGGGTGTTCACCGAGGCCGGCGAGACCGCGACGCTGCTCGGCGAGGTGATCGAGGCAAGCGGCGAGCATCGTGTGGTCTATGACGGTCATCTCGATCTCTCCCGATGAAGCGCCGCGTCGCCATCCTGATCTCCGGCCGCGGCTCCAACATGGCCGCGCTGATCGAGGCCGCGAAGGCCGAGGACTTTCCCGCCGAGATCGTCGTCGTGATCTCGAACCGCGCCAGTGCCCCCGGGCTGGAGCGGGCGGCCGCGAGCGGCATCCCGACCGTCGTCATCGAGAGCAAGCCGTTCGGCAAGGATCGCGCCGGCTTCGAGGCCGTGCTGACGCGGGCGCTCGACGAGAAGCAAGTCGAGCTGATCTGCCTCGGCGGTTTCATGCGGCTGTTCACCGCCGAGTTCGCCAGGCGCTGGCACGGACGGATGCTCAACATCCATCCCTCGCTGCTGCCGTGTTTCCCCGGCCTCGATCCGCATGGCCAGGCGCTGCGCGCGGGGGTCAAGCTGTCCGGTGCGACGGTGCATTTCGTGATCCCCGAGACCGATGCCGGACCGATCGTGATGCAGGGCGCGGTGACCGTGGCCGACGACGACACGCCCGAAACGCTCGCCGCGCGCGTGATCACCATCGAGCACCGCATCTATCCGGAGGCGCTGCGGCTGCTCGCGAGCGGCCGGCTCAAGCTCGAAGGCGACGTCTGCAAAACGCTCGGGAGCGCCGCGACGGACGGCACGCTGATCGCGCCGGTACCTTGAGCTGGACTTGAGGAAATCCCCCGGGGTGATGCGGCCGGGGGAGGCGTCATCATGGCTGGCGCTGATCGCACCGGCGTTCAGTTCACCTTGAGATTTTCCGCCGAAGTCTTGCCGCGGCTCTCCACCAGTTCGTACTCGACCGTCTGGTTTTCATTCAGCGTGGTGAGTCCAGCGCGCTCGACCGCCGAGATGTGGACGAACACGTCCTTGTCTCCGACCGCCGGCTTGATGAACCCGTAACCCTTGGTGGCGTTGAACCACTTGACGGTACCCTTCGGCATCGTCTCCCTCCCAGTCTCGACATAAAAAAGACGCGGCCACGTTTTGCACGTGCCACGCCACAAACCGGCCTACGGGTGTCTGTTCAGTGGTCGAATCTTCAGGCTCGCAGTCTTCAAGTCCGACGTCTTCAAGTCCGAGGTCTTCACGTTCGCAGTCTTGCCGCAATCCGATTGCGACGAGATTGCAACATGAAAATTGCGGGTTCGCAAGCCTGCGGCGTGCCGCGGATGCTTCACGGGATGCAACCGCAGAGCACGGTTGCCGGAGGAGTGCTCGGCCACTGGCCGACACGGGGCTAGCTCCGGTCGACCCGCACCACGCGGCCCTTGTCGATCGCAAGCGCGAGCTGGCCGTGCTTCAGCTTGAGCGCGGCCTCGCCGAACAATTCGCGCCGCCAGCCGTGCAAGGCGGCGACATCGGCGTGGTCGCTGGTCGCGATCTGCTCGAGATCGTCGACGGTCGCGATCACCTTGCTGGCGACGCCGTGGCGTTCCGAGGTCATGCGCAGCAGCACCTTGAGCAGCTCGACGGTCGCAGCGCCATTGGAATTGTTGCGCGGCTTCTCCAGCTTCGGCAGCGAGGCCTGGTCGCGCGCCAGCCCGCGCTGCACGGCGGCGATGATGTCGGTGCCCCATTTGGAGCGCTCGAACCCCTTCGGCAGCGAGCGCAGGTTGCCGAGCTTCTCGATCGAGGTCGGGGCGTGGGTCGCGATGTCGCCGACCGCATCGTCCTTGAGGACGCGCGAGCGCGGCACGTCGCGGCTCTGCGCCTCCTGCTCGCGCCAGGCCGCGACCTCGATCAGCACCGCGAGCTCGCGCGGCTTGCGCACGCGGGTCTTGAGCCGCTCCCAGGCGCGTTCGGGGTGGAAATCATAGGTCTTCGGCGAGGTCAGGACCTCCATCTCCTCGCTGACCCAGTCGCTGCGGCCGCGCTTCTTCAGATCGGCGTCGAGCGCGGCGAACACCTCGCGCAGATGGGTGACGTCGGAGACGGCGTAATGGATCTGCTCCTGGCTGAGCGGCCGGCGCGACCAGTCGGTGAAGCGGTGGGTCTTGTCGGGCCGGTGGCCGGTGACGCGGTCGACCAGCGCGTCGTAGGCGATGCTGTCGCCGTAGCCGAGCACCATGGCGGCGACCTGGGTGTCGAAGATCGGATGCGGAATGGTGCCGGAAAGATGCCAGACGATTTCGATGTCCTGCCGCGCGGCGTGAAACACCTTCAGCACCGCTTCGTCAGACATCAGCTCGAAGAACGGCTTGAGGTCGATGCCGGGCGCCAGTGCGTCGACCACGATGGCCTCGTCTGCGCTCGCCATCTGCACAACGCAGAGCAGTGGGTAGTAGGTCGTCTCCCGCAGGAACTCGGTATCGACGGTGATGACCTTGTGCTTGGCAAGCCGTGCGCAGGCGGCGGCGAGTTCGGAGGTAGTGGTAATCAGATCCATGAAGTGTCCATGACGCTCAACACACGCGTTCTGCCGAAAGGGCAGCTATGTCAAGGGTCTTGCTGGGATTTTGGCCCTGCGCCGGGCGAGGGGCAGGGGATTTTAAGGGGATTCGAGGGTGATTTGCGGGGATTTGGGCCTCATAAGTCTCGACATGAGTGGTATCGTCGAAAGCCAGGGCCCATAAACAACAGGGTCTCGTTGTAAACGGCATCGTGGCGCCCACCGGCGCGTAACAAGAGGCAGTTGGGGTAATGGGTCCCGGCCTTCGCCGGGACGACAGCGAGTTTGTTGTGCCGCTGGTGAGTCATACTTCCGCGCTCTCGCGACATGATTTGCCCGAGCTTTGCATTTCGTTTCGCCCTTCTTCGAACGGAGGGCGCAGGGAAAGCCGGGT
>NZ_JAGKJJ010000015.1 GCF_020329505.1 Bradyrhizobium semiaridum
ATCGACGCGGCGCGTCGTGGAGGCGCTGATGTCGGCGGAGCAGGCGCTGCAAACCGCGGTCGCGGTGCGCGACAAGGTCGTGCAGGCCTACCAGGAAGTCGTTCGGATGTCGATTTGAGATGAAGGATTGAAGCTGTGAAATCGCTCGCCATCGCGGCCACCGGAATGAACGCGCAGCAGACCAACATCGAGGTCATCGCGAACAACATCGCCAACATCAACACCACCTCGTTCAAGCGGGCGCGGGCCGAGTTCACCGACCTGTTCTACCAGATGGATCGGATGCAGGGCGTTCCCAACGCCCAAGGATCGTCGCCGATCCCGGAGGGAACCAATATGGGGCTCGGCGTCCGTTCGGCCGCGGTGCGCAAGCTGCATATCCAGGGCGCGCTCACGCAGACCGGCAACACCTACGACATGGCCGTCAACGGCCGCGGCTGGTTTCAGATCCTGGGGCCGAACAACGAGACGCTCTATACCCGCGCGGGCTCGTTCAACACCAATCCGAACGGCCAGCTCGTCACGATGGACGGCTACCTGGTCGATCCCGCGATCACCGTGCCGCAGGGAACGGTCGAGGTTACCGTGAACCAGACCGGCGCGGTGTTCGCCAAGCTCGACACCGAGATCAACCCGCGCCAGATCGGCCAGCTCAATCTCGCCAACTTCGCCAATGAAGCGGGCCTCGAGCCACTGGGCGGCAATCTTTATCGTGAGACCCCGGCGTCGGGCACGCCGGTGGTGGGGCTGCCGGGCGACGCCGGCTACGGCAAGATCAACCAGCATTACCTCGAAGCCTCCAACGTCGATCCGGTCAAGGAGATCACCGAGCTGATCTCCGCGCAGCGCGCCTATGAGATGAACTCCAAGGTCATCCAGGCGTCCGACGAGATGGCACAGACGGTATCGAAGGGCATGCGCTAGTTCCGGTGCAACCATGTTGGGCAGGATGGGTTTGATGGCGCGCGCGATCGCTGCTGCATTGGCCGCGCTCGCTGTCGCGGGCGCAGCCGGTGCCGAGGAGCGGCGGCTTCCCGTTCCGGCGGTGACGATCCGGGCCGGCGAGGTGATCAAGGATGAGATGATCACCGAGCGCGCATTCGCGCCCAATCTGCTCGGTGTTGCGTTGTTCATCGATGCGCGCCCGACCCTGGTCGGGCGCATGGCGCGGCGCACGCTGCTGCCGGGCCAGCCGATCCCGAGCAACGCCGTCGAGGATCCCTGGGCGGTCGCAAGGGGCGCCATCGTCAAGGTCATCGTCGAGGACAGTGGCCTGTCAATCGTGACCTACGGCTCGGCGCTGCAATCCGGCGCGGTCGGCGCCCTGGTCCCGGTCCGCAATACCGACACCGGCGTGATCATCCGGGGCATTGTCCAGCCGGACGGCACCATAAAGGTCGTGGACGGATGATGACCCGCCTCTTGCTCGCGCTGGTGCTTGCCTGCTTCGCAGCCGGCGCCCAGGCTGCCGTCCGCATCAAGGACATCGCCGACATCAGGGGGCTGCGCGAGAACCAGATCGTCGGCTACGGCCTCGTGATCGGCCTCAACGGCACCGGCGACACGCTGCGCAATGCGCCGTTCACGGAACAATCGCTGCAGTCGATGCTCGACAATATGGGCATCAACGTGCGGAACGAGAACAACACGGGCGGCACCGGCAACACGACACGGCCGACGACGCTGCGCACCCGCAACGTCGCCGCCGTCATGGTGACCGCGGACCTGCCGCCGTCGATCGCACCCGGCGAGCGCATGGACGTGACGGTGTCCTCGCTCGGCGACTCCACCTCGCTGCTCGGCGGCACACTGGTGATGACGCCGCTGCGCGCAGCCGACGGCGCGGTCTATGCCGTCGCCCAGGGCGCCGTCACGGTCGCCGGCTACAGCGTCGGCGGCCAGGCGCAGAATGTCAGCCAGGGCACGCCGACGGCCGGGCGGATTCCGAACGGCGCGCTGGTCGAGCGCGAGGTGCAGGGTAGCTTGCACGAGATGGAGTTTCTCGTGCTCGAGCTGAAGAATCCCGATTTCGTCACCGCGACGCGCATTCTCGATGCCATCAATCGCTTTGCCGGCAGCCGCTACCGGGCGCAGATCGCCTTCGAGCGCGACTACAGGACGATCGTGTTGTCGAAGCCGCGCCACGTCGGCCCGGTCCGCTTCCTCGCCGAGATCGGCGAACTGACCGTCGAGCCGGATACGCCGGCACGCGTGGTGATCAACGAGCGGACTGGCACCGTCGTGATCGGGCGCGACGTCCGGATCTCGACCGTCGCGGTGACCCACGGCAATCTGACGGTCCGCGTCACCGAGCTTCCGGTGGTGTCGCAGCCGGCGCCGTTCTCGCAGGGCAAGACCGTGGTGGTTCCGCAGACCATCGTCGAGGCCAACGAGGCCGGCGCCCAGGTGGCGATCCTCAGCGGCGTCGACCTGCAGCGGCTGGTGCGCGGGCTCAACCAGATCGGCCTGAAGCCGTCCGGCATCATCGCGATCCTGCAGGCGATCAAGACCGCAGGCGCGCTCCAGGCTGACGTGATCGTGCAATGATGCGCAAGCGTCGTGCAAGCCTGGTCGCGCATGTAGGTCTTCCCGACCGAGATTCGCGCGCGGCCCGATGCTGAAACTGCAACCCGGAACAAAAGCCTTCGTCCTGCTTGCGATCGGCGCGCTCGTGAGCGCGTCATCCGCGCTGGCGCTGGACGATGCGAAGCCGTCGAAGCCCCTCGATCTGCTCGCCGGCTCGCGCCGCGCGGCGAGTGCGCAAAAGCCGCGCCCGCTGGCGGCCCCTGCGGTCGGCGACACCTCGATCAAGGCGACCGCCTGGGCCGCCGAAGACGCCGCGCCTTTGATCACCGGAGCTGTGCCGGCACCGGACAATCCGCCACCTGCCGCGCGAGCGGCCAAGACCGGCGGCGTTGCGTCGCCGAGGCCTGCGCCGGCTGCGGCCGTCCCGGCCGACAACGAGATCGCCCAGTTCTGCAGCAACGTCTCCGATCCCGCCGTCGATGCCCGGCTGGCCTGGCAATTGAAGGAATTGGAGAAAGCGGAGAACCAGCTCCGCGAGCGGATCGCGGAAGTCGAGGCCAAGCGGGCCGAATACGAGAAGTGGATGGCGCTTCGCGACGAGTTCCTGAAGAGGGCCGAGGCGAGCGTGGTCGAAATCTACTCGCGCATGAAGCCGGAGGCTGCTGCCACCCAGATCGCCGGCATGGCCGACGAGACCGCCGCGGCGGTGCTCGCGAAGCTGTCTCCGCGGAGCTCGAGCGCGATCTTCAACGAGATGGATTCGGCGCGCGCGGCGCACCTCGCCGACCTGCTCGGCGGCATGCGTCGCGTGGATGATGGAAAGTCGAGTCGATGAAGAAGCCGGTGCTGATCCTTGCCCTTTTGATGCTGTCCGGCTGCGCCCAGGATCCGTCGGAGGTGTTGCGCGGCCCGCAGCTCTCTCCGGTCGGCGACGGCTTGCGGACGCCGGCCTATCCGATCCCGGTGACGCCGCGGGTCCGCACGCCCGTCAGCTATCGCTCGACCTGGGACGATGGCACCGATCTCTACCGCGACCCGCGCGCCCGGCGCGTCGGCGATGTGGTGACCGTGGTCATTTCGATGCAGGACAAGGCCAAGCTCGACAACAAGACGGATCGCCAGCGCGACTCGCAGATCAAGTTCAGCCTCGACTGGCTCGCCAACATGGCCGGATGGGCCGACACCGGACAGGGCAACGCCAACCTGACCACCAACAGCCAGACCAAGGGCGTCGGCCAGATCGATCGTGCCGAGGACATCAAGCTGTCGGTTGCCGCGATCGTCACCGACGTGCTGCCGAACGGCAATTTGATGATCAGCGGCTCGCAGGAGTTTCGCGTCAATCTGGAGATGCGCGTGCTCAACGTCGGCGGCATCGTGCGTCCGCGGGACATCTCCCGGGGCAACACCATCACCTACGACAAGATCGCGGAAGCGCGGGTATCCTATGGCGGGCGAGGACGTCTGACCGACGTTCAGCAGCCGGGATGGGGACATCGGATCTATGACGCCGTGGCGCCGTTCTAAGCTTCGGGCCGGGCGCGCCGGATCGCGGAAGCGAGGCACGCTATGCGCTTGATCGCGGCCATATTGGTGCTGACCCTGATCGCGATCGGGGCCGGCGCCCTTTCGGGCTTCCATTTGCTCGGAGCCGCCGAACGCGCCGCCGATGCCAGGAAGAACGTCGCGCCGCCGCCGGTTGCGTCGGCCTATACCGGAACGGCACGCCTGCGCAAATTGTCTCCTGTCGTCACCAACCTCGCCGCACCCGCCAACAACTGGGCCCGTGTCGAGGCCTCCATGGTGACGGACAGCATGAACGACGAGGAGGCCGGCATCCTCGCCGCCCATATCAGCGAGGACATCGTCGCCTATCTCAGGTCGGCGACCGTCGCCCAGTTCGAAGGCGCGCGCGGACTTCAGCATCTCCGCGATGACCTGACCGAGCGCGCCAGCGTTCGTTCCTCGGGGAAGGTCCGCGAATTAATCATCGAGACGTTGGTGATCCAGTGAAAGTCGTCCTGCTTGCCGTGCTGCTGATCCTGCTGCCCGAGGCGGCGTCGGCCCAGATCCCGGACCTCAATTCGCTGCTGCCGGCGGGCGGCGGCTCGACCAGTGGCCGCATCATCCAGCTGATGGCGCTGATCACGGTGCTGTCGGTCGCGCCGGGGCTGCTGATCATGGTGACGAGCTTCACGCGGTTCGCCGTCGCATTGTCGTTCCTCAGGGCGGGTCTCGGCCTGCAAACCACTCCGGCGAACCTCGTCCTGATCAGCCTCGCGCTGTTCATGACGTTCTACGTCATGGCGCCGACCTTCGACCGAGCCTGGGACACCGGCATCCAGCCCCTGATGAAGAACGAGATCTCGGAGGAGGAGGCGTATTTGCGGATCACCGATCCGTTCCGCGAATTCATGCTGGCCCATGTCCGCGAGAAGGACCTGCAGACATTCGAGACCCTGGCCGCAGAGAGCTTCCGCAAGAAATTCGACGACAAGCGGATCGACATGCGCGTCATCATCCCGGCCTTCATGATCTCCGAGCTGCGCCGCTCGTTCGAGATCGGCTTCCTGATCATCCTGCCATTCCTGGTGATCGACATGATCGTGGCGACGCTGACGATGTCGATGGGCATGATGATGATGCC
Organism: Bradyrhizobium semiaridum; assembly: GCF_020329505.1. Classification (GTDB taxonomy): domain Bacteria; phylum Pseudomonadota; class Alphaproteobacteria; order Rhizobiales; family Xanthobacteraceae; genus Bradyrhizobium; species Bradyrhizobium semiaridum. The sequence continues at coordinate 5,174 of NZ_JAGKJJ010000015.1, forward strand.
GCCGACCGTGATCGCGCTGCCGTTCAAGATGCTGTTCTTCGTCCTGATCGACGGCTGGAATCTGCTGGCGTCGGGACTGGTCCGCTCGTTCTCGTGAGCCTGCCGATCGAATCTCCCCACGACCGTTTGGTTACCAAAGCGCAAACGACTGTCTTTGCTATTTTGGCAAAGGCGTGCCGCCTCTTAAGCTGGCAATAACGTTCGGCTGGTACTTACCGAGCCCACGGCCGGTTGGACCCAACCCAAATCCAGTCCAAAGGCATGATGCCGCCCTGCCGTACCGGTGAAAGCCCGGTATGTCCCCTGATGAAAACGTAACGTGTACATAAAGGGACATCCTACATGTCAAGCCTGCTTACGAACTCGTCCGCGATGACCGCCCTGCAGACCCTGCGGTCGATCGGCTCGAACATGGCCACCACGCAGAACCGGATCTCGACCGGCCAGCGTGTCGCGACCGCGTCCGACAACTCCGCCTACTGGTCGATCGCGACCTCGATGCGCGCCGACAACGCCGCGCTCTCCGCCGTCTCCGACTCGCTCGGCCTGTCGGCTGCGACCGTCGACACCGAATACACCGCGCTGACCTCGGTGCTCGGCAGCGACGGCAAGAGCGGCCTCACCAAGCTGCAGTCGCTGCTGGTGGAAGCCAAAACCGCCGGCATCGACCGCAAGAAGATCCAGACCGAAATCACCCAGATCCAGCAGGACATGAAGAACACCGCCAACTCGGCGACCTTCAACGGGGTGAACTGGCTCAGCACCACCGCCACCACGCCGACCACGGTCAACCTGGTGTCGTCGTTCTCGCGCGTCGGCGGCACGCCGACCATCAACACGATCCAGGTGACCGTCGCCAACTACTCGCTCTACACCAGCACCCAGGCCGGTTTCCTGGATACGGTGAGTGGCGGTGCCTCGATCGACACCATCAATATCGGCGCGCTGACCGACTCGGCTGCCGACCAGACCACGCTCGATGGCTACATCGCGCAGGTCACCGGCGCGATCAATTCGGTCAGCCAGGCCGCGGCGGACCTTGGCGCCGTCAAGAACCGTATCGACAACAACTCGGACTTCGTCAAGTCGCTGATGGACTCCGTGACCAGTGGTATCGGTCAGCTGGTCGACGCCGACATGAACGCGGAGTCGACCCGCCTGCAGGCCCTCCAGGTCCAGCAGCAGCTCGGCGTCCAGGCGTTGTCGATCGCCAACCAGAACAGCCAGAGCCTGCTGTCGCTGTTCCGCTAAGCCGAGGCCGATAGACTAAGGTCGCGCTCTCCCGGGCGCGGCCTTTCCTTTTGCGGTACGGCCGAACCGCAGACCTGCGACGCAAGCCCCGCACAAGCTTCGATTCCTACCATCACCGGCACGACAGGTTGGGTCTCGATTCCTATCCGACCCAAAGGCATGACGCCGTTCTGCCGTACCGGTGCAAGTCCGGTATGTCCCCCGCCAAAAGCAAAACTCCATTCAAGGGACATCAAAGATGGCTTCCAGCCTGCTTACGAATACCGCCGCCATGACCGCGCTGCAGACCCTGCGCTCGGTCAGCGCCAACATGCAGATGACCGAAAACCGGATCTCGACCGGCCAGCGTGTCGCGACCGCGTCCGACAACTCCGCCTACTGGTCGATCGCGACCTCGATGCGCGCCGACAACGCCGCGCTCTCCGCCGTCTCCGACTCGCTCGGCCTGTCGGCTGCGACCGTCGACACCGAATACACCGCGCTGACCTCGGTGCTCGGCAGCGACGGCAAGAGCGGCCTCACCAAGCTGCAGTCGCTGCTGGTGGAAGCCAAGACCGCCGGCATCGACCGCAAGAAGATCCAGACCGAAATCACCCAGATCCAGCAGGACATGAAGAACACCGCCAACTCGGCGACCTTCAACGGGGTGAACTGGCTCAGCACCACCGCCACCACGCCGACCACGGTCAACCTGGTGTCGTCGTTCTCGCGCGTCGGCGGCACGCCGACCATCAACACGATCCAGGTGACCGTCGCCAACTACTCGCTCTACACCAGCACCCAGGCCGGTTTCCTGGATACGGTGAGTGGCGCTGCCTCGATCGACACCATCAATATCGGCGCGCTGACCGACTCGGCCGCCGACCAGACCACGCTCGATGGCCTGATCGCGCAGGTCACCGGCGCGATCAACTCGGTCAGCCAGGCGGCCGCCGACCTTGGCGCCATCAAGAACCGCATCTCGAACAACTCGGACTTCGTCAAGTCGCTGATGGACTCCGTGACCAGTGGTATCGGTCAGCTGGTCGACGCCGACATGAACGCGGAGTCGACCCGCCTGCAGGCCCTCCAGGTCCAGCAGCAGCTCGGCGTCCAGGCGCTGTCGATCGCCAACCAGAACAGCCAGAGCATCCTGTCGCTGTTCAAGTAAGTCCCGGCCTGCAAAAGGACCGTGCTCCAATGGAGCACGGTCCTCGCCGTGAGCGGCGAATGTAACGACACGCCTCCGAAAGCTCGGTATCATCCCCGGCGCAATGCGCCGCAAGCGGCCGCCGCGGTGATGCGCCGCGATGCAGTCCGGGCCCGTGATCGGATCCCGCAGACGTGCAAAACTGCAACTCCCGGCAAGCGAGCTGACGCCTCCGCTCCACGCGCAACCTTCAGACAAGGTTGGCGGCGGAATGTCCTCTGTAACCGCATTGGTACGAGGTCACATGCTCAGTCGCGCGCAGGTGCAGCAGCTGCTCAACAATCTGCTGGAGCTTGGGCCGCGACGCCTGATGGCCTTGGGGCTGATCGGCTTTGCGGTTCTCGTAACCGTGGTGGGCGGCGCGTATTATCTGAGCCGGCCCGAATTCGAAACCCTCTACACCGGCCTGACCCGCGAGGACGTGAGCCGCATCGGCGCCGCGTTGCGCGAACAGAACATCGCGTTCGACGTCAACGCGGCGGGAGATGCCGTTTCGGTCCGTCCCAGCCAGACCATGCAGGCCCGCATGCTGCTCGCCGAGAAGGGCCTACCGACCAGCGCCAATGCCGGCTATGAGCTATTCGACAAGATTGGCTCACTCGGCCTGACCTCCTTCATGCAGGAAGTGACCAAGCTGCGCGCGCTGGAAGGCGAGATCGCCCGCACCGTGCAGCTGATGAAGGGCGTGAAGGCGGCGCGGGTGCACATCGTGATGCCGGTGCGCGGCTCGTTCCGCGCCACGCAGCAGCCGCCGTCGGCCTCGGTGGTGCTGCGCACCGACGGTGCGATCGAGGGGCGCACGGCGCAATCGATCCGCCACCTCGTCGCCGCCGCGATTCCCGGCATGACGCGCGACAAGGTGACGGTGCTGGACGCCGACGGTTCGATGCTGCTTGCTGAAGAAGACGAGGCGAGTGCCGCGCCGACCAAGATGGCGAGCCTGCAGAAAATGGTCGGCCAGATGGTGCAGGAGAACATTCGCAAGGCGCTGACGCCCTATCTTGGCCTCGACAATTTCGAGGTCAGTGTCGCGCCGCAACTGTCGACCGACAAGCGGCAGATCAACGAGACGGTCTACGATCCGGAGGGGCGCGCCGAGCGTTCGGTCCGCAATGTCCGCGAGAAGGAGACGTCGCAGAACGCGGATCGCTCGACGCCGACCACGGTCCAGCAGAATCTCCCCGACCAGCAGGTCAACGCTGGCGGCACCAAGAATTCCAACGAGGAGAAGCAGCGCCGCGAGGATGTCACCAATTTCGAGGTGTCGTCCAAGACGACGACGACGGTCAGCGACGGCTATGCGGTCAAGAAGCTCTTCATTGCCGTATTGATCAACCGTGCGCGGCTGGTCGCCGATCTCGGCGACAAGACCAACCAGGCGATTATCGACAGCAAGATCGCCGAGATCAGCCAGCTCGCCGCCACCGCCGGCGGACTGGATCGGCAGCGGGGCGATCAGATCCAGGTCACGGCCGTCGACTTCGTCGAAGGCTCGCGCGAGCTGGCTCCGGTGCCGCCGATCGGCTTCGTGGAGATGCTGAACCGGCAGATGGGAAGCTTCATCAACGCGGCGACGATCCTCGCCGTCGCCGCGATGCTGGTCTGGTTCGGGCTTCGGCCGGCGGTCAACGGCATTCTGACTCACCGCGCACAGCAGGAGCAGGCCGAAGCCGTCGAGGCTGCGGCGCAGCTCGAAGCTGCCGCCCTGGCGCTGCCCGAGCAGGCAGACGGGGAGCTCAATCTGGTCGAGGACCTCGAGGGCAAGATGCAACGCACGCCGCAGAAGCGGCTGGAGCAGATCGTGCGTCTCGACCAGGCGCAGGCGGCTGCGATCCTTAAAGACTGGATGCGTCGGGAGGAGGCGGCATGAACGCGGCAATCGGAAAGCTCCTGGTCCAGTTCGACGCCAACGGCCGGGCGAAGCCCGCTGAGCGGCCGAAGCTCGCCGAGCCGGTGGTGAAGCCGAAGGAGGCGAGGCGCGAGCCGCCGCAGCAGCTTCAGCCGCAACCTCTCCCGCCACGGGCTGAAACGCCGCCGGTCAATCTCCTGGATGATGCCTACCGTCGCGGCTATGCCGCGGGGCTTTCCGAAGGTGACGCCAAGGTCGCGGAGGAACGTGTCCGCAGCGCGATCAGGCTCGGTGAAGAGCGCGCCAAATGGTCGGATCAGCAGGCGGCGGAAATCGTCAACGGCTTTGCGGCAGCCTGCCGGGAGATCGAGGTCAACATCGCCACCGCAGTTGCCCGGATATTGCACCCATTCCTCGCCGAGGCGGTGCGCGACAAGGCGGTTGCGGCGCTGGTCGAGCAGATATTCGCGTTGACCAGCCGCTCCCCGGCGCCGGTGTTTCGCATCACCGGGCCCAGCGACCTGCTCGACCTCGTCAAGGCGCAGCTCGATCAGGTCCAGCAAAGCGGAATCGAATATCAGGCTGCCGAGGTCAGCGAAATCCGCGTCGTTGCCGACCAGACCGTGATCGAGACGCAGATTTCGGCATGGACGGAGCGCCTGAAGGAAGCGCGCCGGTAGATCACGATGGACGACGTCAAACCAGAACTCGTGATCATCCGGCGGCGCAGCGCCTTCGAGGATGCGCCGCTGAAGGGCGGCGTCTGGAAGATCGCCTATGCCGACTTCATGACGGCGATGATGGCGTTCTTCCTGGTGATGTGGCTGATCAACGCGCTCAATCAGGACCAGCGTCAGATCGTGGCGAGCTATTTCAACCCGATCAAGCTTGCGGAGAACGCGCCGGCCCCGAAGGGGCTCAATGAGCCGATGAAGAAGGAGCCGTCGGCGGCCGAGGGCCAAGAGGGCAAGCGCTTGCCGGCGGGCACCAACGAGGAGCGTCGCGGCGATTCGCCGACCGCCGAGAAGCCGCCGTACTACGAGGAGAAGGTGCTGTTCCGCGATCCCTATGCGACGCTTTCCGAGATCGCTGCCGGGTCGAGCCGGGCGGCCGGGCAGCGCCGCGTCGGCGCTCTCGCCACCGCGGAAGAGGAAGGCTTGAAGGGCGGCGAAGCCTATCGCGACCCGTTCGATCCCGGTTACTGGAAGCTCGCCCCGCAAGCCGCGAATGACGCCGGGCGGGCGAGCGACGCCGAGCCTGATCCAAATTCCGCGACACCTGAGAATCCGGCAAGGGCCGATCGGGCTGAACCGCAAGCAGCGCGCTCCGCCAAGGCTGATGATCTCGGCTCCAGCGTTGCGGCGAACGCGCAGGCACCGTCTTCCGGGATGACGCCGCTGCTGCCGCCTGGGCAGGCGCCGTCATCGCCCAGCCGCGATGGCGGTGCCCAGACCAACGCGCAGGCGAACCTGCCGGCGAGCTTGCAGGCAAACTCCGCCGCCAAGGATGCGGACCAGCGCGACGCTGCTCAGCCGCCGCGGCCGACCGTCAAACAGCTGCAAGCCGCGATCACCGAGGCGCTCGCCGACATCAAGGCGGGAGCCGGACCAGCGGCGGAGGTACGTCAGGTCGAGGAAGGCCTGCTGATCAGTCTGACCGACGATGCGAGCTTCGGCATGTTCGCGGTCGGCTCCGCCGAGCCGCGTCCGGAGCTGATCCGCGTGATCGACAAGATCGGGCCGCTGCTGATGAAACGTCCAGGTCCGATCATTGTCCGCGGCCACACCGACAATCGGCCCTATCGCTCCGATGCCTACGACAATTGGCGGCTGTCGACGGCGCGGGCCCAGATGGCCTTTTACATGTTGGTCCGGTCGGGCGTCGACCCGCAGCGGATCGAGCACGTCGCGGGCTATGCGGACCGGCGGCCGAAGCTGCCGAGCGATCCCGCGGCTGCGCAGAACCGCCGCATCGAGATCCTGATCCGGGAGAAACGCCCGTGATCCGGCCGAGACGTCTTGCCAGCTTGCTGCTGCTACCGTTCGCCGCGGCTTCGGTGCACGCCGCCGCGGCGGAGCCTGCGCCGCTGTCAGGCGAGCCGTATGAGCTGGTTCGCAGCTTGCAGGCGGTCCAGGACGGCATCGCGCATGGCGATGTCGCCGCGCATAGCCGCCATCTCGCGCTGATCCGGCAAATCGGTGAAAAGCTGCTCGCTGCCGACGCGAGCGTGTGGAGCAAGCCGCAGAACGGCCAGGCCGTCGTCGTCTACCTGCTCAGCGGTGGCCCGCCGCAGATCGTCCGAAAGCTCCCGCGCGAGCGCATCAACATCGACGAAAGGCTGTTCAACGGCGCGCTCGCCTATGTCGAGGGACGGCAGGACGAGGCAAGGGAGCTGTTGAAGGACGTCAAGCCGCGCACGATCCCGCAGAGCATGGGCGGACAGATTGCGCTGGTGCAGGGCGCGCTGCTCGCTAATTCGGAAGCATCGGTTGCGATCGAGCGTCTCGACGATGCACGGCTGATCCTGCCCGGCACGCTGGTTGAGGAGGCAGCGCTGCGGCGCGAAATCCTGCTGGTCGGGCAGGCGGAGGATTTCGACAAGTTCGAGTTCCTGACGCTGGCCTATGTCAGGCATTATCGCAGCTCGGTTTATGCCGGTGACTTCTGGCAGCGATTCTCGACGGCGCTGGCGCAGTCCAGCCTTGCGCTGGACGAGCGCCGTTTCACGCGGATCGCGGCGCTGCTGGACCAGACCGATCGCGCCAGCCGTCTCAAGCTCTATCTCGTGATCGCGAAGGCCGCACTGGTCCGTGGACGGCTTGCGGTGGCGCGGCTCGCCGGCGAGCAGGCGCTGTCGCTCGCTCCGGATGCCGGTGCGGATCGTGAGCGGGCGCATTTCTTCCGTGCGGCGGCCCGGGTGTTTGCCGACGAATACGAAGGCGGCCTTGCCGAGCTGAAAGCGATCGATCGTTCCAAATTGCCGGAGCGCGATGCATTGCTGTTGAATGCGACGCTTCAGCTTGCGCTCGACATCCGCAGGCCGACGGCGGCATCGCCTGCCGTCGCCGCGAACAAGCCGCCGCCGACGCCGGCACGGCTCGATCTCGCATCATCGACGGCTACCCTTGCGCGTGCGCAAAAGCAGCTCGAGGACCTGGAGCTGCTCGCGAAGGACCGCCGGCCATGACGAAACTCAGTGGAACTTCGGGGCAGCCGTTCGCAGGGATCGCCGCAAGCATTGGCGCGCGCGGGACGTCCCGTCTCGACAAGAGCTCCGCCGTGGCGATGCCGGCGGGCAAGTCGTTTCACGACGTGATCCACAAAGTATCGGATCGCGCAACGCCGGCGCCGAACCAGCAGCCGGGCGACGACACGGTGAAGGCGCCGCCGCTGCGCTCGCGCCTGGCCCAGCCGGCCGAACGCGACGAGCCGACGCGCGAGCGTGTCGATCATGGCGAGGATAAGGCGCCGGCCAGGCATGAGGTATCCGAGCTGCCGTCGAAGGCGGAGATTCAGGGCCGGATCGACCTGCCCACCATCGCCATCGCCGGCCAGGAGCTTGCCGCCGTACCGGCCGTGAAGCCGCAGGCAGCACCTGTTGCAGACGATCGCAAAACTGCTCCCCCACAGATCGAACGGTCCGCCCGTGGTCGCGAATTGCCGGCTACGAGCGCTGCGAAGGCGTTGATGGCGGATATCGCCGAACCCGAAGCGCGCCCATCGCATCCATCGACGACCGCGCCGCAGGCAGCGACGCTGCCGCAAGGCAATGCACCCGCGCCAAGGACGATATCAGGCGCATCCGGCCTCGAAGCGGTCACGGCCCGTATCGAGCGTGCCGTCAAGTCATCGGCGCGGGAGACGCTGCCCGAAGCGACCAAGGTGACTGTGGTCCAGCAGGAGACGCATCTTCCACCTGTCGCGCAGTTCACCGCGAGCCAGCAGGTGGCGAAGGCGGTCGTCGCGGAACTGGAGGGAAGCGCGGCGCCGCCGGCATCCGCGGCGTCCAATCTCGCACTATCGCAGGACAACGCGCCGGACCAGCCGCTCAAGATATTGACGATCAGCCTCGAGCCGCCGGCGCTCGGCAACGTCACCGTGCGCCTGCGGCTGGTCGGCGCCGCCGTCTCCGTTCATCTTGCGGCGGATCGCAAGGATACCAGCCAGATGCTGGACCAGCAGCGCGACTCGATCCGCGAGCTGATGCAGTCCGCCGGCTACGTCGCCGACGTCGCGCCGGTCCGGCATGGCGCACTGGATGGATTCCAGGCCGGTGCGGGGCAGGCGCAGCCATCGCTTTCGGGACATCAGCCGGCGCCGAACGGACAGGGCACGGCAAATAGCTTCAGTGCGCCGTCCGACCAGTCGCAGAGCGGAGCGAAGCAGCCGCGGGACGAACGCCAGGCAGACCAGGAGACCCGTCATGAGCAGGATGTGGCGCCGCAGACTCGCCGCGGGCCTGTTTATCTGTAGTGCCACTGCCGCCGCAGCGGGCACCGACAACGCGCATTCCTGCGAGCGCGAGATGGCGCGCGCCGCACGGCTCCACGGCATTCCGCTCGGCATTCTCTACGCGGTCGGCCTGACCGAAACCGGGCGCCGCGGCGCGCTTAATCCCTATGCGCTCGGCGCCGAAGGCCAGACGGTGTTCGCCAAGAATCTCGACGAGGCGGTGGCGAGCTTCGAGGCGATGCGGCAGCGCGGCGTCAAGCTGATCGATCTCGGCTGCATGCAGATCAATCACTATTATCACGGCGACAAGTTCGCTTCGGTGCAGGCGATGTTCGATCCGGCCAGGAACGTCGACTACGCGGCGCGCTTCCTGAAGGAGTTGAAGCAGCGCGAAGGCAGCTGGACCATGGCGGTCGCCCGCTACAATGCGGGACCCAACAACCAGCCCGCGCAGAAGCGCTACATCTGCCACATCGTCGGTCACCTCGTGTCCAGCGGCTTCGGTGCGTGGACCGACAAGGCGCGCGCGCTCTGTCAGAAGGCGACGGCATGATGTTTCGCGCGCCGCAGGGCCAGCTTCGCGCAAGCAAGTGCGTGCATTGTCGTTGTAACCTACCAGAGGAGCTCCATCCATGAGCCTGTATGGCGTAATGCGCACCGGCGTTTCCGGCATGAGCGCGCAGTCCAACAAGCTGTCGACGGTTTCCGACAACATCGCGAACGTCAACACCACCGGCTACAAGCGAGCTTCGACCGAGTTCTCCTCGCTGATTCTGAAGAGCGGCTCGGGCAAATACGATTCCGGCGCGGTCGAGACCCAGGTCCGCTACGCCATCACCGATGCCGGCCATCTGCAATTCACGACGTCGACGACGGATCTCGCCGTGCAGGGCAACGGCTTCTTCGTCGTGTCCGATACCTCGGGCAACAACTTCCTGACCCGCGCCGGCGCGTTCGTTCCCGACAGCCAGGGCAACCTCGTCAACGCCGCCGGCTACCAGCTGATGGGCTACGATATCCGCAACGGCGCGCCGAACGTCGTCGCCAACGGCTACAACGGATTGCAGGTCGTCAACATCAATCAGATGGCGCTGCAGGCGCAGCCGTCGACCAAGGCCACAGTGGCGGCCAATCTGGATCCGAGCGCGGCGATCATCGCCGGACCTCCGGGACCGGGCGGATACACCTCGAAGACCTCGGTCGTCACCTATGACAATATCGGCAACGCGGTCACGCTCGACGTCTACCTGGCCAAGACCGGCCCGAATACCTGGCAGACCAGCATCTACAATGCGGCGACGGGAGCGGCGATGGCGGGCGGCACCAATACGTTCACCTTCGACGTCAGCGCGGCCGGCAAGGGTACGCTCGCGACGGCGAGCCCGAAGTCGCTGGCCGTGACGATACCCGGCGGCTCGGCCTTCACGATGGATCTCTCGGCCATGACGCAGGTTGCGGCGAGCTTCGACTTCAAGGCGACCGTGGACGGCAACGCGCCGTCGGCGGTCGAGAAGGTCGATATCGACGAGACCGGGCTGGTCACCGCGATCCTTCAGAACGGCGCCAAGCTGCCGAGCTACCGGATCGCGCTCGGCAATGTGCCGAGCCCCGACAACCTGACGCCGGAAGTCGGCAACGTCTATTCGACCAACCTGAAGTCGGGCAACGTGCAGGTCGGGTTTGCCGGCCAGGGCGGGCTCGGCTCGATCCAGTCCGGCGCGCTGGAGGAGTCCAACGTCGACCTCGCGGACGAGCTGACCTCGATGATCGAGGCGCAGCGCGGCTTCACCGCCAACTCGAAGTCGTTCCAGACCGGTGCGGACCTGCTGGACGTCGTCGTCAACCTGAAGCGCTGACTTCTCCAGCTTCGATTCCGGTCACGAGCACGCCATGTCCCTTACCGCCGCCCTCGACTCGGCCCGCGCCTCCCTGATGGCGTCGGGCGTCCAGTCATCGGTGATCTCGCGCAATATCGCCGGCTCCGGCCAGGTCGGCTATTCGCGCAAGATCACCATGCTGGACACGTTCCCCGGCGCCGGGGTCTATGTCGCGGCGATCCAGCGCGCCGCGAGCACCGGCCTGTTCACCAACGTCCTGACCGCGACGTCGGCCTCCGCCAAGCAATCCGCGATCTATGACGGGCTGCAGAAGATCGCGGCGTCCACGGTCGACGATCCGGAACTCGACCAGTCGCCGACCGCGCAGCTCAACAAGCTGAAATCAGCGCTGCAGCAATACGCGAACGCCCCCGATAACGCGACGCTGGCGCAGGCCGCCGTATCCGCCGCCAAGGACATGGCGAGCACGCTCAATCAGGCGACGCAGACCGTGCAGTCGGTCCGCGAGGGGGCCGACGCCGACATCGCGACCTCGGTCGCCGGCATCAACCAGCTGCTCGCCCAGTTCGACACCGTCAATACGGCCGTCGTGAAAGGCACGATCGCCGGCGACGATGTGACCGACTATCTCGATCAGCGCGACAGCATCGTTTCGAAATTGTCGCAGGAGATCGGCGTCTCGGTTTCGATCCGCCCCAATGGCGATGCGGCGCTCTATACCGATAGCGGGGTCGTGCTGTACGACAAGACGCCGCGCACGGTCAGCTTCGCGCCCACCAACGTCTATACCGCCGGCACCACCGGCAATGCGGTTTACATCGACGGCGTGGCGGTGACCGGCGCCAATTCGGTGATGCCGCTGAAGACGGGCAAGATCGCCGGCTTCGCCGAGCTCCGCGACAATGCGACGGTCACCTACCAGAGCCAGCTCGACGAAATCGCGCGCGGCCTGATTTCCACCTTTGCCGAAACCGATCAGTCCGGCGCGGGACTGCCCGATGTGCCCGGGCTGTTCACCTATCCAGGCGCACCGGCGATGCCGGCCAGCGCCACGGTGTTCACCGGCCTCGCCGGGACGATCAAGGTCGCGGCCTCGGTCGATCCGGCCGCGGGCGGCAACCCCAATCTGCTGCGCGACGGTGCGATCAGCGGCAGCCCAGCCTACAATTACAATACCGCCGGCAACGCCGGATTCTCCGCGCGCCTGCAGCAGCTGATCGGCGGCATGGACGCGCCGCAGCCGTTCGATCCGGCCGCCGGCGGCAAGCCGAGCGCGGGCGTGATCGACTTCGCCTCCTCGTCGGCGAGCTGGATCGAAAACCGGCGCAAGACCGCCGACGACGGCGTCCAGTACCAGAACACGCTGCTCGACCGCAGCACCTCGGCGCTCTCGAATGTCAACGGCGTGAACATGGACGACGAAATGTCGCTGATGCTCCAGGTCGAGCGCACCTATTCGGCGTCGTCGAAGCTGATCGCGACCGTCGACGACATGTTGAACAGCCTGCTTGCGGCCGTGGGGGCATCATGATGAGCGCGAACTACATCTCGACCTACATGCTCTCGTCGGCATTGAGGTATTCGATCACGAACAACCAGAGCCTGCTCAGCAAGGCCACCAAGGAAGCGACCACCGGCCGGTTTGCCGACGTCGGTCTGCAGCTCGGCGTCGGAACAGGGCGCGACGTCGCACTGCGCGCGGACATGAGCTTCATCGATCAGGTCGTGGACACCAACGGGCTGGTCAAGGGCCGTCTCGACGTAACCCAGAACCGCATCACGCAGCTCGGCACGACGGCGCAGGACTTCCTCAAGAACCTGATCGCCGCGCGCGATGCCGACAGCGGTGCGCGGATGATCCTGCCGAGCGCAGCCGCGAACCTGCAGGACCTGGTCGGCGCGCTCAACGCCTCCTACAACGGCTCCTATCTGTTCGGAGGACTCAATACCGAAAACGCTCCGGTCGCAACCTATACGGCTGGCTCGACCAGCAAGGCTGCTGTCGACGCCGACTTCCTCGCGACCTTCGGCTTCTCTCAGAGCGCCGCCGGCGTGAGCGGCATCACCCCGGCGCAGATGCAGAACTTTCTCAACACCAGCTTCGATGCGGAGTTCGCCAGCCCGGCCTGGAACAGCAACTGGTCGCAGGCCACCGACCAGGTGCTGGGCAGCCGCATCTCGACCACCGAGATCGTCGACACCTCGGTCAGCGCCAATCAGCCGGGCTTCCGCAAGCTGGCCGAGGCCTACGCCATGCTGAGCGATCTCGGCAACACTAACCTGAGCCAGGCGACGTTTCAGGTCGTGGTCGACAAGGCGATCAGCCTCGTCGGCGGCGCCATCAATGATCTTGCGGTGCTGGGCGGCAGCGTCGGCTCGATCCAGCAGCGGGTCTCGAACGCGACCGACAAGCTGAAGATCCAGCACGACATCCTCAATCAGCAGGTTGTCGACATGGAGAATGTCGATCCGACCGAGGCCTCGATCCGCGTCAACACGCTGCAGACCCAGATCCAAACGGCGCTCGCGCTGACTGCGCAGATGCAGAAGATCAGCCTCATCAACTATCTCTGAACCGGAGCTCTAGTCCTTGCCCCGTTATTCGATGTCCTGCGCAGAGTGGTTGAGATGACCTGGGAAGCTTATGAGGCGGTTGCCGAGGATTCCAGCTTCGAGGCGCGCGGCCGCGAGCGGATGGCGTTGAGCCAGGGGATCGACCGGCTGGAGCGGCTCGGCAAGGGGGGCCCGTTGAGTGCCGAGGATCGGATCGAGACCCTGCTCTATGTCAGGCGGCTGTGGGCGATCTTCATCGAGGATCTGTCGCATCCCGAGAACGGGCTTCCGGAGCAATTGCGCGCCGACATCATCTCGATCGGCTTGTGGGTCATCAAGGAAGCGGACCGTCTTCGCGAGGAACGCTCGAATGACGTGATGCACCTGGTCGAGATCAACCGCGTGATCCGAGACGCGCTCTGATGAAGGTATCCTTGCGCGCGGGTGAGCGGATCTACGTCAACGGCGCGGTGCTGCGGGTCGACCGTAAGGTCCAGCTCGAGCTCGTCAATGACGTGATGTTCCTGCTGGAAGCCCAGGTCATGCAGGCCGCCGACGCGACCACGGCATTGCGCCAGCTTTACTTCATCGTCCAGCTCATGCTGATGAATCCGACCGACGTCGCCGATGCGTCGGCACTCTACCGGCAGCATCACGCGGCGCTGCGGACGGTGTGCGAGAACAGACAGATGCTGGACGGCCTGGCCGCGATCGACGAGCTGGTCGGAGCCAACCGCTACTACGAGGCGCTCAAACGGATTCGGGCATTGTTCCCGGTGGAGCAGGCGATCCTGTCCGGCCCCGCGAACGATGCTCCATTCGAAGCTGCCTGATACCGGAGAGGCAAATGAACGTCCCCAGCGCGACCGACACCAATCGCACCCAGTCCACCTCGAACAGTTCCAGCGCGACCAAGTCGAGCAGCACGGTGGACTATAATACGTTCCTGCAGCTCCTGATCGCCGAGATGCAGAACCAGGACCCGACCAATCCGATGGATACATCGCAATATATGAGCCAGTTCGCGCAGCTGTCGTCGGTCGAGCAGGCCATGCAGACCAATTCGAAGCTCGACGCGCTGCTGTCCTCCTCGGCGCTGTCGCAGGCCGATGCGCTGATCGGGCGCACCGTGAGCTTCACCGACACCACGGGCACTGCGGTCACCGGCAAGATCGCGTCGGTCTCCATCAACACCGACGGCGCGGTCGCGACGCTTGAAAACGGTACCAAGGTCATGGTCGGACCGGGCCTGACCCTGAGCTAGGCCATGAACGAGAGGGACGCACTTGACATCGTCCAGGCGGCGATCTGGACGATCATCGTCGCATCGGGGCCCGCGGTCGGTGCCGCGATGCTGGTCGGCACCATCATCGCGCTGATCCAGGCACTGACCCAGGTCCAGGAGATGACGCTGACCTTCGTTCCGAAGATCATCGTCATCCTGCTCGTCGTGGCCGTCTCCGGTTCATTCATCGGCGCGCATCTGTCGACCTTCACCGAGCTGGTCTATTCGCGGATCGAGCACGGCTTCTGATCGGTTTGGACGCGGCCGCCGCCGCCACCCTCGCGTAAGCTTTGCCGGGCAGACTGCACAGCGGACCTATGCCGCCGGTGACTCATGGCCGATACGCTCACTGCCGCCCTTCCATCGCAGCGCCGTCTTGGCGCGGACGCCTTCTTCGCGGGCGGCATCGTGGTCATGCTCACGATCCTGTTCCTGCCGATCCCGCCGATCCTGATCGATCTGGGTCTCGCGTTCTCGATCGCGCTGTCGGCGTTGATCCTGATGGTTGCGCTGTGGATCCAGCGTCCGCTCGATTTCTCGGCCTTCCCAACCGTGCTGCTGATCGCGACGATCCTGCGGCTCGCCCTGAACATCGCGACCACCCGCCTGATCCTGTCGCGCGGCGGCGAAGGCGAGCATGCCGCCGGCTACGTCGTCGCCGGCTTTTCCAAGTTCGTCATGGGCGGCGACTTCGTCATCGGCCTGATCATCTTCGCCATCCTGGTTACGGTGAACTTCGTCGTGATCACCAAAGGCGCCACCCGTATCGCGGAGGTCGGCGCCCGCTTCACGCTCGATGCCATTCCCGGCAAGCAGATGGCGATCGACGCGGATCTGTCCGCGGGCCTGATCGACGATAAGGAGGCCCAGCGCCGCCGGCGTGAGCTCGAGGAAGAGAGTGCCTTCTTCGGCGCGATGGACGGTGCTTCGAAATTCGTGCGCGGTGATGCGATCGCCGGGCTGCTGATCACCGCGATCAACATTTTCGGCGGCATCGTGATCGGCGTCACCCACCACGGCCTGACGCTCTCGCGCGCCGCCGACGTCTATACGAAGTTGTCCGTCGGCGACGGCCTGGTGTCGCAGATGCCGGCCCTGATCGTGTCGCTGTCGGCCGGCCTCTTGGTCTCCAAGGGGGGGACGCGGGGATCGGCCGAGCAGGCGGTGCTGCGACAGCTTGGCGGATATCCGCGCGCAGTCTCCGCGGCTGCCCTGATGATGTTCGTGCTGGCGCTGCTGCCGGGGCTGCCGCTATTGCCCTTTGCGGTGCTCGGTGCCGTCATGGCGTTCGTGGGCTATTCGCTGCCGAAACGGCAGGCGGCCGAACGCCAGAAGGAAGAGGCGCGCAAGGGCGACGAGCGGGCGCAGACCGAGGCCAAGGAATCGGTCAAGGAATCGCTAAAGACGGCGGAGATCGAGCTTGCGCTGGGCAGCCAGCTCTCGGTTCACCTGCTGGGCGCGCGCGGCGAGCTCGCCCACCGCGTCAGCAAGATCCGCAAGAAATTCGCCAAGCAATACGGCTTCGTGATTCCCGAGATCAAGCTGACCGATAATCTGTCGATCGAGCCGAAGGGATACCAGATCCGGATCCACGATACGCGGGTGGCGCACGGCGAGCTCCGGCTTGGCGAGGTCCTCGTGCTCGCCGAGAAGGACCGCAAGCCCGACGTGCCCGGCGACGAGGTTGTCGAGCCAGCCTTCGGCATTAAGGCCCTGTGGATCGCCGACGCCTTTGCGGATGAGGCGAAGCGTCAGGGATTCAAGCCGGTCGACAATCTCTCGGTGCTGCTCACGCATCTGAGCGAGGTGATCAGGTCGAACCTTGCCCAGCTGTTGTCCTACAAGGACATGCGCGGACTGCTGGACCGGCTCGATCCGGAGTACAAGCGCCTGGTCGAGGACCTCTGTCCGTCGCAGATCTCCTATTCGGGATTGCTTGCGATCCTGAAGATCCTGCTGGCCGAACGCGTCTCAATCCGCAACCTGCATCTCATTCTCGAGGCGATCGCCGAGATCGCGCCGCACATCAGGCGCTCCGAGCAGGTCGCCGAGCACGTGCGGGTCCGGCTTGCCCAGCAGATCTGCGGTGATCTCTCGGACAGCGGCGTGCTGAACGTGGTTCGGCTCGGCAACCGCTGGGACCTCGCCTTCCACCAGAGCCTGAAGCGCGACGCCCAGGGCAACGTCATCGAATTCGATGCCGATCCGCGCTTGATCGAGCAATTCGCCACCGAAGCGAGTGCGGCCGTCCGCAAATTCACCGACAAGGGGACAAGCGTCGTGATGGCGGTAACGCCGGAGGCGCGGCCCTATGTCAGGATGATCCTGGAGCGGATCTTCCCGACCTTGCCGATCCTGTCCCATGTCGAGGTGGCGCGCAGCCCCGAGATCAGGCCGCTCGGAGCCGTGTCGTGATCGGCAGCCTTATCGGCAGTCTTGCGGACAGCGTGCTGGCGACGTTCATCGTGTTCTGCCGCATCGGCGCCTGCCTGATGCTGGTGCCGGGCTTCTCCAGCATCAACATTCCCGTTCAGGTCCGTCTGTTCGTCGCTGTTGTGACGACCTTCGCGCTGACGCCGATATTGGTTGCGGTGCTCCGACCGCTGCTGGCCGATGCCGCACCGCTCGCTCTGGCGTCGCTGATCTGCTCCGAACTCTTGATCGGCAGCGTCATCGGCATGGCCGGTCGCGTGTTCTTTCTCGCGCTGCAGACCATGGCGACGGCGACGGCAAGCGCGATCGGGCTCTCCAGCATTCCGGGAACGCAGGTCGGCGATACCGATCCGGCACCGGCGCTGGTTCCTCTGATCACGGCCGCGGTTACGACCATGTTCTTCATCACCGACCAGCATTGGCAGGTGCTGAGGGGTCTGATGAACTCCTACGACGTCTGGCGTCCCGGCACCAAGCTCGGCGGCGAGGTGGCGCTGGCGCAGCTCGTCAACCGCCTCTCCGAGGCATTCGTGCTGACGCTCCGGATCACCAGCCCCTTCATCGTCTATTCCGTCATCGTCAACTTCGCGGTCGGTCTGATCAACAAGCTGACTCCGGCGATACCGGTCTACTTCATCTCGGTGCCGTTCATCCTGTTCGGCGGATTCCTGCTGCTCTATCTGACCAGCGATGAATTGCTGACGCAGTTCATGATCGGCCTGTCGTCGTACCTCGCGGGATGACCGATGAAATCGCGCGCGGAAAAGCTCGGTCGAATGGTTTCGCTGATGAAGCTGCAGCTCCGGCTCGCGGAGTGGCAGCTGGCCCAGTTGCGGCAACGCGAGCACGATTTGCAGAACGAGGAGATCTATCTGGTGAACGCCCTCAACGATGCGAACCTGCCGGCCGGATCGTCGAGCGAGTCGATCTCGCGGCGTCTTGCGGTCACCGGCGTCAGCGCCCGTACGCTGCGGGCGGAGGCCGCGAGGCAACTCGACCAGGTCCACTCCGAAAGCCGCCGCGTGAAGCACCTCGAGCAGGTCGCAAGAGCGGCGGTGGCGGGCCGCCGGCGCGATGCGGAAGGGCTCACGCTCGAGGAGATCGCGGGCGTGCATCCGCCGATCCGTGGCCGGGCGTTCGGTAACAACTAGCCGGATCGAACAGATGATCGTGACACCGACACCGGACGTTGTCCTCGACGTGTTGGAAGCCGCCGATCCGGTGGCGCAACGCGCAGCCACCGCGAAGCTGGACGCGCTGAAGCTGTCGGATGTGGACTTTTCGAGCACGATGGCCGCAGAGGCGGGCAAGGCTACCGCGGCCAAAGGATTGCCGAATGCGGACGCGCCGACGCGGGTGATCAAGGCGGCCAACTCGGGCGAGGTTTATCGCAAGTTCGAGGCATTCGTGCTTCAGGTGTTCGTCGAGACGATGCTGCCGCAGAACACGCAGGACCTGTTCGGGAAGGGCACCGCCGGCGGCATCTGGCGATCGATGCTGGCCGAGCAGCTCGGCAATCAGCTTGCGCAGGGAAAGGGGATCGGCATTGCGCGGCAGCTTGCCGCCGCGCATCCGGCGGCCACGGACGGCGGACCGGACAAGGCCGGATAAATGGACTGGCTGACGAGAGAAGGATGATTCTCAAATGCACGCAGAGGGAGCAGCGATGAACATGCTGGCGGTGGTGGAACAGCAGGACGTGGAGATGGAGCACACGGCCGAGGCGGCATTGCCCGTGCTTCTGCCGGATGGCGGTGATGATGCCGCATCCGGCGTGGCCGACCTGTCGAGGCCGGACGACGCGCAGGGCGTGCTCGCCGCGATCAGGCGGCTGGAGATCGTGATCGAGGAGGAGACGCAGGCGCTCCGGGCCGGAAAGAAGATCGACTTCGATGATTTCAGCGCCCGCAAGAGCCGAAGCATGCTGGAATTCGTTCGCCTGATGCGGACGCAGCTGCATCCCGGCGGGGAGGCCGAGATCGCGGAGGAGCTGCAGAAGTTGCGCGGAAAGCTCGAGAGGAACCGCGCCGTTCTCGAGATGCACTACGATGCCGTCAGGGAGGTCGCCGAGATCATTGTGCGGGCGATCCGGGAGGCCGAGTCGGACGGCACCTATAGCGCCAGGACGCCGCAGGAGAGCAAATGATCAAATTGCTCCTGACCGGACTTTGGGTGTGCATCCTCACCGCGGGCGGCAGCTATGCGGTGGCCTATTGGAAGGAGAACCACGGCGTGTTGTCCGGCAAGGACGAATATCTCGAAGGCCTGCAGTACCAGAAGACGCGGGCGCTCAGCGTACCGATGGTCGAGAACGGCAGCGTGCAGGGCTACATCGTCGCGCGGTTCGTCTATACGGTCGAGGCGCGGACCATGCACCAGCTCTCCGTTCCGCCGGATCCGTTCGTCGTCGATGAAGCCTTTCGCAGGATCTATGCGGACGAGCGGCTGGATTTCAGGAAGCTCGCCCGCTACGACCTGTCGATCCTGACCGCGGCCATCAAGCAACGTGTCAACGAGCGCATGCACGCCGACGTGGTGCAGGATGTCATGGTCGAGGATTTCAATTACGTCTCGCGGGAGGAGTTCCAGGCGAAGCCCTAGTCTTAAAGGCATGCCGGTGAGTTTGCTTCGGCCCCTGCATCTGCCAGGCGCAGGGACCGAATCCGGTTCGGGTCAAGCCGTCGCTAAAGCGCGATGAG
Organism: Bradyrhizobium semiaridum; assembly: GCF_020329505.1. Lineage (GTDB taxonomy): Bacteria > Pseudomonadota > Alphaproteobacteria > Rhizobiales > Xanthobacteraceae > Bradyrhizobium > Bradyrhizobium semiaridum. Next base: position 24,723 of record NZ_JAGKJJ010000015.1, read on the forward strand.
AGCGGGTCGAATCGTCATCGCGCTGTGGCTCTTGGTTTGCGCATGATCGTTCCGGAAAACCGCTTCGCACCTTTCCGGATCATGCGCTAGCTGCCGACAGAGTAGGCGGCGGGGCGCGCTTGCGGCCTGTTCATTAGGATGCTGACATCGCCGATTTCCGCCATCGGCATATCGCCGGCCGCGCGCACTGGAATGTCCAGCCGGTAACCGACGTAGCGCCGCGCGACGATGGCGTCGAAGCCGAGCCGGTCGCGCAGCTTCTTGCGCAGCTTGCTCACATGGCTCTCGATCACGCTCTCGTCGTAGGTCGATTCGAAGATGCCGTAGACCGCATTGAATATCTGCGTCTTGGTGATCCATTTGCCGTGATTGCTGACCATGTATTCCAGAATGCGCAGCTCGCGACGGGGCAGGCTGAGCGCCTGGCCGCCGATCTCCGGATCGCGGCCGTTGAAGAAGACCTGAATGCTGGTCTCGCACGGCCGCGGTGCGTCGCCGGCGCGCCGGCGCGCGATCGCCGCCGTTCGCGCCAGGATCTCGCGGAGGTGGATCGGAACATGCACCACGTCGTCCACGCCGGCCTCGAACAGCTCCAGCGTATTCTTGAGCATTTTCAGGGCGCTCATCGCGATGATCGGAGCCGAGGATCGCTTGCGCAGGACCCGCGGAAGACTTCCCCGCGCGTCGAAATCTCCGAGAAGAAAGGCGTCGACGGCTTCCAGATCCGCCTCGCTTGCGGATTGCAGCCAGTCTTCGAACTCACCGAAGGAGAAGCCGATCGACGAAACGCCTTCGCGAACGAGCCCTCCGATATAGCTGTTGGCCACGCTTTCGCGGTCATCAACGATTACATACATCAACATTCGCCCCTGTTTCGCACTTACCGACATCCGGCCGGGAAGAGTCCTGTGATGCCCCGGACGCATGAGCGGTCGTGCTGTTTGACGACATTCCCCCGCGAAAGGTTTGTTTTGATTGGATTTCGCGGGCAGCCCAACGCATTCAGTGCCTGCGGTCCGCAGGCCTGTTACTTTCACTCGATACTGGAAACGCTACGAAGTGAGGCTCGGCGGGTGCCCTTACGACGGCATCGCGGAGCAGATTGAGGAACGACCTAGATCAGCTGCGTCGAGTTGCTCATGTTTCCGAACACCGCTGGATCCCGTCGTTCTCTTCGCCAACTGGCAAGAGAATCACTTGATCTGACCGTGACAAATTGCCGAATCGCGATCAAGTGCGTGGCGCAAACATGTTGATTCGTTGGCTTTATGTTGTTGGTCTTTTCCGATTCATTCTTGATGTTTCAAAGCGCAATATTTGATTAGGCAGCCAAACTATATTTGCTGAATCTGCGTTCGATCTGTCACCGCAGCCGCAGAATCAAGGGCATCGCGTGCATGCGAGCGGAAGTCGCTGTTTGACTCCTCAGCGGGCTCTGCGACGGCGCCACGAGGCGCATGGTCGAATCACACGCCGCGAACGAGCTCGTGTTTGCACAAATCTCCACGGCTCTGTTGCATTGATGCCGCACTGCGGCACAGCCAGGCGGATGCGCTGGGTTCGCCCGCGCCGGAGGCTCGGAAGACGAGCGGATGATGACGCACCGGTTTCGGGCAAGCTTGGGATTCTAGCATCGTGCAGGAAGTCGAACCGAGACGGAGCATTTTCAAATGTCGTCCGATGGACAAGCTCGTCCCAATGGACCGGCAGACATGTCGGCCGCAGCGCAGCGTCGCGACGCGCGCGATCCCAGGGATCAGGACAAGCTTCAGCTGCAACGTGCTGCCGCGTCCGCGGCAGGCGGCAGGAGCGCCTCCGCTGCGGCCGATGAGGCGCTGGCCAAGGAGGCGCTGGAAGGGCTCAAGCGCATTCGCGCGAAGGCGCGGCTGGACAAGATGGCGATACCCAAGCCGGCGCCGGTTGCGGTGCGGCCGGCCGTGATCGTTGCCAAGGCGCCGGAGCCACGTCCTTCGTGGGTTGTGCCGCTCGCGGCCCTGGCCGTTTCCGTCGGTTTGGTGGTCAGCGTCTGCACCGGCGTGATCGCCTATCTGACCATGCAGCCGAGCCCGGGCAATGCCGCAGCCGCCGCCGAGATCAGAAACCTGCGCGAGACCGTCGCGCAGCTGCGCCGCCAAATTTCAGGCGTCTCCGACAATCTCGAGGGATTGCGGACGGCGGTTGATCTCTCGAGCAAGGCGACGAGCGATCGCTTTGGTCGCTTTGCCGAGAATCTGGACCGCATCGAGCGGGTCAATACCGCCTCGACAGCGAAGCTGGAAAGACTGGCCCAAGCCCAGACCCCCGCACCGGCTACTGTCGCATCGCAACCTGCGCCGCAGCCCACGACGGTGATGGCGTCGGCTGCCGCCACGGAGGTCACCGGCTCGATTGCGGCACCGGACCGCGCGCCGCCCAGGAAGGTGGTCAAGGGATGGTCCGTGCGCCAGGCCTATGAGGGCGTTGCGATCCTGCAGGGACCGTCCGGTGTGGTCGAGGCTATCCTCGGACAGCAGGTTCCCGGGCTGGGCCGCATTGAGGAGATCAAGGGAGAGAGCGGGCGTCTGGTGGTGCTGACCAGCGCTGGCGCAATCATGCCCGCGCGCAAGGTGCAACCCTGAGATCTCAGCGCTTGCGCTGTTCGAAGCTCGCGCATAGCAGCAGCGTCTCCGCATCGGCGATGGCGGCGCGGAACAGGCGGCAGGTAAAGTCCGCCGAGACTCCGCCTTCAGGGGATGGGCGGCTTTCCTTCAGGAACATGCAGCCTCGGCAAATGTCCGCACGATGCCGCTGATGCCCGGTATCGGACTGGTCGAGCGCGTGACGCAGCGTGTCGCGGAAGCCAACCCGGCGATCGTCGTCGAGCTGCGCGATGGCATTCACCAGAACGTTGAGGGGGTCGCGGGCCAGCAGCTTCTTGCCTTGCTGCGTCACGTCGAGCGTGACGGACCGCTTGTCCTTGGCGGAACGGCTTTTCTCGATGTATCCCCGTCCTTCCAGCTCGTTGATAATCAAGGAGGCGGTGCCCCGGGTTGTGCCGACATGGCTCGCCAGCGCAGAAGGCGTCCTGGAGAATCTGTTGGCACGTGCGAGAAAGCGCAGTGCCGTCCATTCGCGATCGCGCAGCCCGTGCCTTGTCTCCTCGAATAGGATAAGCCGCGCAAGTTGTCCGAGCAGCTCGATCGACTCGCGTGCCACGTCCATTGTCATGAGATCATCATCAAACCGGCTGCATCGCTGCAGCCACCCGCAATCGATTGGTGCATGGAAGAGCGGGCTCCCAGCGATCGCGTGTTGTCTGAGTTCGTTCGCGACACCGGATGGAACCCGGCAGCGGAACTAGAGCATCGCAGCAGAAGTTCGCGTAAACAGATCCACTAAAGTCTTCGAAGAGTTTGCATCAAATCCATGACGCGCCTGGGACGAACCCTTCCTGCAGTCAATTCACTTGCGACCATGCGGACGCACGAGGTTATCCGCCCATGCCTCGGCGATATGGGAAAAGGTCAGGTCCTGGTTTCGATCGAGCAGCAGCTCGAGCACGCGGGGCGGCGTCAGGGGAAGCTGCTGGACACGCTTGCCGGTGGCGTTGGCAACCGCGCATGCGATGGCTGCCCCGACATTGAGGATCGGCACCTCGCCGGCTCCCTTGGTGCCGAGCGGTCCGATCGACGGCGCGCCCTCATAGAAATCGATCTCGACCGGCACGACATCGAGCGCAAGCGGAACGCGATAGGTCTCGAAACCGCTCTGGCAGACGCGCCCGTTGCTGCCGATCGTGACTTCCTCGTGCAACGCGTAGCCCAGTCCCTGCACCACGCCGCCCTGGATCTGGCCGTGGATGGCGCGCGGGTTCAGCGCGCGTCCGACGTCCTGAACCACGCGATAGCTGAGCACCTCGACATGTCCGGTGTCCGGATCGACGGCGACCTCGCAGTCGTGGACCGCGAAGATGGGGATGTCGATCGCGTCGATGAAATGACCGGCGACGCAGCCGGGCATCGCCGGCACGCCGGCGCCGGTGAACGCGCCGGTGCCGGCGACCGGACCGCCCAGCGCCTGGGCGCGGGTCGCGACCTCCGCGACGGTGCGGCCGGAGCCGGGCGCGCCTGCGATCTCGATCCGCCCGTCGCGCATGACGAGATCGTCGGGGGCCGCCTCGAGCATCTCCGAGGCGACCTTCAGCAGTTTCGTGCGCACCTCCTGCGCTGCGGACAGGCTCGCCGCGCCGAGCGAGACCGTGGTGCGGCCGCCGCCGACGCCGACATCGTAGCCGGCCGCATCGGTATCGGCTGCGCGCACGATCACCTGGTCGGGCGCAATGCCGAGCGTGCCGGCGACGATCTGCGGCAGGCTCTGCATCATCGAACCCGATCCGATCTCGACGCCCGACGTCACCAGCGTCGCTGTGCCGTCGGCGTTCATGTTCACCGTCGCTGCCGACGGGCCGACGAAGACGAACCAGGTGCCGACGGTGGTGGCGCGGCCGTACAGCCGGCCATCGGTGCGTGCCGGCGGCGGGGCGGTTGTCCCGCGCAGCCGCTCCATCCGGTCGAGCATCGGGCCGAGCACGTCAGCCTCGAACACCTGGCCGGTGGCGCCGAGATCCTTGTCGCCGAGCACGTTGCGGCGGCGGAAGAGAAGCGGATCCATGCCGATCTTCGCTGCGATCTCGTCGGTGTGCCGCTCCAGCGCAAAGGTGTTATAGACGCCGTTGCAGCACCGGAAGGCGCCGTTCGGCGCCGTGTTGGTGTAGATCGCGCGCGAGACCAGCCGCACGCTGCCGAGCTTGTAGTTGCCGCCGAGCGTATGCGCGGTCATCGTGGTCAGGAAAATCTGCTCGCCGCCATAGGCGCCGCAATCCATCAGGACGACAGCCTCGCGGCCGACGATCTCGCCCTCGCGCGTCACCGCCGAGCGGATGCGGATGTCGGCATTCTCGCGGAACAGGCAGGTGAGCATTTCCTCCTCGCGCGAATTGGCGAGGCGCACCGGCCGGCCGCTGGCGCGGGCGAGCAGCGCCGCAAAAGGTTCGACCGCCATATCGAATTTGAGCCCGAAGCCGCCGCCGACCGGCGGCACCGTGACGCGGATCTGCGACGCCGGCACGCCGAGAATGCGCGCGGTCGCGTTGCGGATGCTCCAGGGCACTTGCGTCGACGTCTCGATGTGGAAGCGGCCGTCCTCGTAGCTCGCGACCACCGCACGCGGCTCGAAGGCGACGTGGTTCTGGCGGCCGACGCGAAAGCTGCTCTCGACGATCTCGACGTCGGGCCGGGCAAACGCGGCATCGACATCGCCGCGAACCACGGTCGCCTCCCAGGCGACATTGCCTTCGCGGGCGCCGCCTTCGAGCAGGACCTCGTAGTCGCGCCAGCCGGGATGCACCAATGGTGCTTCGGGTGCGAGCGCATCCGCCATGGTCAGGACTGCGGCCAGTGGCTCGATCTCCACCTCGATCGCGGCAAGCGCGGCCTGCGCTTGCGCTAGGGTGACCGCCGCGACCGCGGCGAGCGGCTCGCCATCGTAGCGGATCACGTCGCGGGCGAACAGCGGATGGTCGGCGATGCCGATCCCGACCATGCCGGGTGCATCTGCTGCGGTCACGATGGCGCGCACGCCCGGCATCTGCGCCGCCCTGGACGTGTCGAGACGAACGATCCGTCCCGACGGCACGCCGGCGCGCAGCACGCCGGCGTGCAGCATGCCCGGCAGGTAGCGGTCGATGGTGTAGCGCGTGCGGCCGCGCAGCTTGTCGGCGGCATCGCGCCGGCGCAGGTCCATCGTCGCGGAAACGTCGGACATGTGTGCGTCTCCCGGTTAGGTCTCGGCCAAAGCGAGCAGCGTCGCATCGACGATCCGCTCATATCCCGTGCAGCGACAGATATTGCCGGTCAGCGCCGCGCGAATCTCGTCGCGCGTGGCCTCTCGCCGGGTCGCCAGCAGGTGCGTCAGGCTCACCACCATGCCGGGAAAGCACATGCCGCACTGCACGGCATCGCTAGCCTCGAGCGCCGCTTGGATGCGGTTCAGCTTGCCGCCGATGGCGACAGACCGGCTTTGCACCGGTCAGATGCAGTTCCTCGCGCAGCACGTCGACGAGCGGAGTTAAGGGATCGGCAGTGGAGGCGACGCGGTCGCCGTTCACGATCAGGTTGAATCCCATGTGCCTCTCCGGAACATTCAGGAGCTGAGAGCTGCGATCGTCGCGCGGCGAACAAGGCCGGGCAGCACGCTGACGCGATACCAGGCCGGCGCATCCACGCCGTCGCGGCCGACGAATTCGCCGGCAAGCTCGGCAGCGGCGCGCGCGGCTGCCGCGGCGTCCAGCGGACGCCCGACCAGCGCCGCCTCGAGGCGCTCCCACCGCCGCGCGACCGGCTCGACAGAGCCGACCGCGATGCGCGCCGTCCGGACGCGGCCCGCTGCATCGATGCTGGCCGCAAGGCTCACGATGGCCACGGGATAGTCGCCGGCACTGCGCAGCGGCAGGCGGATATGGGCGCTCTTGCGCTCCCCCCGAGGCACGATGATCCGCGTCACCAGGCGGCCCGGTGCGAACGATGATCGGCTCCTGAGAAAATCCGCCAAGCTAACACGCTCGCGGACATCGCGGCCCGCGATCTCCACCTCGGCATCGAGGCAGAGCAGGGCCGGCACGCAATCCGCCGCGGCGAATTCCGAGGTCGAGAGATTGCCGCCGATCGTCGCCATCGAGCGGATCGCGGGATTGGCGGAGCGGCCGGCGGCATTTGCGAGGACAGCGAATTCTGGGAGACCGGCAAGGGCCGTCGCGAGCGCAACGTGCGTGACCGCCGCCCCGATCTCGACCGCATCGTTGCCGATCCGAACCGTCGTCAGTTCGGCGATCCTGCCGATGGCGACGTAGTGCGCCTTCATCTGCTCATGCCGGATCGGCGACCTCATGATCCATGTCCCGCCGGCAAAGGCAGAGCCAGCGGCACCGTATTCGTTGAGCGCATCGAGTGCGGCGGCGAGCGTCGGTGCGACATGGATCGATGTCGGCGTATCGGGCCTCTCGGTGCTCCGGATGGGAGAGCCTGTCGTCATTGGCGTTGCTCCAGCCGCAGCCGGTCGAGCAGCACGCCGATGATGACGATCGCGCCGAGCACGATCATCTGCACGTAGCCATCGATCCGGGTGAGGTTCATGCCGTTGGAGAGGATGGTGATGAAGAGGGCGCCGAGCACCGCGGTGCCGACCCCGCCGCGGCCACCCGCGAGGCTGGTGCCGCCGACCACGGCGCCGGCGATTGCCTGCAGCGAAAGCGCGCCGCCGAGGTTCGGCTCGCCCGATCCGGTCCGCGCCGTCATCATGATCGCGCCCAGCGCGGCAAGCCCGGAGCACAGCACGTAGGTCGCAACCAGGATGCGCCTGGCCGGCAGGCCGGCGACCGCCGCGGCGCGCGGATTGGTGCCGATCAGGTAGATCGAACGGCCGAATACGGTTCGTGACAGCATCAGGTGGAGCACGACGCCGACCGCCACGGTGATCACGATGGCCGCCGGGACGCCGAAGACGCTGCCGCTGTAGAAGATCTGCGAGAACGACGCCGGCACGCCTTGCACCGGCCGTCCCGACGAAAGCGTGGTCGCGATTCCGATCGCGATGTTGTAGCTGCCGAGGGTCGCGACGAACGGGTTGACCCCGAGAAGCGCAATAACCACGCCGTTGAAGAGGCCGCAGGCGATGCCGAGGGCGAAGCCGGCGCCGAGCCCGGCGAGCAGCACGACGCCGATGTCATGACCCGACGCCGTCGCGCCGGCCATCGCGAGCGCGGTGCCAACGCTGACCATCGATACAGTCGGGCCAAGCGCGAGGTCGAAACCCCGCGTCAGGATGACCACGGTCTGCGCCATCGCGAACAGGGCGAGATAACTGGTCTGCTGCGCGATGTTGAGCAGATTGGCCGGCGACAGCACCCCGCGGTCGACCGCGGCGAAGCCGAGCAGCAGCAGCACCAGCGCGACCGGCAGCACGGCGCTCCAGATCCAGCGGCCCGGCGCCAGCTTCGGGCGGTCCGTGTCCTTGGCGGCGACCGACAATTCGAGGTCAGACACGGGCCTTGCTCCGTCGGCTGAGTTCGTCCAGCGCCACGGCCGCGACCATGATGACGCCGAGGAAGACCGGCTGCAGCCGGGAATCGACGTGCAGCAGGTTGAGCGCATTGCCAAGGATGGTCAGGAAAAGCGCGCTGATCGCGACGATTTCAATACGTCCGACACCACCGCGCAGGCTGACGCCGCCGATTACGGCAGCCGCGATCGATTGCAGCATCATCCGGTCGCCGCCGAAGCTGGCCTGGCCGGAGCCGACCTGCGCCGTCAGCAGGATTCCGGTCAGTGCCGCAAGCACGCTCGAGACCACATAGGTGCCCACGATGTGGCGCTGGATCGACACGCCCGACACGACTGCCGCGTCGACATTGCCGCCGATCGCGTAGACGTAGCGGCCGAACAGCGTGCGCCGTTGCACGAACACCATCAAGGCGATCACGACCAGCGCGACATGGACGGCGGTCGGCAGCCCGAGTGCCTGGGCGCGTCCAAAACCCTTCACGAAGATTTCGGGCATGCCGTAGACCGGGATGCCGTTGGTGATCATGAGGCCGACGCCCGCGGTTGCCGACATCGTGCCCAGCGTCACCACGAAGCCGGAGACCTTGAGCTTGGCCACGCAGAAGCCGTTGAGGAGTCCAACCACCGCTCCGCAGCCGAGTCCGGCCGCAACGCCGCCGGCAATGATGAGGGGCGTGTTGCCGGGAAATGCGGCGGCTGTGGCTGCCATGGTCTTGGCAGTGACGACGCTTGCCAGCGCGACGACGGCGCCGACCGAAAGGTCGAAGCCTCCGGCGATGATTACCAGAGCCTGACCGCAGGCGACGATCGCGAGCAGGGACGCGTTGCGCAGGATGTTGAGGACATTGTTGATGCCGTAGAACTGTGGATCGACCGCCGACATGCTGGCCACCAGCAGCACCAGCAGGGCCGGCAGCAGCCCGATCCGGCCTGCGATCGACCGCGGGCCGATCGCGCTCTGCGGGCTTGCGGTAGCCAGAGCCGTGTTCATCCGACCTCCGCGGTGAGATGGTCGCGGAAGAAGCTCGACAGCACGTTCTGCTCGGTCTTCTCGGCGCCCGTCAGCTCGGCGGCGATGCGGCCGTGATGCATGACATAGAGCCGGTTCGACAGCGCCAGCACCTCGGGCAATTCCGACGACACCACGATCACGGCAGCGCCGGCCTCGACCAGGCGTTTCATGAACTGGTAGACCTCGAGCTTGGCGCCGACGTCGATGCCGACGCTCGGCTCGTCGAACAGGAACACGGTCAATTCACGGGTCAGTGCGCGGCCCAGCATCACTTTCTGGCGGTTGCCGCCGGACAGTGTGCCAACGCTCCGTTCGATGTTCGGCGGCCGCAGCTGCAACTGCTCCATGATGCCGGCGATTGTTGTGCGCTCGGCCGCCTGCCGCAGCACGCCGAAGCGGGCGAAGGCGGGCAGGTCGAGCACCGTCATCGACGCATTCTCGCGGATCGGGCGCGACAGCGCGAGGCCTTCGGCGATTCGGTTGGCGGGGAAATAGGCGATGCCGCGTTTGAGGCTTCGCCGGGGTGCGGGGAATTCGTAAGGCGCACCATCGATCCGGATCACGCCCGCTGTCGTGGGCTCGATACCGTAGATCGCACGGATCAACTCCGACTTGCCGCAGCCGACCAGACCGGCGATGCCGGTGATCTCGCCGGCCCGGGCATGGAAGTTCACGTCCTGTACGCTGCCGTCGGCGAGCGTCAGGTTCTCGACGTCGACCATCACTCTGTCCGGTTTATGCGCAATGGTCGGAAACAGCACGTCGATCTTGCGGCCGGTCATCAGCTCCACCAACTCGCTGTCGGTCGACCTTGCGGCATCGAGGGTCCGGATGTGGCGGCCGTCGCGCAGCACCGTCACGCGGTCAGCAAGAGTGCGGATCTCGCGCATGCGATGCGAGACGTAGATCAGCCCCACATTCTGGCTCTTCAGGCGCGCGATCAGTTCGAACAGCCGGCCGGTCTCGCGTTCGGTCAGCGACGCGGTTGGCTCGTCGAGGATCAGGAGACGTACGCGGCCGAGCAGGGCCTTGGCGATCTCGGCCATCTGCTGGTGCGCGCGCGAGAGGTCGTCAACGCGTTGCGACGGATCGATGTCGAAGCCGAGCTCGTCGATCAGGGCCTTGGCGCGCGTGCGCATTTCGCCTGTGCGCAGGATTCCGCCCTGTGTGACTTCGCGGCCGAGAAAGAGGTTCTCCTCCACGGTGAGACTCGGGATCAGCGAGAACTCCTGAAACACCGGACTGATGCCGATCGCGCGCGCGCGCTGCGGCGTCAGGTGGTGGATCTCCTCGCCGCCGAAGTGGAACGTGCCCTCGTCGGGCGGGAACGTTCCCGACACGACATTGATCAAGGTTGACTTGCCGGCGCCGTTCTCGCCGAACAGCACGTGAAGTTCGCCGGCGCGGACATCGAGATCGACGCGGTCGAGCGCACGGACACCGGTAAAACGCTTCGAGATGCCCCGCAATCGGAGCAGAGGCTCGGCCGGCATCGGGTCGATCTCGAAATCCATCCGCATCTCCGTGGGCCGCGAGAAGTAGGCGGAACACGCGCTCCCGCCTTACCGGTCGAGGCGGCTTACTTGGCCTTGACCGAATAGACCGGCGTCCAGCTCGCCGGTGCCAGCACGAGGTCCATCTGCAATTTCGGCACGGTGGTCCTGTCGATCACCGTGGCGACCGGCTGAACCAGGCTTATCACCGGCTTCTTCTCGATGAGACGCACCGCCTGGTCGATCGCGATGGCGCCTTCGCCAACGGGATATTGTGTAGCGAAGGCGAGGATGTCGCCGCGGTTCAGCGCGTCGAGCATGGCCTGGTTCTCGTAGGACGAGATGATCTTCAGGTCGTTGCGGCCGGCCTCTGCAACGGCGCCGATGGCCGCTTCGGCCGTCGGAGCGGTGCCCCAGATCACGTTCATACTGGGATAGGCCTGCAGCGCGTCCTGGATCAGCTGAAGCTGCACGGCAACGCCGGAGTCGCCGAACTTCTCCGCCAGGATCTTGGCGTTCGGGTTCTTGGCGACCGCCTTCTTGAAACCCTCGTTGAACGATTCCGCCCAACCCGAGCCGGCCGGGCCGGGAAACGTGACGATGTTGAGCTTGTCGCCGGGCTTGGTCTGCGCCAGCAGGCCTTCGCCGGTGACTTCGCCCATCGCGACGAAGTCGACATAGTTGGCCGCGGGTAGTGCGTTGGGCGGCAGCGGATTGGTGACGCCGACGACCGGCACGCCCTTGGCCTTGGCTTCCTCGAATTTCTTGCTGAGGCCCGCGCCGGAGATCGCGCCGACGATGATCGCGTCCGGCTGGCTCGCCATGCAGTCATCGAATTGCGAGAGCTGCTTGGGCAGGTTCTCGTAACCTCCGGCCTCATAGAGGTTCATGTTGACGTTCATCGCCTCGGCCTGCTTGACGATGCCGTAGGCGACGGCGACCCAAAAACTGTCCTTCATGTGCGGAAACAGGACGCAGAGCTTGTAGGGCTTCTCGGCCTTCGGCAGCGGCGTGTACTCCGCCGGCTTCGCCGTACCGGACGACGCATCGAAGATCTTCATCGGAAACCAGGGCGTCTCGGCGGCTGCAGCCGGCGTGGCTGCGGCGGCGAGAGCGAGGCCGGCGGCCATGCCGAGCACGGAACGGATCGGCCGGGGCCGGCGAGCGAAAAGGCACGTCATGATCGTCATAGCGCAATCCTCATGGTTGAAAGTGCAAGGGGCGACGACTTCGGATTCCACTCTTCAGGCATGTATCGCGCCGCCAAGGGCGGCGCGTCTGCCGAGGGCAGTCAGCTGGGCTTCCACAGCGCGACCGAGCGCCGCTCGAACACTTCGCGGAACTGGCGGGTGGATTCGGGAAGCAGCGCGCCGGTGCCCCAGTCGAGGATCACCGCGTGCTTGCGAATGGCATCAAGCGCGTCGATCGCGCCGCTGCGGAAGCGCTGCGCCACCAGTTCGGGATCCAGCCGGACGTCCGCAACCCGCTCGGCGCGGATCTTGGCGCGGAGCGCCTCGGTCGCGACCTTGTCGAGCTCATAATTGCAGAGCTCGGCATCGATCGTGTGCACCACGACGCCATAGTCCTTGGCGGCGCGCTCGACCGAGACATAATCGTCCTTGATATCCTCGATCACGAGGTTCGGATCGCGCTCCAGCGGATCGCCGAAGCCGCCGCCACCGGCGGTCGGGCGCGAGAAGACGTCGCCTTCGCCGATCGGGACATCCGAGAAGATCGAGCCGAGCCGCTCCTCGCTGGCGCTGCCGGCGCGCTTCAGGGTCAGGCCGTGCGGCATCGACGGCAGACCGCCTTCGATGCCCCAGACCACCGCGCGCTCGCGATCGCAGATGTAGGAGATCACGGTCTTCTCGGCCTCGAGCATTTTCGAGGTCTTCACCACGCCGGCGCCGCCGCGCCATTTGCCGGGCCCGGGGGAATCCTTGAGGATCTCGCATTCGGTGGTCAGGATCGGGTTGGCGCGCTCCTGGCCTTCGACCGGCTGCGACATCAGCCCGGTGCCGAAGCAGGCGGTGGTGACGTTGCTGCCGTCCTTGCCGTTGCGCCCGCCCCAGCCGCCGGGCAGCCAGTCGTAGAACATGAAGATCGGCTTGTCGGCGCTGCGGGCGTCGAGGCCGCCGGTCAGGAGATATTCGAGATTGAAGGCGCAGGCGAGCGCGCGCTCGGGCATCAGCTTCGACCACATCTCGTAGATCGAGTTCATGATCTTCTCGAATGGCATCAGGAAGCCGGTGACTGCGATCGGCCATTTGGCGTCGACGATCGAGCCTTCCGGCGCGATGATGTCGAAGCAGCGGTAGAAGCCGGAATTCAGTGGCAGGTCGGGGAAGAAGGTCTTCATGCCCGCGGCAACGGCGGAGAAGGTCGCGCCGAACGCCGAGTTGTAGATCGAGCCGATGGTCGGATGGCTGCCGGTGAAGTCGTAGATCGCGCGGTCGCCCTTGATCGTCATCTTGATGCGGATCGGGATCATGCCTTCGCCGCCGGCCGGATCGCGGTCGATGAAGTCGACCGTCTCCCATTCGCCGTCGGGCAGCGCCGCGATGCGCTGGCGCGCCGAGCGCTCGACATAGTCTTGCACGGCGGCAAGCCCGGTCTCGACGGTGTCGCGGCCATATTTGCTCACCAGCCGCAGGATCTCACGCCCGCAGACCGCGGTCGCTTCGGCCTGGGCCTGGATGTCGCCGATGATCGACGCCGGGTCGCGGGTGTTGGAGGCGATCAGATGCGCGACGTCCTTGCGCAGGCCGTTCTTGTCGAACAGGCGGACCGGAGTGATGCGCAGGCCCTCGCGGAACATCTCGCGGGCCGCGACGTCGAACGACCCGGGCACGCTGCCGCCGACATCGGACCAGTGCCCGTTGGACTGGCTGAAGGCGATGATCTTGCCGTCGGCGAAGATCGGGCGGATCAGTCGCACGTCGGAGAAGTGGGTGCCGCCGGCATAGGGATCGTTGATGGCGAATACATCGCCCTCGTGCATGTCGCCTTCGAAGTGCCGCATGACGTCCTTGCAGGTGAAATGCAGCGTGCCGACATGGACCGCGATGTCCTGGTTGCCTTGGGCGGCGCATTCGCCGTTGGCGTCATGCAGCGCGCTGGAGAAGTCGCGGTTGTAGATCACGAAAGAATAGCAGGTCCTCAACACCTGCTCGCCCATCTGGTCGACGCTGGTGATGAAGGAATTCTTCAGGACCTCGAAGGTCACGGGATCGAGCGGAAGAGCTCCGGTCATGGTTCACTCCTTCACGCGGATGATGATGTTGAGATATTTGTCGACCTCAGCGCTGGCGCCCGGCGGCACGACGGTGGTCGCATCGACCTGCTCGACGATTGCGGGACCCTGGAATGAAAAGCCGCAGGGCAGGTCGTTGCGCTGATAGACGGGCGTATCGAGCCCGTTGCCGTCGAACCAGACCCTGCGGCGGCCGACCGGCTCGGGGCTGACGCCGGTCGGCTCGTGAACGGCAAATTCGGCCTTGGGAACCACGCCGACCGCCTTCAGGTTGAGGCGGAAGAAGCTGACCGGCGCGCTGTCGCGGCGGAAATTGTACTCGCGCTGATGCTCGGCGTGGAAACTCTGCACGAGATCGGCGATGGCGCCGATCGGCCGCGGCGCGTTCACCGCCAGCGAACGCCACTGGCCGCGATACATCATGTCGATCGACCGCTGCAGCACGATGTCCTGTTCGGCGACGCCTTCGTGGGTCAGTCGCGCGAGCGCGGCCTGCTCCAGCGCCTCGAACTGCGCTTCGATGTCGGCAGCGTCGGCCTCGGCCGCGTCGACCATGCAGCTCTGGGAGAAATCGTGCTGCATGTCGACCAGGAGGCAGCCGAGCGCGGAGGTCACGCCGGGATTGGGCGGCACGATCACGACGGGGATCGCGAGCTCGCGCGCCACATCGACGCCGTGCAGCGCGCCGGCTCCGCCGAAGGCCACTAGCGCGAAATCGCGCGGATCGTAGCCGCGGCTGATCGAGATCAGCCGCACCGCGTCCGACATGTTGGCGTTGGCGACCTTGACGATCGCGTCCGCGGCCTCGTGCAGGCCGAGGCCGAACGGCTTGGCGACACCTTCTTCGACCGCCTGCTCGGCCAATGCAGGGTCGAGCTTCACCTTGCCGCCGGCGAGATCGGTGCCGAGGCGGCCCAGCGTCACGTTGGCGTCGGTGTTGGTCGGTTGCGTGTTGCCGTTGCCGTAGCAGGCCGGTCCGGGAAAGGCGCCGGCCGATTGCGGGCCGTTGCGCAGCGAGCCGGCCGGATCGGTCCAGGCCAGCGAGCCGCCGCCGGCGCCGATGGTGAGCACCTCGATCGAGGCGAAGCGGATCGGGTAACCGAACTCGATGTACCAGTCCTTGGTGATGCGCGAATGGCCCTCATAGGCCAGCGATACGTCGGTGGATGTGCCGCCCATGTCGAGGCCGATCGAATTGGGAAAGCCGCAGAGACCGGCGATATAGCGGCTGGCGATCGCGCCAGCGGCGATGCCGGAGCCGGCGAGGCGCGCCGCAAAATCCTTCACACTCGCCGGCGTCATCACGCCGCCGCCGGTGTGCAGCAACAGCAGATCGCGGGTGTAGCCTTCGTGGGCAAGCCGCTCGCCGAGCCGGCTGGTGTAGTTGACGACGACCGGGCTGACGACGGCGTTGGCCACCGTCGTCGAGAACCGCTCGTGCTCAAAGATCTCGGGCAGCACCTGCGAGGAGATCGAGACGGGGATGTCGGGCATCTCCGCCAGCAGGATGTCGCGCATGGCGCGTTCATTGGCGCCGTTGAGATAGGCATTCATGAAGCACACCGCGACCGCGGCAACGCCGCGGCGTTTGAGGATGCGGGCAACGTTGCGCGCGGCTTCGACGTCGAGTGGTTCGATCACCTTGCCGCCGGCATCGACGCGCTCCGGAACGGTGAGGCGGTCGCGCCGCGGCACGTAGGGCCGGACGACGTCCTTGTAGGTGTCCCAGAGGTCCTCCTTGTTGGCGCGCCGGATCTCGATGACGTCGCGAAATCCCTTGGTCGTGACCACGGCGGTCCGGGGCAGGCGGCGCGTGATCAATGCGTTAGTGGCGATCGTGGTGCCGTGCGAGAACAGCGCCACCTTGGACAGATCGATCGCCGCCTTGGAGACGCCGCCCATGATCCCTTCGATCGGATCCGGCGTCGAGGAAGTCTTCTCGATGCGCACGAGGCCGGTCGTCTCGTCCATGATGCAGATGTCGGTGAAGGTGCCCCCGACATCGACGGCCACACGAAGGTTCTGCACCATGCGTCTTCCTTTCCAACCAGCGTTTCGCCGATCTTAGGCAGGCGGATGGCTTGGGTTCTTGACGCTGAGCGCAGGAAGATTTGTGCGAGAGAGCGAACCGTGCGCGTGCACGGGCCGGCGGCGGTCTGCCTAAGATTCGGTCAGGCGGGCTGCCGGGTGATGGCCGTCGTCAGGCGTTGGCCGTGCGCGAGGTGGCGCGCGCCTCGCTCGGGGTGCAGCCGAACCGGCTGCGATAGTTGCGGCTGAATTGCGCCTGGTCGGCAAAGCCCCATTGGTAGGCGATTTCCGAAATGCTCTTGCGGCAGCTCGGATCGCGCAGCAGCGCGTCGCACATCGCAAGGCGCTGGTTGCGGATATAGGCGCAGACGGTCAGGCCCTCGCCCTCGAAAATCTGGTGCAGATAGCGCAGCGAGATGCCGCAGCCGTCGGCAATCATCTGCGGCGTGAGCCGCATGTCGTCGAGACGGGCGCGGATGAAATGCTCGCAGCGCAGCAGATGGCCGTTGCGCACCGAGGATGAATGGCCGGTGAGCACGCGATCATCGGATTCGATCGCCATCGCGAGCAGCTCGATCAGGTGTTTGCCCATCATCGTCCGCGCTGGATCGTCCATCTCCTCGATGCGCTCGCTGGCAAGCCGCAGCGTGTCGACGAACAGCGCACCGACGCTGCGGCTGGCGTCGAACTGCAAGGTCGCGAGCCGCTCGGGACGGGAAATGCGGGCGCGCAGCACCGCGCTCGGGATCTTCAGGCACCACAGCGCGGTCGGATCCTGATGGCTGAACTCGTAGGGCAGATGGCTGCGCTCGATCAGGAAAGCGCCGGGCCGGCAGTGCACCACCTTGCCGTCCTGCTCGAAGCGGATTTCGGCAAGTTCGGGCACCGTGATCAGGAAGGATTCCTCGCGCTCGTTCAAGAGATGCCGCTCATGGCGCTTGTACAGTAGGCCGTTGGCGATGTTTCGCGACACCGAGACCGGGCCCATCGACCACGCGCTGAGGCGTGCATTGAAGTCGCGCGTGCTGGGGAAGCGCAGATCCAGCGAGTAATAGGTCCGTGAAACGACCTCCTGCCAGTACTGGCGGCGGCTCTGCAACGGGATGTCGTTGGTCGTGTAGGTGACTTGCATGTCTCACTCCCCGCCGCCGGCTGTGCCTCCGGTCGTCGTGTCCCCTTGAGGTAAAGTTTGGCGAGGACAGCCCGACGGCGTCAAGTCGAATAATCCGCAAACAGATATCTCAGATTCCGATCGCCTCCTCGGTCCGGTGCCGGGGCTCGATGCTGACGGGCGGCCGAGCCGGCCCGACGCCGGCGACCGCAAAGCGCATGAAGTCACGGAACGCCTTGCCGGCTTCCGACAATTTGATGTCGCGGCGCCAGGCGAGGCCGATATCCATGCTGGGTACTTCGTCCTCGATGACGCGGGTCTCGATCCGCTGTCCTTCCAGCGACCAGGGCCGGTAGATCAGGTCGGAGAGAATGGCGATGCCCATGCCGCCCGCCACCATGGAACGCACGGCTTCGACCGAGGAGGTACGGAAGATCGTCTTCGGCTCCAGCGAGGCATTGCTCCAGTAGCGCATCGAGGTGCGCTTGGCCTCGTCGACGGTGAGCATGACGTAGGGATAGGTTGCGATGTCGGCGAGATGGACCCGCTCGGCTCGGGTCAGCGGATGCTCGGGCGCAAGCCACAGCCGGCGCGGCGATCGCAGCAATGTCTCACTCGTGAGCATGGCGTTGTCGCGCAGGTTCGAAACGAGCATCACGGCGAGATCCAGCGCGCCGTCGACCAGCGCCCGCTCGAGCACGTCGCGCGGCGCCTCGAACAGTTCGATCGTGATCCCGGGAAAGCTGGCCTGAAACCGCATCTGATGGCGCGGCAGGAAGTAGCCCGACACGGTGTAGGTGACGCCGATGCGGACCGTTCCGAACAGCGGCCCCGCGGACAGTTGCGTGCTGCGCACCGCCTCGGTGACGGCGGCGAGAATCTGGCGGCCCTGCGACAGGAAACGGCTGCCCTCCATGGTCACGCTGACGCCATTCGGCGTGCGCTCCAGCAGGCGCGCGCAAACGGTCGCTTCGAGCTGCTGGATAGCCGCGGTGACCGCGGATTGCGAGACGTTGAGGTCGATCGCCGCCTGGCTGATGCGCCCGGTCTCTGCGGCGGCGACAAAGTAACGGATCTGTTTCAGAGAAACGGACATCGCGGCGGTTCCGATGCTGCCTAACTCGTGAGCGGTGTTTCTCAGCCCGGGCATGTTCATTGCAACTCTCGTGCCGACCGCTGAAGATTGCGCGGCAATGCCGACCTCAGATATGAGAGGCTGCCAACCGACAGCCACAAGTTTAGAGCGCAAACACGCGCGATCGCCGCCGGCCATTGTTGGCCGCGATCATTTGCAGTTGGGCAGACCTCGGCGGTTAGGCCAAGGCGCTGCGAACCTTGCCGAGCAGTTCAGCCCGGTTCCTGCGTGCGGCGAGCGCCTGATCCATGTCGACCTTGACGAACTTCACCGGCGTGTTGGGTTGCAGCTGGCCGATGAGGTCCATGTCCGCGGCAATGACGGTGCCGACCATGAAATAGCCGCCGCCGGAGACTGCGTCGCGATGCAGCACGATCGGCTCGGTGCCGCCGGGAACCTGGATCGAGCCGTAGGGATAGCAGGCATCGGTGATGTTGGATGGATCGGAACCGGCGCCGAACGGCGGTTCGCGCGGCACGAATTCGAGCGGCTTGCCGCCCTTGAAGCGATAGCCGATCCGGTCGGCTTCCGGCGCGACCTTCCAAGTGTCGGAGAAGAAGCCGTCGCCGGCCGCTTCGGTGATGCGGTGCCAGTAGAGCCCGGGCATCGCCCGCAACTCGGTCGGCATTCCCGCCGGTTGCCCGCGCAGATCCTTGGCAAGCGTGCGGCCGTCCCTGCCCGCAGCGGCGGCGTCGCCGATCGGCAGTTCGTCGCCGGCCTCGAGCTTGCGGCCCTTGAAGCCGCCGAGCGCCCCGAGCGCGTAGGTCGAGCGCGAGCCGAGTACGACCGGCACGTCGATGCCGCCGGCGACGGCGATGTAGCCGCGTGCGCCCTGCTTGAGGAAGTCGAAGGAGAGGATCTGGCCGCGCTTCACCTTGAAGCTGGTCCAGCTTTCGCGCGGCTCGCCGTCGAGCTTCGGCGGCAGCTCGGCTCCGGTGATCGCGACCGTGGCGTCCTCGGTGAATTCGAGCTCCGGTCCCATGAACACCGCCTCGAGCACCGCAGCGCCTTCGGGATTGCCGACCAGCAGATTGGCGGCGACAAGCGCGTGACGGTCCATGCCGCCGGAGAGCGGGATGCCGATGTGATAATAGCCGGGACGTCCGAGGTCCTGCACGGTGGTCGCAAGACCCGGCTTCAAAACCTTAACGGCCATGGAGAACTCCATCGAGCTTGCTATTGTAGCCATCAATGTCGCGGTTGAACTCGGTCAGCGAGAACGAGACGTCGCGGATCGTGGGCGCGAAACGCCCGGCATCGACGTCGGCGACCGCGGCGTCGTAGGCGGCACGGTCGATCGGCTTCCACTTCACGATGTCGCCAGGCCTGAACAGGCACATGAAGTCGCGCAGATAGCTGATCTTCTGGTTGGGATCGTAGATCGGCATCGGCGTGATGCCGAACATCTGGTAACCGCCGGCGCCACGCACAGAATAGATGCAGCTGAAGCAGCCGCCGTGTCCGACCGTGAGCTTCGGCGTGTCCGTGCGCGGGCGGAGATATTTCGGGGCCTGGAGCTGCCGCTTGCGCTCGACCATCTGATAGAGGAACGGCAGGCCGGCGACGAAGCCGACCATCGAGACGAACCACGGCGCGCTGGAATGCGCCTTGATGAAGGCATCGACGCTGTCGAGGCCGTTGATGCGGGCGGCGTATTCGAGGTCGGTGCCGTCAGGGTTCTGATGGCGCTCGCGGAAACGCATCAAGGTCTCGTGCGTCCAGGGATCGTTATAGAGCACCGGGATCTCGATGATTCGCGTTTTGATCACCGGCTCCGATTTCTCGGATGCGGAATCCAGCCGCTTCAGCTCGGTGAGCAGATCATCGGGCTTGATCTGGTCGGGATCGAACTTGACCTGATAGGACGCGTTGGCCGGACAGATCTCGGTCACGCCCTTGATCTTGGCGTCGCGCACCGCATTGGTGATGAAGAGGCTCTTGAAGAAGGCCTCGAGCGACATCGCTTCGCCGACCTCGGCGAAGATGTGCTCATCGCCGCCGAAGGAAAATCGGGTTTGCATGGCTAGCAGCCTCCTGTTGCTGACGGGGCGGATTCTCTTGCGATCACGGCGTCACCTTCGCGGAGGGCGGCGGTGAGGTCATGGCGAGGGATGCGGCATGGGCCTCGAGCCACGGCTCGAGCCAGGCGGTGTGAAAGCGCCCGGCCTGCACGTCGGCGTCGCGCGCAAGCGCCTGGTGCAGGGGCTTTGTCGTGGAAATTCCCTCGACGCCGAGCCCGGCGAGTGCGCGCTCGAGCTTGCCGATCGCGCTTGGCCGGTCCCTGTCGTGCACGATCAGCTTGCCGAGCAGGCTGTCGTAGAACGGCGGCACCGTATAGCCCTGATAGAGCATGCTGTCGAAGCGCACGCCGTCGCCGCCGGGCAGGCTGAGCGCGCTCACCGTGCCGGGGTTGGGCAGGAAGTTCCGGGCGGGATCCTCGGCATTGATGCGGACCTCGATCGAATGGCCGCTGACGCGCACCTCGTCCTGGCGGATGCGCAGCGGCTCGCCGCCGGCGATCCTGATCATCTCGCGCACGAGGTCGATGCCGGTGATCATTTCCGTGACGGGGTGCTCGACCTGGATGCGGGTGTTCATCTCGAGGAAATAGAACTCGCCGGTCCGCTCGTCATAGAGATATTCGAGCGTCCCGGCGCCGCGGTAGTTGACGGCTCTGGCGAGCGCGACGGCCGATGCGCAGAGCTTCTCACGCACCGCCTGCGTCAGCGAGGGCGAGGGTGCCTCTTCCCAGACCTTCTGGCGGCGGCGCTGCAATGAGCATTCGCGCTCGAAGCAGTGGATGACGTCGCGTCCGTCGCCGAGGACCTGCACCTCGATGTGCCGCGCGCCTTCGACGAGCTTTTCGACATAGAGCCCGCCGTCGCCAAAGGCTGCGAGCGCCTCGGCCTGCGCCTGCGGCATCAAATGATGGAATTCCTCGGCCGACCGGGCGATGCGGATGCCCCGTCCGCCGCCGCCGGCCGCGGCCTTGATCATGACCGGAAAGCCGGTCCGCTCGACCAGCGCGAACGCAGCGTCCGCGGACTCGAGCCGTCCTTCGCTGCCGGGCACGGTCGGCACGCCGGCGGACGCGGCGGCCTTGCGGGCCGCGACTTTGTCGCCCATCAGCCGGATCGATTGCGCGGTCGGGCCGACGAAGATCAGCCCGGCCGCTTCGACCGCGGCGGCGAACTCGGCGTTCTCGGCGAGGAAGCCGTAGCCGGGATGGATGGCGTCAGCGCCGCTGCTCTGCGCGGCGGCGAGGATGGCAGCCTGGTTGAGGTAGGATTTCGACGCCTGCGGCGGACCGATGTCGACGGCCTCGTCGGCCAGCCTGACCGCGAGCGAATCCTTGTCGGCTTTGCTGTAGACCTGAACCGTCGCAATGCCGAGCTCGCGCGCTGCGCGATTGATGCGCACCGCGATCTCGCCGCGATTGGCTATGAGGAGCTTCTTGATCGTCATGGATGACCGGATCGCCTCAAACGTCGATTTCGGCGATCGGCTGGCCGGCCATCACGGCTTCCTCGTTCTCGGCCAGGAAGCGGACGATCCTGCCCGCCGCGCCGGCCTTCACCTCGTTGAACGATTTCATCACCTCGATCAGCCCGATCGTATCGGTGTCCGCGACCGCATCGCCGTCGTTCTTGTAGACCGGTTTGTCGGGCGCGGGCTTGCGGTAGAAGATGCCCGGAAGCGGCGAGAAGATCTGCTGTGTTGCCATGGTTTCCTCGTAGCTGATTGCTTGCTTGTTGGCGCGCTGCGGTTCAGCGCGCGGCGAGATAGGGGCGAACCGCCTCGCGAACCGCTTCCGCGATCGCGACGGCGTTGGGTGTGTCGGAGTGGATGCAGATTGAATCGGCGCCGACCATGATGTCGTTTCCGGCCACCGAGCGCGTCTTGCCTTCACTGATGGCCCTGGCGCATCGGCTTGCCGCGTCGGCGGGATCCTTGGCCTCATGCTCGCGCGTGATGATTAGGCTGCCGTCGCCATTGTAGTCGAGGTCGGCATAGTATTCGGCAACGAAGGTGTGGCCGCGCTGCTCATAGACCTTCTGATGCAGCGTTCCCTTCATGCCGAGCAGCGGCACCTTGTAGACGTCGGCGGCATCGGCGATGGCCTCGGCAATTTCCTCGCTGCGCGACGCCATGCCGTAGAGCGCGCCGTGCGGCTTGATGTGATTGAGCGGCATGCCCTCGGCATCGAGGAACGCCTTGAGTGCGCCGATCTGATACAGCAGACAGTTGCCGAGCTCCTCGCGGCTGATCTTCATCTCCCTGCGGCCAAATCCCTGCAAGTCCGGCAGAGAGGGATGCGCGCCGACCTTGACGCCGAACTCCCTGGCGAGCTGCACGGTCTTGCGCATATGATTGAAGTCGGAGGCATGAAAGCCGCAAGCAACGTTGGCGACGTCGATATGAGGCATCAGTGCCCTGTCGTCGCCCATCTTGTAGAGGCCGTAGGCCTCGCCCATGTCGCAGTTGATCACGACCATCTCTCGATTTCCTTCCAGCAGGCTGCTTCATACGATCCGAGGCACGGCCGCCCGGGACGCGCGTCCCAGGCGGCGTTGCCGACTTACTTGGACACCAGATAGTCGAGCGGGATCTTCTCCGAGATCGTCCACTGGTCGATCACCTTCGGCTTGCCGGCCTCGGTGTCGACGATCAGGTAACGGCCCTGGTTCTGGTGGTGGATGTCCTTGGTGAAGGTGCGCGGCCCGAACAGCGTGGGCTCGTTGTTCATCTTCTCGAGCTCGGCCACGACGGGCGCTGCATCCGTCGACTTGGCGCGCTCGACCGCCTTGGCCCAGACGTCGATCAGGACATAGCCTGGATAGACGTATTGGCTCGACGGATCGCCGCCGGTGACGTCCTTGTACTTCTTGTTGAACTCATTGACCTTGGGGTTCGGATCGTCGCCGTAAACCGAGCCCTGCACCGGGACATAGAAGTTCGAAAGGTCCGGCACGGCGTTCAGCCAATAGCTGCCGTCGACGCCCGAACCGTTCAGGATCATCGACTTGATGCCGGCGGCGCGGATCTGCTTGATGGCGGAGACGGCGCCCGGCATCATCGTGCAGAGCATGATGGCGTCGGGTTCTGACGGGAGGCTCTTGATGCGGGTGATCTGCGAGGCGATCGAAGCGTCGTCGTTCTTGAAGGTGTCGCTGCCGACCAGCTTGGCGTCCTTCAGGCGCGGCATCATCCAGTCGAAGCCGTCGCAGATGCCCTTGTTGTAGACGGTCCAGCTGTCGAGCAGGCGGTAGAAGCTGCGTGCGTTCTTCCTGGTGTAGGCCCATTCCGACATCGTCGCGCCCTGCACCGGCGCCAGCACCGAGGCCGAGAACGAGAACGGGCCGACGCCGGGGATGCCGGCCTTGATCGACTCGGCGCAGAGAAAGAAGGAGACCTTGCCGGCCGCCTGCGCCTGCAGCGCCGCCGGTGCGCCGAAATCGTAGTCGCAGGAGACGATGACGAGGTCGGCGCCCTGGTCGAGCACGGCGAGACCGGCCTTGGCGCCTTCGGCCTGGTCGGTCTTGGTATCGGCGAAGACGGGCTTGATCTTCTTGCCGAGCAGGCCGCCGGCCTTGTTGATCTCCTCGATCCGGATCAGGGCCGCATCCTGCGCCGGCTTGTCATAGGCCTGCATGAAGCCGGATGCAGCGGTCGCAAAACCGACGACGATCTCGTTCGCCGCCTGGGCCGGCGTGAACCAGAGCGTGGACGCTCCGGCCAGAACGCTGAGTATTGTCGTAAAACGCATGGTCCACTCCTCCAATTCTGCAAACAACGTCAGTTCGATTCCTTCAGCGCCGTCTGAACGGGTTGCGCCAGACGCTGCCGCAATAGCCATCCACGCCAGGCGAATTCCTGGTTGCGGGTCAGTCCGGTCGGTAGGTAGATCAGGATCACGATGGTGATGATGCCGATCGCGATCTCCTGGGCGCCGTTCGGCAAAGCCACGGTGTGGCCGCCCAGGCTGACGCCTTTCTCGAGATTACGGAACAGCTCGATCAGCACCGACATCGCGACCACGCCCGAGACGGCGCCGCTGAGGCTGTACATGCCGCCGACCACCAGCATCGACAGCGTGACGAAGGTGGTGCGCAGATAGAAGGCGCCGGGATTGACGATGCTGAGAAAGTGCGCATAGAGCGCGCCGGCGAGCCCGATGATGAAGGCGCTGACCACGAAGGCAATCAGCCGCTCGCGCACGATGTCGATGCCGGAGGCGCTTGCCGCGACGGATTCGTCGCGCGTGGCGCGCAGCGCGAGCCCCGAACGCGAGATCGAATAGAGATAGGCGATGGCGATGGCGACGGCGGCGCCGATCCATCCGATCCACACCGTCATGGTGGGCGGAATGCCGACGATCGAGCCCTGTCCGCCGGTCACCGAATCCCAGTTCGAATAGACGTTGTTGACGACACCGAGCAGGCCGAAGGTCGCGATCGAGGCGGCGATGCCCGACAGGCGCATGATGACGCGTCCGATCAGCAGCGCGAACAGCGCTGCGAACAGGCCGGAGATCGGAGTCGCCACCCACATCGGCAATTGGGTGTGCAGCAGCCAGGCCGGCAGCCCCTTGAGCGTGATCGACTTCATCACCGGCGGAATGGTGAGCCAGGCGGTCATGTAGGCGCCGAGGCACATGAAGCTGATATGGCCGAACGACAGCAGGCCCGAATTGCCGACGAAGACGTAGAGGCCGACCACCACCATGATGTTGATGAACATCTCGACTGCGGTGCGGTTGAATGCCCGGCTGCCGAACTGATAGCTGAGGCCGGCCATGATGAGCAGCGCCACGATCAGCACGATCGGCGTGATGATCGTTTGCCGGAACACGGACGGCCGCTGCGACATCGATCAGACCCTCTGTTTGGCGGATTTCGGTGCGAACAGGCCCTGCGGCCGCACCAGAAGGACAACGATGACAGCGCCATAGACGAAGGCGTCGCGGAACACCCGGGCGTCATGCGGCAAGGTCGCCTGGAACACGACGCTGGCTGCGCCGATCAGGAAGCCGGCGGCAACGGCGCCCGGAATGCTGCCGAGGCCGCCGATCACGGTCGCGATGAACGCGATCAGCATCACGTTGGCGCCCATGCCGATATCGGCGGTGCCGGAATTGGTTGCGAGGATCAGGCCGATCGCCGCAGCCAGCATGCCGCTGATGGCGAAGGCCAGCAGGATCACGCCGTTGGCGCGGACCCCGAGCATCCGGGCCATCGTGAAATTCTCGGCCGCCGCGCGCATTTCCAGCCCATAGCGCGTGCGCTTGAGGAACAGCACCAGCACGGCCAGTACGGCCAGCGTGATGATGATGGTCACGACCTGGAGCATCGGGATGTGGGCGCCGAAAAATTCGACCGGCAGGCCGAGGCTCGGCCACAGCGTGATCGATTTCGGCCGGCTGGAATAGAGCATCAGCAGGAGGTGGCGGATGACGAAGCCGAGCGCGAAGGACGCGATCATCATCGTCGCCGGATTGGCATTGCGGAAGCGGCGGAAAACGACGATCTCCGACAGGATGGACAATCCGGCTCCGATCACGAGCAGTAGCGGAATCAGCAGGTAGAACGGCAGCTGGCCGGCGAACACAATCGCCGCGGCATTGATCGACGGCCACAGCATGGCGAAGACGCAGAAGGCGATGAAATCGCCGTGGGCGAAGTTGACCAGTCGCATGACGCCGAAGATCAGGGCGATGCCGAGCGCGCCCAGCGCGTAGAGGCTGCCGAGGCTGAGCGCGTCGAAGATGATCTGCAGCAGCTCCCGCATCTCAGTGATCTCCGAACCCGAAATAGGCCTGCTTCAGGCGATCGTCCCTGACCATGTCGGCCGCGGGCCCCTCCAGCACGATGCGTCCACCGCGTATCAGCACCATCCGCCCGCCTGTCATCATGGCGCGGGTCGAACTCTGCTCGACGATCAGGAGCGTGAGCCTGCGCTGCGCCCGCAGCCGCGCCAGGATTTCGTAGACCTGGTCGATGATTTTCGGCGCAAGTCCGAGGGACGGCTCGTCGATGGCCATGACGCGCGGCGCGGCCATCAGCGCGCGGCCAATGACCAGCATCTGCTGCTGGCCGCCGGACAGCATCCCTGCCGGGCTGTGGCGGCGCTCGGCCAGCATCGGGAATTCCGCGTAGACCTGCTCCAGATCGCCGGCGATCTTCCTCCTGTCGGCCCGCATGCCGGTGCCGACCTTCAGATTCTCCTCGATCGTCAGCGCGCCGAACACGTTTCGCCCCTCGGGCACCAGCGAGAAACCGCGCCGCGCGATATTCTCGGGCGAGACGCCTGTCACATCCATGCCGTCGATCGTGATGGAGCCGGACCCCGGCGGAACGACGCCCGCGATGGCATTGAGCAGCGTCGACTTGCCGGCGCCGTTCGGGCCGGTGACGAACAGGATTTCGCCCTCGTCGATCTTCAACGTGACGCCGCGCAGCGCCGTGAGGCGCCCGTAGCTGACCGTGATGTCGTCGACGGCGAGCAGCGTCATGATGCGACCGCCTCGGGGGCTGCAATCGCCGGAATCAATTCGTCGCGCTGCGTGCCCATATAAGCGTGCCGCACTGCATCGCTGTCACGGATCTGTGCGGGCGGGCCGACCTCGATGATCTCGCCGGAATCGAGCACGAAGATGCGTTCGCAGAGTTCGAGCACGAGGCCGATATTGTGCTCGATCAGCAGCACGCCGACATTCAACTCGCCGGCGATCCGCCGGATGATGGCCGCGAGCTCGTGGCTCTCATGCTCCGACATTCCGGCCGCGGGCTCGTCGAGCAGCAGATAGCGCGGCGTGCACATGATGGCGCGGCCGATGGCGACGCGGCGCTCGTCGGTATAGGGCAGGGCGCCCGCGATGACGCCGGCGAGGTGCGAAATGCCGAGCCAGGCCATGACCCGCTCGGCTTCGGCGATCGCGACGGAACGGCTCAGCCCGAGGCCGACGCCGGTCACCTCCAGATTGTCCATCACCGGCAGATCGCGGAAAAGCCGGCCCGACTGGAACGTGCGCGCCAGACCTTTGCGCCGCAATTTGTGCGCTGCAATGCCGCTGAGCGGTTCGCCTTCCAGTTCGACCGTGCCGGTGCCGACCGGCTGAAAGCCCGTCAGCACATTAATAAGGGTGGTCTTGCCGGCGCCATTGGGGCCGATCAGCCCGGTGATGCGCCCTCGCGGCACGGCCAGCCTGACATTCGACAATGCCTTCAGGCCTTCGAACCGGACGCTGACGTCACGAGCGACCAATTCCAGGCTATCGGACATGATTCTCAACGCCTTCTCACGCATGGAGCGATGGATTGATTTTTCCGATCCACCGGGCGATTGTAAAATTCGAAAAATCGTTCACTGATATCGGAAATTTTGATGTCTTTGACGTTCCGTCAGGTTCGGCATTTCATCGCGACCGCCGAGACCGGACGCGTATCGGCCGCCGCGGCTGCGCTCAGCGTGACGCAGTCGGCGGTGACGGCGTCGATCAAGGCGCTCGAGGCCGAACTCGGCCGCAAGCTGTTCGATCGTCACTCGAACGGCGTCACGCTGACGTTTGACGGGCAGGAGTTCTTGCAGCGCGCCCGCGCCGTCGAGGCCAGCGTGTCGGATGCGATGCGTCGATGCGGCGATCATGCTGATCGCGAACCTGCATGACCGGCACTCCATTCGCTCGCGACTGCTGCTGCGCTCGCCGCGCCGTTTGTGGACCTGCGTCAATCATCCGCTGCTGCGCAAGGACAGCGTCAAGCTGGCCGACCTCGCCAGCGAGCCCTACCTGATGCTGACCGTCGACGAGGCCGAACGCTCTGCCATGCGTTACTGGCAGCCGACGGCGCGCGTTCCCAACGTCATCTTCCGCACGCTGTCGGTCGAGGCGGTTCGCAGCATGGTCGCGACCGGCATGGGCATCACCGTCCTGTCGGACATGGTCTATCGCCCCTGGTCGCTGGAGGGGCATCGCATCGATCTCAAGACGCTCGATGACGATGTCCACACCATGGATGTCGGCCTTGCCTGGAAGGACAAGGCCAGGCTGTCTCCGGCGGCGCGCGCGTTCTGCGAGTTCGTCGCGCACTCCTATCCCGGATCGGAGCCGGTTCAGTTCGACTGACCCCGGGCGCTCAGTGCACGCTGGTGGTCACGGCCGCATTGGTCGTCGAGGTCGCGATGCCGCCGCGCAGCCGCGAGCGGAGCTCCTCGGCTACGTTGCGCGCATCGGAACCGTCGCGGATGATCTGCGGGCGGATGAAGATGATCAGCTCGGTGCGCTGGGTCGCGTTGCTCTGGTGCCCAAACGCATCGCCGAGCCCCGGTATCTGGTCCAGCACAGGGATCGCGTTGCGCGAGCCGCTCTGCTGCTCGCTGATCAGGCCCGCCAGCAGCACGGTCTGGCCGTTGGCCACGGCGATCTGGCTCTTGACCCGCCGCTCCGACACCGTCGGCGTCAGGCTGTTGGCGCTGGTCGCGGGCACGTTGCTGATCTCCTGCTCGATATCGAGCCGCACCGTGCCGTTGACGCTGACGCGCGGCGAGACCCGCAGGATGATGCCGGTGTTGCGATAGTCGATGGTGTTGACCACGGTGTTGCTCGTGGTCAGCACCGTGGCGCTGCCGGTCGACACCGGGACGACATCGCCGACCTGCAAGGTCGCCACCTGGTTGTTGATCACGACGAGCGACGGGTTGGAGAGCACCTTGACGCTGGTGACGGCGTGCAGTGCATCCAGGATCATGCTCGGCTGCGTAGAACTTCCGATCAGGAAATTGAAGCCGGGGAAGGCCTGGTTGATGAAGGCATTGGTGAGCGAGCCGGCGACGGTGGTGGCGCCCGTCGTCGCGTCCGTCGTGGTGGTTGGGGCCGTGGTGGCCTGGGTGTTGAGGATCGAGCCGGTATTCGGCTTCAGGCCGAGATTCCGGCTGGTCAGGTAGGTCTGCACGCCGTAGGAGAGGGTGTTGTTCAGCGTCACCTCGGCGATCGTGGCGTCGATCGCGACCTGGAGCTGCGGCTCGTCGATCTGCAACAGCGTCGCCTCGATGATGCGGTAGTTGGCCTGATCGGCATAGATCAGCAGCTTGTTGTTGACGGCATCGGGCGTGATCCTGACATCCTGCATCATGGGCTGGCCGTTGCCCGAGCTGGCGCCGCGTCCGCTGTCGATCGCGGCGTCCTTGTTCTGGTTCTGAATGCCATTGCCTGCTTGCGCACCGGCACCCGCCGCGATGCCAGGCGTCGCGCCGCTCCCCAGACTGCTGCCGCGGGACGCGAAGCCGCCATTGGCGCCCGAACTGGAGTTGCCGTTGAGCGACAGCCGGTCGGCACTCGAGCTCGTGGTGGTCCCCGAGCCCGGCGCGAGCTGGCTGTCGGCGCTGTCGAGCAGGCTGGAGGAGGACCCGCCGAGGAACATGTCGGTCAGCACCTTGGCGATCTGGCGCGCGTCGCCGTATTTGACACGATAGACGTGGACCGTGGTGCGCGCGGTGTCGTTGCGATCGAGCCGCTTGATCCAGGTCGCGGCGGTGCGCAGCATCTCCGGCTTCTTGGTCACCACCATCACGGCGTTGAGGCGGGAGATCGGCACGAACTTGATCAGGTTCTGGCTGAGGCCATTCTCGCCGGAATCGACGATCTTCTCGAGCTCGGCAATGACGGGCGCGGGCGAGCCGCTCGAGATCGGAAAGATCCCGACCGACTGGCCGCGCATCCAGTCGACATCGAAGCTGAGCACGGTGTCGACCGCGGCGCGGCGCTCGGCGCCGGTGCCCTGGATCAGCAGGAGATTTCGCGTGGTGTCGGCGCGGACGGCGCCGGCTCGCGTGGCAAAGCTGTCCGTCAGCTTGAGCAGGGTCTGCGCCGATACATATTGCAGTGGAACGACCGAGACGCCGAAGCCGGGTTCGGGATTGGCCGCGGCGGCATCGACCTGGCCGCCGCCGACGGCGTCGCCAAGGGGCGTGAGCCGATAACCGGTCGTATCGTGCAGCAGCACGACGCCGCTGAGGCGCAGCGCATTTTCGAGCACGAACACCATATCGGATTTCGGTACTGGACGGACGGAGACCAGGCTGACCGTGCCCTGCACGCGCGGGTCGATCGTGTAGCCGACATGCAGGATGTCGCCGAGCACGACCTTGGCGACGGTAGCAACCGGTGTGTTTTCGAAATTGAGGTCAAAGCCGTTGCCGTTGGCGGTCGGCTGGGGCCGTGCGTCCGAGACGGCCGTCACCTCAGACCCTTCATACATCGCCGCACGAACGCTGCCGGCCGAACCGCCTGTTGCCGCCATCCCGTTCACGGTTTGCGGCTGCCGCGCCGACAGGTCCAGCGAGCGGACCTTGTCGGTGACGTCGATCTGCGCGCTGTCGACGCCCGCATCGCCGACTGTTGCGGAGTTGCAGGACGCCAGTAATCCCAGCGATGCCAGGACAAAGGCGGCCCCGAGGCCGCCACGGATCGTGGGGCGGCCCACCTTGCCTACGCGTTGCATGAAGCCCTTCGCTCTGACTGGCTATGTTTCTGAGTTTGTCTGACGAGATCGGCCCCTGCCCCGGGGCGGACTCTTAGCGATCGAACATGACAGAAATAAATTGGTTACATGATTGTCGTTCAGGACCATGAGCATCGCATCGGATCAAAGCGAGCGGTGTGTTGTCCGGGACACGCATGATGCCGTCTCAAAGTTTCTTGAACAGGACGGGAATCGTGACTTCGCACAGCTGTCATACTTCGGATCGATAACCGGTGGGCTGAGCGCATGCCGAAGGGGTCCGACATCGCGGCGCGAGCGCATCCGAAATCGTGCGACGGGACAACAAGAATGGCCAACGATCTGTCCGTGCAGTTCGTGGACTACCTCCGTCAGAACAAGCATCTCGCGCCGATCGAGGGGGGGCCCGACCGGACCGGGCGGGGTGCCGACTATCGGCAGTTGAAATTGTGGGAGGTCACAAGCCTCTCGCCGACCGAATTCGCCGACGAGGCCGCGCGCTTCTTCACCCTTGGCCGGATCGCGTTGCAGGAGATGATGGCGGCGGAGCCGCTGGTCGCATCGTTCTCGCCCCGCTTCCTGCGCGAGACCATGGTCTTTCCGTGCAGCACGGGCGATGGAACCAGGGTGCTTGCCATCGTCGATCCGACCGATCAGGCGACGCAGCGCGCGGCGCAGATCGTGCTCGGCACCGACATTGTCGTGAAAGTTGCGTCGTCGGAAGACGTTGCGGTCGCTTTGAACCAGAGCTTCAGCGCAGAGGAGGCCCAGCCGGCCGAGCCGTCGGCGGCATTGCCGCGCGAAGACGACATCGAAAGCCTGCGCGATCTTGCCAGCGGCGCGCCGGTGGTCCGCGCCGTCAACGACCTGCTGGAAAAAGCTGTCGAGCTGCGCGCCAGCGACATCCATATCGAGCCGTTTCTCGCCGGGCTGATGGTTCGCCTGCGGATCGACGGCTTGCTGCGGCCAGTCTCGGCACTGTCAGGCGTGCTGCCCCAGGCCGTGGTCTCCCGCATCAAGATCATCGCCAATCTCAACATCGCCGAACGCCGCTTGCCGCAGGACGGCGCGGCGCGGCTGCGCGCGGGACGCGCCGACATCGACATCCGCGTCGCGATCATGCCGACCCAGCACGGCGAGTCCGCCGTCATCCGTATCCTGCCCAAGGATCGCGGGTTGCTGGTCGTCGACAAGCTGGGATTCTCGCCGCCCGACGAGACCAAGCTGAGGCGGCTGCTCAAGCTGCCGCATGGCATGATCGTCATCACCGGGCCGACCGGCAGCGGAAAGACCACGACGCTCGCGACCATCCTCTCGATCCTCAACGAACCGACCCGCAAGATCCTGACCATCGAGGACCCGGTCGAATATGAGATCCCGGGCGTCAACCAGTCCCAGGTCAAACCGGCGATCGGCCTGACCTTCGCCACCGCGCTGCGCTCCTTCGTCCGCCAGGACCCTGATGTGATCATGGTCGGCGAAATCCGCGATACCGAGACCGCACATGTCGCCGTGCACGCGGCGCTGACCGGCCATCTTGTGCTGACGACGCTGCACACCGAAACCGCGGCGGCCGCGGTGCCGCGGATGCTCGACCTCGGCGTCGAAGGCTATCTGCTGCGCTCGGTGCTGCGTGGCGTGATTGCGCAGCGTCTCGTCCGTCAGCTCTGCGAGCGCTGCAAGACAGCGCGGCCGCTGGCGGCGGCCGATTTCACCGAGGATCCGAGGCTCGGCGCGCTCGGCTTCCGCGCCGACGAGATCGTGCACCAGCCGTGCGGCTGCGAGCGCTGCGGCGGAACCGGTTATCGCGGCCGCCTCGGCGTGTTCGAATTGCTCGAACTGTCCGACGAACTGCGCGAGTTGATCGGAGAGCGTACCGACGGCCTGAAGATCGACGCCATGGCGATCCGCGGCGGCATGACTACGATGCTTGCCGACGGCATTGCCAAATGCCGCGCCGGGTTGACGTCGCCCGCCGAAATCCTCCGCGTCACGACCGTGCGGTGACGCTGTGCCGAATTTTCGCTACCGCGCTCTCACCCAGACCGGCGAAGTCGTCAACGGCACGATTTCGGCGCCGACCGCGGCCGAGGTGGCGCGGCGGATCGAATATCTGAAGCTGCTGCCGATCGAAACCGTCGAGGACAAGCGCGCCTCCAGCGCCGGCGGCGGCCGTAGCCCGTTCGGCGGACCGAGTTCCGCCGAGGTGACCATCTTCACCCGCGATCTTGCGCTGCTGCTCAAGGCGGGCGCGCGGCTCGACGACGCGCTCGAACTGTTGTCAGGCGATGCCGATGTCGGGCGGATGCGTCCGGTGGTCGCCAAGATCCGGGCCGCGCTGCTCACCGGCGAGAGCTTTGCCGATGCGGTGGCCGATCATCCGTCGCTGTTCCCGCCGATGTACGTTGCCCTGGTGCGGGTCGGCGAAATCTCCGGCACGCTCGATACCGTGCTCGAGATGCTCGGCATCGAGCGCGCGCGTTCCGAGGCGATGCGGCGCAAGCTGACCGACGCGATGCAGTATCCGGTCTTCGTGCTGATCGCGGCGACCGGCGTGATGCTGTTCTTCCTCCTGTTCGTGCTGCCGCAATTCTCTAGCGTGCTCGGAGATTTCGGCGGCAAGTCGGATACGGCGCTTGCCAGCTTCATCGCGGTGTCTGATTTCCTGCGCGCCAATGCGACGGTGGCCAGCCTGACGGCGGCGGGCATGATTGCCCTTGCGTGGTGGCTGCTGCGGCAGGCGCGGGTGCGCGCCGCCCTGGCCGATGCCATCTCGCGGATTCCCGGCATCCGCAACGGCTTTCAGTTCTATCGCGCCAGCCTGTTCTGCCGCAATCTCGGCGTCCTGCTCGGCAGCGGCGTCAATCTCACCGCGGCACTGCGCATCCTGGTCGACATCATGTCGGTGACCGGGAGCGAAGCGAACTGGGCCGCCGCGGCCGACCGCGTCCGCCACGGCGGGAAATTGTGCGACGCGCTCGCCGCCGCCGACAATCTTCCCGCGATGGCGGTCCGCATGCTGCGGCTGGGCGAGGAAACCGGGCAACTGCCGGCCCTGGCAGGGCGGGTCGCGGAATTCTACGAAGCAAAATTGCAGCGCACATTGGACCGGGTGGTCGGCATCGTCGGACCGCTGGCGATCATTACCATCAGCACCGTCGTCGGCGGCCTGATCGTGTCGGTCATGACGGCGCTGCTCTCGGTCACGCAGCTTGTCAATTAGAGCAGGGGTCTTCGATCATGACTTGGCGCAACACCACCGCTGGACTGTTTGCCACCCGCGCAAAACCCGATGCGCGAAGGCCGATCCGCTCCGGCCAGGAGGGCTTCACCCTGGTCGAAATGCTGGTGGTGATCGCGATCATCGGCCTCATCATGGGGCTGATCGGACCGCGCGTCCTCAACTATCTCAGCGAATCCAAGGTCAAGGCCGCGCGGATTCAGCTGCAGAGCTTCTCCAGCGCGCTCGACCTGTTCTATCTCGATGCCGGCCGCTTCCCGTCCTCCGCGGAAGGACTCGCGGCGCTGGTGCGGCGCACGCCGGGCGTTGCGGCATGGAACGGGCCGTATCTGAAGGGCGGCAACGTGCCGAACGATCCGTGGAGCCATCCTTACATCTATCGCTCGCCCGGCGAGCACGGCCCCTACGACATCATCTCCTACGGCGCCGACGGCCAGGAAGGCGGCAGCGGCACCTCCGCCGACATCTCGCTGGAGAAGGCGACGGCCGCCGTCAACGGGAGCGAATGACGGCAATGAATGACGCGGCACAGCGCGGCTTTACGATGCTCGAGATGGTGTGCGTGCTCGCCATCATCGCGTTGCTGGCTGCCGTGCTGCTGCCGTTCATTCCGCACCAGACGTCGCGGTCGCGGTTGCAGGCCTATGCGCTGCAAGCCGCGACGCTGCTGAAGGCCGATCGCAATGCCGCGATCGAACGCAGCAGCAGCATCGCGACACTGGTCGATGCATCGAGCCGCGTGATCCATTCCGGCTCGTCGCGCATGATGGTGCGAATTCCCGAGGATGTGCGATTCGATGCCGTGCTGCCGCAGACCTGCCGGCGCCAGGCCGCGCTCTCGACCATTCGCTTCTTCCCCAATGGCGGCTCCTGCGGCGGCTCGATCGCGCTGACGCGGCTCGATGCCGGGTACGAAGTCCGCGTCAACTGGCTTACCGGAAGGGTCGAAGTCGTTGCTCGCTCCATCGCCGCCAATTAACCGCCCCGAGGCGGGATTCACCATCATCGAGGTGCTGGTGGCACTGGCGCTGGTGGCTGTCTCTGTCGTCGCGATCGGTGCCGTCATGGCCGGCAAGGTGCGCGGGGTGCGGGCGCTGGAGCAGCACGTCGCCCTGATGCAGGCGGCGCGCACCTTGATGACGGTCGGCATCCCGCGGCGCGCCGAGCTGCAAAACGGCACGTCGACAGGGCAGGCGGAAGGCTATCGTTGGACCATCGACGTCAGCCCGCTCGGCAATGGCTGGGATGTGCCCGGCGCCAACGTGGCGTGGACGCCGGAGCTGGTGAGGATCCGCGTCAGATCCCCGAGCGGAGGGTTGTCGGATATCCGCACCGTGCGGTTGATGCCGAGGCCATCGGAATGACCCCGTCACATCGCACCTCGCGGGCCCATGAGCGCGGATTTACCCTGATCGAGACCATCGTCGCACTGGCGCTGATGGGTCTGCTGCTGTCGGCGCTCGCCAGCATCACCGCGGAATTCCTGCCGAGTTGGAACCGCGGCCTCGATCGCATCCAGCGCAGCGAATTGATCGGGATTGCGCTGGAGCGGATCGGTGCCGATCTCGCGGCGGCGGAATTCGTTCCCGCCAACCGCCAGACCCGGCAGCCGCTGTTCGACGGATCGGAATTGTCGGTCATGTTCGTGCGCACATCCGTGGGACCAAATGCGGGCCCCGGCCTCGACATCGTTCGTCTCGGCGAGATCAGGGATCGCGGCGAGTTCGTCACCGTGCGCTCGCAGGCGCGGTTCACCCCGCTCGCCGACGGCGTATCGCTGTCGGAGCAGGTGCATCTCGGCGGCCCGGTGGTGCTGCTGCGCGCGCCCTATCGCCTGTCGTTCGCCTATGCAGGTCCCGATCGGGTCTGGAAGAACGTATGGCGGGACGCCGATCGGCTGCCGGCCATGATCCGCCTGACGGTGCGTGACGCCGGCAGCCAGAAGGTCCTTTCGGTCTCGACCATCGCGCCGATCCATGTCCAGATTCCGAGCGACTGCACCAAGCCGGACGGCAATTGTGGCGACAAGGGCAACTCGGACAGCGCTGCCGATCCGGGGAAGACATGATGGGTGCGCCCGGCAACATCCGTCGATCTTCGGCCAACCGCGGCTTCGTTATCGTCGCGGTGCTGTGGATCCTGCTGGCGCTCTCGTCGCTGGCCATCATCTTCTCGGCCTATCTTTCCGCATCGGTCCGTGCGCTGGCGGCCAACGACATGGCGTTGCAGACCGAGGCGCTGGTCTCGGCCGGGCTGGAGCTCGCGGCCTATCAATTGGCGCTGTCGGACGAGAAGGCGCGACCGCCCCGCGGCGCGTTTCAGTTCCGGCTCGACGAGTCGAGCGTCGAGGTGACGTTCACCTCGGAAGCGGCCCGCATCGACCTCAACTACGCATCGAAGACCACGCTGGCCGGCCTGTTCACGGTGCTCGGCGCGCGCAAGGACGCCGCGACCGAGTATGCGGATCGGGTGGTCGGCTGGCGAACGCGGCCTACGCCGGGCAGCGAGAACGTGGAAGCCGCGCGTTACAACGCACTCGGCTATGTGCCGAGGCAAGCGCTCTTCACCCATGTCAACGAACTGGCGCTGGTGGCCGGCATGCCGGCCGCACTGGTCGACCGTGCCTTGCCGTTCGTCACTGTGTTCAACGGTTCGCCGGATGTCGATCCGGCGATCGCGGCACCGGAAGTCGTCGTCGCCACCGGCGGCTCATTGGGTGACCAGGATGGATTTGGCGGACGCGGCCTGTCGTCGAACGGCGGTTTCGGGACGCAAGCTCCGAACCCACAGAGCGCGGCGTCGACGGCGCAAAGCCCGTGCTACCGGGTCGCGCTGACGATCCGGTTCCGCAATGGCCGCCGCACCACGTCCGAAGCGGTGATCGCGCTCGGTGACAAGGTCGAGCCGTATCGTGTGCTGTCGTGGCAGGACGATGTCGAGCCGAGGGCTCCGGTCCTGCGTCGCGGGAGGGGTTGATGGCCTTGTTTGCTGAAGCGCGACAATGGTTCGAGCAGTGGATCGGTGCCGTTGCGATCGCGGTTGACGGTGCCGCGGGACGATTTGTGCGCAAGCGCACCGTCCAGCTCGATGAAAATGCCGACGGCAGTTTCGCCGCCAGCATCGCGGCGTCGAAGGATGGTCGTGCTCCGGCGGCGCTTTCGCTACGGCTGGACCACGATTCGCCGCAGCCGCCGGCGGACTGGAAGACCGCGTTCGACGGCAGCCGCATCGAGGTGCGCTTGCAATCCGCGTATGTCGTGAGCCGCTTGCTCGATTTTCCGAGCCAGGCGGCCGATTTCCTCGACGGCATGGTCCGTGCCCAGGTCGATCGCCTGACGCCTTGGACTGCGGCGGAGGCCGTGTTCGGCTGGGGATCGCCGCAGCCGGTCTCCAACGACCGCATCGAGGTTGCGTTCAGCGCCACCTCCGCGGCCAAGGTCGATCCGCTGCTGCGGTTGGCGAGGACGGTGGGGGCTGCGTCCATTGTGGTGTCGGCACCGGCGGTCGGCAGTGACGGCGCGCCGCTGCAGGTGACGCTGCTCGACCGGCAGCTGCGAGGTCTGGCCGGGCCGCAGGTTCCACGCCTGCTGCGCATCGGCCTGGTCTCGACCGGGATCGCGGCGGCGGCCGCGCTGCTGCTCAACATCTATCTCGGCGGATCGCTGCAATCCCAGCGGGAGGACCTGCAACGCCAGATCTCGCAGCGCCGCGCCGCGCTTCGCATCGGTGCCAATGGCGAAACCGGGATCGGGCTGCTGGCCAAGCGCAAGCAGACGACGCCATCGAGCGTCATGGTGCTGGAAGCTCTCTCGCGCGTGCTGCCGGATACGACCTACGTCACCGAATTGCGCATCGAGGGCAGCAAAGTGCAGGTGATCGGCATGACGCAGGACGCGCCGTCCCTGATCCGCTTGCTGGAACAGTCGCCCCAGTTCACGCGCGCGACCTTTTTCGCCCCGACCACGCGCGCGGCGAATGAATCGGCGGAACGTTTCCACGTCGAAGCCAATATCACCGCCTATTTCGGATCCGGCTCATGAGCACATGGTCCCGTTCGCTGACATCGATCAGCACCACGCCGCTGGTGGCGGCGACGAGCTATCTCGGCCTGGCTGCCCTGCTGCTGTTCGTGGTGGTGACCTCGCTCACCGAGATCGTCGGCCTGCGCGGCGAAGTGGCGGCGACCGCTGCGCTGCTCGCGCAATTGGAAGGCCGGCCGAAGGCGAGCGCGCCGCCGGGAGCGGCGGCGATGCCGGCCGGCTCGGCCTATCTCGAGGGCGCCACCGTCACGGTTGCCGGCGCCAACCTGCTGCAGCGCGTCTCGGAGGCGGTGATCAAGTTCGGCGGCAACGTGTTGTCGACCCAGCTCGACGTTCCCAACATGCCGGCCAAAGCCGGCTTCATCAGCATGGTCGCAAGCTGCGAGATCGAGCAGCCGCAATTGCAGCAGGTGCTTTACGATCTCGAGGCCGGCATGCCGTTCCTGTTCATCGATCAATTGGTGGTGCAGCCGCCGACCGAAGGCGCAGCCAGGGATGCCGACCCGGGAAAGGGAAAGATGCGCGTGCTGCTCGGTGTCTCCGGACAATGGCGAGGCGCCAAATGATGCGGTACGTCGCAGCGATCCTCGCGCTCTGGGCCGTGTCGGTGCATCCCGTGCCGGCTGCCGTCTCGGACGTATCCGGCGACGCACTCGATGCCGGGCTGGTCGACGATACCCGGCTGGGCGGGCGGGTGCTGAGTTCGCCGCCGCCTGCCGAGCCACCGGTGACTTCGGAACCCGTGACGTCGGTCCGGGCGCCACCGCCGCTGGCGGCACCGGTGGCCCGCCCTCTCAGCGACAATCCGCTATGGGGCATCCCGCTCAAGACACTGTCCAACACGCGCGACCGTCCGGTGTTTTCGCCGTCGCGTCGGCCGCCGCCGCCCGAAATCGTTGCCGAACCGGTCGTCGCCAAGCCATCGCCACCGCGCCAGGCCGAGGTCGAGCCGCCGCCGTTGTCGCTGGTCGGCACCATCGCGGGAGGCGATGAAAGCTTTGGGATTTTTCTCGATCAATCCACCAAGGCCCCGCTGCGGCTCCGGATCGGCGAAGATTTTCAGGGTTGGAAGCTGCGCACCATCAACGGGCGCGAAGTGACGATGGAGAAAGATCAGCAGGGTGCGTTGCTGGCGCTGCCGCAACCCGGCACGGAAGGCAGTGAGAATCAACTCTTGCCGGTGAGCTCGGAGCGAAGGCCCTTCATCGTACGCCACTAAAGCATGATCGGGTAAAGTGCGAAGCGTTTTCCGAAAAGATCATGCTCAAACAAAGGGCTAAAGCGCGATGACGATTCAACCAAATCTCATCGCGCTTTAGCGGCGGTTGCTAGTTGAGGCCGAGCCATTGTTGCAAGGCAGGCGTCAGCAGCAGCCCGAGCGCAAGGAACGGACCGAACGGCAGCGAGCTCTGGCGCTTCATCTCGTGGCCCGCGAGCATCAGGCAGCCGGCGACGCCCAGCGCTGCGAGCGCGGCGATCAAAAGCAAGGTCGGAACTCCGGCAAGGCCGACCCAGATCGCGGCGG
Source organism: Bradyrhizobium semiaridum (assembly GCF_020329505.1). Classification (GTDB taxonomy): domain Bacteria; phylum Pseudomonadota; class Alphaproteobacteria; order Rhizobiales; family Xanthobacteraceae; genus Bradyrhizobium; species Bradyrhizobium semiaridum. The sequence continues at coordinate 64,154 of NZ_JAGKJJ010000015.1, forward strand.
CGGCGAGAAACTTGACGTCGCCAAGTCCGAGCCCTTCGACGTGGCGCACGCGGAAATACAGGCGCTGGAATAGCCAGAACAGCAGGCCGACCAGGCCAGCGACGCCTGTTGCGGTCAACACGGCCATCGCGCCGTCGTCGATGGCGACGCGGATGAGACCGAGGACCGCGATCGTGAGATTCAGCCGGTCGGGAATGATGCCGTGGCGAAGGTCGATCCACGCGACGGCGCAGCAGAGCACGACAAGCGTGCCGTAACTTGCGAGGAAATAGAGAGCTTCGCGATCGATATGCATGGTGGCGAGAGCGGTGAGGGGGGGCGCGGTCGCGTTGTTGCAACAACTTGCCCGTGTTGAACAGCAGATTTCTCAATCGACCGGCAGATCCGACCTTGCGAGAAGTTGATCGTCGACGACAATGTCGGCATAGCAAAGATGCGACAAAGCAGCGCGCCTGTCACAAATCCGCATAGGATACCGACAATAGTCCGCATCACTGCGAGCCGCGAGCCCTCGCGGCGGATGAGTGGGTTGACAATGTACAGGATGCGAGTGGCGACGTGCCTTGCTCTGCTGGCCGCGTTGGCTGGCGCACGCCCGGCGAATGCCGGCGCGCTGGAAGAGGGAGCCGAGCGCTATCGGCCGTATTTGATCGACGGGGTCGGCAGCGCGCTGGCAGGCGCGCGTGCTTTGCAGGAGCGCGCGGCGGCGGCGGATTTGGCCGGTGCGAAGAAAGCCTGGCTTTCGGCGCGCGCTGGTTGGGAGCGCTCGGAAGTTTTCACCACGGGTTTCGTCCCCGAGCTCGATGCGCAGATTGACGCCTGGCCGAACGCCGAGAGCGGATTCCACGCCATTGAGGCGAAGCTGTTCGGCGCGGGCACCACCGACGTCAACGCCGATGCGGTGGCGTTGGTCGGCCATCTGAGCGATCTCAATGGTCGGCTGAAGGACATCAAGCTGACACCACAGGGGCTGCTGGACGGCACCGTGCGGCTCGCCTACGAGGTCGGTGAGAGCAAGGCTGACGGCGGCGAGTCGCGGATCAGCGGTACGTCGCTCGACGACATGCGTAACAACATCGCCGGCATCGAGTTCGCCTACCACACGATCTTCTCGGCTGCGCTCAACACCGTCGACGGTAAGCTCGACGAGATGGTGACCAACCGGATCGAGCGCCTCCAGGCGATCGTCGCCACGCCCGATCTTCCGCATGTCGACATCGCCGATCTGCGCCGCACCAGCGAGGAGCTGGTGGTGGCGCTGCAGGGCGCGTCGGCGAAGCTCGGCCTGCAGCGGCCGACCCTGGAGGCGCAGGCGCGATGACTTCGCTTCGGTTGCGGCTGACCGCGCTCGCCTGCGGTTTGATGGCCGTTGCATTGCTCGGGCGTGCGGTGGCGTTTCCGGTCGACGGCAACAAGACCGTGTTGCCTGCCAGCACCGAGCTGAACGAGGATGCGCTCGACAAGCCGCGCGAGGTGTTCCGCTCCGAGATCACCGGCAGCAAATCCTATCTCGTGAATCTCGGCGATCTCGCCTTCAATTCGCCGGGGCTGCTCGGTGAGGTGGCGCGGCAGGCCGGCGTGAGCTGCGGCACCTGCCACGTCAACGGCGCCAACAACGCCAAGTTCTTCATGCCGAAGATGTCGAGTCGTCCCGGCACCTTCGACACCACCGGTCCGCTGTTCAATCCGAAGGCCGACAATCTGGTGCTCGATCCGGTGCGGATCCCGAGCCTGCGCGGCGCCCGCTATCTCGCGCCCTATGGGGCCGACGGCCGCTTCGCCTCGCTGCGCGACTTCGTCCACAATGTCATCACCAACGAGTTCGCAGGACCGGAGCCGTCCCCGACAACGCTCGACGCGATCGTGGCCTATATCCAGGACATTGACTTCCTGCCCAATCAGGACCTTGGTCCCGGCGGACGGCTGGTCGGCAAGATCAGCGAATCCGAGCGCCGCGGCGAGGCGCTGTTCGCAAAGCCGTTCCCGCATGATCCGGCGATGAGCTGCGCCGGCTGCCACGTTCCGTCGTCCGGCTTCGTCGATCATCAACAGCACGACATCGGCACCGGCGGCCTGTTCAAGACGCCGACCTTGCGCAACGCCGACTTCAACGCGCCCTATTTTCATGACGGCCGCTTCGACAATTTCGCTCAGGTGGTCGACTATTTCGACCGGACCTTCGATCTCGCGCTTTCGGCGCAGGACAAGCTTGACCTCGTCGCCTATCTGACTGCCGTCGGCGACGGCGCGCAGCCCTATGAACGCGACGGCGCCGGCGCGACGTTGAAGGAGATCAACGACTTCTCGACGGTGCTCGCGACCGCGATCCCGGCCGGCGACAAGGAGATCGTTGCGCTGGCGGTCGATACGATCGGACGCGAGCTGCGCGAGCTCACCGAGCAATATCCCGATCGCAAGAATACCAGCGTGTCAGGCGGCGAGCAGCAGCGCGTGGTTGCTCGCAACAGTCTCAAGGAACTGGTGCTGACGCTGCGGCGAATCGATATGGCGGTCGCAGCGGGACGCCACGCCGACGCGGCGACCGAATTCAGGAACTATCGCTATTTGATGGCGGCGGCTGTTCCGGCAGTGCTGGCGAGCGCCGAGCCGTGGTCGCTGTTCAATCAAGACGTTCACGATCAGCATTATGCCGCGCTTCGTCAGGTGATGCAGTCGAAGCATCTGCGGCATTGAGCGATTTGAGATAGACCAAATCATTTTTCATGTCGGTGTGTGCGGCAGCCATCGCTGCATCGACCGTGCGTTGAAGACGATTGCGATCGCTGGTTGAACAGCGGGCAGTCGTCTTGATGCATTGATCATTGCGGGTGCGCGTGTCTCGCAGAAAATTTTGAACAGTTCGAAATTTCCTCTGCGCTTTCATGCCAACGATACGCCTGCGTCATATTGTCGCACTAGGGAGAGAGTGTTGCTAACTGCAAACACCCGAGGTCGACAATGGCTTTCAACGATAAAAGGAACTGGCGAACCAGCACGGCGCTCTGCGTAGCGTCTACGGTGCTCGTCGCAACTGCAGCGTATGCCGCTCACTATCCGGGCGGTCATAGCGATTGGGACAACCGCTCCCATCACAAACATCAGGACAACGGCAACAACGCCAAGCACGAGCATCACGGCGATAGCGATCATGGCAACAACGGCCATGGCGACAAGGTGAAGACCGCCTCGCCGATCAAGCACGTCATCATCCTGATCGGCGAAAACCGCGGCCTTGACCACACGTTCGGCATCTACAAGCCGAAGGGCAAGGGCCAGACCATTTCCAACCTATTGTCGAAGGGCATCGTCAACGAGGATGGAACGCCGGGCCCGAACTTCGCGCAGGCGCAGCAGTTCTCGGTCGCCGCCCAGAACTCGTTCTACATCGGCGCGCCGCAGATCGCGAAGTCGCCCTACAGCGCGACCAATCAGATGCCGCAGCCGAACACTGCGGGCACCCCGACCGGACAAAGCGATACCTCGCCGCCGTTCAAGACGATCGCTGAGGCGAGCGTCGAGAAGGACATGGATCCGGCCGATCTCGACATCCTCACCACCGGTTTCAGCGGTCTGCCGACCAATGTGCTGGACTCCCGCGTTCCCGGCGCTGGCTCGCTGACCGGACCGTTCCCGCTGCAGGGCCAGCAGATCAGCGACGACGACTACACCGGCGACACCACGCACCGCTTCTATCAGGACTGGCAGCAGGAAGATTGCAGCGCCGCCAGTGCGAACAAGAACAACAATTCGGGCTGCCTGAACGATTTGTTCCCGTTCGTGATGGCGACCTATTCGGCGTCGAACAAGAGCATGGGTAACTCGATGGGCTTCTACAATGCCCAGCAGGGTCAGGCTCCGGTGCTGAAGATGCTGGCCGACCGCTTCACGCTGGGCGACAACTTCCATCAGTCGTTCCACGGCGGCACCGGCGCCAACCACTTCATGCTCGGTACCGGCGATGCTGGCTTCTGGAGCGACGGCAACGGCAACCCGGCCACGCCGCCGGCTACCGCGATCGCCAATCCGAACCCCGTCGCAGGCACGGTCAACCGCTACACTGTCGACGGCAACTTCACCGATTGCTCCGACGTGTCCCATCCCGGCGTGAAGCCGATCGTGACCTATCTCAACAGCCTGCCGTACGCGGCGGAGCCGAACTGCAAGCCCAACCACTACTACATGCTCAACAACGTCAACCCCGGCTATCTGCCGAACGGTGCGCTGTCGGGCGGCAACAATCTTCCGCCGTCGCCGGTTCGCACCATCGGCGACGCGCTGATCGAGAAGAACATCTCGTGGGCGTATTATGGCGGTGCGTATAACGATGCCGTTGCGCTTTCCAACGCTGCGGTGGCCGCCAACCCGTCGAAGCCCGACCTCAATGCTGCCGCGCTGGCCGATCCGGCCCACGCACTCGGGGTCGCCTACTGCCAGATCTGCAATCCGTTCCAGTATGCGACCTCGATCATGGCAAACCCGGCCGTGCGCCAGGCCCATATCAAGGATACTGCCGATCTGATCACGGCAATCCAGAACAACACGCTGCCCGCGGTGTCGTTCGGCAAGCCGGATGGTCTGCTCGACGGTCACCCGCAGAGCTCGAAGGTCGATCTGTTCGAGGCCTACGCCCTGAACGTGCTCAACGCGCTGGACAACAATCCGGAGCTGAAGGCCGAGACCGCGGTGTTCATCACCTGGGACGAAGCCGGCGGTTACTGGGATTCCGGCTACATCCAGTCGATCGACTATTTCGGCGACGGGCCGCGCATGCCGATCCTGATCCTCTCGCCCTATTCGACGGGCGGCAAGATCTATCACAACTACGGCGACCACGTTTCGCTGTTGAAGTTCATCGAGCGCAACTGGGGCCTGCAGCCGCTCACGGTCCGCAGCCGCGACAACCTGCCGAACCCGACCTACTCGAAACAAAACGCGTATGTGCCGACCAACAGTCCGGCGCTGTCCGACCTGTTCGACGCGTTCGACTTCAGCAAGCCGGTGACGCTGTCCTACACCGAGTGATGACCGCACAATCGTCCAGGACGTGATCCCATCCACGACCAGCGCCGGCCGAACCATGGTTCGGCCGGCGCTGCCATATTGATGGTTCGCAATGAGGCAAGATGACATGATGGTTTTTGGGCGCAGGACGATCGTGACCCGGCTGGCTGCAGCGGCAAGTATCGCGCTTGCAGCGGCATCGGCGGCTGCGCAGCAATTCTCGGCCGATCTCGTCAGAACAGGCGGCGGAGCGACGGCGGCGGGACACCTGCGCGTATCGGGCGAGAAAGCGCGGATCGAAGCGCCGGCCGTTCCCGACGGCTTCTTTCTGGTCGATGCGACGAAGCCGACGGCTTATTTCGTTCGTCCGCAGGCGCGGGTGTTCATGGATTCGCGGCAGTCGAGCCCGCTCACCCGGACATTCGTCACGGTCGATCCCGACGATCCCTGCCGGCAATGGCTGATGATGGCGCAACTCGCCGCGGAGAAGCAGCCGGAAACCTGGCGCTGCGGGCGCGACGGCGAGGAGATGATCGGCGGCCGCAACACCGAAGTCTATCGGGTCGAGGCGGGATCAGGCCTCGGTTTCGTCGGCTGGGTCGATCGCGAACGCCGGTTTCCGCTCCGGATCAAGACCGCCGATGGGGTGATGATATCGGCCGATCACGTCCGCGACGAGCCTCAGCCGGCGCAATCCTTCGAGATACCGGCCGGCGCCAGAAAATTCGATCCGCAGGCGCTGATCCGCCGGATTCAGCAGAGCGATGTGAGGGTCGCGCCACCGGCCGCAGAATGAGCCGGCGGCCTGCCGGCGGGTGTCACTGCGATTGCTGGCTCGTCGTCAGCAGCATCCGGCCGAGGGCGTTATAGTGCCGCTCGTGCACGTCGTTGTTGAACAGCGACCATGGCTCGGCCTTTTTCAGCGCGATCGGAATATCGAAGCTGATGAGCTTGGAGAAGTTGTTGTACTCCGCCGTCGCCTCGTCGATGCGGCCGGCGCCGACGGCGAGGTCGATCCGGCGCAGGCTGAGCACGAGGTCCTTGAGGGCGGCGCGGGCCGCAAGCCGCTCGTCCCGTCCGCCGAGCGCGATATTCCTGATGTCGGGTATGCGCTCGGTGATTTCGCGCAGTTCGGCGCCGACGCCGGTGACGGCCAGCGACACCACGGCCTTGTCGGCGGCGGGGATCGCGATGTCGAGCACGCTCGACAGTTCCTGCACTTCCTTCATTCGGATCATGACGCCGTCCTTGCCGAACGGGCGGTCGGCGTCGCCGACGGCGTTCAGATAGGCGACCAGATCCTGTGTATCCTGCGGCGAGAGGTTGAGCTCGAACAGGCGGTCGAAATGGTCCACCACCTGCTCGTAACTGTCATATCGCCCGTCGTGGAAATAGGGCCCGTTGAAATTCGCGTTCAGCAGCGTAGGCGTCTTGACCAGCCCGCCCGAGCCGACGTCGTGCCGCACCTGATCGTTGAACGTTCCGGTGGGGATATGACAGGTGCCGCAGCTGAGTTGGGGCTGGTGCGGGAACGGCTTGAGGAACAGCTTTTCGCCGCGCCGCTCGGAATCGCTTGCCGCGTCGGCCAGCCGGCCGCCGGGCGTGATGCGCGGATTGGGCAGGAAATCGATGTCGTTGACATAGGCAACGAGGGCGTCGAGGATTTCGTCCGACGGCCGCGGTCCGGAAAATTCGTTGACGATGACATTATATACGAAGTCGCGCAGCGAGCCGATGCGACCGTCATGTCCGTACGGCGCCAGGAAACGGGCGCCGCGCAGGCTGGGGATCCGGACCGGATCGAGGATGCTGTTGAAGGTCTTGTGATTGAAGGCGAGGCTGGTGGTGTCGAAGGTGCCGGGGCGCGAGGAGGCGCCGGGCACGAACAGCTTTGCGTTCGAAGCGCCGTTGACGTGGCAGGTGCCGCAGCTCATTTCGGCCTGCCGGGCCTTGCCGCCCAGGATAGACGGCGAGTTGAAGGCGAGATCGCCGAGATTGACCATGTAGGACTTGCGGCCGCCGATCGCCTCCGAATGGAACAGCTCGCGCGGACGTGCCAGCGCATCTTCCGCGAACTCCGTGCCGGCCGGCAGCACGGTCTGGTCGCCGCCCAGCGGAAATGCAGCGACGGGCAGCGGCAGCAGCGTCACCGCGAGCGCTGTCAACGCGATTGCGATCGGCCTTACGGCGCGTTCCGCAGCAACTCTGCGACGTCCGCCGAATCCGCACGCAAGGAAATGCCGAGCCATCACGAGAAAATGCCCCCTGGAAACAAGCAATAATTGCGCAATCGCGGACGGAAGATGTCACGCAGATGACAGTTTCTCGTCGGCGGGATCACCGACAGCCCGTCTGGATAGACGAATGTTGTTTGCAGTTTGATGACGCCGGGGCACGAAGCGCAATGAATGTTGCGCGCGAATGAAAACATGTGATCGGGTGACAGCATGTCGCACATCGGTCATCGCAGCGAAATGTGTCTTGCGTAGCGTCAGACACATTCGTTCATCTTTCTAATCAGGAGAACATGATGCGGCTTTGGGGAGCCATTCCGGCGCTCGCAATTGTTGCTGGCGCTGCTGCCGTCTCGCCGTCGGCGAATGCTGAAAACATCGTCGACAAGATCATCGATCAGTTCAAGAACGAGGTCAAAGACGAGCTCAATGAGCTGAAGCACGGCGACCGCGATCATGACGGTGCCAAGCATTACAAGCACATCGTCATCATTTATCAGGAGAACCACAGCTTCGATAACCTCTACGGTCATTGGGGCGACGTGGGCCGCGACCGGATCAACGGCACCTCCGATGCCGATCCGTCGCACACCCTGCAGGTCCGCCAGGACAATCAGACGGTGTTCGGCTGCCTGCTGCAGAACGACGTCAACCTGACCTCGCCGTCGCCGCTGGCCACCAGCTGCACCGATACCACCGGTTCGGTGGCGATCCTCAGCGCGTTCAAGAACAAGCCGTTCGAGATCAACGCCTTCATCCCGACCTCGGCGACCACCTGTCCGAAGCCGCTCGGCACCTTTGCCGCCCACGGCTTCCTCAACGGCACCGGCGCGCCCGGCGGCTGCACCGAGGACATCGTGCACCGCTTCTACAGCGAACAGTACCAGATCAACGGCGGCCGGCAGAACCGCTACATGGTCGGCAGCGATGCCTCGGGTCTGGTGATGGGTTACTACGACACCAAGAAGCTGCCGATCTACACCTATCTCCACAGTCGCGGCGCGCCGAACTACGTCATCGCCGACAGCTTCTTCCAGGCTGCCTTCGGTGGCTCGTTCCTGAACCACCAGTTCTTCGTCGCGGCGGCCGCGCCGCAGTTCGCCGGCGCACCGAACGACGGCAGCGCCAACGACCTGCACTCGATCGTCGATGCCAACGGCATGCCGACCAGCACGCCGCTTTATACGCCGACCTCGACGGTGAAGGACGCACAGCTGACCGCCAAGTGCAACCAGGCCGGTCTACCTGCCGGGCTCGCTTGCGGCGACTACGCGGTCAACACCACGCAGCCGTTCTATCAGCCCTATTCGCCGGGGACGGCTGAAGCCCGCCGCCTGCCGCCGCTCAAGACGCCGAACATCGGCGACCGGCTCTCGGCCAAGAATATCGACTGGGCCTGGTATTCGGGCGGCTGGTCGAACGCCAATGGTGACATCGGCGCCTCCGGCTGGACCAACGGCACTGGCACCACCTGCGCCGATCCGAACCATCTCTCCACGGCGGTGTTCCCGAACTGCCCCGACGTGACCTTCCAGTTCCACCACCAGGCGCTCAACTACTTCGCTGCTTATGCGCCCGGCACCAAGGCCCGCAAGGACCATCTGAAGGACGAGGCGGAGTTCATCCAGGCCGCCAAGAACGGCACGCTGAAGCAGGTCAGCTTCATCAAGCCGATCGGCGAGGAGAACGAGCATCCCGGCTATACCAGCGAGTCCGAAGGCAGCCAGCATCTGGTCGACCTGATCAAGGCGATCACCGAAGGTCCGGACGGCAAGGACACGCTGATCATCATCACCTATGACGAGTTCGGCGGGCAGTGGGATCACGTGCCGCCCCCGCCGCACAACCGTCGTGGTGCCGACGCCAGGGCTGCGGATCAGTGGGGGCCGGGCACGCGCATTCCAGCGATCCTGATCTCCAAGCGCTTCGACCGCTCGGGTGTCGCACATGAGGACTTCGACACGACCTCGATCCTCAAGCTGCTCGAGAAGCGCTTCGATCTCGAGCCGCTGGTGACGCGTCCGGTGCGCAATCTCGCGGTGGCGCTGAAGGCCGCCGAGGGCCACGGCCACGGCGGACACTGACCACGTAATCGCAACCGGGCCCGCATCACGTCGTGATGCGGGTCCGGTGATTCTGGCGACCACATACTGCGGTTACTGCTCAGCTCTGGGTATCCTGGCTAGCATCGGCACCGGTCTCCCTCAGTACAATCTCGTCCGATACGCCTCTTCCATCACTTTTTCCGCGGTCTCGACCTCGATCGCGGCGGTCTGCTCGGCGATGATCCGCCCGAGCGTCGGGAAGCTGCTGCGCTCGACCTGCGCGGCGGGACTCCACAGCTTTGAGCGCATCAGCGCCTTGCCGCAATGGAAGTAGGCCTCCTCGACATGCACTTTGAGGCCGATCACCGGCGTGACGTTCTGCACGGTTAGCGGCGTCAGCAGATCCGGTTCCTGGGAGACCTCGGCGCGTCCGTTGACCCGCAGCGTCTCGTTGATGCCGGGCACCAGGAAGATCAGGCCGATCCCGGGTGAGGCCAGGATGTTGCCGAACGTATCGACCCGGTTGTTGCCGCGGCGGTCCGGGATCAGCAGCGTCCTGTCGTCGATCACGGCGACGAAGCCGGGCGCATCGCCGCGCGGGCTGGCGTCGGCATGGCCGTTGCCGTCGCTCGAGGCGACGATGAGGAACGGCGACAGCGCGATGAAGTCGCGGCAGAACTTGTCGAGATGATGGAGCACCTTCTTCTCGGCGAGCGGACTCACCTGCCCGAAATGGGTACGAAGATCCTCCTGTGACTTGACCTCCGGCTTGCCGCCTGCGCCCTGGCTGTCCATCACGAAACTCCCTTTCTTGGCTCCATGCTTGGGCTCCACCCTATCAGAAAGCCGCCCGGCAGGCGCCGTGCACGGGGACGCATGACCGGGGCGGCCATTTGCGCACAGCCATTGCGCAAAGCCCTGGAATTATCCGACCGGATGGTCAATAAATGAGCGGGGCAGGGCTGTCGGTGCCCGGCGTTTGCGTTATTGACTTGAATCCCGAAACGACGGCCGCACGGCCGGCTGGTGGAACACGACATGGCCCGATCGCGCGCCAAGGACTATGACGACAAGCGGCTCGCCATCCTGCGCCGCTCGGCCGAGCTGTTCGCCGCCGCGGGATATGTCGGTACCTCGATGAACACCATCGCGGACGCCTGCCGGGTCTCGAAGGCGCTGCTCTATCACTATTATCCCGACAAGGAAGCTATCCTCTTCGATATCCTCTCGTCGCATCTGCAGCGGCTGGTCGCGGCGATCGAGGAGATGAGCGCCTCGGCCGCGGAGCCCGTGGAACGCCTGCGCGCGATCGTCGGCACGCTGCTCGAGCTTTACCGGCATGCCGACGCCGAGCATCAGGTGCAGATCGCGAGCCTCAAGTTGCTGCCGAAGGACAAGCAGCAGCCGCTGCTCGCCAGCGAGCGGATCCTGGTCGAGATCATGTCGGATGCGCTGGCCGCGGTTGTGCCGGCGGCGAAGCAGAAGCGTGTGCTCAAGCCGCTGACGATGAGCGTCTTCGGCATGCTGAACTGGCACTACATGTGGTTCCGCGAGGGCGGGCTGATGACCCGTTCCGACTATGCTGATTTCGTCGTGCAGCTGGTGCTGGCCGGCGCCGAGGAAGCGGCCGCGGCCGTCAGCCGGCCGCGCGGCAAGGCGAAGCCGGCGAGCCGGAGCCGCCAGGCCGCGCTGGTCTAACGCGCGCGGCTCACGTCCGCATCGCGTTCATCGTCAGCAGCTCGTAGGTCGCCGCGGTCTCGCCGGTGCCGGTGGTGATCTCGACGTCCCACCGCACCTCGCCATATTGCTTGTTGCGCGGCGTCTTCTCCTTTGCGGTCAGCCGCACCTGGATGCTCTCTCCCGGCTGCACCGGTTTGACGAAGCGAAGCGAGTCCAATCCGTAGTTCGCAAGCACCGGACCGTAGTCGGGATCGACGAACCGATCTCGAGATCGTCGTAGTGATAGCGGAACGGATGCAGCTCGCCGTCGAGCACCGGGCTGCCCTTGAACCAGCGGCCGGTGACCCCGCTCAGCATGCGCGGCGAACCCTGCAGCGCGGTGCGCTGCATGTAATGCTGCAGGCTGCGCACGCCGCCCAGTTCCTCGCCGCCGCCGGCGCGGCCGGGGCCGCCATGCAGCATCTGCGGCATCGGCGAGCCGTGGCCGGTATGCTCGCTCGCGCAGTCGCGGTCGATGATGGCGACGCGGCCATGGAAGCTGCCGATGCCGAACGCGAGCTCGGTCGCGGCCGCGATGTCGTGCGAATAGATCGACGCGACGAGGCTGCCGCCGCCGCGATTGGTCAGCGCGATGGCTTGCTCCAGACCGTCGTAGCCCATCACGGTGCTGACCGGGCCGAACGCCTCGATCTCGTGCACCGCGGTTGCGGCCATCGGCTTCGCGCAATGCAGCAGCAGCGGCGGCACGAATGCGCCGCGCCTGGCGTCGGCATCGACCAGCGCGAAATTGTCGGGATCGCCGGCGACCAACTCGGCCTCGCTGCGCAGCTTCGCCACATGCGCCAGCACGTCGCTGCGCTGGCCGAGGCCCACCAGCGGTCCCATCCTGACCTTGTCGCTCTCGGGGTTGCCGACCGCGACCTTGCCGAGCCGCTCGCGCAGCGCCGTGATCACGGCATCAACCTGAGCCGCCGGCGCCAGAGCGCGGCGGATCGCGGTGCATTTCTGCCCGGCCTTCACCGTCATCTCCTTCGCCACCTCCTTGATGAAGAGGTCGAACTCCGGGCTGCCCGGCACAGCGTCCGGCGCGAGGATCGCGGCGTTGAGCGAATCCCGTTCGGCGATGAATCTGACAGCGTCGCGCGCGATTGCCGGATGCCGCTGTAGCTTCTGCGATGTATCGGCCGATCCGGTGAAGGACACGACGTCCTGGCAGGTGAGATGGTCGAACAGATCGCCGGTCGATCCGACGATGAATTGCAGCGCGCCCTCGGGCAGCACCTTGGACTCGGTGATGATCCGTACCAGCTCATAGGCCACATAGGACGTGATGGTCGCGGGCTTGGTGACGACGGGAACGCCGGCCAGCAGCGCCGGCGCCAGCTTCTCCAGCATGCCCCAGCACGGGAAATTGAAGGCGTTGATGTGCACCGCGACGCCGCGCAGCGAGGTCACGACATGCTGGCCGGCGAACGCGCCGCCCTTGGACAGGCCCTCGACGGCGCCGTCGAGCAGAAATTTGGTGTTCGGCAGCTCGCGGCGTCCCTTGCCGGCATAGCTGAACAGCGTGCCGATGCCGCCGTCGACGTCGATCATCGCGTCGGTGCGGGTGCAGCCGGCGTGGAACGAGAGCCGATAGAGCCGGTCCTTGTGCTGAGACAGATAGTCGGCCAGCGCCTTCAACAGGCCGGCGCGCTGGTGGAACGTCAGCTTGCGCAGATTGCCGCCGCCGACCGCGCGGCCATAGGCGAGGATCTCGCGCATCTCGAGATCGCTCCTGGTCGCGAGCGCGACCACGTCGCCGGTCACGGCACTGTGAATCTCAGCGGCGGGTTCGCCAGAACCCGTCCATTGTCCGCGGACGAAGCTGTCGAGTCTCATGACGTCTTGAGGCTGTGCCATCGAAGTCTCACCTGAGATCTGTGATCAATGATTGAGTCCGGCATGGCCGGCGGAACGTTCAATTCGGCGGCTCAAGCATCTCCGCTGAACTGCGGAGCGCGCGTCTACCTTCCGTTGCGGCTTCTACGACCGAGGTCGTACCGAATTACTATTAACCAACCGGACGGTCAATTATAATAACCGATCCCGCCGGAACGAGAATGCGATGCGCCGGCGATCCCGCGCGACATTGTGACGGGCGCCGCGGCCCTTCGTGATGGCGTCGGTCCCTCACATCACACTTGCAAGGGTCACACTCGCGCCAGCGCTTCACGACAGGCGCTCGCACAACGCTGGCCGATGCTGGAAAGCCTCCAGGCTGCAGCGATCTTTTGATTCCCGAACAGTCAATGCACGACAACGTGTTTCATATTGTTGCGCGATGTCGCATATCTCCAATCCCCGTCGCTTCGTCGGAGCCTGCCGGCGTCACGCATCCAATGGCAGTCCCCGATCATCGTTGCGATCGCGGCTTGAGACCATCGAGGAGAATGTGATGAAGTTTCCACTTCGAGGAGTTTGTCTTGCGTTTGGCGCCAGCCTGGCGCTGTCCGGCGCCGCCATGGCGCAGGACATCAGTGTTGCCGTGGTCGGCCCGATGACCGGTTCGGAGGCAAGCTTCGGCCTGCAGTTCAAGAACGGCGCTGAACTGGCCGTCGCCGACATCAACGCGGCCGGCGGCCTGCTCGGCAAGAAGCTGAAGCTGGAGATCGGCGACGATGCCTGCGATCCCAAGCAGGCCGTGTCGGTTGCCGAGAAGATGGCCAGCATGAAGATCCCGTTCGTCGACGGACATTTCTGCTCGTCGACCTCGATTCCCGCCTCGGATTCCTATGCCGAGGGCAACGTGCTGCAGATCACGCCGGGCTCGACCAACCCGCTCTATACCGAGCGCGGGCTGTGGAACACGTTCCGCGTCTGCGGCCGGGACGATCAGCAGGGCCAGGTCGCGGCCGCCTACATCATCAAGAACTACAAGGGCAGGAACGTCGCGATCATCCACGACAAGACGACCTACGGCAAAGGCCTCGCCGATGAGACGCGGGCGGCCATCAACGCCGCCGGCGTCAAGGAAAAGCTCTATGAAGCCTACACCAAGGGCGACAAGGACTTTGCCGCGCTGGTGTCCCGCTTCAAGCGCGAGAACATCGACTTCGTCTATGTCGGCGGCTACTACGCCGAGGCCGCGCTGATCTTGCGCCAGATGCGCGAGCAGGGCGTCAATGCGGTGCTGATGGGCGGCGACGCGCTGGTCGACAAGCAGTTCGCGGCGATCGCGGGTCCGCTTGCCGAAGGCTCGCTGTTCACCTTCTCGCCAGATCCGCGCAAGAAGGAGACCGCGGCCGCGGCCTTGAAAAAGTTCAAGGACAAGGGCATCGATCCCGACGGCTACACGCTCTACAGCTACGCCGCGTTCCAGATCTGGAGCCAGGCCGTCGCCAAGGCTCAGACCACCGACGCCAAGAAGGTCGCAACGACCATCAAGGCCGGCAAGTGGGACACCGTGCTCGGCAACATCAGCTACACGCCGAAGGGCGACATCACGCTGATCGACTACGTCGTCTACAAGCGTGACAAGGACGGCAACTACGCCGAGCTGGCCGGTCAGTGACCGCGCGCCGCGCACCGGCGCGGCTGCCGGCCGGTGTCGCGGCTGTTTCTTCCTGGTCGGCTGGCAGCGATTAACCCGCGGTCACACATTCTGCGCGAAGCGCGCCGCGCCCGCCACCGGGGCCAGCCATTTCACCGCGCGATCGGTGTAGATCTCCGCCTGGGGCTGCAGCCCTTCCAGACTGTCGAGCGTACCGGCCTTCACCACGACCTTGCCCGGCATCAACGCGGTTGTCGCGAACAGCGGCGACCCGCAGGTGCCGCAGAAATGCCGGTGCACCGGCTGGCCGCTGTCGCCCTTGTCGATGAACACACGGGTCTCACCGGACTGCTCGTAGTCGGCCTCCCTGACCACGAGGTTGAACGAGAACAGGCTCCCGCTCTGCCGCTGGCAGTGCGTGCAATGGCAGATCGCGATCGAGCGCGGCTCGCTCGTCAGCCTGTAACGCACCGCTCCGCAAAGACAGCCGCCTTTTCGACCCTGCATGATATGTCTCCGATACGATTTCAGCCCCATCCCCGTCATTGCGAGCGGAGCGAAGCAATCCAATCCATCTATCCCCGTGCCGAGGCGTGGATTGCTTCGCTTCGCTGGCAATGACGGGCGTGGATATATTTACCTTCAGACATCGCCGATCACGGCGTCGATGAACGTCGTGGCCGATTCCCGCAGCTGCTTGCGGCTGTATCCGGCCCGCTCCATTACGGCGAGCCCTCGCGTGAAGGTCACGATGACGCGTGCCAGCCGGTTGGCGTCGGCGACGCTTCGTCTGGCGGGCACGGCGCCGATCGCCTTGCCGATCAGCTGCTCGAGCCGGCTCAGCACGCCTTGCACGCGGCGACGCACGTCCTCGCTCGAAATCGCTGCATCGAGCGCAGTGCGTGTAGTCAGGCATCCCCGCGCCGGCGCGCCCTCCGTCATGTTGACGATGATCATGTCAAAGAAATTGCGCAGGCCAGCGGCAGGATCGCCCGAAGCTAGCGCGCTTCCGGCCGCGTGCAGGAACTGTTCGGCATACTGGTCGAACGCGCGCAGGAAGATCGCTTCCTTGTCGCCATAGGCATTGTAGAGGCTGCCGCGCTGCACGCCGGTCGCGGCGGCAAGGTCCTGCATCGTCGCGTCGTGTAGCCCCTTGCGCCAGAATACGTCGAGCGCGGTCGCGATCAACGCGTCCTCGTCGAATTGCCGCACCCCCACCATCCGGTCCGCTCCCTCGGTTCATTCTTGACATCATCGTCAATGTTGACATGATTGTCAAGAATGATCCCGCATGAGGTCCGTATGATTACCGCCGTCACTAAGTTCGTCTTGCCAAGTCCGATCACGCGGGAGGAAGCGCGCCGCACCTTCCTCAGCACCGCGCCGATCTATCGCGGCGTCCCGGGGCTGTTTCGCAAGACTTATCTGCTGTCCGACGACGGCACGACGGCGGGCGGCGTTTATTTCTGGAACTCGCGGCTGGAAGCCGAAGCGCTGTACACGGACTCCTGGCGCGCCCAGGTGCGGGAGAAATATGGTGTCGATCCGACGGTGACCTATTTCGAAAGTCCCGTCGCGGTCGACAATATCGCGGAAAAAATCCTTTCCGACGAGTAGGACGAATGCAGCCGGCGCGTGTGCCTGCGCCTGCTGCCCGCATGCCAATCGTGAAGAGCTCCCACCTTGTGCCGGGTGAGCACGCAAGGCTAGTCTACCTGCAAGCAAAAAGACTGCAGGGAGCCGTCACGATGAATCAACATCAATCCTCAGATCCGGCTTCCGTCCCCGTGTTGCCACGCCGCAGGCTCGGTCGCACCGGGCTCGACGTCTCCATCCTCGGCTTCGGCACTGCGCCGCTCGGCGATCTCTTTGCGCGGCTTGATGATGCCGCGGCGATCGCAGCCGCGGAGCGGGCGTTTGCGCTCGGCGTCAATCTCGTGGATTCCTCGCCGCTCTATGGCCATGGCCTCGCCGAGCATCGTTGCGGCACCGCGCTGCGGCGGGTGGCGCGCGACGGGATCGTGGTCTGCACCAAGGTCGGGCGCTGGATGGATCCGTTCCAAGGCCGCGGCGACGGCTCCAACTTCGCCGGCGGACAGCCGCATCGCGCGGTGTTCGACTATTCCTATGACGGCACAATGCGCTCGGTGGAGCAGTCGCTGCTGCGGCTCGGCACCGACCGCATCGATTTGCTGCTGATCCATGACGTCGACGTCTGGACCCACGGCGCTGATGCGATCGAGGCCCGGTTCCGCGAGGCGATGGACGGCGCCTATATCGCGCTCGACAAGTTGCGCGGCGAGCGCGTGGTCAAGGGCATCGGCATCGGCGTCAACGAGGCCGACATGTGCGTGCGCTTCGCCAAGGCCGGAACCTTCGACACCATGCTGCTCGCCGGACGCTATTCGCTGCTGGAGCAGCCGGCGCTCGCCGAATTCCTGCCGCTGGCTGAGACGCAAGGCATCGGCGTCATGCTTGGCGGCGTGTTCAATTCCGGCATTCTCGCCACCGGCGCGGTCGCCGGCGCCAAATATAATTACAAGGAAGCACCACCTGAGGTGATACAGAAAGTCGCCGCGATCGAACGCGTCTGCCGCATCCATGGTGTGGCACTGCCGATCGCGGCGCTGCATTTCGCCCTGGGCCATCCGGCGGTCGCGAGCCTCGTGCTCGGCGCGGTGACTCCCGAGGAAGTCGAGCGCAATGTCGCTGCCTTGTCGACGCCCGTCCCCCCTGCGCTGTGGCGCGATCTGAAGGCCGAGCGGCTGCTCGACGACGGCGCGCCGGTGCCGGCATGATGCGGATCGATGCCCATCACCACGTCTGGACGCTGGCTCGCGCCGATTACGGCTGGCTGACCGACAATCTTGCGCCGATCTATCGCGATTTCGGTCTGCCCGACCTGAAGCCGCATCTCGAGGGTGCGGGGATCGAAGGAACGATCCTGGTGCAGGCGGCGGCGACCGAAGCGGAAACCTCATTCATGCTCGACGTCGCCAAGGGCAGCGATCTCGTCCGCGGCGTGGTCGGCTGGATCGATTTCGATGCGGAGGATGCCGCGGCGCGCGTCGATGCGATCGCGGCGCGCGACCTGCTGGTCGGGCTGCGGCCGATGGTGCAGGATATCGCGGATGACGACTGGCTGCTGCGCGAGAGGCTGGCCGCGCCGTTGCAGGCGATGGCGCGCCACGGCCTCGTGTTCGATGCGCTGGTGCTGCCGCGCCATCTGCCGCGGCTGGTGCAGGTGGTCGACCGCCATCCCGATCTGCAATTCGTGCTCGATCATCTCGGCAAGCCGCAGCTTGCTAGCGGCGATATCGCGGCCTGGAAGGAGAGCATCGCCGATCTTGCCACGCGCGCCAACATCGTCTGCAAGCTGTCGGGCCTCGCCATCGAGGCGGCGCCGAACTGGCAGGTGGCGGATCTGCGCGAAGCGGTCGATCACGTGCTGGGGTGCTTCGGGCCGCAGCGCCTTTTGTGGGGCAGCGATTGGCCAGTGGTCAATCTCGCCGGCGGTTATGCGCAGTGGTTCGCGGCCAGCGAGACCTTGCTGGCTGATTTGTCAAGTAATGCCAAGAATGCGATTTTCGGCGGCAATGCGGCGCGCGTCTATTTGTCAAGTCGCGGCCGGCCACCCTCCCTGAAATAGATTCCCGCCGGCGCCAAATTTGATCCACAGCGCGCCTTGATGAATCATTCCGGGATGGTCCATAAGCGGCGTCCGCGTCGCCAGAGCAAGCCAATTTCTGAACGGCTCATGCTCAAACCAGAAGTCCCGGTGGCGCAACGGATTGAGAGAGACGAGCGTGGCAAAGATTCATCATCAGATTGCGCAGGAGCTGGGTGTTCGCGACGAGCAGGTCGAGGCGGCGGTGACGCTGCTCGACGGCGGCGCAACCGTCCCGTTCATCGCACGCTACCGCAAGGAGCTCACCGGCGCGCTCGATGATGCGCAGCTGCGTACGCTGGAGGAACGGTTGACCTATCTGCGCGAGCTCGAGGAGCGCCGCACCGCTGTGCTCAATTCGATCCGCGAACAGGGCAAGCTCGACGCCGCGCTCGAAGCCCAGATCATGGCTGCCGACAGCAAGGGCCGCCTCGAAGATATCTATCTGCCGTACAAGCCGAAGCGCCGCACCAAGGCCGAGATCGCCAAGGAGGCCGGGCTCGAGCCGCTCGCCGACCTCTTGATGGCGAAGCCCGAGAACGATCCGAACGACGCCGCCGCGCCGTTCGTCGACGCCGAGAAGCAGGTCGCCAACGTCGCCGCCGCCCTGGAAGGGGCCCGCGCGATCCTGGTCGAGCGCTTCGCCGAGGACGCCGATCTGATCGGCGCGCTGCGCGAGGAGATGTGGTCGAACGGCATCATGGCCTCGACCGTGCGCACCGGCAAGAAGACCGAAGGTGAGAAGTTCAAGGACTATTTCGATTTCAGCGAGCCGCTGACGAAGTTGCCGTCGCACCGCATCCTGGCGCTGTTCCGCGGCGAGAAGGAGGAGATCCTCGATCTCGCGATCAAGCCGGAGGCGCAGGAGCCGGTGGTCGGCGTGCCCAGCCCGTATGAGCTGAAGATCATGCATCGCTTCGCGATCTCCAACCAGGGACGCAAGGGCGACAAATGGCTGGCAGAGACGGTGCGCTGGGCCTGGCGCACCAAGATCCAGATCCATCTCAACATCGACCTGCGGATGCGGCTGTGGACGGCGGCTGAGACCGAGGGGGTGCGGGTGTTCGCCTCCAATCTGCGCGACCTCTTGCTTGCCGCGCCGGCCGGGGCGCGCGCCACCATGGGGCTCGATCCCGGCTATCGCACCGGCGTCAAGGTCGCGGTGGTCGATGCCACCGGCAAGGTGCTGGCGACCACTGCGATCTTCCCGCACGAGCCGCAGCGGCGCTGGGACGAGGCGCTCGCGATCCTCGGCAAGCTCGCGATCGAGCACGGCGTCGAGCTGATCGCGATCGGCAACGGCACGGCTTCCCGCGAGACCGACAAGCTCGCGACCGAGCTGGTGAAGCGTTTGCCGGAGCGCAAGATGACCAAGATCGTGGTCTCCGAGGCCGGCGCATCGGTCTACTCGGCCTCCGCCTTCGCCTCGAGCGAGCTGCCCGATCTCGACGTCACCATGCGCGGCGCGGTCTCGATCGCCCGGCGCCTGCAGGACCCGCTCGCCGAGCTGGTCAAGATCGATCCGAAGGCGATCGGCGTCGGTCAGTATCAGCATGATCTCGGCGAGGCCAAATTGGCGAAGTCGCTGGACGCCGTGGTGGAAGACTGCGTGAACGCGGTCGGCGTCGATGCCAACACCGCCTCGGTGCCGCTGCTCGCCCGCGTGTCCGGCATCGGGCAGGGGCTGGCGCAGAGCATCGTGCAGCACCGCGACGCCAACGGCCCGTTCAAGTCGCGCAAGGCGCTGAAGGACGTGCCGCGGCTCGGCCCCAAGGCATTCGAGCAGTGCGCCGGCTTCCTGCGCATCACCAATGGCGACGATCCACTCGATAATTCGGGCGTGCATCCGGAAGCCTATCCGGTGGTGCGCCGGATTCTGGAAGCGACCAAGAGCGATATCAAGGCGCTGATCGGCAACACCGACGTGGTGCGCGGGCTCAAGCCGCAGGCCTTCGTCGACGACACCTTCGGTCTGCCGACCGTGACCGACATCCTGCGCGAATTGGAAAAGCCCGGCCGCGATCCGCGTCCGGCGTTCAAGGCCGCGGTGTTCAAGGAAGGCGTCGAGGAGGTCAAGGACCTCAAGCCGGGCATGATTCTCGAGGGCACCGTCACCAATGTCGCCGCATTCGGCGCGTTCGTCGACATCGGCGTGCATCAGGACGGATTGGTGCACATCTCGGCGATGTCGAGGACCTTCATCAAGGACCCGCGCGAGGTGGTGAAGCCGGGCGACATCGTCAAGGTCAAGGTTCTGGACGTCGAGGTCGCGCGCAAGCGCATCGCGCTGACGCTGCGGCTCGACGACGAGGTCGGGCCGAAGAAGGAGAATTCAGGCCCGTCGCGCGATTTCTCGCGCGGTTCGGCCAAGATGACCTCGTCAGCCCCGCGCCGGCCGCAGGAGCAGTCCGGCGGCGCACTCGCCGACGCACTGCGCCGCGCCGCCGAGAAGAGCGGCCGCGGCAAGCCGACGTAAGGGCGCCGCTCGTCTACCTGGCTACAGCTCGCCCGCCGCAAACCGCTTCAGCGCATCCGCGACGCCCTTGCCGTAGGCCGGATCGGCCTTGCTGCAATTGGCGACGTGCCGCTCCTGGATATGCCGTGCGGCCTTGCCGACCTGGCGGGCGGTATTATCGAACAGCGCCTGCTGCTGCGCCGCGCTCATCTTGCGGAACAGATTGCCGGGCTGCTGCCAGTGGTCGTCGTCGACGCGGTGATCCCAGTGCGCGGCCGCGCCTGACAGCTCCAATGGCGGCTCGTTGAGCTGCGGCTGATCGCTCCATTCGCCCGCGCTGTTCGGCCAGTAGCTCAGTTGGCCGCCGAGATTGCCGTCGGTGCGCATCGCACCGTCGCGGTGGAAGCTGTGGAACGGGCATTTCGGCGCGTTGACCGGGATCTGGTGGTGGTTGACGCCGAGCCGGTAGCGCTGCGCATCGCCATAGGAGAACAAGCGCGCCTGCAGCATCTTGTCCGGCGAATAGCCGATGCCGGGCACCACGTTGGCCGGGGTGAACGCCGCCTGCTCGACCTCGGCGAAGAAGTTCTCCGGATTGCGGTTGAGTTCGAAATATCCGACCTCGATCAGGGGATAGTCCGCCTTCGGCCAGACTTTCGTCAGATCGAACGGATTGAACGGAAACGCCTTGGCCTGCGCATCCGTCATCACCTGGATGAACAGCGTCCAGCGCGGGAAATCGCCGCGCTCGATGCTCTCGTAGAGATCGCGCTGGTGGCTCTCGCGGTCCCGGCCGACCAGCGCCTCGGCTTCGGCGTCGGTCAGGTTCTGCACGCCCTGCCGGGTGCGGAAGTGGAATTTCACCCACGTTCGTTCATTGTCGGCATTGATCAAGCTGTAGGTGTGGCTGCCGAAGCCGTGCTGATGCCGGAAGCTCCGCGGGATGCCGCGCTCACTCATGACGATGGTGACCTGGTGCAGCGCCTCCGGCAGCAGCGTCCAGAAATCCCAGTTCATGTCGGCATCGCGCATCCCGGTGCGCGGGTGGCGCTTGATCGCGTGGTTGAGGTCGATGAAGCGCAGGGGATCGCGGAAGAAGAATACCGGCGTGTTGTTGCCGACCACGTCCCAATTGCCTTCGTCGGTGTAGAACTTCAATGCGAAGCCGCGGATGTCGCGCTCCGCATCGGCCGCGCCGCGCTCGCCGGCGACCGTCGAGAACCGCGCGAACATCGGCGTCTGTTTGCCGATCTCAGAGAAGATGCTGGCCTTGGTGTAGCGGGTGATGTCGTGGGTCACGGTGAAAATGCCGTGCGCGCCGGCGCCCTTGGCATGCATGCGCCGCTCCGGGATCACTTCGCGGTGAAAATGCGCCAGCTTCTCGATCAGCCAGACGTCCTGCAGCAGCGCCGGCCCGCGCGGCCCGGCGGTCAGGATGTTCACATTGTCCGTGACCGGCGCGCCGGAGGCGTGCGTCAGGAACGGTGGCTTGGTCTCGTCGCTCATCGAAGGCTCCTTGCGTGTCGAAGACAACGTTTCGCGATCCAGGCGCGCGAGGCCCGGGGCGAAACGTGTTTGCGTTGCTGGTTGGGCCACGGCCGGGCGCGCCGTGAGTGCGCGTCGGCCGATCGACCCGATGAAATCGAGGCCCTGAACTGCGCCTCTGCATGATCAACAATTAGAAATCCCGGCGCATCGACTCAACGCGGCAAGCCCGCCGAATCCAGCCAAATATCCGCTGATTCCGGCCAACAGCGATGGCACGCGCATGCCGACAGACGCCGCGCGCGCCGCGGCGACGATACCTCGTCGAAGCTAAATCCGGCGTCAGAATCTGGCGCATTTGTAAGTTGAAGTCGGGGGTGCACGCGCGTCTGCTTCTCTCGTCGCGGCGATGCGCTCGTTGCCGCGATCCTGATCAAGGAGATGTTCGATGAACAACAAGTTTCTCACCTGTCTCGCGGCAGCCGCGATCGGCGTCAGTGTCGCGCTCGCGCCTGCGGCGGCCTTTGCCCGAGGTGGCGGCGGTGGTGGTGGCGGTCATGGTGGTGGTTTCGGCGGCGGCGGTCATGGCGGCTTCGGAGGCGGCGGCTTCGGCGGTGGCATGCACGGCGGCGGTTTTGGTGGCGGCATGCACGCCGGTGGCTTCGGCGGCGGCATGCGTGGCGGCGGCGCCATGGCGTTCGCCAGCGGCGGCGGGGCACGTTTCGGTGGCGGTCCTGGCTTTGGCGGCGCCCGCTTTGCAGCCGCGCCGATGGGCCGTGCGGCGATCGGGCCGCACATTGCCGGCGGCGCATTCCACGGCGGTCATGGCTTCCATCACGGTTTCCACCACAACCGATTCCATCGCTTCGCCTTCGTCGGCGGGCCGTTCTATGGCAGCTACTACGACGGCTGCTGGCGCCGAACATTGACGCCTTACGGATGGCAGTGGGTCAACGTGTGCGGCGATACCTGGTACTAAGCTGCAACGAACCGCACTGTTGTCGCGGTCGTCGCCAGGCGTTCCAGCCTGCCCCAAATTGGGATAGTCTGGCGGCGGCCGTCGCGGGGCGCTCGGAGTGTTCGATACAATAACTGGAGCTCACCGCCGTATTCTCGTCGTCGAGGACGATCCGGAAACCGCGGGGCAACTCGCCGAGGAGCTCACCAGCAGCGGTTACGATGTCGATCTTGCGGCCAACGGCCGCGAGGCGCTGCATCAGGGCGCGGCGCGCGACTATGCCGTGATCACGATCGATCGCATGCTGCCCGACATCGACGGCATCGCGGTGATGCGCCAGATGCGCGACGACGGCATCGCGGTGCCGTTCCTCATCATCAGCGCGCTCGGAGAGGTGGATGATCGCGTGCGCGGCCTGCGCGCCGGCGGCGACGACTATCTGGTCAAGCCGTTCTCCTTCGTCGAACTGCTGGCGCGTCTGGAAGCGCTGGGCCGGCGCAGCGAGACTGTTGCCAAGGAGACCATCCTGCGGGTCGGCGATCTCGCGCTCGATCTGATCGCCCGAACGGCAAGCCGCGGCAGCCGCAAGATCCCGCTGCTGCCGAAGGAGTTTCAGCTGCTCGAATATCTCGTGCGCAACGAGGGCCGGGTGGTGTCGCGCGCCATGCTGCTGCAGCACGTCTGGGATCTGCACTTCGATCCCTCGACCAACATCATCGACGTCTATGTCGGCCGCGTCCGCCGCAAGGTTGACGACCAGCAAGCCTATCCGCTGATCCACACCATCCGCGGCATCGGATATTGCCTCCGTGCTCCTGGCTAAGACGCTCAGGTCCTCGACGTTCCGCCTGGCGCTGATCGCGATCGGCGCCTTCGGCCTGATCGTCGCGGCGATCTTCGCCTATGTCTACTGGTCGACGGTCGCCTATGTGCGCAGCGAATCCGACCGCGCGATCATGACCGAACAGACCAACCTGCGCGAGGCCTTTGCACGGTCGGGGCGCGACGGGTTGGTCGCGCTGATCGGCCAGCGCATCGCCGATCGGGGCTTCGCCGGTCACGTCTATCTCCTTGCCGGGCCCGATGCGGCGGTGCTCGCCGGAAACCTCAAGCAATGGCCGTCCGGCGCGGCCGCGCAGGGATGGACCGAATTCCGCGCGCCGATGTTGCCGGCCAATCCGCTGGTGCGCGCCGTGACGGAGCGGCTGGCGAATGGCGACGACCTCTTGGTCGGCCGCGACATCGGCGATCTTGACGGCTTCATGGCGCGGATCAGGGTGGCGGGCATCGCGGTTGCCGGGCTGATTGTCGTGCTGGCGGCCGTCGCCAGCATCGGGGTGACGCGGCGTACGGTCGGGCGCATCGAGTCCATTAATGCGACAAGCCGCGCGATCATGCTGTCCGGGCTCGATCGGCGCATCCCGCTGCGCGGTAGCCATGACGAGTGGGATCGCGTCGCCGAAAACCTCAACCTGATGCTTGACCGCATCCAGACGCTGATGGGCGACGTCAAGCAGGTCAGCGACAACATCACACACGATCTGCGCACGCCGCTGACGCGGATGCGCGGCCGGCTCGAGAAGGCCTATCACGCACAGCGGAACGGCGAGGCCGATGCGGCGCTGATCGGCGACACCATCGCCGATCTCGATACGGTGCTCAGGATGTTCGCCTCGCTGACGCGGATCTCCGAGATCGAAACGCGGGCGAGGCGAGTCGCGTTCCGCAGCGTCAATCTGGTCGAGATCGCCGGCGAGGTGGTCGAGCTCTACGATGCCGCCGCCGAGCGCGACGCCACCCGGCTCGATCTGGCCGGCGATGCTGAGGTCCTGTTGACCGGCGATCGCGACCTCCTGTTCGACGCCATCGCCAATCTCGTTGACAACGCCATCAAGCACGGCCGCGCCGGCGGGCGGGTGAGCGTGACATGCTGCAACAGCGACGAGGGCGCCGTGATCGCGGTCGCCGACAACGGCCCCGGCATCCCCGCCGGCCAGCACGACCGGGTGTTCAAGCGCTTCTACCGCCTCGAGCAGAGTCGCTACACCCCCGGCAACGGCCTCGGCCTCAGCCTGGTCGCTGCGGTGGCGAGCCTGCACGGGGCCCGCATCGAGCTACGCGACAATGCGCCGGGGCTGCTGGTGCAGCTGTATTTTCCGCCAGCAGCGAGTGGAACGTAGGTGGGCAAGTAAGCGTAACGCGACTCCATCTAAAGCTGTCGTCGCCCGGCTTGACCGGCTTGACCGGGCGATCCAGTACGCCGCGGCCTAGCGGCTCGATAACGACTACCCCACCTCACAAATTGATCACCCCGCGCCGGGCCGCATGCGCCACTGCGTCGGTGCGGCCGGTGGCGTCGAGCTTGTCGAGCAGGGAGCCGACGTGAAACTTTGCGGTGTGCACGGAGATGCCGAGACGCTGTGCGATCATCTTGTTGGAGGCGCCCTCGGCGAGCAGCGCCAGCACGTCGAGCTCGCGCGGCGTCAGCTCGAACTCGCCGGCCGCGTCCACGGCCTCGCGGCCGCGCACGACGATCGCCGCTGCGGCTTGTTCCCCCGGTGCAGCGAGGCGCAGGCCGGCGACGCCGCCGAGCAGCGTCGCCAGCCGGTCGGCCAGCGCGGGATCGTCGATTTCGAGCGCGATCACGACATCGGGCGAAGCGTCGTCGCTCACGTCCCGGGCCTCTCGCCGATCGTCACGTTGACATTCAGCGGCTCGCCGCCGCGATGCACCGTCAGCTCGACCGCCGTGCCGACGCTCTGCGGCCCGAGGCTGCGCGCCAGCGCCCGCACCCCGGCCAGCTGCTCGCCGTTGACCGCGACGATCACGTCGCCCTGCCGGATGCCGGCCGCCGCCGCTGGGCCGGCCTTGTCGACATTCATCACCATCGCGCCAAAACCGTCGTCGAGCCGCACCGGTTGCAGCCCGACGCCGAGATACCCGCGCGCGATGCGGCCGCTTGTCTCGAGCTGCGCTGCGACCCGCTGGATGGTTGCGGCCGGAATCGTCAGCACGCGCCGCGGGCCGAGCACCGCCATGCCGAACGGCGCGCCGGCGGCATTGAGCGCGAGACCACCCTGCTGGCTGTACCGCAGCCGGACGTCGAGCTCGATCCTCGCGTCGATCTCGCCGCCGCGCAGGCTGCGCCAGGCGGGGCCCGCGCGCGACACCATGCCGAGCCGCGCGGTCGCAGCGCCGCGGTCGGCCGCAACGACGACGGTCAGCGATCCCAACGCGGGGGTCTCGGCCGACAGCTTCGCCGGCGCGATGTCGCCATCGAACCGCAGCAGCGCGATGTCGGTGGTATGGTCGCGTCCGGCGATGGTCGCCTTTCGCGTGCTGCCATCGGTGAGCGCGATCTCGATCTCGCCGTCATCGGCGAGGGCTTCGTCGGCGGTGACGATAAAGCCTGGTTTCCAGACAAAGCCGGAGGCCCGCACACGATGCGAATGCACCGAGACGATGGCGGGCGCGGTTCGCGCGACGGTCTCCGAAAGGGCTGCTGAGAGCGAGGCGAGGGCGGTCGGGTCGGTCATGGGAAACTCCATTGGCTTCCCTCAATCTGGGATGCCGGAGCCGGCAGCGAAACTGGCCGGATGGGCAGGGGGCGGCCGAGCCGCCCGGAACCCGCGCTCAGCTGAGCCGGCGCAACGTTGCCTTCGGGGTTTCGCCGAATTTGGCGCGGTAGGCGCTCGCCATCCGGCTCAGATGGGTAAAGCCGAGGTCGAATGCGATATCGACGATGCGCTCGCCGGGCCCCGCCGACTTCAGCCGTGCATTGAGCTGGGCGAGGCGAATATCGAGCAGCATCTCGGAGACCGTGGTGCCGAAGTGGCGGCGGAAGCCGATCTGCAGCGCGCGAATGCCGGTGCCCGCGATCCCGGCGAGCTCGGCAAGATCGAGCGGTTCGGTGGCGCGGGTCTCGAGATAGGCCCGCGCCCGCTTCAGGGCGGCCGGCTGTGTCTCGGCGCGGCCGTTGAAGACGTCGATGGCGGCGCTCAGGCTGTGCCGCTGACCGTTCAGCAGGGCATTGAGCAGTGTCTCGCGCCACTCGACCGTCGCGATCGCGGACATTCTCCTGTGCGGCCCGAGCTGTTCGGCGTGCGTGACGAGGTGGTCGATTTTCACGGTCAGCGCCTGGCCGAGCGAGCGCGTCAGCGCGACCTCGGGCGCAAATTCGACCGGCCGAGCGGTCGTGCCGCCGAGCGCAGCGGCGCGATGCTCCACCAGCTTGCGGTCGAGCAGCACGATGAGCTGGGCGCAATCGCCACGCCAAATCATCTCGGTCGGAATGGTCGGCGACAGCAGCGATGCGCTGTGCTGCGGTCCGGTCGTCACCTCGCGCGCGGCGGTGCTGATCGCGGCCGAACCGTGCAGCGGCACCTGCAGCAGGAAGAAGCGATCGAGGCAGCCGGGATTGATCGCGACCGATCCGCCATAGGCGACATAGTTGACGGAGAAGCCGTCGAACGCCGCGCAATTGTGGATCGCGAAGAACTCCGCGTCCGAGCGATCCACCGGCGTCAGCCTATGCGGGCAGAAGATGCGGCCGACGGCTTCGGCGGCGTCGTCGACGCGTCCGGTTGCGACACGAGCGAAATCCTTCAGCCGCGTCGTCGCGAAAACCTCGTTGCCCGTCGCAATCACGCCGGCCGCCCCGGAGTTGTTTGAGGTCTAAAGCATCATGAGCCTAATCTATCCGCGGCCAAAGCGGAACGCCGTTTCAGCGCGCAATCTGCTCAATCGGGACGCAGCCTGGCGGCGAGGCGTCCGCGCCACCCGTGGGCTTTCGCATTGCAGCATAGTCGCATGAAGCAACGGATTCGTTTAGCGGCTAGACAGCCCCCGCGGCGGGCGACAGGCTCGGTGCCGGCAATGCGCATCAACACTGGAGAGGCTGACATGGGCGCGCTCGAGAAAGGCATCACCCGCAACGGCACCGGCTACGGCGGCAAGACCTGGAACATCCTCGGCCAGGTCTATTATCCGAAGGCCGTCACCGACTCGACCTTCGCATTCGAGACCAACAGCGATCCCGGCCAATTCGTGCCGGTGCACATCCACCCGACCCAGGACGAGTTCATCCTGGTGCAGGAGGGCGCGCTCGACCT
The DNA here is from genome assembly GCF_020329505.1 of Bradyrhizobium semiaridum. Lineage (GTDB taxonomy): Bacteria > Pseudomonadota > Alphaproteobacteria > Rhizobiales > Xanthobacteraceae > Bradyrhizobium > Bradyrhizobium semiaridum. The sequence continues at coordinate 92,322 of NZ_JAGKJJ010000015.1, forward strand.
CAAGCTCGACGGCGTTTGGGTGCAGGCCAAGGCCGGCGACCTCGTGCGCATGCCGCGCGGCATCCCGCACGGCTATTTCAACAAGTCGGATAAGCCAGCGCGGGCGCTGTTCTGGGTGTCGCCGATGCAGAAGCTCGAGGCGCTGTTCGACAAGCTGCACAATCTGCAGGACCCGGCCGAGGTGGTGCGGATCTCCGCCGAGCACGAGGTGGATTTTCTGCCGCCGGAAGCCAACGACTAGGCGCCGGCCGAAACTGACAATTGGGTACGCGATACGGCCATCGCCGGGCTGGTCCCGGCGATGACGGGGATGCGTGCGCCTGGCGAATGGCAGTTCACTCATTGCGGAGCGGAGTCATGATCAAGCAGAAGCATGTGTGCGTGATCGGTGCCGGCGTGTCCGGGCTCGCCGCCGCCAAGGCGTTTGCCGAGCGCGGCCACAAGGTATGCATCATCGAGCGCAGCGGCGATCTGGGCGGCGTCTGGGAGCCGGCGCGCTCCTATCCCGACGTGCAGACGCAGAGCCCGAAGGATCTCTATCGCTACACCGACAAGGCGATGCCGGAGTCCTATCCGGAATGGCCGAAAGGGCCGCAGGTCCATGCCTATTTGCGCGACTACGCTCGCAGCCACGGGCTCGATCGCGCGATGCGGTTCGAGACGAAGGTCGAGGCCATGCAGCGCCGGGCCGACGGCAGACCGGGCTGGACACTCGCGCTGCGCTCGACCGACGGCGCCAGCGGGCATGAGGATTTCGATTTCGTCGCCGTCTGCACCGGCCAGTTCAACGAGCCGCAGACGCTGCCGCTGCCCGGCGAGGACGGCTTCAGGGCGCAGGGCGGCCAGATCCTGCATTCCTCGCAATATGCCCATGCCGATCTCGCCAAAGGACGCAAGGTGGTCGTGCTCGGCGGCTCCAAATCGGCGACCGACATCGCGGTGAACGCGGTCAATTCCGGCGCCAGGGAGGTCACCATCGTGTTTCGCGAGCCGGTCTGGCGGATTCCTTACTTCGTCGGCGGGCTCGTCAACTTCAAGCGCATCCTCTACATCCGCGCCCAGGAGCAGATGTTCGCGAGCTGGGGCATCGGCCCTGCCGCGCGGCTCGCGCATGCGCTCGCCAAGCCATTCGTGTGGGCGAACTGGCGTGGCCTCGAGAGCATGCTGAAGATGCAGCTCAAGCTGAAGCGGTGCGGCATGGTGCCGAAGGAGCGGATCGAGGACGGCGTCAACTGCTCGGTGCCGATCGCGACCCCCGGCTTCTACCCGATGGTCGCCGATGGCCGCATCAAGGCGGTGCGCGGCACCTTCGATCGTTACGACGGCAACACCATCGTGATGAGCGGCGGCCAGCGCGTCGCGGCCGATATCGCGGTGCTCGCGATCGGCTACAAGCTCGGCCTGCCGTTCCTGGCGCCGGAGTATCAGGCCAAGCTGGTCGAGCCCGACGGGCAGTACCGGCTCTATCGCCTGATCGCCAATCCCGATCTGCCCGACATGGGCTTTGTCGGCTTCAATTCCAGCTTCTGTACCGTGCTGTGCGCCGATCTTGCCGCGAACTGGCTGGTGCGTTACGCCGACGGCCAGCTCGCACGTCAGCCAAGCGCCGCCGAGATGAACGACAACATCGCGATGATGCTGAACTTCAGGCGCGTCGAGCGCCCGGCCGCGGGCGTCTATGGCGGGCTGTGCGTCGCGCCCTACCATTTCAAGCATTTCGACGAGCTGCTCGCCGACATCGGCACCAAGGCGTCGCGCCGCAATCCGCTGGTCGAAAAATTCACGCCGCCCGACGCCGACGCCTATGCGCGCTTCCTCGCGACGGCGCCGGACTATAAGGCGGTGGCCTAGCCAGAAGTGACGAAGCGGAGGCGTGCGCCACCAAAACCTCGAAAACAACCCCATGCAAAGGAGCAGGCGGCCGCCGGCACCCGGAAAAAAGCTCGGAAAGGCCCTTGACGCGTCGGGCAACTCAGTGGTATTTTTTCATTATTCCGAAATATGCGGGCGGACCGGCACCACGTTCGCGCGCCATGTGATGGATCGCCGCCTCGACGGCGCCGCGCGCGACCTGAGGGCCGACGATGTTCGGCCGTGCGATCGGTGACTTCGCGTTCGACTGGGGCTTCCCAGAACTTTCGCATTTCACGCGGTGCTTCCGCCATCGCTTCGGCTGCACGCCGGGTGAATGGCGGCGTGGCGGCTAAGCGACGGTTTGGAAATCACCCTGCCGCGGCGCGGCGGCAGGCGGGGTGCGAAGACTGATGTCACACCCCGACCGCGTTGCGCGCGATCACGTCGCGATAGAACGCCGCGCTCAGCTTCGGTCTGCGCTCCTGGGTCTCGAAATTGACCCGATAGAGGCCGAAGCGCTTCTCGTAGCCGAAAATCCATTCGAAATTGTCCATCAGGCTCCATAGGAAATAGCCATGGACCGGGACGCCTTCGGCGGTCGCGCGCTGCAACTGGGCGAGGTAATTGCGCAGGAACATGATGCGGTCGAGGTCGTAGATCTGCCCGTCGGCATGCACCTTGTCCTCGCCGGAGGTGCCGTTCTCGCTGATATAGATGCTCTCGATGTTCCAAAGTCTCGCGGCAATCCGCGGCGCCCAGTAGATCACCTCCGGTGCGATGCGCAGCCATTCCGAGCTCATGTGCGGGAATGAGCCGGGCATCGGCAGCGGCTGCCAGCCCGGAGGCTTGTCGGTCGCGATGACGTAACACTGCGGCGCGTAGATGTTGAGCCCGACAAAATCGTTGGGCTGGCCGATGATCTTCAGCTCCTCTGCGGTGAATTTCGGCGCGTTCGCGCCGGCATAGGCCAGGAAACCTTCGGTGTACTTGCCTTCGAGCACGACGCCGAGAAAGCCGGAATTGAGTTCGCGCGTCGCAATCTCGGTGGCGCGGATGTTCTCCGGCGCGTTGAACGCGGGCACGCAGGCGGTGATGTTTTCCGCCGGTCCGACCCGCGTGCCGGCGCGGCCTTTAGCGCGGATCGCCTGCACGGCGAGGCCATGGGCCAGCGCGACATGGTGGCGCGCCTGGTTGACCTCGGCCGGCGCCAGCTTCAGCCCCGGCGCATCGATGCCGAGAGCATAGCCGAAGGGGAGGAAACGTCCGACCTCGTTGAGGGTGAAAATGTTCTTCACCCGGTCGCTCAGCCGCCCGGCGACATGACCCGCATAGTCGGCGAACGCCTTCGATGTGTCGCTGGAGCGCCAGCCGCCGACGCGGTCCTGCAGCGCCTGCGGCAGGTCCCAGTGATAGAGCGTGGCGTAGGGTTCGATGCCGTTCGCCAGCAACTCGTCGACCAGGCGGTTGTAGAAGTCGAGGCCCTTCGGGTTCGGCGCGCCGGTGCCGTCCGGAAACACGCGCGGCCAGGCGATCGAGAAGCGATAGGCCTTCGCGCCGAGCTGCCGGATCAGGCCGACGTCTTCCTTGTAGCGATGATAGTGATCATTGGCGCGATCGCCGGTGGTGCCGTCCTCGATCTTGCCCGGTGTGTGGGCGAACGTGTCCCAGATCGATTTGCCGCGGCCGTCCGCGTCGACAGCGCCCTCGATCTGATAGGAGGAGGTTGCCGTGCCCCAGACGAAACCCGCCGGAAAGCTGGCCCCGTCCGGCGCTGGCACGCCATCCGCCGCCGCAGCGGGCGCCGCCAGGCCGAGCGCAGAGAGGCCAGCGAGGCTTGCAAACTGCCGGCGCGAGAAGTTACCGAACATTGCTGGCCCTCGTCGTGTCGAACTGGTGATTGGAGATATGCCTTGCGGGTCCGGTGAAGAACGTCAATTCCATGATTGGGCCACTGCCGTTTTAGGTCGGATGCAGGTTAGCCTTCCATCGTAGGGCCGAGCAACAAGCGCGCGATGGCGCGGCACCGGATGTCAATGTCGCAGAGTTTTCAGTTCTGTGGCGACATTTTCTCCTCTAGATTGCTTGCTAGGTCCTTCCGGGACGATAGCCCAAAATGCCCGTCTCGATGAGGCCAGCGCGATGAACCAGCCTGCAACTCCTGTCGGAAGGGCGCCGTTGCGCCATCTCGTGGCGGCGGCAGCCGTGCTGCTGAATCTGGTGACCGCCGCTCATGCCGAGCAGACGTTCGCGTTCGATCGCGCGCCCGGAAAGCTGCCGAAGACGGTCATCCCGTTGAGCTATGCGATCGAGCTGACCCCGGATCTTGCAAGCCTGGCGCTGCCGGGCGTCGAGACGATCGAGGTCGAGGTTCGCGCGCCGACGACGCAGCTGACGCTGAACGCGGTCAACACGAATTTCGGCGAGGTCAGCATCGACGACGGCGCGCAGCGCGCGCAGATGACGAGCGATGCCGCCGCACAGACGGCGACGCTGACGTTCGCCAAGCCGCTCGCGGCTGGCCGCCACACGCTGCGCATCGCCTTCACCGCAGAGATCAACAAGTTCGGCGCCGGCCTGTTCGTGGTCGACTATCCGGCCAAGACCGGCACCAAGCGGCTGCTCTCGAGCAAGCTGGAACCGGCGGACGCACGGCGGATCTTTCCGTGCTGGGACGAGCCGGCGTTCAAGGCGAGCTTTGCGCTGACCGTCGTGATCCCGCGCAATCTGCTGGCGGTCGGCAACATGCCTGTGACCAGCGAGGAACCGGTCGCCGGCAATCTCAAGAAGGTCGTGTTCGCGCCGACGCCGAAGATGTCGAGCTATCTGTTCGTGCTCACCGTCGGTGAGCTGGAGCGCGCCTCGATCGATGTGGACGGGGTCACCATCGGCGTCGTGACCACCGAAGGCAAGAGTGGGCAGGGCCGCTTTGCGCTCGACAGCGCGGCAAAGCTGCTCGCCCACTACAACGATTATTTCGGCGTGAAATACCCGCTGCCGAAGCTCGACCTGATCGCGGTGCCCGGCGGGTTCGGCGGCGCGATGGAGAACTGGGGCGGCATCACCTTCTTCGAGAGCCGACTGCTGTTCGATCCGGCGACCAATGCGGAGACGGCGCGGCGCGGCATCTTCGGCATCATCGCGCATGAGATGGCGCATATGTGGTTCGGCGACCTTGTCACCATGGCTTGGTGGGACAATCTCTGGCTCAACGAGGGCTTTGCCAGCTGGATGGCCACCAAGGCGTCGCAGCAATACTATCCGCAATGGCAGAGCTGGCTGAACGGCTACGGCGGCAAGCAGTTTGCGTTGAGCCTCGACGCGCGACGCACCTCGCATCCGATCCAGCAGCCAATCGCCGACCACAGCGAGGCGGTCACGGCATTCGATGCCATTACCTACAACAAGGGCCAGGCCCTGATCCGCATGCTCGAGAATTATCTCGGCGAGGCGCAATTCCGCGCCGGCATCCGCCAATACATGGCTGCGCACGCCTACAGCAACAGCACGACCGCCGATCTCTGGCAGGCGCTGGAGAGCGCCGGCGGGAAGGCGATCACAGGTGTCGCTGCATCCTTCACCGAGCAGGACGGCGTGCCGCTTGTCGTCGCCGAGACGGATTGCGACGGCACGGCCCAGCGCCTGACGCTGCGGCAGGAGCGCTTCGTGATCGCGCCGCTCGGCGCGGCCGCGGCGGAGTTGCCTGTGCGAAACTGGCAGATTCCGGTCGCGATCGGGCCGATCGACGGCAAGCCGTTCGACGAGATCCTGCTGCAAGGCAGCGCCGTGATTCCGGCCGGCGCCTGCGGCGATGCGATCAAGGTCAATCTCAGCGACATCGGTTATTTCAGGGTCGAATACGGCCCGAAGAACCGTGGCGCGCTGCTGAGCGCGTTCCCGCGAATGCAGGTCGACGACCGGCTCAACATCATCACCGATAGCTGGGCGCTGGTGCAGGCCGGCCGCGCCGAGCCGTCATCGTACCTCGCACTGCTCGATGGGCTCGATCCCGGCGATCACCGCACGGTGTGGGATCAGGTGATCTCGACATTCGCCGCGCTCAATCGCCTGTCGCGCGGCCATGAAGAACGGCCGCTGATCCAGGCCTATGCGCGCGCGAAGCTGCGGCCGGTGCTGCACCGGCTCGGATGGAACGGCAGCGGCGCGGCCGACGACGACAACGCGCTGCTCCGCGCCAGCCTGATCTCGACGCTCGGCGATCTCGGCGACGAGGCCGTCGTCGCCGAGGCGAAGCGGCGGTTTGCAGCGTTCCTGCTCGATCCGGATGCGCTACCGAATTCGTTGCGCGACGCAGTCACCCATGTCGTCGGCATCACGGCCGACCGCGCAGCCTATGACGGGCTGCTGGCGCTGGCGCGCAAGAGCACCGTCACCAATGAACGCCTGCGCTATTATTTCGCCACCGCCAGCGCGCGCGATCCCGAACTGGCGCGGGCGACGCTGGCCCTGACGCTGACCAGCGAGCTGCCGGACACGATCGTGCCGGGCATCATCTCGACGGTGGCATCGTCAGGCGAGCAGCCGCAGCTCGCCTGGGATTTCGTCCAGGCCCATTTCGATGCGCTATTGGCAAAGCAAGGGCCGAACTTCCGCGACCAGTTCGTGCCTAACTTCATGACCAATTTCACCGACGAGGCCCATGCCGCCGAGCTCGCCGCCTTCGCGCCGTCGCAATCGACCGGCGGCGGCCGGGTGATGGTGGCGCGGGCGCTGGAATCGATCGCGATCTCCGGCGGCCTCGTGGTGCGCCTGCTGCCCGCCGTCGAGGACTGGATCCGGGCACACAGGCCGTGAAGCGCGATGGGGTCGGGCTGAAATCATCATCGCGCTTTGGCTTTTGTGTGAGCATGATCTTTTCGGAAAACCGCTTCACACTTTTCCGGATCATGCTCTAGGGACTCCCCGACGACATGCGATGCCGCTATGCTCGGCAGGCGGCATGCAATCCAAAGTGCGAGGCTGACATGGTCAAAGGTTCCGATTTGCTGGTCGCCGCCCTCGAGAACGAGGGCGTGGAGCGTGTGTTCGGCGTTCCCGGCGAGGAGAATCTCGACGTCGTCGAGAGCCTGCGCACATCGTCGATCAAGCTGATCGTCACGCGGCACGAGCAGGCCGCCGCCTTCATGGCCGCGACATATGGCCGGCTCACCGGCAAGCCCGGCGTCTGCATCACGACGCTCGGACCGGGGGCGCTGAATCTCACGACCGGCGCGGCCTATGCGTTGCTCGGCGCGATGCCGATGGTGATGATCACGGGACAAAAGGGCATCCTGAGCAGCCGGCAGGCCAAGTTCCAGATCGTCGACATCGTCAGCACGTTCCGTCCGCTGACCAAGCTGTCGCTGCAGATCGTCTCGACCGCCACGATCCCGACGCTGGTGCGCGATGCCTTCCGGATCGCGATGCAGGAGCGGCCGGGACCGGTGCTGCTCGAACTGCCGGAGGACATCGCGGGCGAGCAGGCGGAGCCGACCGCGATGGTGCCGCCGCATCCGATCGAGATTCCGGTGGCACATGCCGCCGCGCTCGACCGCGCCGCGGACATGATCCTGAAGGCACAGCGGCCGCTGATCATGCTCGGCGCCGCGGCGTCCCGCCCGCGCAGTACCGCCGGCATCGGTGATTTCGTGCGCCGGACGAGGATTCCGTTCTTCACCACGCAGATGGGCAAGGGCACCGTATCCGGCGGCACAAACCTCTATATAGGCACCGCCGCGCTGAGCGAGCGCGACTACGTGCATGAGGCGATCGACCGCGCCGACCTGATCATCGCGATCGGCCACGACACCATCGAGAAGCCGCCCTTCATCATGGGGCCGAAGGGGCCGCAGGTGATTCATGTCAGCTACACGCCGGCCAATGTCGAGCAGGTCTATTTCCCGCAGATCGAGGTGATCGGCGATGTTGGCCCGAGCCTTGCTCTGCTGGCCGATCGGATCGAGGGCAAGCTGCCGCACGCCAGCGCGCTGCACAGCCTGCGTGAGGGTATTTTGGCGAAGATCACTGATCGCGCCACCGAGGGCCGCTGGCCGCCGACCCCGCAGCGCATCGTGCATGACGTGCGGCAGGTGATCCCCGAGGACGGCATCGTCGCGCTCGACAACGGCATGTACAAGATCTGGTTCGCGCGCAATTACCGCACGCTGCTGGCGAATTCGCTGCTGCTCGACAATGCGCTGGCGACCATGGGCGCCGGGCTGCCGTCGGCGATGATGGCGGCGATGCTCTATAAGACACGCGTGCTCGCGGTGTGCGGCGACGGCGGCTTCATGATGAATTCGCAGGAGCTCGAGACCGCGGTCCGCCTCAAGCTCAACCTCGTGATCCTGATCCTGGAAGATTCCGCCTACGGCATGATCCGCTGGAAGCAGGCGGTCGATCATTTCCCGGATTTCGGCCTCACCTTCGGCAATCCGGATTTCGTCAAATATGCGGAGAGCTACGGCGCGAAGGGCTCGCGGATCGAGAGCACCGAGGCGATCATCCCGACGCTGGAGCGCGCCTTCGCCGGCGGCGGCGTGCATCTCGTCGTGGTTCCCGTCGACTATACCGAGAACAAGCGGGTGCTAGTCGACGAGCTGCGCGAGAAGGTCCAGCAGATCGATGTGTCATAGCGGCATGATCCGGAAAAGTGCGAAGCGGTTTTCCGAGAAAGATCATGCCAAAACAAGAGCCCATCATCGCGGCTGGTGAGGAACGAAATGCCGTCGGCTTGATTGGAAGTGAGCCATCATGGTAGCACGCCACTCGTGCTGATGGTCGGCGATATCAGGCGGTCTTTCCTGAACGATAAGTGAGGTCACGTGACTGCACCAAATCCTGCCGCCGGAAAGCCGATTGATCCCGCCTCGCTCGCCAATGTGCCGCGGCTGGTCACGGCCTATTTCGCCGGCAAGCCTGACGCGAGTGACCCCGCCCAGCGCGTCGCATTCGGCACCTCCGGCCACCGCGGCTCGTCGCTGAAGAATTCGTTCAACGAGGACCACATCCTCGCCACCACGCAGGCGATCTGCGACTACCGGCGCGAGAAGGGGCTGACCGGCCCGCTGTTCATCGGCATCGATACCCATGCGCTGGCCGACCCGGCGCTGGCGAGCGCGGTCGAGGTGTTCGCCGCCAACGGCGTCGAGATCATGATCGACGCGCAGGGCGGCTACACCCCGACCCCGGTGATCTCGCACGCGATCCTGAGCTACAACAAGGGTCGCAGCACCGGCCTTGCCGACGGCGTCGTCATCACGCCGTCGCACAATCCGCCGGAAGACGGAGGCTACAAGTACAATCCGCCGCATGGCGGTCCGGCCGACACCGACGTCACCGGCGTGGTCGAGAAGAACGCCAACCGTTACATCGAGGCTGGCCTCAAGGGCGTCGCGCGGATGCCTTACGATCGCGCGCGCAACGCGGCGACCACGCATCTGCACGATTACATCACGCCCTACGTCGCCGATCTCGGCAACACCGTCGATCTCGCGCTGATCAGGTCGGCCGGCGTCAAGATCGGCATCGACCCGCTCGGCGGCGCCGCAGTGCATTACTGGCAGCCGATCATCGCGCGCTACGGCATCGATGCCACCGTGGTCAACGCCACGGTCGATCCGACCTTCCGCTTCATGACCGCGGACTGGGACGGCAAAATCCGGATGGATTGCTCCTCGCCCTATGCGATGGCGAGCCTGATCGGAATGCGCGACCGCTTCGACGTCGCCTTCGCCAACGACACCGACGCCGACCGCCACGGCATCGTCACCCGCTCGAACGGGTTGATGAACCCGAACCATTTCCTCGCCACCGCGATTTCCTATCTGTTCGCGCACCGGCCGCAATGGAGCAGGGACGCCGCGATCGGCAAGACCATCGTGTCGAGCTCGATCATCGATCGCGTGGCGAAGAAGCTCGGCCGCAAGCTGGTCGAGACGCCGGTCGGCTTCAAATGGTTCGTCGAAGGACTCGGCAGCGGAAGTTTTGGATTCGCCGGCGAGGAGAGTGCGGGCGCCTCGTTCCTGAAGCGCGACGGCTCGGCCTGGACCACCGACAAGGACGGCATCATCCTCGGGCTGCTGGCTGCGGAGATCATCGCCAAGACCGCCCGCGATCCCAGCGAACTGTTCAACGAGCTGACCGCCGAGTTCGGCGTGCCCTATTACGAGCGCATCGATGTTGCGGCAACGCCGAAGCAGAAGAGCGCGCTGAAGGCGCTCGGGCCCGACCAGCTCAACATGACCAGGCTCGCCGGTGACGCGGTCAGCGCCGTGAGGACCAGGGCGCCGGGCAACGACCAGCCGTTCGGCGGCATCAAGGTCGAGAGCGCCTCCGGCTGGTTTGCCGCGCGTCCGTCCGGCACCGAGGACGTCTACAAGATCTACGCCGAAAGCTTTCGCGGGCCGGATCATCTGAAGCAGATCCAGAGCGACGCGCAGGCCGCGATCGCCAAGGTGTTTTGAGAAGCAGGGCCGGCGAACGTCATGCGTGTCTTGTTGACGGGCTCCTCCGGCTGGCTGGGGCGTTTCCTCGCACCAAAGCTGCGGCAGGCCGGCCACAGCGTGGTCGGCCTCGACGTAGTTTCCGGCGCGGCGACCGGCATCATCGGCTCGGTGGCCGAACGATCCGTCGTCGATCGCGCGTTCGCAGATCACGGCATCGAGGCCGTGATCCATGCCGGCGCCCTGCACAAGCCCGACATCGCGCGATTCGCGCCGCAGGCCTTTGTCGACGTCAACGTGTCAGGCACGCTCAATCTGCTGCAAGCGGCGATCGCGGCGGGACATGATCGTTTCGTCTTCACCTCGACGACATCGCTGATGATCTCGCAGGCGATCCGCGACGAGGAAGGCGCGCACGCCGTTTGGCTCGACGAGAGCGCGGGCCCGCTCGAGCCGCGCAACATCTATGGCATCACGAAGCTGGCTGCCGAAGGGCTGTGCCGGCTGTTCAGCAAGGACCACGGCCTGAATTGCGCGGTGCTGCGCACCAGCCGCTTCTTCCCGGAGGATGACGATACCATCCGCGACATCCATGGCGAGAACCTGAAGGCGACCGAGCTGCTGTACCGCCGGCTCACGGTCGAGGACGCCGCCGACGCGCATGTGGCGGCGCTGGAGCGGATCAGCGGCTTCGAGGTGTTCGTGATCAGCGCGCCGACGCCGTTTGCGCGCAGCGACGTCGCGGCGCTGAAGACCGATGCGGCTGCCGTGATCGCGCGGTATTTCCCCGATGCGCCTGACCTGTTCGCGCGGCGCGGCTGGCGCCTGCCGACATCGATCGGCCGCATCTACGATGCCGGCAAGGCCGAACGGCTGCTCGGTTTCCACGCCGCGACCGATTTTGCTGCCGTGCTCGGCGCCTTGCGCAGCGGCGCGCCGCTTCCCTTTGCGCACGATCCCGACTATGTCTCGCCGTCAACGAGGCTGGCTCATGGCTGATTTCCACGGCGTCTTTCCGTATCTGGTGTCCCCGGTCGACCCCGCCGGCCATGTCCGCACCGAGGTGCTGGGCCGGCTGTGCGACGATCTGATCAAGGCCGGCGTCCACGGGCTGACGCCACTCGGCTCGACCGGCGAGTTCGCCTATCTCAACAACGCCCAGCGCATGCAGGTGGTGCAGACCACCATCGAGGCTGCAAACCGCCGCGTGCCGGTGGTCGCCGGCGTCGCGGCCACGACGACGGCGGATGCGGTGGCGCAGGCCAAGGCCTATCAGAAGCGCGGCGCGGACGGCATCCTCGCGATCCTTGAAGCGTATTTTCCGCTTCATGACGCGCAGGTCGAGGCCTATTTCCGCGCCATTGCCGACGCGGTCGACATTCCCGTGGTGATCTACACCAATCCGAATTTCCAGCGCTCCGATCTCACGCTCGACGTGATCGCGCGGCTCGCCGCGCATCCGCGCATCGGCTACATCAAGGATGCCTCGACCAACACCGGTCGGCTGCTGTCGATCATGAACCGCTGCGGCGACGGCCTGAAAGTGTTTTCGGCCTCGGCCCATATTCCGGCCGCGGTGATGCTGATCGGCGGCCACGGCTGGATGGCGGGCCCGGCCTGCATCATCCCACGGCAGAGCGTCGAGCTCTACAATCTGTGCCGCCGCACCCGCTGGGACGAGGCGGTCGCCTTGCAGCGCAGGCTCTGGCGCATCAACGAGGCCTTTGCCCGCTTCAACCTCGCCGCCTGCATCAAGGCGGGGCTGGCGATCCAGGGCTACGACGTTGGCGACCCCGTGCCGCCGCAAGCGCCGCTGACGGCCGAGCAGCGCAAGGTGGTCGAGGCGGCGCTGCGCGATCTGGGCTGAGAGATCCAAGGCTGGGCGTCAACGAGGCCGCGCGTCAATATGTCGGGCATTCCGCCTTGGCCGCGCCGGAAACCTCTGCTGTTCCGGGGCGTTTGTTGCATGGAGCACACCCATGAATAGGCGCACCGCTATTGCCCTGGCCGTCGTCGCGGCCGTTCTGCTGGTCTTTGCGGCCAGCAACATCCGGCAGGGGCCCTGGATCGGCTCGCCCGTCCGCGCCGTCACCGAGCGCGGGGCGCTGTCGGACGCCGAAAAGGCCAATGTCGAGATCTTCGAGAAGGTCTCGCCGTCCGTCGTGCAGGTGGTGACGCAGACCGCCGCCGATCCGCTCAGCGAGGAGCAGGAGGGCGGCGGCTCGGCGTCCGGCACCGGCATTGTCTGGGATGGCGAGGGTCACGTCGTCACCAACAATCATGTGGTGCAGAACGCCAGCCAGGTCGCGATCCGCTTCGCGTCCGGCGAAGCGGTGCGGGCCGAAATCGTCGGCACGGCGCCGAACTACGATCTGGCGGTGCTGCGGATCCGCAGCGCGCGCAAGCTGCCGCCGGCAGTCGCGATCGGCAGTTCGGCGGACCTCAAGGTCGGGCAGTTCGCCTTTGCGATCGGCAATCCGTTCGGGCTCGACCAGTCGATGTCCAGCGGCATCATCAGCGCGCTCAAGCGCAGGCTGCCAACGTCGAGCGGCCGCGAGATCTCCAACGTGATCCAGACCGACACCGCAATCAATCCCGGTAATTCGGGCGGACCGTTGCTCGACTCCGCCGGCCGCCTGATCGGCGTGACCACAGCGATCCTCTCGCCGTCCGGGTCCAATGCCGGCATCGGCTTTGCGATCCCCATCGACATCGTCAACCGCATCGTCCCCGAACTGATCCGCGACGGCCGGGTGCCGACGCCGGGGATCGGCATCGTGACCGCGAACGAGGCGGTCGCCACCAGATTGGGCGCCGAGGGATTGATCATCGTGCGCACGGCCCCGGGCTCGCCGGCCGAGCGCGCCGGGCTCCGCGGCGTCGATCGCGCCACCGGCGATATCGGCGACGTGATCACCGCAGCCGACGGCAAGCCGGTGCATCGGCTGTCCGACCTCACCGATGCGCTCGAGCAGGTCGGCGTCGGCAAGAAGGTCCGCCTCAGCGTGCAACGCGACGGGGCAACGCGCGACGTCGAGGTCGCCATCACCGATATCGGCCGGACGCAATAATATAGTCGCCGGCCGGCCAACTGCCACCGCATTCGTGCTGTCGCGTCATCGCGGACGGGATGTCCGTTCTCCCGCCGCGCGCGGTTGTCAGGGCGGCAAAATCCGCTAAAACCCCCGCCGAATTGTTTGAAGCGCGAAGGACATCCTGATGAACATTCTTCCCGGCAATCTACGTTTTGGTGCGGGTCAGCCGGTCAAGCGTCTGGAAGACCAGCGGCTGGTCACCGGGAAGGGACATTTCATCGACGACAAGCCGGAAGACGGCGCGCTGTGGCTGCACGTGGTGCGCTCGCCGCATGCCCATGCCAACATCAAGGCGATCGACGCCAAGGCGGCGCTGGCGATGCCGGGCGTCGAGGCCGTCTATACCGGCGCCGACCTCGTCAAGGACGATATCGGCACGCTGCCGACGCTGGCGATCTTCAAGCGGCCGGACGGCTCGCCGATGACGGTGCCGCCGCGGCGCCTCTTGGCGCATGAGGTGGTGCGGTTCGCCGGCGAGGCGGTCGCAGCAGTTGTCGCGACGTCGCGCGTGCTGGCGCAGACCGCGGCCGAAGCCATCGAGGTGGATTACGAGGTGCTGCCCTCGGTGGTCGATCCGGTCGAGGCGATCAAGCCGGGCGCGCCTTTGGTGTGGCCGGAGGCGCCCGACAACATCGTCGCTGCGATGAGCTATGGCGATGCCGCCAAGGTCGAGCAGGTGTTTGCAAGCGCCGCGCACACGGTGTCGCTCGACCTGGTCAGCCAGCGCCTGGTGCCGTCGGCGATGGAGCCGCGCTCGACCATTGCCGAGATCGAGAAGAAGACCGGCCGGCTCTTGCTGCACGTGCAGTCGCAGACGCCGGGCTCGACCCGCGACCTGCTCGCCGAATCCATCCTGAAGCGGCCGAAGGACTCTGTGCGCGTGCTGGTCGGCGATATCGGCGGCGGCTTCGGCCAGAAGACCAGCCTCTATCCGGAGGACGGCATCGTCGCCTATGCGGCGACCAAGCTGAACAGGAAGGTCCGCTGGCGCGGCGACCGCACCGACGAATTCGTCGGCGGCACCCATGGCCGCGACCTCACCTCGACCGGCGAGTTCGCGCTCGACGCCAAGGGCCGCGTGCTGGCCTACCGGGTGCGCTCGATCGGCGGCACCGGCGCCTATTCCTCGGGCACCGGCAACATCATCCCGCTGGTGCTGGGCCCGTTCGTGCAGACCGGCGTCTATGATCTGCCGCTGGTGCATTTCGAGGTGAAGTCGGTGATGACCCACACCGCGCCTGTGGGCGCCTATCGCGGCGCCGGCAGGCCCGAGGCGGTGTTCATCGTCGAGCGGCTGTTCGATGCCGCGGCGCGCCAGATCGGCATGGACCCGCGCGCCATCCGCAAGGTGAACTACATCAAGCCGGCGCAGCTGCCCTACACCAACGCGGTCGGGCAGGTCTATGATTCCGGCGCCTTCGCGCACATGCTGCAACGCGCCTCCGAACTCGCCGACTGGGACGGCTTTGCCGCGCGCAAGAAGGCGGCGAAGAAGAAGGGCCTGCTCTACGGCCGCGGCCTGACCAGCTACATCGAATGGACCGGCGGCCGCGCTCACACCGAGAAGGTCTCGCTGCACGCCACCGCCGAGGGCCGCATCATCCTGCATTCCGGCACCATGGCGATGGGACAGGGCCTCGCCACCACCTACACCCAGATGATCGCCGACAGCCTCGGCATCGCCATGGACAAGATCGACGTGGTGCAGGGCGACACCGACCTCGCCACCGGCTTCGGCAGCGTCGGCTCGCGCTCGCTGTTCGTCGGCGGCACCGCGGTCGCGGTGTCCTCCAGCGACATGATCACCAAGGCGCGCGAGAAGGCGTCGAATCTCCTGGAAGCCTCCATCGAGGACATCGAGTACCGCGACGGTGTCCTCACGGTTGTCGGCACCGACAAGCGCATCAGCCTGTTCGAAATCGCGAAGAAGGAGAACGGCGCCAAGCTCTCGGTCGAGAGCGAGGGCGAGGTCGACGGGCCGAGCTGGCCGAACGGCACCCATATCTGCGAGGTCGAGATCGATCCCGAGACCGGCGTCACGCGCGTGGTGCGCTACACCACGGTCGACGACGTCGGCGTCGCGGTCAATCCGATGCTGGTCACCGGCCAGATCCATGGCGGCGTCGTGCAGGGCATCGGCCAGGCGCTCTATGAGGGCGTCGCCTACAGCGAAGAGGGCCAGCTGCTGACCGCGAGCTACCAGGACTACTGCGTGCCGCGGGCCGGCGACATCCCGCCGCTCAACGTGACGCTCGACGGCTCCGCGCCGTGCAAGACCAATCCGCTGGGTTCGAAGGGCTGCGGCGAGTCGGGCGCGATCGGCGGCCCGCCTTGCATCACCAACGGCGTGATGGACGCGCTGAGCGAGCTCGGGATCAAGCAGCTCAACACGCCGCTGACGCCGTCGAAGATCTGGCAGGCGATCCGCGATGCGAAGGTGGGGCTGTAAGTAGCGCACTCTCTCGCCACGTCATTCCGGGGCGCGCGTAGCGCGAGCCCGGAATCCATTGAGCCGCACGTTCCGTGCTGAAATGGATTCCGGGCTCAGCCCTGCGGGCTGTCCCGGAATGACGGGCAGGGAGCGGGCTACAACCCCAGCACCATCTTCGCGATGATCTCGCGCTGGATCTCCGACGATCCGCCGAAAATCGTATACGCCCGCCCGTTGAGATATTCCGGCACCACCGGCAGCAGCTCCTCCGGAATCACCGGCTCGTGGTTGAGCTTGTAGAACGGCCGCGCCGGCTCGACGACGAGGCCGTCATTGCCGATCACGTCGACGCCGAGCCGCGTCACCGCCTGGCGGATCTCACTGACGCGGAGTTTGATCAGCGACGACACCGCGCCCGGATTCTGCCCGGTCTGCAGCGCCGACAGCACCCGCAACTCGGTCATCTCCAGTGCATCGATATCGACCTCGACCTCGGACATCCTGAGCGCAATGTCGGGATCGTCGATGGCGCGGCCGGTGACATCGGACGCTGCGAGATCGGAGATCGTCTTCAGCGCTTCGCGCAGTTTTGCGGACGCGATGCCGGAGCCGCGCTCGAATTCGAGCAGGTATTTGCCGTAGGTCCAGCCCTTGCCCTCCTCGCCGACCCGGTTGGCCACCGGCACGCGGACGTCGTCGAAGAAAACCTGGTTGACCTCATGGTCACCGCCGATGGTCAGGATCGGGCGCGTGGTAATCCCAGGCGTCTTCATGTCGATCAGGAGGAAGCTGATGCCGTCCTGCTGGCGCTCGCCGTCATTGGTGCGCACCAGCGCGAACATGCGGTTGGCGTGATGCGCGTGCGTGGTCCAGATCTTGGTGCCGTTGATGACGTAGTCGTCGCCGTCGCGCACCGCGCGGGTCTTCAGCGAGGCGAGATCGGACCCGGAGCCGGGCTCGGAATAGCCTTGGCACCAATAGTCCTCGCCTGAGAGAATCCGCGGCAGATAGAAATTCTTCTGCTCCGGCGAGCCGAAGCCGATGATGACGGGGCCGACCATCTTGACGCCCATCACGTTGACGTTGGGCACGCCGGCCCGGGCGCATTCGGCTTCGAAGATCCAGCGCTGCGCCGGCGTCCAGTCCGGTCCGCCATGCTCGACCGGCCAGCCCGGCGCGCCCCAGCCCTTCCGGTGCAGCGCCCGCTGCCAAGCCATGCCAATATCGGGGTCGGAGAACACCGACGGCGTCAGCGCGGTGGCGCGCTTCATCTCCGGCGTCAGGTTGGCTGATATGAAGTCGCGGACCTCCTGTTCGAAGGCGCGTTCCTCGGCACTGAAGGTGAGATCCATTGCGCTCTCCGTTAATCCTGCATGCGGCCGCTGAGCGTGGCGTGGCGTCGATAATGATAAGCACTGCCGCCGAACAGCGTGTCGAAGGCGAGCAGCCGCTTGAAATAGGCGCCGATGTCGAGCTCCTCGGTGACGCCCATGGCGCCGTGCAGCTGCACCGACTGCTCGGCGACGAAGCGTGCGCATTTGCCGATCTTCGCCTTCGCGCCGGATGCCGCGCGGCTGCGCTGCAGCGGTGCGGCGTCGGCCATCAGCGCGGCGCGCAGCGCCATCGAGCGCGCCTCGTCGACCTGCATCGCCATGTCGGCGAGGCGGTGGCGGATCACCTGGTTGGCCGACAGCGGCCGGCCGAACTGCTTTCTCATCCTGGTGTATTCGAGCGTGGTGTCGAGCAGCGTCTGCATGATGCCGACGGCCTCCGCGCCGAGCGCCGCCATCGCGCGATCGACCACCGCTTCGATCGCAGGCAGCGCGTCGCTGCCGTCGCCGAGCAAGGCGTCTGCAGGAAGCTGCACGTCTTTCAAGTCGAGGCTGCAACCGCGCCCACCGCCAAGCCGGGCGTAATCGCGCAAGCTCAGCCCAGGCGTTCCTGCCGCGACCACGAACAGGCCGAGCTTGCCGGAGGCGCCGTTCGCATTGGCGATCTCGGCGGAGACGATGATCTGGTTGGCGGCGGCGCCGTCGAGCACGGCAATCTTGCTGCCGTTCAATCGCCAGCCGTCGGCCGTCCGCGTGGCCGTCGCCTCGACATGGGCGAGATCGAAGCGCGCGGCGCGTTCCGAATGCGCGAAGGCGAGGTACAGTGCGCCTTCCGCGACCTTGGGCAGGATCGCCTGCTTCTGCGCCTCGGTGCCGCATTCCGCAACCAGGGCCGCGCCGATCACCACCGTGGAGAGAAACGGTTCGGACACCAGCCCGCGTCCGAACGCTTCCATCAATATCCCGACCTCGATCGCGCCGCCGCCGAGTCCGCCGTCGGCCTCGCTGATCGGCAGCGCCAGCCAGCCGAGCTCGGCGAACCGCTTCCAGATCGCGGGCGAGAAGCCGAGCGGATCGTTTGCCGCCGTCTTGCGGTGATCCGCGGTGAACGTCTCGGCCACGAAGCGGTCGGCACTTTCGCGCAGCAGGCGCTGCTCGTCGCTGGGGGTGAGGTCCATCGGGTCTACTTCACGTTGGCGTTTTTCTTGACGGAAGGATGCAGGCCGGCAGGGTCCACCACCATGCCGAACTCTTGCAGATTGTGCGCATGACAGAGCTGATGCAGCGCGAAGGCCTGGTCGATCGCGGCGGGCTGTCCCATGATGTCGGTGGTGCGGTTGACCGCCTCTTTGCTCAGCTTCAGCGCGAAGGCGGGCTTGGCCGCGATCCTGCGCGCCAGCGCCAGCGTGAACGCCGACAGCTCGCCGCGCGGCACGACATGGTTGACCATGCCGAGGCGATGCGCCTCCTCGGCGCTCCAGACATCGGCGGTGAACAGCATCTCCTTGGCCTTGCGCGCGCCGAGCTCCCAGGGATGCACGAACCACTCGACGCCGCACACGCCCATCGTCACCACGGGATCGCAGAACTCGGCGTCGGTGCTGGCGACGATGAGGTCGCAGGCCCAGGCCAGCATCAGCCCGCCGGCGATACACTTGCCGTGCACTTCCGCGATGGTCGGCTTTGCCAGGTTGCGCCAGCGCCGGGTGATCTGCAGGTAGATCTCCTGCTCGCGCGCGAAGCGGCCGTGGGCGTTCGGCTCGGCGAAGCCGCCCCAATTTCCGACTGGCGGGAAATCGACGCCGGCCTGGTTTTTCCCGGTCGGCCGCAGGTCATGGCCGGCCGAGAAATGCGGGCCGTTGCCGGCGAGGATGATGACCTTGACTGCATCGTCCTGCACCGCCCGGTCGAAGGCGGCGTTGAGGTCGTAGGTCATCTGCAGGTTCTGGGCGTTCCGCGCCTCCGGGCGGTTCATCACGATCCGCGTGATCGCGCCCTCCGGCCGCTCGACGACGATTGTCTCGAATTGTTCTGACGCCATGGATCCTCCCGGGATCGATTTTGTGGATCGATTTTCTTGGCATGATGAACAGCGCGGGGAGGGATAGGCAAGAGCCATCATTTGCAGGAGACGGCGCGAAAAACCGCCACACGGGATTACCCGGCAAGAATCTGGTACGGTGACCGTGAAATGCACCCGGGAGGACATTCATGCGCAAGCTTTGGACCGTGCTGGCAGCGCTGGCGACGTTGAGCCTGACCAACTGCGGCTACAACGCGATCCAGACCAATGACGAACAGGTCAAGTCGAACTGGTCGGAGGTGGTGAATCAGTACCAGCGGCGTGCTGACCTCGTGCCCAACCTGGTCAACTCGGTGAAGGGCTTTGCGCAGCAGGAGAAGGACGTGCTGCTCGGCGTGACCAACGCGCGCGCCAAGGTCGGCAGCATCCAGGCGACACCGGAGGTGCTCAACGATCCCGCCGCGTTCCAGAAGTTCACGCAGGCGCAGGGCGAGCTCACCAGCGCGCTGTCGCGGCTGTTGGTCGTCACCGAGAACTATCCCCAGCTCAAGTCGGACGCGCTGTTCCGTGACCTGATCGCCCAGCTCGAAGGCACCGAGAACCGCATCACCGTGGCCCGTAACCGCTACATCAAGTCGGTGCAGGACTATAACGTCGGCATCCGTACCTTCCCGAACAATCTCACCGCGATGATGTTCGGCTACAAGGAGAAGCCGAACTTCAGCGTCGAGAACGAAAAGGAGATCTCGACCGCGCCGAAGGTCGATTTCAGTCCGACGCCGGCACCGTCCAAGTAGCGGCGGGCGATCAGACCGCGATGGCTGCCGCGCGCGTCATCCTGCTCGCCTTGCTGCTGGGCTTCGTCTGCCCGGCACTGGCCGAGGTCGCGGTGCCGCAGCTCACCGGCCGCGTCGTCGACCAGACCGGGACGCTGTCGTCGGGCGATATCGCCTCGCTGACGGCCAAGCTCAAGGATCTGGAGTCCCGTAAGGGCAGCCAGATCGCGGTGCTGATCGTGCCGACCATCGGCGAGGAGACCATCGAGCAGTTCTCGATCCGCGTCGCCGAGGCCTGGAAGATCGGGCGCAGGAAGATCGACGACGGTGCGCTGCTGGTCGTTGCCAAGAACGACCGACGCTTACGCATCGAGATCGGCTACGGCCTCGAGGGCGTGCTGAGCGACGCCATCACCCACCGCATCATCGACGAATACATCACGCCGAAATTCAAGGCCGGCGATTTCGCCGGCGGCATCTCGGCCGGCGTCGACCGCATGATCGGCCTGATCGACGGCGAAAAACTGCCGGCGCCGGAGCCCGAGCACTGGCAGGCGCCCAACCTGGTCGATCTCGCCAATCCGGTCGCGATCTTCGCCGTGATCATCGTGGCGGGCTTTTTGCGCGGATTGCTCGGCCGTCTGCTCGGTTCGGTCGCGACCGGCGGCGTCGTCGGCGTATTCGCCTGGATCGCGGTCGGCTCGCTTGCCACCGCCGTCGTGGTCGGGCTGTTCGGCTTCGTTGCAGCCTTGATCTTCGGCGGGCTGAATTTTGGCGGGCCGGTGGTCGGTTCGGGACCCTATCGCCGCAGCGGCGGTTATCCCGGCGGCTGGAGCGGCGGCTCGGGCTCGGGCAGCAGCGGCGGCTTCAGTGGTGGCGGCGGCAGCTTTGGCGGCGGCGGCGCCTCGGGGAGCTGGTAGGCACATGGGCATCAAGCGCATCGCCAGACATCTCATCGCGCACCGCTGGAAGGTGCGGCGCGACTTTCCGCCCCGCGTGCTTGCGGCGATCGAGCGAGCCATCAAGGCCGGCGAGGCCACCCACGGCGGCCAGGTCCGCTTCGTCGTCGAGGGCGCGCTCGACGGCGTGCCGCTGTTCCACGACCAGCCGGCGCGCGAGCGGGCGCTCGACGTGTTCTCGCATTTGCGGATCTGGGATACCCATCACAACAACGGCGTCCTGATCTACCTGCTGCTCGCCGACCGCGACGTCGAGATCGTCGCCGATCGCGGCATCGACGCCAAGGTCGGCCACGCCGGCTGGGAAGCGATCTGCCAGGCGATGGAAGCGGAGTTTCGCGCCGGCCGCTTCGAGCAGGGCGTGATCAAGGGGATCGAGGCGGTCTCGCGCGAGCTGGCAAAGCATTTTCCGCATGCGGCCGGCGGCCCCAACGAGCTGCCGGACCAGCCGGTGGTGATCTAACTAATTAGATTGCTCTCTTCCTGTCATTGCGCGCCAACGGATCGGCGCAAAGCGCCGCCCGATGACAGGCTCGGCGAAGCGATCCATCTCACCACTTGCTGGCAGGCATGGATTGCCTCGTCGCTTCAGCGCAAAATTGCTATGCAATTTTGTCGCGAGCTCCTCGCAATGACGGAGGGCTGGATCACGCCTTCACCGACTCCCGCGCACCGACGCGGTTGAACCAGGCCACGATGTTGGTATTCGACTGGTCCAGCGGCTGGCCGACCTGGTTGCCGAAATCGAGCCAGCAATACAGCAGGATGTCGGCCAGCGTGAAGCGCTTGCCGCAAATGTAGTCGCGGCCGTCGGCCATCTGGTCATTAAGCCATTTGATGCGGTTTGCCGCAATCATCTTCAGGCCGGGCGACGCCTCCGGCGCCACCGGAATCCGCTTCTCGAAGAACTTCAGCGCCTCGCCGAAGCGGTAGCCGTTGGCGAGCGGCTCGGCGATGTTGAGATCGACGCGCCGCGTCCACATCCGGCACTCGGCGCGCTCTTCCGGCGTTGTGCCGATCATCGCGGGCGTAGGGTGCTTCTCCTCCAGATATTCGCAGATCGCGGTGATCTCGGAGAGGTAGTTGCCGCAGTCGAGCTCGAGTGTCGGCATCTGGCCATGCGGATTGCGCTTCAGATGCGCTTCCTCGCGGTTCTCGCCCTTGCGCAAATCGATGGTCTGCTTGGGTATCTCGATGCCCTTCTCGGCCATAAACATGCGCACAATGCGCGGGTTCGGCCCGATCGAGTCGTACAGCTTCATGGTCCTCGCTCCCTGTTTTCAAGGCGTTGTTGTTGCCGCTGTTGAACAGGCCGGGCCCGGATTTGTCAAATCGGAGCGGTGCCCCTCCACGTCATTGCGACCGGTTGGCTCGCAATGACGCTGAGGCGCGCCTTCAATCGTCGAGCTTGTTGAGGTCGCGCACCGACTGCATGATCGGCTCGAAATTGGCACGCGCATCGAGCGCGTCGAACAATTGCGCGGTGTCCTCGAGCAGGGCGTGTGAGCGCTGCAGCGCGACCCGCACGTCGTCCTGCGGCGTGTCGGACAGCCGGCCGTGGCCGGACAGCAGGATCTTGGCGTTCAGTCCCTTCAGCCGCTCCAGCGACTGAATGTAGTCGGCGATCGAGCCGGAGCCGAACACGCCGCCCATCACGCCGCCCGGCATCAGCGTGTCGGAGGCGAACAGCAGGCCCTTGTCCGGGTCGAACAGGGTGATGCAGGCCGAGGTGTGACCCGGCGTGTACATCACGGTGAGGCGGAAATTGCCGAGGTCGATCAGATTGCCTTCCTCGAGCCAGAGGTCGATGTCGATCGGCACGTTCGGCTCGTTGAACATCTTGCGCAGCATCGAGAAGTCGTCGCGCAGCATGATCTTGTTGGCGGCGAGCCGGTGCGCCGCGATATAGGCGCTGCCGTGGAATTGATAGGCCGCGCCGATATGGTCGAGATGCTCGTGGCTCAGCACCACCATGTCGATCATGTCTGGCGTCACGCCGATATGGCCGAGGCAGGCGACGAGGTGCGGATAGTTGGTCGACAGCCCCACATCGATCATGATGGTGCGCTTGCTGCCGCGCACCAGATAGGCGTTCGCCGCGCGGTTCTTGAAGCGGACCTGGTAGACATCATCGGCGGCCTGGATCAGGCTCGCGACCTCGGTGTCGAACAGCGTCTTGAACGGGCTCGGGCGGCGGTCGCTCATGGGTTGGCCGCCGCTCGGTAGGTGACGGCATTGGAGGCGCGCAGACGCTTCGACAGCGCATCCATCACCATCAGCGCGAAGGCCGGCTGCTGGCTGACGAGATAGACGAAGCGGGCGTGGTTGATCCGCATCACCCGCGTGTGGGGCGCGGCGGCGATCGCGGTGGCCGAGCGCGCCGAGCCGTCGATCACGGCCATCTCGCCGAAGAACTCGCCCTTGCCGAGGCTGACGATGATCGTCTTGTTGCCGCCGTTCATCTTGGCGATCTCGACCTTGCCGTCGAGCACGACGAACAGCTCGCGGCCGGTCGAGCCTTCCTCAAAAATGACGTCATCGACATCAAATTCATTGATGCATTTCTCGATCGTCATGGCCGTCCTGCCTTCTGGCTGGATGTCGGTGGTATGTTAATCGGGAAAGCGGCTGTTGCAACGGAGTTGGCGCGGATTGCCGCAGGGCAACATCGCCCAAATCCGGCCCGGAAAACTCCCTAAAATTTGGGTAATGCGCCGTGGGGGTAAGGATTTCGCAAGCAATAAAAGTTACCGAATTGTCAACCCAGTCTGGAGACTTTGAACGTGAGTGAGCAGCAGAGCGAGCCGGTGAGCAGCCAAGCCGGCGCCGAAATGGCGGCGAAAAGCGAGCCAGTGTCGGCCGCGGCCCATGTTGAGGCTCCCCTGCTTTCGCCGGAGCAGGAAGAGACCGCCCCCAAAGCCGACGCCCCAAAGGCGGACGCACCGAAGATGGACGCGCCCAAGGTCGAGCCGCCGCCGCTGCCGTCTGCGCCCGAGCCGAAGATCGAACCGACCCGGATGGATGCGCCGAAGATCGAGACCGGTAGCCGCGAGGAGCCGCGTTTCCCCGGCAAGCTGATGATCATGGCCCCCGGCGACCGCAACTGGGACCATGACGCCTCGGCCTCGAAGCCGGCCCCCGAGCAGCCTTCGAAATCGACAGGCAGCCGCCGGTTCGCAGCGATGGCGGCGGTGGTGGCGCTGGCGACGGTGGCCGGCGCGATTGGCGGCGCGCTTGCGACCGCCGGGCTCGGACATCTCGGCCGCACCGATGTCGCGGCTGCACAGGAGGCTGCTGCCAAGGATGCTTCAGCCAAGGAGACGGTCGACGCGTCGATCGCCCGGGTCGAGTCCGAAATCGCGACGCTGAAGGCCAGCATCGAGCAGACCGCAAAGGCCGGTCAAGCCCAGTTCAGCAAAGCCAACGACCGGATCGAGAAGGTCGAGAAGGCGCAGGCGGAGCCGCTGGCCAAGCTCGCCAAGCTCAGCGAGGCCGTCGACAAGCTCCGTGCGCCGCAGGCCGCGGCTGCCGGGGCGGCGACGCCCGTCGCCGCCCGCGAAGTCACCGGCACCGTGGCGCCGCCGCAGGCCACCGCCGCCGCTGCGGCGCCGGCCGCACCCAAGCCCGAAGTCGGCCGCCTGCCGGTGGTCGAAGGCTGGTCGCTGCGCGACGTCGGCCATGGCAGCGCGCTGATCGAGGGCCGTGGCGGCATCTATGAGGTCTATGCCGGCGATCCCGTTCCCGGCCTCGGCCGCGTCGATGCGATCCGCAGGCAGGACGGCCGCTGGGTGGTCGTCACCAGCAGGGGCCTGATCGTCTCGCGCTGATCGCCTGGAACACGACACTACCGAGGCGCTTCACCGCGATGTGAAGCGCCTTTTTTCTTGAATAGGCTTTGCCGCGCGGTGTTAGTGGAGGCATGAGCCGCGCGCTGCGATGCCTTCTTGTCATGTTCCTCCTGCTCTGCGGCGCCGCGCCCGTGCGAGCCGGCGACGACCGCGCGCTGGAGCGTGGCACGGCGATCATCGATCCCGCCATCCTGCGCGCGCTCGATCAGGGCCGATTGGGGCTCGGCCGCATGCTGGCGCCGGAGCGTCCCGCCGGCACGCCGCTGCCCAACAGTGAGCTGTTCAAGCTGTCGTCGATGCTGCCGGTGCGCGAGGCGCTGACGCGGGAGTTCGATCGCTATGTCGAAAGACACAGCGCCAGCCTGCCAAACGAGAGCATCGGCGTCGGCGAGGGCTTTGCCTTCCAGCTGTTCGACCGTGCGCTGCTCGATTCCGCCGACGTCCGCTTCGTGCTTGCAGGCATCGTCAACCGGATGGACCGCGCCTATGTGGCGCCGGATAACTGCGGCGAGATCCGGCTGATCTATCGCCTGACCCGCACCGACCTGCCGCCGATCGGCGAGAACGCAGTGTCGCAGCGCCTGCCGATGACGCTGAACCTGGTGCTGAAGGCGAAGGGCGAGGGCAACGACGCATCGCTGACCTGCCGCGAGATCGCGCGGCGCTGGCTGGCCGCGGGCAGCGCATCTCCGGCGATGGAGCAGCTCTCCGGCAAGAATGGTCCGCTCGACCTGATCAATGACCGTAATATCCAACGCATCGAGACCAATTTGCAGATCGCGCATGCGCCGAAATCGGCGGTGCGCGACTTCCGCACCGACTATCTCATGAAAGTGTTCGACTACGATGCTGCGGCAAAGCGCTTTGCGGAAGCACCGATGGAGAACCAGATCGATCGCGACCGCATTCTCGCCGACGAGGAGCTGCGGCGCGACTTCAAGACGTGGCTGCTCGACCCCGCGCATTTTTCCGAGCTCGATCGCGGCACGCTCGTGATCCCCGAAAGATTTCTCGCACGGGCTGCTGTTGCACCGACCCCGGCCGGTTTCGACGTCAGCGACCTGCAGCCGGAGTTCGGGCTGGTGCAGGGCGAGGGCGCATCCGGCAACGCGGTGTTCTCGGAGGGCGACGTCGTCGGCGCCTTGAAGCGGGCCGCCGCCGACGGGACCAGGCTGCAGAACATCCAGTCGCTCGCCGGCTTCGAACGGCGGCTCAACGACGTCACCTGCGCCGGCTGCCACCAGACTCGCGGCATCGGCGGTTTCCATTTTCCCGGCGTCGACTGGATGGCGGCCAAGCCGTCGAATTCGACGGTGGTACCGGCCTCGCCGCATTTCTTCGGCGACCAGGTCCGCCGCCGCGATATTCTCACGAGCTTCCGCGACGGCGAGGTGCCGGATTTTTCACGCAGCTTTTCGAATCGCCCGCAATTGCGTGGCAGCAGCGAACTTGCCGGCACCGAATACAGCGACGGCTGGGGCGCGCATTGCTATCTGCCGGCGGCGAAACCGTCGGAGACTGATCGCAGTTTCCGCGGCTGGAGCTGCGCCGAAGGGCTCGCCTGTCAGGTCGCGGGAAAGACCTCGCACATGGGGATGTGCTTCGTGAAGGGGCGGTAACGGGGCGGGGACCGGCACGCGCTGGCGTCATTATTTGATGCTATATTGCGGGTCGCGACCAGGACCTGAACGAGCCCTCGAGCGGAGACCGGCCGATGAGCGCCCCCGAGCAAGACAAGCAGCGCAATCGCGAGATCGCGACCAACGAGGCCGAGCGCGAGGCGGTGAGCGCCGTCCGCGTCAGCAGCTGGGCGATCGGGCTCACAGTCATCGTCGGCATCATTGCCGTGGCCATCGTCTGGGCCTGGATGAGCCGGTGAGCTTGCTTCACCGCACGCCCTGCGCACCCGTCGTCCCGGCGAAGGCCGGGACCCATACGCCGCGGCGGGTGTCGTGAACGGGACTCGCCGTTCCAGCAGCGCGCAGCAATCCGCATTTGTGGTTATGGGTCCCGGCCTTCGCCGGGGCGACGCCGAGGAGGAGCGAGGACTGTTCGCCTACGCCACCGCGCCGGATGCGCGCAGCTTCTGGATCGTGGCCTCGTCGTAGCCGGCCTGCCGCAAAATCTCGTCGGAGTGCTCGCCGACCTCGGGCGGCTTGCGCGGCTGCACCTTCCTCGCGCCGTCGATGAAGATCGGGCTGTTGACGGTGAGCATGGTGTCGTTCTCGAAGCGCACCAGCACCTCGTTCTCGATCATCTGCTTGTCGTTCGGGATGTCGTCGAGGATGCCGACCACGCCGAACACGAGGCCATTGCCGTCGAGCACCTTGCGCCACTCGGCGAGATCGCGGGTTGCGAAGATCTCGTCGAAGATCTTGATCAGCTCGACCGAGCGCGCGTGGCGATCCGCCTTGGTAGCGAAGCGCGGGTCGGCGATCAGGTCCTCGCGGTCCATGCAGCGCGCCAGCGTCGGCCATTGCCGGTCTTCGTTGAGCAGCGACAGGATGATCCAGCGGCCGTCCCTGCATTTGTAGTGGTTGGTGACGGCGTTCAGCGCCTCCTCGCGCGGCTTGCGCTTCTTGAACGTCGCGCCGGCGAGCTTGGCCTGCGCCAGCACGCCATTGGCCCAGACGCCGTTGGCCATCAGATTGGTCGCGACATGCGAGCCCTTGCCGGTCTTCTCGCGCTGGAACAGCGCGGTGACGATCGCACCATAGAACGCCATCGCGCAGGGATGGTCGCCCATGCCGGCGACCGACCGCGCCGGTGTGGTCTCCTCGTCGGCGCGCACCAGGTCCATCAGGCCGGAGCGGGCCCAATAGGCATTGGAATCGAAGCCGGGCTTGTTGGCCTCTTCGCCCTTCTCGCCATAGCCGGTGAAGGAGGCGTAGATCAGCCGGTCGTTGAGATGGGCGAGGTGGTCATAGGTGATGCCGAGCTTGGCGCGCACCTGCGGCGGCATGTTGGTGATGAAGACGTCGGCTTCAGTGACCAGTCTGTAGAGCACCTGCTGCGCCTCGGGCTTGGTGAGGTCGAGCGCCAGGCTCTTCTTGTTGCGCGCCTCCAGCATCCACGCGAAATTGTGCTCACTCGCGGGGTAGCCGGGCAGATTGGGCAGGTTGCGATAGGGATCGCCGGTCCCCGGCGGCTCGATCTTGATGACGTCGGCGCCGAAGTCGGACAGCACGGTGGCGGCCGCGGGCGCCGCGATGAAGCTCGCGCAGTCCAGAACCTTGAGCCCGTCAAAAATGCCTTTGTCCATCGTGCCGTCGCTCCCGTGGCGCCTTGTTGGTGTTTTTCCGGTGGCTGGAATATCGCATGCGATGATCCCGATCTGGGGCCATTTGACCCATGTTGACGGGATGATGCAACGGCGCTCTTTGCGGGGCCTCATTGCGAGCGAAGCGAAGCAAATCCATGCCTCGTGGCTGGAGTGACCGGGCGATCCAGTATTCCAGAGACAGTCGTTATTGAGCCGATAGGCCGCGGGTCGCCCGGTCCATGTGCGCAATTGCGCACAGGCCGGGCGATGACAGCGGTGGGTGACGGGACTGAGAGCACCTATCCTACAACACTACTCCACCCCCGCCATGAGCGCCGCGTTGCCGCCCGCAGCGGCGGTGTTGATCGTCACTGTCTGCTCGGTGGCGAAGCGGGCGAGGTAGTGCGGGCCGCCGGCCTTGGGTCCGGTACCGGAAAGGCCGCTGCCGCCGAATGGCTGCACGCCGACCACAGCGCCGATCATGTTGCGGTTGACATAGATGTTGCCGACCTGGAGGCGATCGATCACCTCCTCGATGGTGTCGTCGATGCGGGAATGGATGCCCAGCGTCAGCCCGAAGCCGGTCGACTCGATCGCGGTGAGCACGTCGCCGAGCTTCTCGGCGCGGTAGCGCACGACGTGCAGGATCGGGCCGAACACCTCTTCTTTCAGCTGGCCCGCCGCCGACAGCTCGAAGATGTGCGGCGCGACGAAATTGCCTGACGGCGCCGCGCCGGCGAAATGCACGCGCGCTTCCTGCTTCATCTTCGCGATGTGCGCATCCAGCCGCTCCTTGGCCTCGGCATCGATCACCGGCCCGATATGCGTCGACGGATCGGAGGGATCGCCGAGCTTCAATTCGCGCGCGGCGCCCGCGATCATCTCGATCATGCGGTCGGCGACGTCGTCCTGCACGAACAGCAGCCGCAGCGCCGAGCAGCGCTGGCCGGCGGAACGAAATGCCGACATCACGACATCGTCGGCGACCTGCTCGGGCAGCGCGGTGGCATCGACGATCATCGCATTGATGCCGCCGGTCTCGGCGATCAACGGCACGATCGCGCCATCCTTGGCCGCAAGGGTCCGGTTGATCGACCGCGCCACCTCGGTCGAGCCGGTGAAGACGACGCCAGCGATCTGGGGATGGGCGACCAGCGCGGCGCCGACTGCGCCGTCGCCCTGGACGAGATGCAGGGCGGCCGCCGGCACACCGGCCTCATGCAGCAGGGCCACCGCCTCAGCCGCGATGCGCGGCGTCTGCTCGGCCGGCTTCGCAACCACCGCATTGCCCGCCATCAGCGCCGCCGTCACCTGGCCGAGGAAGATCGCCAGCGGAAAATTCCATGGCGAGACCGCAACGAAAACGCCGCGGCCGCGCAGCACCAGCACGTTGCTCTCACCGGTCGGTCCCGGCATTACGTCGCCCGCGCCGAACATGGTTCGCCCGAGCGCCGCGTAGTAGCGGCAGAAGTCGGTCGCCTCGCGCACCTCGGAGAGCGCGTCGTCCAGCGTCTTGCCGCCCTCGCTCTGCAGCAGCGCGATGAAATGCGCGCGGCGCTGCTCGAGCAGATCGGCGGCCTGGTCGAGCATGGCCGCACGCCGCGCCGCCGGCGTATCGTTCCAGGCCTTGAAGCCGCGCCGCGCGGCGGCGACGGCGGCGTTCGCCTGGTCGGTGGTGGAGAGTGCGACGGCGCCGGATGCTGTCTTGCGCTCGGCCGCTATCGCCGCCGTCAGCGCGTCGAGCGCCTTGCGTTCGCCGAATTCGATGCCGTGCGAGTTCTCGCGCTGCGGCCGGTAGAGATCGGCCGGCGCCGGAATGCCGGGATGGCCGGCATTGGCGTCGGCGCCGATGATCCCGGCCGGCCGGCGCAACAGGTCGGCGATCGGCACCCGGTTGTCGGCGGCGAGCGCTACGAAGGAGGAATTGGCGCCGTTCTCGAGCAGGCGGCGCACCAGATAGGCGAGCAGGTCGCGGTGGCTGCCGACCGGCGCATAGGTGCGATGGGCGATCTCGGGACGATCCTTGCCGAGCTGCTCGTAGAGCGCTTCGCCCATGCCGTGCAGCCGCTGGAATTCGAAGCTGGCCGGATCGTCGGCGAGTTCGAGGATGGTCGCGACCGTCAGCGCATTATGCGTGGCGAATTGCGGAAACAGCCGTGGCCGCAGGCCCAGCAGCTTGCGCGCGCAGGCGACGTAGTTGAGGTCGGTCATCGCTTTGCGCGTGAACACCGGATAGCCGTCGAGCCCGCGCTCCTGCGCGCGCTTGATCTCGGTGTCCCAATAGGCGCCCTTGACGAGGCGCACCATCATCCTGCGGTTCAGGCCGCGCGCGAGTGCATCGACATAGTCGATCACTTCACTGGCGCGCTTCTGATAGGCCTGAATGGCGAGGCCGAAGCCGCTCCATCCGGCGAGCGATGGGTCGGCGAACGCCGCAGCGATCACGTCGAGCGACAATTCCAGCCGGTCGGCCTCCTCGGCGTCGACGGTGAAGTTGAGATCGAACGCCTTGGCGCGGCGCGCCAGATCGATCAGTTGCGGCACCAACTCGGTCATCACCCGCGCGCGGCTCACCGCCTCGAAGCGCGGATGCAGCGCCGAGAGCTTCACGGAGATGCCGGGACGGTCGGGCAGGGGGTCTTGGCCGGCCGCCTTGCCGATCGCATCGATGGCGCGGGCGTAGGATTCGAAGTATCGCCTGGCGTCATCGGCGGTGCGGGCGCCCTCGCCGAGCATGTCGAAGGAATAGCGCGAGGTGCGCGCCGCATGCGACTGCGCGCGCGCCAGCGCCGCCTCGATGGTCTCGCCGAGCACGAAATGGCTGCCCATTAGCCGCATCGCCTGCCGCGTCGCTGCGCGCACCGCCGGCGCGCCGAGCCGCTTGGTCAGCCGCCCGATCGTGCCTTGCGGCGTCTCGCCGGGCTGGATCACGCGCGCCGACATGCCGAGCGCCCAGGCCGAGGCGTTGACCAGGAACGCGCTCGATCGGGTCTCGTGGTGGACGAAGTCGCCCTGGCCGAGCTTGTCCTCGATGAACTGGTCCGCGGTGCGCGCGTCGGGCACCCGCAGCAGCGCCTCCGCCAGCACCATCAGCGCCAGCCCCTCCTTGGTCGAGAGCGCGAACTCCCGCAGCATGTCCTCGACCCCGCCGAGCGGATCGTCATTGGCCCTGATCGCCTCGATCAGGCGCGTCGCGCTGCGGTCGATCCGCCCCTCGCGGTCCGCGCCGAGCTCGGCATCCTGGCGCAAGCGGGCGGCGATGGCGGCGTCATCAGGCGCGTAGGGCGCGCTGAACGGCGGCGGGACGGGGGACGGGTCAGGCATGGCGGTTCCCTTGGATTGCACGGAGATCACCTACGCGCTCGTGAACCGTAGTTCGATAGACAAATTAGCAGATTTGCCTTAGAAAATCCGGATTATATCATACTAAGCCGGACATATGACAGATATCGACAAGACAGACCGCAAAATCCTCTCGATCCTGCAAGGGGATGGGCGGATTGCCAATGTGGAATTGGCCGAGCGGATCGGCCTGTCGCCGACCTCGGTCGGCGAACGGCTGAAGCGGCTGCAACGGGATGGCTTCGTCGAGGGCTACGGCGCGCGACTCAATCCGCACCGGCTCGGCCTCGGCCTGCTGGTGTTTGTCGAGGTGCTGCTCGACAAGACCACGCCCGACGTGTTCGAGAAGTTCGCCAGGGCCGTGCAGACTGCGCCCGAAGTGCTGGAGTGCCACATGGTGGCCGGCGGCTTCGACTATCTGGTCAAGGCGCGCGTCGCCAACATGACCGCCTATCGCCGGTTTCTCGGCGAGACCCTGCTGGCGCTGCCGGGCGTGCGCGAAACGCGGACCTACGCGGTGATGGAGGAGGTCAAGCGCGACGCGCCGCTGCCGGTCGGTTAGAACGTGATCCCACGCGTAACGGACGCGAAGGATTTCTGCAGAGGTCTGTGGTCAAACAGCAACGCCCCGCTCGATGTGATCGACCGCCATGCTCGCGGTGTATTGGCATCGTATTCCTGGCACGGTAATCCCTGCTGCCAGTTGGGGCAGCGATCATGAAAGAGACCGATCAGCCGATACGAACGATGCGCGCCGGGTTTGCCGGCGCATTGGCTGGGGTCATGCTGCTGCTGCCGTCAACGGCTCCGGCCGATGCGGCCGAGCTCAGCGCAGGCATTGCCCAGCTCTACACTTCCGTTTCGATCTATCCGCCGTCGGCGACCTCGATGACGGTCTGCTACGGCTTCGTCTGCCGGCGCCGCGAGACACTCGACTTCTCCGCGGCCGACAGGGCCGCGCTGACCAAGATCATGGCGAGCGGCCGCGCCAACGCCGCCGCCGAGCGCGCGGCCGTGCAGAAAGCGGTGATCTGGTTCGATCGCCGCATGGGACCGATCCTCGGCACCGACAAGCGGGTGCCGAAAGCGGATTTCCGCGCCAACGACGACAAGCACAATTACGATTGCTGGGACACCACCCGCAACACCACCAGTCTGATGCTGGTGATGCAGATGTGGAACCTGTTCAAGTTCCACGACATCGGCAATCCGCATTACCGCGGCTTCTCGCTCGGCCAGACCCCGCACAACACCGCCGTGCTGGTGGAGCGCGCGACCAAGGTGGAGTGGGCAGTGGATCTATGGCCGCGCGGTTATTTGCAGGCACCCGACGTCATGACCGTCGCCAAATGGGTGACCGAAGATTGAACGGCTGGCATTGGTGGCGCGGCGGTCGCGCCTGCGGCCTTGGCGACAATGGCAATGCCGGCGCAGGCAAACCGAACAGGTGATACGCTTCGGCACGCCGGTGCTGGCGGCCGCGAGAAAATCGAACGCCCCGACAATCCAACATGTGGCGCGCGGGCAGGTGCCCGCCCCGCCGAACGTCACGTTGTCTGGGTTGCTGGTTCGGCCTCACCCCCGAACGTTGTCCGAGAGTGCGCCGCTAGGTCCGGCGCGGTCGCGCTAGACCTTGAGGTTCTCAGCCGACGTCTTGCCGCGATTTGCGATCTCTTCGTATTCGACTGATTGACCCTCGTTGAGCGTCTGAAGACCAGCCTTTTGGACTGCAGAAATATGCACGAAAATGTCCTTGCCGCCCGATGCGGGCTGGATGAATCCATAACCCTTGGTCGGGTTGAACCACTTCACGGTACCTTTGGGCATTCCAGTCGTCTCCGCGGAATCAAATCGAAACAGACCCGCCGGTCCCCGCACAACCGGCTTGTCCGCAAGCACAGGATAGCAGTTTGAAAAAAGCTGGGTAGATCAAACGACGGTGTGTTTTTGCGTCGGAACAACCCGCTTTACGGCAATTTGGCGCCGGGTTGCCTGTTTCATGATCATTTGATGCACTGCAAAACGGGCGCCGAACGGCCTCCCCTCGTCATTCGGGGGCACGCCAACGGGTCCGCGCGAAAGCGCGGCCCGATGACAGGCTCCACCCGGAATCCCATCAGCCGCGCGATCCAGTACGCTGCGGCCTCTCGGTTCTAGCACTGCAGCCTCTGGAATACTGGATCACCCGGTCAAGCCAGGCTTCGCCCGCAATGATGTTCTTCAATACGTCGCAGCAAGATACTCCACGATCTTGCCAACATCGGCATCGTCGATCGGCGCGCCGTAGACCTTGATCATCTTGGTCACCTCGGCCTGCCAGAAATCCTTCTTGAACTTCTCGCCCTGCGGCTGGGTCTTGATGTAGTCGGCCGAATGGCAGGCGGTGCAGTTGTTCTGCACCACGTCGAGGTTGGGGCCCGGCTTGAGGGTCGTGGTCTCCTCGGGGACCGTATAGTTCAACGGGGCGGCCGTGGCGGCAGCGATCGACAGCGCGGCGATCGCACAACATGCGAGAAGCAGCTTGCTGGTCATGATGCCCTCTCCTCACGCCGCGGTGACGCGCACGGTTTCGACGACGTTGCGCAGGTAGCCGGCCGGATTCCACAACGGGTCCATCGGCTGGGTGTCGCCGGCATTATTGGTGGCGCGCACCTTGATATCCCAGGCGCCGGCGGCGAGCTTCACCGGCAGCTTCCATTCGCGGAAGGCGTATTTGCCGAGGTCCTTGCCGAGCTTCGCGTTGGTCCAAGTCTTGCCGTCGTCGGTCGACACCGCGACTTCCTTGATCCCCTTGCCGCCGTCGAAGGCGATGCCGCGCAGCATGGTGCGGCCGGCCTTCAGCTTGGCGCCGTCGGTGACGCTGGTGATGAACGAGCGCACCGTGAAGCGGTTGATCGGAATCGTCGCCTTCGGCGCGGTGCCGGGTTCGACCGCGTTGTTGGGCGTATCGGGGATCCGGTAGGCGGACTTCATCCAGAAGCCCTCGAACACGCTGTCGATCACGGTGATTTCATTGAGGTGCTTGACCCAGTAGGTGCCGTAATAGCCGGGCACCACGAGGCGCAGCGGAAAGCCGTTGAGGAACGGCAGGTCCTCGCCGTTCATGCCGTAGGCCAGCATCACCTCGCCGTCGCGGGCATGGTCAATGTCGAGCGCCTTGACGAAGTCGGGGGTCTTGTCGCTGACCGGGCCGTCCATGCCGTTGAAGGTGACCTGCTTGGCGCCGGCCTGCACGCCGGCCATGTCGAGCACCGTCTTCAGCGGCACGCCGCGCCAGCGCGCGCAGCCCATCGCCCCGTTGCCGAGCTGGCCGCCGGCGACCCGCGGATTGAAAAAGCCGCGGCTGTTGCCGGAGCACTGGTTGACGGCGACGATCTCCGTCGCCTTCATCTTCATGATCTCCTTCAGCGACAGCTTCAGCGGCTTGTCGACCTTGCCCTTGATCTCGATCGTGAACTTGTCGGGATCGAGATTGTAGGGAAGGTCGGCGAGGTGATAGCGGACGAAGAACGCGTTGTTCGGCGTCAGCGGGCCGTCATTGAAAATCGAGAACGGCGTTTCCAGCTGAGGCGGCCGGCTGGTCAGGCCGATCATCGGGCGCTTTTGCGGATAGCGCACCAGCGGCCGCTCGCCGTTGCCGAACGGCAGCGTCACGGTGTCGAGCGCGAACGCGCCCTTGGCTCCCAGCCCCGTGACCAAAGCGGCCAGTCCGGCGCGTTTCATCAAGTCTCGTCGATCGAGCATTCCGCTTCCCCCGAAGCCGTTCTGTCGTGAGCCGGTCATCACCAAGCTCAGCCTGCCTCGCGCACTCGGTTCACGCTGATGCGCACGAGGCACAAATGTCGCACCGGGGAACCTGAAGTCAATTGATGCTTTCGCAGCGTCCACCGGCATTGCGTTGCAAAAATGAAAAGCCCCGGCCACGCGGGCGGCCGGGGCATTTCCATCGAACGGAAAGTCCGATCAGTAGCAGACGTTCACGGTGCGATAGCGGTAGCCGTAGGGCGTCAGCACCAGGCGGGTGACGTAGCAGCTGGAGTTGACGAAGCCGACGCCGATGCCGAAGCCCGGGCCCCAGTAGTGGTGATGATGCGGATGCCAGCCACCGCCGAACGGCTTGGCCGATGCAGCGGACGGCGCCAGCGCGGCGGCACCGAGGATGGCAACAGTGGCGAGAGCAAGGGTCAGTTTGCGAAACATGGCGGTCTCCTTCGATTGCGCGTTGAGCTCTGTCGCGGCGCGGGTTGCGGTGTTGCCCATCGCCAATCAGTCGTGCTCGCTAGCGGCAACGTTCGAGGGTTTTGGCTGAACGCCTGTTCAGGTGTGCGGCAGGTCACACTGGAGCTGAAGGCCGTCACATCGTGGTTGCGGCGCTGAACCTTTCAGGCCGCAACGGCACGCTTCGCGTCGAGCAGCGTTGCGAGCACGCGGGTCTTGTCGACCGTGCGCACCGTCATCGGCTCGTTGCGGCCGCGGATCGCGACGTCCTGCGCAGGCAGGGCGTCCTCGGTGAGGCCGGCCGTGGCGCGGACCTCATCCGAGATCACCGCCTCGCAGGCCAGCGACTTCGTCATGTCCTGCAGCCGCGCCGCGACGTTGACGGCGTCGCCGAGCGCGGTGAACACCATGTGATCGCGATAGCCGATGTCGCCGACGATCACCTCGCCGCCATGGATGCCGATGCCGAAGCGGATCGGCTCGTGCAGATCGTGGCTCAGGAACTGGTTCAGCTCGTCGATATTGACCGCGATCAGCGCCGCGGCGCGCAGCGCCTGGCGGCAGGCCTGTTCGCGGCCGACGGTGAGCCCGAACAGCGCCAGCATGCCGTCGCCGATGAACTGGTTCGGCCGGCCGCCGGCCTCCAGCACCGCCTGCGACACCGCGCCGAGGAAACGGTTGACGATGAACACGGTGTCGAACGGCAGCCGCTTCTCGGCGAGCTGCGTCGAGCCGCGCATGTCGACGAACAGGCTGACGAGGTAACGCTCCTGGCCGACCCGCGCCGGATTGTCGGCGGTCGCATTGGCCGACATTGTGTGCGGCAGGAACAGCTGGAAGAAGGTGATGTCGCCGGTCGGGCGCAGCTGGCAGGCCAGCCGGATCGACGGATCGTCGCTGCCGACCCGGTGCAGCACGAAGGCCTCGCGCGGCGACGGCTCGGGCAGCGCGACGTGGTTGCCGATGACGCGGATGCGGCAGGTCGAGCAGCGCGCGCGGCCGCCGCAGACGCTGGCATGCGGCACGTTGTGGCGCAGGCTCGCTTCCAGCACGCTCAGGCCCTTCGGCACCCGCACGGTGCGGCCGTTGCCGTAGGACAGCACGATCATGCCGCCGCGGCGCTCGAGCAGGGCGCGCGCGCCGCGCGCGACCAGGACGAGGCCGAGCAGGCCGAGATAGCCGATCGTCAGGCCGCTGGTGATGCTGTCGAGTGTGTTGCCCTGCGCCGCCGTGCCGAGCTTCTGCACCGACAGCTCCTCGCGCCGCCAGTCGGCGTCCTGATAGTCCGACATCGTGATGCGGCCGCCCTGATAGATGCCGAGCATCGCCAGCGTCGGGATCAGCACGGCCGCCGCAAGCAGGAACGGCGCGGCGCGCCTGAAGAACGTCCGCAGCCGCAGCCAGAAATACAGGCCGATGCAGCCATGCACCCAGGCGACCACCAGCACCGCCAGCATGGTCCACAGCCGCGCCGGCGAGGCGATGAAGAACAGATAGAGTTCCTGCGGGTAGAGCTTCTCATGCCCATACAGCGCCTGGCCGAGCCGCACGCCGACGACATGGGCGACGATCAGCATCGGGATGCTGAGGCCGAGCGCGAGCTGCAACGGCTCGATCGCGCGCCAGCGGAATTCGCGGCGCTGGTACAGCGCCCAGATGCCAAGCGCGGCATGCACCAGGCAGGCGCTGTAGAACACGATCGCGACGGGGAGGAACTGCCAGAACTCGGTGTGGTAGTAGACGCCGGCCGCCAGCGCCTCCATCGAGATGTTGCCGAGCGCGTGATTGAGGAAATGGCTCACCAGATAGGCGAACATGATCGTGCCCGTGATAAGGCGGACCTGCCGCAGTCCGACGCCGCGGGCCATGTCCTGCAGATGTTCACGCGAGGGCGAGGTCATGTGATTCATGATCGGCAAGTCTAGTGGTTAATTCCCGCGGTGAATACCGTAGCGAGCAAGCGCGCTGCCCTTGCTTCGCCTCTCGCCTTTTGGGAGACGCCGGATCGCATCGCAAGATGCGATCCGGGTGAGGGGTGACGGTCCATCGAGGGACTTCCGCTACGGATACACCTGAACCCCTCACCCGGATTTCCCGCGTGCCGCGTGAAATCCGACCTCTCCCACAAGGGGAGAGGTGAAGCCAAGCACCGTGGCGGGTGCCGCGGCACGTTGACACCCCCGCCGGCTTCGAACAAAAAGCCCGCCGTGACGATAGGCTCTGCCGATAACATCCGCCTTAAGCCGGCCCGCTCGCGCGCGCCCGATTGGCGCGGTGTGATCGCCGTGATCGTGGCGATGACTGCGATGCGGCTGGTCTATGCCCATGCGCTCGATCTGCGCACCGACGAGGCCTATTACTGGACCTGGTCGAAGGAGAGCGTGCTGTCGTTCCTCGACCATCCTCCGATGGTGGCCTGGTTCATCCGCTTCGGCACCGCAATCTTCGGCGACACCAATCTCGGGGTTCGGTTCGGCGGCATCGTGGCGATGCTGGTGACGCAGCTTCTGCTCGCCGACATCGTCCGCCGCGTGACGTCGAACAATATCCGCGCTGTCGTCCTCGCGCTGCTGCTGCCGGAAGCGGCGCTCTATTACGGGCTGCTGATGGCCAAGGTGGCGCCCGACACGGCGCTGATCCCGTTCGCCGTGGCGATGCTGTGGTCGCTGGTGCGGCTGGCGCAGAGCCATGACGGGCGCTGGTGGCTCGCCGCCGGCCTGTTCGCGGGGCTGTCACTATTGTCGAAGTTCACCGCGGTCATGCTGGTGCCGGCGGTCGCAGCCTTCGCGCTGGTGCCGGACTGGCGCTGGCGCTGGCTGCGCAGCCCGTATCCCTGGCTCGCGGCGCTGATCGCCATCGCGGTGTTCTCGCCGGTGCTGATCTGGAACGCGCAGCACGATTGGGCCTCGTTCCGCTTCCAGGCGGTGCGCGCCACCGCCGAGCGCGCCTTCACGCTGCGCACCGTCGGCGAGTTCATCGGCCTGCAGTTCGGCCTCGTCGGCTTCGTGCTGCTGCCGGTGACGCTGTTCGGCACCGCGCTGACGGCATGGCGCGGCTATCGCAACCGCGAACCGGTCGCGATCCTGCTGTCGACGGCAGTGCTGGCGCCGTTCCTCTATTTCTTCTGGAAGTCGCTGACGCTGCGGGTCGGCGATACCTGGCCGATGTTTTTGTGGCCGGCCGGCTTTGCCGCGGTGGCGATCAACGTCACGCGGATGCCGTTCGAGGGCTGGTCGGCCGGGCTGGTCAGATCGACCATCTTCTGGGCGCGCACCGCAATTCCGGCCGGCATTGCCTTCGTCGTCATCGTGTTCCTGTACTACATGTTCGCGCCGTGGAATCTGACCGGCCATACCGATCCGATCGGCGCCGAGGCCGGCTACGAAAAATTGGCCGCGCGGGTGGAGGCGCAGCTGCAGGCGACCGGCGCCACCTGGGTCGCGACCACGGATTATCGCACCTACGCGATGCTGCGCTGGTTCTTGCGCGGCAAGGTGCCGGTGATCGAGGTCACCGAGCGCGGCCGTTTTCAGGGCTTTGCCGATCCCGGCATGGACCTGATCCGGGATCATGCCGGCCTCTATGTCGGCCGCGAGCCCGAGGACAAGCTGCCGCTGTGGGACGAGACCACGGCGGTGCGCCAGCCGCTCGAACGCGTTGTGCGCAGCTGGCGCGGGACGATGATGGATACATATTCACTGCAGAAGCTCACCGGCTGGACCCCCGATCTGTCGCCGCCGCCGGACACGCCCTTCTTCCGCTGGCGCGTGCTGGCGTTCTCCTTCTCCCCGCTTGCGGGGAGAAGTCGGGATGAGGAGGGAGTCTCGGCAGGGACGGTGAGAGACGGACTCGCGGAGACTCCCCCTCACCCGGATCGCATTGGCATGCGATCCGGCCTCTCCCCGCAAGCGGGGCGAGGCTAAGGCCTGCCGCGCGCTATTCCCCTTCCTCGCGCTTGCTCAGGAGATCCCTTGCCAGATCGGTCAGCGCGGGGCGCGGCAGGGCGTTGAACGGCATCGGGCGCGTCACCTCGATCGCAGCGAGGCCGAGGCGCGCGGTGAGCAGACCGTTGAGCATGCCTTCGCCGAGCCGCTGTGAGAGCTTTGCCGCGATGCCGTGGCCGAGCATCTGCTGGATCAGGCTGTCGCTCCCCGCGATGCCGCCGGTGATCGCAAGATGCGCGATCACCTGGCGCAGCAGGCGGATCATGCCGAGCGCGCCGGGGCGGCCGCCATAGAGCCGCGCCAGCTGCCGGATCATCCGCAAGCTCGCCACGAACACGAACAGCACGTCGATCATCGCGCGCGGTGAGACCGCGGTGACGACGGAGACGCGCTGCGCCGCCGTCGACACCAGCCGCCGGGCTTCCGCGTCGAGCGGCGTCATCAGCTCGCGCTCGGCGAGGCGGATCATGTCAGCGCCGTCGATGATATCGTCGGTGTGGCTCTGCAGGGCGCTGCGGGCGCGGGCGAGCTGCGGGGTCTGGTGCGCGAGCTTGAGCAGATCGGTGACGATGGCCCGGCTCGCGGCGCGGTCGTCGCTGATCAGGACTTCCGCGGCGCGCAGATGCAGCTTCTCGATGGTCGCGAGCCGCGCCAGGCCGGCGAGCTCGCGCATCGTCATGACGGCGAGCGCGACCGCGGCGATCACCGCCAGCCCGAGACCGAGGAAGCCGAGCCCCTCGTTGCGCGCAAAGAGATCCTCGACCAGGTTGATGACGCCGAGCCCGGTGCCGAGCACCACGAGGCCGGCGACCGCGCTCCAGAACAGCGTGCCCCAGCGGAAGCCGCGGCGCGCCGGCACCAGCGGCGTATCGACGGTCGCCGGCAGCTGCGCCGGCTCGGCCTCGGGCACGATCTGGATCGTGCCGCGGGCGAGGCGGCCGGTGTCATCGGGATCGATCACGACCACGCCGGGATCGTCGAGCTTGAACGTCGCCGGCCGCCGGGGCGGCGTCTTGTCGTTCATTGCAGTCTGTCTCCGATCAGGAATTGGAGCGCGCGGTCAAGGCGGATGTGAGGCAGCACCGGCTCGGCATCGCCATTGCGTTCGAGCCTCGGCGGGCGGAAGCGCAGGAAACGGTAATCGGCGCCGTCAGCGCCGGCGCTGGCGAGGCCGCGGAACGTGCCCTTGAACAGCTCCTCGGGATTGTCCGGCAGGTCGCCCGGAAAGGTCGCGACCTCCGTCTCGCCGTCCAGCGTCTCGCCGTTGGCGACTTCGCCCGGTGCCGGCGTGCCGAGGATCGACGGCAACCGCTCGCGGCCGCGCGCGACCTGCGCCTCGCGGGTGGCGCGCACCGCGGCGAGCGCCACTACGTCGATCGCGGCGCCGGCATATTCGGCGCGCTCGGCGGCCTTGGCCACGATCCGCCGCAGCACGGCTTCGAGCCGGTCGTGGCTCTGGTGATGCAGATGATCCGCCTTGGTCGCCGCGAACAGGATGCGGTCGATGCGCGGCCGGAACAGCGCGCTCATGAGCGTGCTGCGGCCGATCCGGAAGCAGTCGAGGATGCCGGCCAGCGCCGCCTCGAGATCGTGCAGCGCTTCCGGCCCCGCGTTGAACGCGGCCAGCGCATCGGCCAGCACGATCTGGCGGTCGAGCCGCGCGAAATGATCGCGGAAGAACGGGCGCACCACGACGTCCTTATAGGCCTCATAGCGCCGCCGCATCATCGCCCATAGCGAACCGTCCGGCGCGCTGCCGCCATTCGGCACATCGAGCGGCGCGAAGGTTAGCGCCGGCGTATCGGCGAGATTGCCCGGCATCAGGAATCTACCGGGTGGCAGCAGGCTCATCGCGAAGCGTTCGTCGCGGCAAGCGCGCAGATAGTCGGTGAACAGCCTCGCCTCGGTGAGCGCGGCCTGCTCATCCACTTTTCCTTCGGGCTTCAGCGTCGCGAGCTGCGCGTGCCAGGGGGCCGCGAGCTTGGCGCGCAGCGGCTCGCGCGACAGCGCGAGGCTTTCCGCCGACCATTGCTCGTAGCTCTTGGCCAGCAGCGGCAGGTCGAGCAGCCACTCGCCGGGATAGTCGACGATGTCGAGGGTCAGCGTGCGGTCCGCGCCATTTTGCCGCTGATACTCGATCACCAGCCGCAGCTCGGAAATGTCGGTGGTCGAATTCGGCCAGCGCCGCTCCTCGACCAGGGTGCGGACATGGTTCTCATAGGCGAAGCGCGGCACCGCATCGTCAGGTTGCGGTGCCAGATAGGCGCGCGCGATCCGTCCCGAGGCATAGGCCTCGAATACCGGGAAGCGGCCGCCGCGGGTCAGCCCGTGCACCAGCGCAGTGATGAACACGGTCTTGCCGGCGCGCGACAGCCCGGTGACGCCGAGCCGCACGGTCGGGTTGAAGAAACCCTCGCCATAGTCGAGCAGCGCCCGCGCCGAGAGACGCGCTTCCTCGACGATATCTGATAGACTGGGGGTCATGGAGGGTTAACAAAAACCCGGCAGAAGGGGCCAAAAGGGCAGGCGATCACCTCGCAAGTTGGCGATTATCGGGCCAAAATCAAGCTTCACATTTCCGGCGCCTTTGCGGGCGAGGGAGTGAAGGCCTCGTCCATATTCCATCGACCCTGAGGAAAGCGTTCCGGCATGACGATCTTCCGCCTGAAGCAACTCGCCTCGACCTCGATCCACGCGGCCGGTGCCGCGCTGTGGAACTACGATCGCGCCGAGCTGATCGCCGACGGCGTCGTGCACATCGTCGGCCTGTGTTTCGGGCTGGTCGCCGCCACCGCGCTGATCGTGCTGACCGCGGTCTATTCCGGGCCGTTCGAGATCGCCGTGGTGTCGGTCTATGTCGCGGGCCTGCTGGCGATGCTCGTGCTGTCGGCGACCTATAACCTCTGGCCGGTATCGCCTGTGAAATGGCTGCTGCGGCGTTTCGATCACTCGGCGATCTATCTGTTGATCGCGACGACCTACACGCCGTTCATCGTGCAACTCAAGGAGAGCTACCTGGCGATCACGCTGCTGTTCGGCGTCTGGTGCGTCGCCATTTTCGGCATCTGGCTCAAGCTGCGCTATCCCGGCCGCTTCGACCGGCTCTCGATCGGGCTTTACCTGGCGATGGGCTGGAGCGGCGTGATGCTCTACGACGCCGTGGTGAAGACGCTGCCGGCGATCGCGCTCGGCTTCGTGCTGGCCGGCGGCATTCTCTACAGCTTCGGCGTGATCTTCCACTCCTGGCGCCGGCTGCGTTTCCAGAACGCGATCTGGCATGGCTTCGTGCTGTTAGGGGCCGCCTGCCACTACACGGCCGTGTTCGATGTCGTGCTGGCGAGCTGAGCCCTCGCCAACCGCGACGGATGGGCTATCATATCCCCGATAGCACTCAGACTCCGGGAGGATGGCCATGCAGGTGGCGGGTAAGGTTGTGGTGGTCACCGGCGGTGGCAATGGCATCGGCAAGGCGCTGTGCGAGGCGTTCCATGCCGCGGGTGCATCCAAGGTCGTGGTGGTCGACCTCGACCATGCCGCGGCGGAGAAGGTCGCGGCGTCGGTCGGCGGCGCGGCGTTCAAATGCGACGTCGGGCAGGAGAAGAACATCCTGCATGTGATCGAGGAGACCGAGCGGATGTTCGGCCCGATCGCGCTGTTCTGCTCCAATGCCGGCATCGGCGGCGGCTTCGATCCGCTGTCGGTGAATGCCGGCGGCACCTCGGACGAGCCGTGGTCGCGGAGCTGGGCGATCCACGTCATGGCCCATGTCTATGCCGCGCGGCATCTGGTGCCGCGCATGAAGGCGCGCGGCGGCGGCTACTTCCTCAACACGATTTCCGCCGCGGGCCTGTTGTCGCAGGTCGGCAGCCCGGCTTATTCCACCACCAAGCACGCCGCAGTCGGCTTTGCCGAGAATCTCGCGATCTCGCACCGCGCCGACAACATCAAGGTCTCGATTCTCTGCCCGCAGGGCGTCGACACCAACATGCTGCGCTCGATCCCGAAAGGCCCGCAATCCGGCGACGGCGATCTCTCGGCCGAGCAGGTCGCGCAGGATGCACTCAAGGGCATCGAGCAGGAGACCTTCCTCATCCTCCCGCACCCGCAGGTGCTCGGCTACATGCGCAAGAAGACCGAGAACTACGACCGCTGGATCGGCGGCATGGCCAAGATCCAGGCCAAAATGCGCGAGACGCATGGGAAGTAGGGATGGTGATGGGCGCTCCGCCCACTCACCGTCCTTGCCAGGAGCGAAGCGACGAAGCAATCCATCTTTCCGCTGGCGCGGATACATGGATTGCTTCGCTCCGCTCGCAATGATGTGGAGATATCTTGTCTAGCTCTTCTGCGCGTAGAGCAGCGGCACTGCGGAATCCACCATCACCTCGATCAGGCTCGCGCCTTGATGCGACAGGGCGCGCTTGTAGGCGGCGGCGAGTTCAGACGATTTCGTCACCCGCACCGCGTCGCAGCCCATGCCTTCGGCGAGCTTGACGAAATCGATGTTCGGCAGTTCGAGGCCCGGCACGTTGCGCACCTGCATGACCTGGCTGAACGAGCGCATCGCGCCGTAGCCGGAATTGTTCATCACGACGACCGTCAGCGGCAGCTTGCGCTGTGCCGCGGTCCACAGTGCCTGGATCGAATACATCGCCGAGCCGTCGCCGATCAGGCACACGGTGCGGCCCTCGCGGCGACCGAGCGCCATGCCGACCGCGGCGGGCAGGCTGTAGCCGAGGCCGCCGCTTGCCATGGTGTAGAAACTGTCCTGACCGCGCATCGGCATCACCTTCTGCATCAACGGCCGATGCGAGGGCACTTCCTCGACCAGCGCATCCTGCGGCCCCATCGCGGCGGCGAGTGCATGCAGCGCGTATTCGGCGGGGATCGGATCGGCGGCCGCCGGTGCCGGCGGCAGCACGCGGCCGGCCGGCGCGGTGCGCTTGGTTTCGGGCAGCAGATCGAGCAGTGCCGACAGCGCCGGCTTCATCGTCGCGATGATGCTGTGGCCGGCCGGTGTCATCGCGGCAGCGTCGGGATCGTCGGTGATCTGGAAGATCGGCGTCGCGCCGTCGAAGATCGCGGCATGCCCCTCGACATGGAAGGTGAACACCGGCGCGCCGATCACAACGACGAGATCATGATCGCGCAGCGCATCGGAGAGCTGGCCGGGCGAAGCGTGCAGGAAGCCGGCAAACTGCGGGTGACGTTCGGGGAACGAGCAGCGCGCCGAGAACGGGCTGGCCCAGACCGGGGCCTTGGTGCGCTCCGCGACGTCAACCATCAGGTCGACCGCCTCGGCGCGATCGACCGCGGGACCGACCACGAGGGCGGGTCGCCTGGCCTCGCCGAGCGCCGCCACCAGCGCCTTCATCGCGGACGGATCGGCACCGATCTCGCGGCTGACCTGGCGTGCCTCGACCGGCTGCGTTGCG
Source organism: Bradyrhizobium semiaridum (assembly GCF_020329505.1). GTDB lineage: Bacteria > Pseudomonadota > Alphaproteobacteria > Rhizobiales > Xanthobacteraceae > Bradyrhizobium > Bradyrhizobium semiaridum. The sequence goes on from NZ_JAGKJJ010000015.1 coordinate 137,281, forward strand.
CGCGCCCAGTCGTCGATCGGCACCGAGACGAAGGTCGGCCCGCACGGCGGCTGCATCGCGACGTAATAGGCGCGCGCGATCGCGGCCGGCACGTCCTCGGCGCGCGCCGGCTCGACCGCGAATTTCACGTAAGGCCGCGGGAATTCGCTGGCGCGCTCGGCGTAGAGGAACGCCTGTAGGGGCATGATCGAGCGCGCCTGCTGGCCGGCGGTGATCACCAGCGGGGTCTGGTTGCGATAGGCGTTGTAGATGTTGCCGAGCGCATTGCCGACGCCCGCCGCCGAATGCAGGTTGACGAATCCGGCATTGCGCGTCGCTAGCGCATAGCCGTCGGCCATGCCGACCACGGAGGCCTCCTGCAGGCCAAGCACGTAATCGATGTCCTCGGGCCAGTCGCTCAGGAACGGCAACTCGGTCGAGCCGGGATTGCCGAACACCTTCTTGATGCCCCATGCGCGCAAGAGGCCGAAGGTGGCGCCCTTGACGGTGACGGTTTTGCCTTTCGCGGCAGCGGGCTTGCGTGACGACATCGGCGGCTCCCCATTTCTGGTGTCTTGGCTTGCCGCCATTGCGCCGAGCGCAAATGCCGAAAAGCAATCCACCTCTCGATGGATTGCTGCGCAATGTCAAGCCGCTGCCGGGCACAAGCGTCGAGCGAACGCCGGGCAAGGAACCGGTTAATTCGCCTTCTGCAGCGCGGCGGTCTGCTTGGTGAGTTGCTTGTCGAAGTCCTGCTCGAGCCCGGCCACGTAACTCGCGTTCTCGCCCGGCTTGACGAACGGGTTCGGCGCGTCGTCCTTCATCTGCGCGCGCTTGTCCTGCATGTTGTAGACCTCGGGATGCGGCCCGAGCAGCACGTCGACCTTCATCGCCTTGACCTTGGCGAAGGTCGAACGGTAATCGTCGACGATGCCGGGATAGGTGGGGTGGCCGACCAGCTTGTTGAGCGCCACCGTTCCGCTGCAGAAGAACAGCACGTCGCGGTTTTGGCCGCCGTCCTTGACCGTCATCTCCCAGCTGGTGCAGCCGGGTGAATGGCCGGGCGTCGCATGCGCGGTCAGCGTGATATCGCCGAGCGTCACCCTGTCGCCCTCCTTGACGGTGCGGTCGACCTTCACCGGCGGAAAGAACAGGTCGGTGTTCTTCTCGTCGCCCGGATAGTAGCCGCCCTCGAGCAGCGCCTTGTCGCGCTCGCCGGCGATCAGTTGCGCGCCCGTCTCCTTCTTGATTTCGGCGAAGCCGCCGGTGTGATCGAGGTGAGCATGGGTGTTGAGGATGATCTTGATGTCGCTGACCTTGAAGCCGAGCTTGGCGATGCTGTCCTTGATCATTCCGGTCGACTGCGGCATCGCCGTGTCCATCAGGATCAGGCCATCCGACGTCTTGATAATGTAGACCGCGATTCCGTCGGTGCCGACATAATAGATATTGCCGATCAGCTGGAACGGGTTGAACGGCGTGGTCCATTTCTTCATGACGACAGCCATGAAGTCCTTGATGGATTGCGCCTGCGCGCCGGTTGCAAGCAGCGCCAGCGCGCATAGCGCGGCCGCGATCGTCCTCATGGGTTGCCTCCCTGCTGGTTCTTGTTGTTGGTCGCGCGGCGCACTATGCGTGCTGCCGCGACCGATCGCAAGAACTCCGGCAGGGGACTGGTGCTCATCGACCGCGGTGTCGCCGATCGCAAAACGCATGACGGCTCCTGTCCCGTGTTCCAGTGGCGGCGGGACAGTTGCACGGCGCCACGCCAATGCCGATCAGACCAACTCACGCAGCAGCGCGATCAGGCGGCCGCATTCAGCGTCGGTGCCGACCGTGATGCGCAGGAAGTCCTCGATCCGGAGTTTCTGGAAATGCCGGACCAGCACGCCGCGCTCGCGCAGCCGGGCTGCGAGATCGGCGCCGCGATGGCGGGGGTGGCGGGCAAAGACGAAGTTCGCCAGCGACGGCAGCACCTCGAATCCGAGCTCGGACAGACCGTGCGTCAGCGCCTCGCGGCTGGCGATGATGCGCGCACGGGTCTCGGCAAACCATTGCTCGTCCGCGATCGACGCGGCTGCACCGGCCAGCGCGAAGCAATCCAGCGGATAGGAGTTGAAGCTGTCCTTGACCCGCTCCAGCGCCTCGATCAGCGGCCGTTGGCCGATCGCGAAGCCGACGCGCAAGCCGGCCAGCGCACGCGACTTGGAGACGGTCTGGATCACCAGCAGGTTGTCGTGGCGCGCGACCAGCGGCACGACGCTCTCGGCGCCGAAATCGACATAGGCTTCGTCGACCACGATCAATCGATCGGGATGTTCGGCAAGCAATGTTTCGATCGCGGCGCGCGGCAGCGCGATGCCGGTCGGCGCGTTCGGATTGCACAGCAGGATGGCACTGCCGGGCCGCCGGTAATCGGCGGTCTGCACGCGCATCGCGTCGTCGAGCGGCACCGTCTCGTAGCTGATGCCGTAGAGGCGGCAATAGACCGGATAGAAGCTGTAGGTGATGTCGGGGAACAGCAGCGGCGCGTCGTGCTTCAGCAGCGCCGGGAAGGTGTGGGCCAGCACCTCGTCCGAGCCGTTGCCGACGAACACCTCATCGGACCCGACACCGTAGCGGGCCGCGATGGTCTCGCGCAGCGCGGTCGCGCGCGGATCGGGATAGAGCCGCAGCCGCTCCGCCGCAGCGGCGATCGCCGCCAGCGCATGCGGTGAGGGCGGATAGGGGTTCTCGTTGGTGTTGAGCTTGATGAGGCCGTCGATCTTCGGCTGCTCGCCAGGCACGTATGGCGACAGATTGTGGACGACCGGACTCCAGAAACGACTCATGATGTGCGACCCCAGGGAGGATCGCAGCGCAGTAGGGGAAGCGAACGTCTTGCGAAAGCCGCGTTGCGGCGCTCAGGTATCACCAGGTCGCCGTGCCCTTCATGGTCGGCTGCCCTTCCGCATTCGCGGTCCACAGTTCCATGCCGCCATCCTTGTCGCTGGCATTGACCGAGAACTCGCTGCCCTCGAACAGCGGCTGTACGCCGCGGTAGGAAAGCTTCTTCGGCGGCTTGCCGCCGCGCAGCTTGGCGGCGAATTCGACGATGAAGGCAGCCTGCAGCGGGCCGTGGAAGATCAGGCCAGGATAGCCCTCGACCTTGGTGACGTAGTCGCGATCGTAGTGGATGCGGTGGCCGTTGAAAGTCAGCGCCGAATAGCGGAACAGCAGCACCGGATCGGACATATGCGCCTCGCGATGCTGCGCAACCGGGGGAGGCGGCGGCGCCTTCGTTGGCGCGGCCGACGCTGCGCTGGTCATCTCGCGATAGACGATGTCCTGCCGCTCGCGGATCGCAAGGCCGCGCGACGTCGTCACCTCATGATTGACCGAGACGAAGCACAGCGTGCCGGTCGAGCCCGACTTCACCGTGACGTCAGCAATCTTCGAAGTCCGCTTCGGCTCGTCGCCGATGCGCAGGGCATCGAGGAATTCCAGCTCGCCGCCGGCCCACATCCGGCGCGGCAGCGGCACCGGCGGCAGGAAGCCGCCGCGGGTCGGGTGACCGTCGGGGCCGAGCTGCGACATCGGGAACACCGGCTGGCCGAGGCACCAATGCGTGGTCCACGGCGCGGCATCGCCCGTCTTCGGCTCGCCGATCTCCTGGAACAGCGTCGCGCGCAGGCCCTTCACCAGGTGCGCGGTGACGACATCGGTCGCTTCCGCGCTGCGGCCGATCCATTGGCGGAGATGATCGAGGTCGAGTTTGTCGGTCATGATGTTCTTGCTCCGGGCGGGAGTTCTTTAGAGCGCGATGAAGTCGGTTTGAATCAGGTGTTGCAGCAGGTTCGGTGCACCTCTCCCGCTTGCGGGGGAGGTCGGCGCGTAGCGCCGGGTGGGGGCTCTCTCCACGATGTGACTCGCGGAGAGAGCCCTCCCCCGCAAGCGGGCAGGGCAATCGCATATGAAAACTCTGGTGGCGCCAGCATCGGTGGACGGCTCCCTCTCCCGCTTGCGGGGGAGGGCTGGGGTGGGGGGTCTCTCCACGAATCATACTGCGGAAATAGCCCCCACCCGGATTGCATCTGCGATGCGATCCGGCCTCCCCCGCAAGCGGGAGAGGCGAAGCGAGCCAGCGGCTCATCCAGCGCCCTTCATATGCGATTGCCCTGCGCAAGCGGGGGAGGGGGCACAGCTCGTTCGCGGTGGCGCGTCGGCCTGATCTCATCTTGTCCTAGCTAGCGTTTGGTGCGCTCGCCGATCGCAGGCACTTTGCCGTAGTGCCTGTCCTCGCCGACGACGATGGCGGCCGGCGCCGGATAGCTCACGCGGCCGTTGGGCGTGTCGACCTCGATGCGGCGCAGATGCGGGTGCCTGGCGAGGTCGTCCATGTTGTTGACCTCGGCAAAGGCAATGTCCGCTTCCGCCAGCTTTGCCAGCAATTGCTCGCGCGTCAGCCGGCCGAAGGCGTCGCTGACGATCCCGTCGGTCAGCGCGCGGTTGCGCACGCGCTCCACCATGTTGGCAAAGCGCGGATCGTCCGGCAGTGCGGGCTGATCGAGCACCTTGGCGCACAGCGTCTTCCACTCGCGCTCGCTCTGGATCGAGATCAAAATCTCCTTGCCGTCCTTCGAGCGGAACACGCCATAGGGCGCGATCGAAGGATGGGCGAGGCCGATCCGCTGGGGCGACTTGCCATCCTCGGCATTGAGCAGCGGCACGGTGAGCCAGTCGGCCATCACGTCGAACATCGAGATCCGGATGTCGGCGCCTTGTCCGGTGCGGCCGCGGCCGATCAGTGCTTCCAGGATCGCAGCATGCGCGGTGGCGCCGGTGGCGACGTCGACGATCGACATGCCGACGCGCGAGGCGCCCTCGGGGCCGCCGGTTATCGAGGCGAGGCCGCTCTCGGCCTGGATCAGCAGGTCATAGGCCTTGCGGTCGGCGTAGGGGCCGCTGTCGCCATAGCCTGTGATCGTGCACATGATCAGCTTCGGATAGTCCTTGCGCAGCCGCTCGCGCGAGAAGCCGAGCTTGTCCATCGAGCCGGGCTTGAGGTTTTGCAGCAGCACGTCGGCGCCCGCGATCAGCTGCTCGAGCTGGGCGCGGCCTTCCTTGGTGGCGAGATCGACCACCGCGGAATCCTTGCCGCGGTTGAGCCAGACGAAATAGCTGCTCTGGCCCTTCGCCGCGGCATCGTAGCCGCGGGCGAAATCGCCCTCGGGCCGCTCGATCTTGATGACATGGGCCCCCGCGTCGGCGAGGCGTGACGAGCAAAACGGCGCGGCAACCGCCTGTTCGACGGCGATGACGGTCAATCCTTCAAGCGGCAACATGATGCGAACTCAGTAGGAGCGGGGCATGCCGAGCACATGCTCGGCGACGTAGGAGAGGATCAGATTGGTCGAGATCGGCGCGACTTGATAAAGCCGGGTCTCGCGGAACTTGCGCTCGACGTCGTACTCCTCGGCGAAGCCGAAGCCGCCATGGGTCTGCACGCAGGCATTGGCCGCTTCCCAGGAGGCGTCCGCCGCCAGCATCTTGGCCATGTTGGCCTCGGCGCCGCAGTCGAGCCCGGCCTCGTATTTTCGGGTGGCTTCCTTCACCATCAGCTCGGCCGCGCGCATCGACGCGTAGGCTTTCGCGATCGGAAACTGGATGCCTTGATTCTGGCCGATCGGCCGGCCGAACACGCTGCGCTCCTTGGCGTAACCGGTCGCCTTCTGGATGAACCATTTGGCGTCGCCGATGCATTCGGCGGCGATCAGGATGCGCTCGGCATTCATGCCGGAGAGGATGTAGCGAAAACCCTTGCCTTCCTCGCCGATCAGATTATCCGCCGGCACCTTCATGTCGGTGAAGAACACCTCTGTCGTGGCGTGGTTCATCATGGTGCGGATCGGGCGGATCTCCAGACCCTTGCCCTTCACCTCGCGCATGTCGACGATGAACACCGAGAGCCCGTCGGTGCGCTTCTTGGCGCCTTCCTTCGGCGTGGTGCGGGCCAAGAGGATCATCAGGTCGGAATATTCGGCGCGGCTGGTCCAGATCTTCTGGCCGTTGACGATGTAATGATCGCCCTCGCGGCGCGCGAAGGTTTTCAGCGAGGATGTGTCGGTGCCGCTGGTCGGCTCGGTGACGCCGAATGCCTGCAGCCGCAATTCGCCGGTTGCGACCTTCGGCAGATATTTCGCCTTCTGCGCATCGTTGCCGTGACGGAGCACGGTGCCCATCGTGTACATCTGGGCGTGGCAGCCGCCGCCGTTGCAGCCGGCGCGCTGGATCTCCTCAAGGATCGCCGCCGCGGCCGACAGCTTGAGGCCCGCGCCGCCATATTCTTCGGGGATCAGCACCGAGAGATAGCCGGCCTCCGTCAGCGCATCGACGAACTCCTTCGGATACGCCATCTGGCGATCGAGCTTGCGCCAGTATTCGCCGGGAAACTGCGCGCAGAGTTTTGCGACGGCGTCGCGGATGTCGGAATGATCGTCTTGCTGAATGTCGTGTGCGGTCATTGGTTCTTCTTGTCGCGAGGTTGCACCTGAAGCGGGATCAAAGTGCCCGCCATTGTGGGGCCCCGGTAAATTCCCTATGCTGTTTTGTTATAGCGTATGAACCTGCCTTCCAGGATTGGCAAGTATGGATTTCCGCCAGCTGAGGACCTTTGCATGTGTCGCGGAACTCGGCAGCCTGAGCAAGGCGTCCGATACGCTGCGGGTCGCGCAGCCGGCCCTGAGCCGGCAGATCAAGCTCTTGGAACACGAGCTACGCACCGAATTGTTCACCCGCAACGGCCGCGGCATGGTGCTGACTGATGCCGGCCGGCTGCTGCTGACGCGCACCAGCGGCATCGTGCGGCAGATCGACCAGATCCGCGACGACATCCAGTCCGCCGGCGGCGCGCCGTCCGGACGCGTGGTGCTCGGACTGATCCCGACGGTGAGCTGCGTGCTGTCGGCGCGGCTGGCGCGGCGCACGGTGGAGCGCTATCCCGGCATTTCGCTCTGCATCGTCGAGAGCTACAGCGGCCATCTGATCGAATGGCTGCATCGCGGCGAGATGGATCTTGCCGTGATCTACGGCCCGTCGGTCGACCTGCATCTGGCGGTGCAGAGCCTCGGCCGTGACTCGATCGTCGCGGTCGGTCCGCGCGGCAGCGGGCTGAAGCAGAAGAAGCAGGTGGATATCGGCTGGCTGCTGCGTCAGCGCCTGGTGCTGCCCAGTCATTCGCACGGGCTCCGCGCGCTGATCGAGCACGCGGCGGCGAAGCGCAAGCTCGACATCGACGTCAAGCTCGAGGCGGATTCCTTCCGCGTGCTGACCAGCCTGGTCGAGGAAGGGCTTGGGTACACGCTGCTGCCGCCGTCCTCGGTCCGCGCCGAGGTCGCCGACGGCCGGCTCGAGACCGCGCCGCTGGCACGGCCGGCGCCGCGCCGCGAACTGGCGCTGGCCTCGCCGGTCGAGCATCCCGGCTCCAATGCGATCACGCTGATCGCAAGGCTGCTGCGCGACGAAGTCGCGGCCTGCCGCGCCGAGGGGCTTTGGGACATCCAGCTCGCCTGAGCGCGGCTGTGGCATCAACTCACCGCCAACCCAAGGTGGGCACGAAAGCGGTTCTTCAGGTACGTCCCGTCGCGCGGCGGAAGCGCGCGCTCGACTTCACCCGCCGCGATCCGGATCCGCGCCAGCCGCGGGCCGCCGCCGGTGTCGCGCAGACTCGCGCGGAAACGCTCGATGCCGGCCATGTCGGCAATGTCGGAAACGCTGCCGATGCCTGCGCCGCTTGCGATCACCTCGAGCTTGGCGCCCAGCCCGGAATGGCTGAGCTGCATCCCGGTCTCGCCGAAATGGCCGTTGTCGAGCACCGCGATCGAGAGATTGCCGGGCTGCTTGGTCGCGATGGTGAGCAGGCTGCCGATCCCCATCAGTTGCTCGCCGTCGCCGGTGATCACGAGCACCGGGCGCTTCGGCTGCGCCAGCGCGAGGCCGAGCCCCATCATCGCCGCGCCGCCCATCGCGCCCCACAGATAGAAATTGCCGGGATGCTCGCCGGCGTCGAACACGTCATACGAGGACGAGCCGAGCCCGGAGATCACCAGCAGATCGCCGCGGTCGGCGAGCAGCGCCTTGACGGCGGCGCGGCGGTCGAGCGTTCCAATTGGCGCTGACATCAATGCGTCTCCTTGGTCCACTTCTTGCGGCCGATCATCCGCTGCGAGATCAGGACCGCGACCTGCTGGTCGCCGTCATAGGCGAGCGAGGCGGCGGCCGAGATCACCTCCTCGGCGTCGTCGGGGTTGTCCAGCCGCAGCACGGTGACGCCCATGATCTCGAAGGCGTGCGGCGTCGCCCGGCCCATCGGGATCTGCCAGGGATTGAACTCGGCCCATTCGCCGCGCATCGTCACCAGCGTCAGCAGCGGGAAGCGGCAGCTCGCCATCAGCGACAACATGTTGACGCAATTGCCGACGCCGCTCGACTGCATCAAGAGCACCGCGCGGTCGCCGCCGAGCCAGGCGCCGGCGGACAGCGCGACGCCTTCCTCCTCGGTGGTCAGCACGGTGGTCTTGATCGCGCCGTCGGCATGCGACAGCTTGATCAGCTTGGAATGTCCGGCATCGGGGACGTAGGACAGCTGCGCGACGCCGAAATCCTTCAGCGTGCGGTAGATCGCGACCGGCCAGTCGGTGCTGGTCGCGCTGTCCTGGTGAACGGCAATCTGGTCCATCATGGCCTCGGTTTGGGCCAGCGCAGCGGCGCGGCCTCACACCGCAGGCATAACGCGCGGGTGGGCGCTACTCTCTTCGCATCTGGATCGCGCAGCTATGCCGGAATTCTATAACCGGCTGCGTCCCTTGGCGGGTTCGTCGCGGCCTACGTGGTCGCTTTCAATCCCGCGGCGAAAAGCGCAACTTTTCCGGCATATTGATATACTCGTCGTATTTTCAGGTATCAGGGCATGATTGTCCGAGATCGGTTTCGCGGCCTCTTTCCGAAGTATTTCCTCGCGCTCTTCATGGCCGTCGCGATTCCGCTTGCGATCAACGGCGGGATCGAAGCCTGGTTCGGCTATCGCGACCAGCGCGCGCGGCTGGACCAGCTGCTCGGCGTTCAGGCGAGTTCCGCCGCCGCCGAGATCCACAACTTCATTTTCGACATCACGACCCAGCTCGGCTGGCTGGTGCAGCAGCCATGGACCGACGAGCCGGACGAGCAGCGGCGCACCGACGCGCAGCGCCTGTTGCGGCAGGCGCCGGCGATCGCCAGCCTGACGCTCGTCGACAACAAGGGGCACGAGCGCCTTTACGTCTCGCGGCTCGGCCTCAACCGCATCGAAAGCCGCGCCGACCGCGCGACCAATCCTGCGCTGGTCGGCGCCCGCGCGAGTCGGGTCTGGTTCAGCGACGTCAGCTATAATCGCGGCTCCGAGCCGTATCTGACGGTTGCCACCGTCGGCAATCGGCCGGCGGCCGGCGCCGTCATCGCCGAGGTCAATCTCAAGCTGATCTGGGACGTGATCTCGGCGATCAAGGTCGGGCAGACCGGCATCGCCTTCGTGCTCGACCAGCCGGGCCGGCTCATCGCGCATCCCGATATCAGCCTTGTGCTGCGCGGCGCCGAAGCGTCGACGTCGCAGCCGTTCCGCAGCCTGCGCGAGGCGATCGGCCCGGGCGTCGGCTTTGCAACCAGCCAGGATGCCCGCGGCCGCATGGTCGCGGCCAGCGCGGCGGCCGTCGCCGGGCCCGACTGGACCGTGGTGGTGGAGCAGCCGATCGCCGAAGCCTACGCGCCGATCTATGCGGCGCTGTGGCGGACCGCGGCGCTGCTGGCGGTCAGTACCGTGTTCGCCGGGCTGCTCGCCTATGCCCTGGCGCACCGCATGACCGAGCCGATCAAGCTGCTCGAAGAGGGCACCGAGCGGATCGGCGCCGGATCCTTCGAGCACCGAATCTCGATCCAGACCGGCGACGAGTTTCAGCGCCTCGCCGACAGCTTCAACCGGATGGCCGGCGAGCTGGCGCTGGCGCAGCAGCATCAGGAGCGCATCGCCAAGCTGAAGCGCTTCCTGGCGCCGCAGGTCGCCGATCTCGTTGACCGGGCCGGCGACGACAGCGTGCTGGACGGCCGCCGCACCGACGTCGTCGTCGTGTTCTGCGACCTGCGCGGCTTCACCGCGTTTTCCGCCGGCGTCACTCCCGAGGAAGTCATGGGCGTGCTGTCGGACTATTACGCGGTGCTCGGCCGGGTAATCGCGCAGTTCGAGGCGACGCTGATCAGCTTCTCCGGCGACGGGCTGATGGTGCTGGTCAACGCGCCCGTGCCGGTCGAGCAGCCGGCGCTACGGGCCGTCGACCTTGCGATCGAGATGCAGAAGCGCGTGCAGAAGCTGATCGCCGGCTGGCACGCGCGCGGCTATCAGGTCGGGTTCGGCGTCGGGCTCGCCGGCGGACCCGCGACCGTGGGCCGGATCGGCTACGAGGACCGGCTCGACTACACCGCGATCGGCAGTGTCGTGAATCTCGCCGCCCGCCTGTGCGCATCTGCCGCAGACCGCGAAATCCTCGTCGATGCGGACGTTGCCGCAAGTGTGAGAGACCGGCGCTCCGTGCGCGATCTCGGGAATCGGCAAATCAAGGGCTTCGACGAGGCAATTCCGGTGTTTGGAATTTCTTACGATGCGCACTAGGCGATGCCGCCTGGCGCAATCCGCTGGCGACTGTCCTTCTATCGTGGGCTATGATTTGACCGACGGCGAACGGCAGCGGGTTGCTTGAGCATGACAAGCGCTGATACCAGTGCAGCAACGTCGCGCGGGCGCATCAGGCGCCGCGACGTCCTCATGCTGGCGGCCGCCGCCGCGGCCTGGACCACATCCGCACGCGCGCAGAAGATGCCTGTGATCGGCTATCTCTGCCCGGAATCGCCCGACCTGTTCGATAGTCGCCTGCGGGCCTTCCATCAGGGGCTCCGCGAAGCCGGCTTCGTCGAGGGCCGCAACGTCGCGATCGAGTATCAATGGGCCAACGGCCAATATGCGCGCCTGCCGGCGTTGGCGGCTGAGCTGGTCGCGCGCCACGTCGACGTCGTTGTCGCGCCCGGCGGCGCGCCGGTTGCGCTGGCCGCGAAAGCCACCGGCACGGCCAGCACGATCATCTTCGAGATGGGCGGCGATCCGGTCCAACTCGGCGTGGTCGACAGCCTGCCGCGGCCCGGCGGCAACATCACCGGCGTGTCGAGCCTGAGCGTCGACGTGTCGCCGAAGCGGCTCGAGCTGATGCACGAGCTGCTGCCCACGGCGACCAGGCTGGCGGTGGTCGCCAACCCGACCAGCCCGACCGCCAGTTCACAATTGCAGAAGCTCCGCTCCGCCGCCGAAACCCTCGGGGTCCAGCTGCGGATCCTCAACGCCAGCAAGGAAGAGGAGTTCGAATCCGTCTTCGCCGCGGTGGCGAGCGAGGCGGCCAACGGGCTCGTCTTCACCTCCGATCCCTATTTTGCATTCCGCAGCCGTCGGCTCGCCGACCTCGCGATCAAATACGGCCTGCCGGCGATCACGCAGACCCGCGATTTCCCGATCGCCGGCGGCTTGATGAGCTACGGCGGCGACTTCGTGCAGTCGCACCGGCGCGCCGGCATGTATGCCGGTCGGGTTCTCAAGGGCGAGAAGCCCGCCGATCTTCCGGTGCAGCTCGTCACCAAGGTCGAGCTGGTCATCAACCTGAAGACCGCCAAGCTGCTCGGCCGTGAGTTCTCGCCCTCGGTCATCAGCGGCGCGGATGAAGTGATCGAGTAGTCTGTCGTCCCGAAGCATCAGCCCGCGGGCTTGCTCGCCATGAAGACATACATGTCCCAGAACGTCTCCGGATGCTTTTCCTCGAAACGGTGCCACTGATCGAGGTCGGTCTCGTCGGCCGTATCCGGAAACTGCCTGCGAAATCTGTCCACCACCGCCGGATCGTCGAACGGTTCGAAGCCGAGGAACGACAGACCGTTGTTGTCCAGGAACGCCGCGATCTGGGGAATCGTCAAGCGGTGCTCCATGACGTTGAACAGGAGGTCGCGGCAGCCGCTCATGCTGTAGAAATCCCGCGCGCCGAGCAGCATCGGCCATTGCTGCGGTTCGCGCATGATGTCCTGGCGGCATCGCCTGATGTCGTCGGCCGTGGCGCGATAGCCGCGCGCCGCGATGCGCGCGCGCGCCTCCACGATGACGCGGCGCGCCAGCTCGCTGTAGAGCCCGATCCGCATCTTGCCGCCCGGCCGCAGCAGCGAGACCAGCACGCGCCAGCCGGCGGTCGGCTCGGCGAGGTGATGCAGCACGCCGACCGACTCGATGTGATCGAAGCTGCGGTCGATCGCGCCGAGCTCCAGGATATCCGCCTGTGCATATTCGATGTTGCGCAGGCCCAGCTCGCGCGTCTTGCGGCGGGCATAGGCGAGGCTGGCGAGACTGATGTCGACCGCGAGCAGGCGGGCATTCGGATAGACCTGCGCGATCTGGACCGCATGCGAGCCGGTGCCGCAACCCGCGATCAGGATGTCCAGCGCGGCCTGCCGTTCTCCAGACGGCACGATCCTGCCGCGCGCCTGATCGGCCGCGAAGGCGGTCAGCGGGTTGATGGTCCAGCGCGGATAGGGATTCTCCTGGTATTGCCGCATCACCTCGATCGACACGCTGTCCTTGACCGGGGTGAGCGTCGCAATCGCGCTGCGATCGTTCGCTTCCTCCAGCGGCTCGCGGAGCTGCACCTGCAACAGGCCGGCCACGCTCGCGGGCCAATCCCGGCGCAGTAGCGCGTCCGCCGCCGGTAGCGCGTGAAGCGGGAAGTAGGCGGCGACGACGGCCAGTGTAAGCGGAGCAATGGTTCCGCCTGACGAGAGGTCGTGCAACATTCGATCGCGCAAGGCTGCCGCATGATCGCTTTCCGCCTCGTTCTGCGCATAGGCGTATTCGCAGATGAAACATTGCCGGGCGAGGGCGCAGGCAAAGGCGAGGACATCGTCGCCGATCTCGCCAGCTTTGCCCTGTTCGCCGGCGAGCCGCAGCAACTCGGCGCGGGCATGGCCGAGCAGCACTTCGAGCTGCATGCTTGCCAGCGTCGTCGCTTCCAGCGCGCAGCGCATAAAGAGGTCACTTGCCAGCGGGACGATGCTTTCGCTGCCGAACAGGTCGGCGCCGGAGATCGCCAGCGGCCAGTTGCGGGCAATCCGCTGCACGTAGGCGGCGATGACCGGGCTCTGCAGGATGAAGCCGACGGCTCTCCCTTCCATGCCGAGCGCCAGCGCCTTGCTGAAATGTGCGACCGCCTTGCTGCGTTGTCCTAGCGCTTGGTACGAATTGCCGGCGTTGTAGTGACAGGCGGCGTTGACCTCGTCCGCGGTGACCGCCCTGGTGAACATCTTCACCGCGCCGCGGTGATCGCCCGCGGCCTGCGCCATCAGGCCGAGCAGGTTCAGGCTCTGCACATGATCGGGCTCGCGCGCGAGAATGTCGCGGCAAATCGCCTGTGCTTCGTTGACGCGGCCCATTCCGCGCAAACGGCTGGCCTCGGCGGCGAGGTCGGCAATGCCGAAACCGGCCGCGAAGGCGGGCGCGGTCGCCCCTGCTGTGGAGGCGCCGCGTTGCTTCTCGGCCGCACGTCGTGCTTTTCGGTTCATGTCCCGTCAACCGTCTGGGCTGCAAGACGCACGCTTACAGCCAAGGAGGATCTACCACAATGTCGACGGTGGCGGACACGCTTGTGCGAGCTCGCCTCCGCGCTCAGCCGCTCGGTTGCAGGAACGTGCCGTATTGCCTGCTCGCGGCGACGGTGGCGGCGACCTGTCCGATCACGCGCATCGCCGCCATCATCGGCCAAGGTCCCAAGCTCACCCGCCGAACACCGGCGCGAGCGAGATCGGCGATCTCGGGGACACCCTGCGTCACCATGATGTTGACCGGCAGCGGCGTGCGTTGGACCAGCCTCTCGATCTGGGCGAGGTCGGTGAGGCCGGGCACGAAGATTCCGTCGGCGCCGGCGTCCGCATAGACCGCCGCGCGCCGCGCTGCTTCTTCCAGGCACTGGTCAGACGATCCGAACTTCAGCAGGAACGGATCGGTCCGCGCATTGATAAACAGGTCAATTCCGAGTTCCTGCGCCGTGACGCGCACCGCCCCGATCTTGGCGGCATGCTGCTTCGGATCGACGAGTTGCCGCTGGCCGCCGGACAGCCCGTCTTCGATATTGATGCCGATGGCGCCGGCCTTCACGATCGCGGCCGCCGCCGTCGCGGCCGCCTGCGGCGTATCGCCATAGCCCGCCTCCAGATCGATCGAGACCGGAACCGAAACCGCCGCGGTGATCCGCGACACCAGGCCGGCCACCATGTCGAACGGGACATGCTCGCCGTCGGCATAACCGAGCGCCGCCGCGACCGCACCGCTGCTGGTCGCGATCGCCGGGGACGTCTTTGCAATCGCCCTGGCGGTGGCGACATCCCAGGCGTTGAAGAGGACGAGCGGATCGCCTGTCCTGTGAAGACCGCGAAACGTCGCGGCGTATTGTTGCTGTGTCTTAGCGTCCATCGCGCGCACTCCTGTTGAGAGAATTTTGAAAGATCGGGCCTGCGGTCGGCGCGCGTTCAGTCGGGCGCGTGCGTCCTGAACCAATCCATGATCAGGCCGTTGACTTCGGCCTCGCGCTCGAGGTGCGGGAAGTGGCCAACGTCGGGCAGCACGACGCGCCGGTGCGGCCCCTTGAACAGCGGTTCTTCCTGCATCGAATACCGCGCTGTCGGGTCGTTGCCGCCATAGATCGTCAGCGTCGGCGTTTGCATGTCGGTGATCGGCAGTCGGCCCGCAACTCCCGCATCGACAAGGCCATTGTAGTATTTCAGCGCCGCCTTCAAGGTGCCGGGAGAGCCGAGCGTCTGCTTGACCGAGCGCAGATGCTCGTCGTTCTCCAGGGTTGGCGACCACAACTTCCAGGGATAGTCGACGAACGGCAGTCCCTCGATGTTGACCGCCGAGTGTGCGCCGGGCACCGTGAAGAAATAGACATGGAAGACGGCGCGAACGGCATCGGGATCGCTCCTGATGCTCGCGATCGTGATCGGGTGGGCGGTGTTCATGACCACGGCGGCCTTGATCGCCGCAGGCGCAGTCGAGAGCGCCTGAAAGGTCGACGTGCCGCCCCAATCCATGCCGACAACGCGTGCCTGTCCGTCGTCGCTCAGCGCCGCAATCAGCGCTTCCAGATCCTTGCCAAGCTCGATCGGATCGAAAACCCCGTTCGCCGGAATCTCGGTCGGCGCATAGCCGCGCAGGAACGGCGCGACCGCGCGATATCCGGCATCGGCAAACACCTGCAATTGCTTTCGATAGGACCAGGCGTTGTCGGGAAAGCCGTGCATGAACAGGACCAGCGGCCCGCTGCCTGTTCGAGGTAGGCAAACCGCACGCCGTTGGCCGTCACGTATTTCAGCACCGGTTCGCTGCCGGTGACATCAGGAATTGCCAGTGCGTTCATCGTCGTTTTCCTTTTTATGTGCGTAGCGCATATATGCGCAGCGCACATATATTTGGTCAAGTTGTTTTTTGTGTGCTGCGCACATATTGTTGGCGCATGGACACTGAAATCGCCAATCTGCTGGGAGCGCTTTCGCTCGCCGTCATGGACCGGATCGAGCAGGGCGCGCGCGAGGTCATCGGCCGTGGCGGCGAGACGCCTGCGGCGCTCATCGTCATCGGTTATGGCGAGGGCATGACCAACGAGAAGCTGCGACGGATCCTCGGCCTGTCGCATTCCGGAACGGTCCGGCTGGTGGACCGCCTGGTGTCGGATCAGCTGGTCGAGCGGCGGCCGGGCGATGACGCCAGGGAGGTCGCGCTGCATTTGACGCCCAGGGGCGCCGCGGCCCGGAAGGAACTGATGGCTTCGCGGATTTCAGCCGTTGCATCGCTGCTGAATGTGCTGTCGCCAGCGGAAACCAAGCGGCTCGGCACGCTGATCCGCGACGTGCTGATGAGGCAAGACACCAGCGAGATGGATCGCTTCACGATCTGCCGGATGTGCGACGACAGGGTGTGCACGCGCTGCCCGCTGCCGACCGCCAAGGGCAAACGCGGTCGCTGACGACGGGCCGGAACTTCACAGGAACGATGCGTCGCGGGGCAGGTTGTTGGATGTCATCAACCGCGCAAGGCACCCTGGATGCCGAATGTCCCCGACCGATCACTTGCCGTCTGGTGTTTTTCCTTTCTTCTTCTAAGTGCTTGCGGCGAGGACAAGGTCGACTGCGATTCGATCGAAACGCGGAATGCGGTGCTCAAGAGGGTCGCGGACGACCATCGCAATCCGCTGGTCAATTACGCCGCGAAGGAATCGACGGCGAAGCCGAGCCCGGAGAACAGCAAGCCGCTCTATTTGCTTGGCGAGAAGATTGTCACCACGTCGACCAGTCCGGACAAGCGAACGCTGCAATGCAGCGGCGGCATTTCGGTTGCCGTCGGCGACGTGAAAGTCTCGAAGGAAATCGAGTTCACAGTGCAGCAAGCGCCGGACGGCAAACTATCCGTCTCGGTTGTCCCGTTTCAATTTTGAATTTGGCCGCCGTCCGCGGCGGGGCAGCGTCAGCCCGGGATCCGCACCGGCAGGGTCTCGATGCCGCGGACGAAGCTGGAATAGACCCGCTTCGGCTCGCCCACCACCTCGATGCGGTCGAACCGCTTCAGCATCTCTTCCCAGACGATCCGAAGCTGCAGCTCGGCGAGGCGCATGCCGACGCAGCGGTGGATGCCGAAGCCGAACGACAGATGGATGCGCGGCCGGGCGCGGTCGATGATGAACTCATCGGGACGGTCGATCACCTCGTCGTCGCGGTTGCCCGAGACGTACCACATCACGACTCGGTCGCCTTTCCTGATGGTCTTGCCACCGAGCTCGGTGTCTTGCAGCGCGGTGCGCCGCATGTGGGCGAGGGGGGTCTGCCAGCGGATCACCTCGGGCACCATGGTGTCGATCAGATCAGGATTCTCCTTCAGCTTCCTGAACTGCTCGGGATGCTCGTGCAGCGCCAGCACCGAGCCGCTCATCGTGTTGCGCGTGGTGTCGTTGCCGCCGACGATCAGCAGGATGATGTTGCCCATCAGATTATCGGGATCCATGTGCCGGGTGGCGTCGCTATGCGCCATCATCGACAACAAATCGTTGCGCGGGGCCGAGTTGACGCGCTCGTTCCACAGCTTCGAGAAATAGGCGTAGCACTCGTCCATCTCGCGCCGCCGCTGCTCCGGCGACTCCACGACGCCGCTCTTCGGCAGCGCGGTCGAGACGTCGGACCAGCGCGTCAGCTTACGCCGCTCCTCCCAGGGGAAGTCGAACAGCGTCGCCAGCATCTGGGTGGTCAATTCGATCGAGACGCGCTCGACGAAGTTGAAGGTCTCGTTGCGCGGCAGATTGTCGAGCACGCTCTGCGAGCGCTGCCGGATCAGCTTTGCCAGCTCGTCGAGATGGGTCGGGGTGAACATCGGCGAGACGGTCTTGCGCTGATGGGCGTGCTTCGGCTGGTTCATCGCGATGAAGCTCGGATAGTCGTAGCCCGGCGGCACGTCGCGGATCGAGATGCCGCCGAGCGTCGAATCCGAGGAGAAGATGCCGTGGCTGGTGTCGACATGCATGATGTCGTTGTACTTCACCACCGACCAGTACGGCTCGATCGGCGCGTTGGTGCAGTAATGCACCGGCTCTTCCTTGCGCAGCCGCTCGAACCACGGCCACAGCGTGTCGTCGCGGAACAGTTTTGGTGCGCCGGGATGAAAGTCCTTCAGCGGCGTCGCATAGGCTTCCTCGCGTGCCTGGCGCAGCAGCTCGGCCCGGTCGGCGCGGATTGCGGTCTGGACGTTCATCGTGATCTCTCTCTCCATGCAATTTTGTCAAAGCCACACGGAAGGCGGTAGGGCTCTCTCCCCCCTTGCGGGGGAGAGTTGGAGAGAGGGGTGAGCCCCGAGCACTGCCCATGCGGCTTGCCCCTCTCCCTAACCCTCCCCGCACACAAGTCGAGCTTGCCCGACTTGTGCAAATTCATGATGCGCAACCGGGGTAAACCCCGGTTGCGCTGGGGAAGGGAACCCATCCGCTCGTGCCTTCCTGACTCAGGCCAAGCGATTCAAATGTTTCAACACGAGAGCTGATGCTTGCCTCTCACGCGGCAATCTGCACCGGCAGCGTCTCGTAGCCCTTGATGAAGCTTGAATACACCCGCTGCGGCTCAGCCACCACCTCGATGGTGTCGAAGCGCTTGAGGATCTCTTCCCAGATGATCTTGAGCTGCAGCTCGGCGAGGCGCAGGCCGACGCAGCGGTGGATGCCGAAGCCGAACGAGATGTGGGTGCGCGGCCGGGCGCGTTCGATGTCGAACTCGTAGGGCCGCTCGATCGCTTCCTCGTCGCGGTTGCCCGAGACGTACCACATCACGACCTTGTCGCCCTTCTTGATCTGGCGCCCGCGGAACTCGTAATCGGCCAGCGCCGTACGCCGCATATGCGCGAGCGGCGTCTGCCAGCGGATCACTTCCGGCACGAAACTGTCGATCAGCGCCGGGTTCGCCTTCAGCTTGCGATACTGTTCCGGATGCTTGCTCAGCGCATAGATGCTGCCGGACAGCGTGTTGCGCGTGGTGTCGTTGCCGCCGACGATGAGCAGGATCAGGTTGCCGAGGAAATTCTTCGGGTCCATGTTCCGCGTCGCTTCGCTGTGCGCCATCATCGAGAGCAGATCGCTCTTCGGCGGCTGGTTGCTGCGCTCCTTCCACAGCCGTGCGAAATAGCTCGCGCATTCCATCAGTTCGGCCTGCCGCTCGTCCTCGGTGGCGACCAGGCCGCCGGCGCCGGGCAGGGTGGTCGCGACATCGGACCAGCGCGTCAGCTTGCGGCGGTCCTCCCAGGGGAAATCGAACAGCACCGCGAGCATCTGCGTGGTGAGTTCGATCGAGACCTTGTCGACCCAGTCGAACACCTCGCCGCGCGGCAGATTGTCGAGGCATTCGGCCGAGCGCTTGCGGATGTTGACGGCGAGCTCGTCGAGATGGGTCGGCGTGAACATCGGCGCCACGGTCTTGCGCTGCGCCGAATGGCGCGGCTGGTCCATCGCGATGAAGCTCTCGCGGCGCAGATCCGGCGGCACATCACGGATGGTGATGCCGCCGAGCGAGGCGGCCGAGGAGAACACCGAATGGTTGGTCTCGATGTCCATGATGTCGTTGTATCGGGTGATCGACCAGTACGGCCCGAACATCGAGTCCTTGCAGTAGTGCACGGGATCTTCGCGGCGCAGCCGGTCGAAATAGGGCCAGAACGTATCCGACTTGAACAATTCGGGATCGCCGGGATCGTAATCGGCAAGCGCAAGCGTGTTGGCACGCTCGCGCGCGGCGTCCAGGTTCGCGTCTTTGACGAGATCGATGGTCCCGTGCATGTGGCGGCTCCTCAACCGTTTCGTCGGCCGGGGCATCGCCGGCCGATGTTTTAGTGAATTACATTCTCATTCCCGGGTTTGCGCAAGTGCCCTCATCGCACATTTGGCCGCATCGGTAGCCGACCAAAGCGGCCGTTTCCGGACCTTCCGTGGCGGCGGAGGAGGGCCGGGGGTTGTTTGAAACGGCGTTTGATTTCGCCGAGCCAACAACGGCGAGGGAGCAAGCGGCACCCCTCTCCCCACCCTCCCCCGCAAGGGGGGCGCAAGAGGGGAGGGAGCCTGCGAGCCGTGCTCGTGGCTCAAAGAATTGGCGTGTCCTTCGACGCAGCAGCGTGAGGTGAGCACGCTGGTGGGCTCCCTCCCCCCTTGCGGGGGAGGGTTGGGGAGAGGGGTAAGCCGCGGATGACAGCGATGATGACGGCGCACGCCTCCATCAACGACCGTTTTGCGCCCCGGGGCACGCGTCACCATTCCGCGCAACACCCCGTTAATCCAAGCCGATTGCATTTGGCCCAAACTGCGCCCGCGCTCTCGACGCGGCGTGAAACCTGGATCACACTCGCAGCGACAAATCTGTGCTTTTGATACGCAGAGATTGTCCCGTCCTGGAGCCATCCCGTGAATGACATGAGCTGGACCCCGCTGGGGCCGCCGCAACCGCCGCCGATGCCGGTCGCGTTCTCCGGGAGCCGGAAGGAGTTCTTCCGTCTGGTGGCCCGCGGTGCTGGGCTCGAGCTCGTCACGGTGGGCTTTTACCGCTTTTGGCTCGTCACCGACATCCGCCGTCATCTCTGGTCGAACACGCAGATCGACGGCGACGCGCCGGAATATACCGGGCGCGGCAAGGAGCTGCTGATCGGCTTCCTGGTCGCGCTTGCGATCCTGGTGCCGATCTATCTCGGCTATTTTCTCATCGGCATCGAGGCGGAGCACGCCAAGGCGTTCGCCTCGATCCCGCTGGTGGCCTTCTTCTATCTGTTCGGCCAGTTCGCGATCTACCGCGCCCGGCGCTATCGCCTGACCCGCACGGTGTGGCGCGGGGTGCGCTTCTGGATGAGCGGCTCGGGCTGGGTCTATGCGCTGAAGGCCGCGCTGTGGGGCCTCCTGGTGCTGGCAACGCTCGGCCTGGCGCTGCCATGGCGCGAGGCCGCACTCGAGCGCTACAAGATGCGGCATTCCTACTACGGCGACCTGCAAGGCTCGTTCGAGGGCCGCGGGTGGGAGTTCTTCAAGCGGGGCTGGTGGCTGTGGCTGCTGGCACCGTTCGCGATGTACGCCGTATTCCTGGCGCCGTTCGTCTGGGCCGCGTTCAAGGCGGTCGAGTGGCGCTGGTGGCTGTCGGGTATCCGCTTCGGCGGTGTCAGGCTCGAATCCACCCTGCGCCGCAGCGCGCTGATCGGGTTGTACTGGAAAGTGATCGGCTGGACCGTGCTACTCGGCATCGTATTCGGAATCTACGCCTTGCTCTGCACGCTGCTGGTGGCGAGCATGGACGGCTCCTCGATCGAAGACTTCTTCAAGGCCGAGTCGGCCGCCAAGAGCATTCCGTGGCTGGTGCTGCTCGGCATCGGTTACCTTGCCTTTGCGCTGGCAATGAATGTGGTGATGCGGGTCTATCTGATGCGCGACCTCTGGGTTCGCGTGCTGTCGACGACGATCGTGCACAATCTGCAGGCGGCCGCCGATGTCACCGCGCGCGGCGAGCTCGCCAATGCGCTCGGCGAAGGCTTCGCCGACGGTCTCGACGTCGGGGGCTTCTAGAGCATGATCCGGAAAAGTGCGAAGCGGTTTTCCGAAAAGATCATGCTGAAGCAAGGAGCTAACGCGCGATGACGATTCAACCCAACCTCATCGCGTGTTAGCATCATGACGTTGGATGGCGACGCTGCCGATGCCGCACCTCCCGCGCCTGGCGCCACAGCGATCTATTTCGACGGCACGTCGAACCGGCGCCGCGTGGTCGTACCAAAACTGTCCGACGCGCTCGAGATCAGGGAGGACGGCGAGCGACTGGCCCGCTGGGCCTATGCCGACATTCGCCGCGCCGACAGTCCGGCCGGCCTGCTGCGGCTGAGCTGCCTGACCGCACCGGCGCTGGCGCGGCTCGAGATCCGCGACGAGAAGCTCGCCGCCACGGTGATCGCGCTGTGCCGGCAGCTCGACGAAAACCTGCCCGGCCGCAAGGGCGTCGGCGCGATCGTCGGCTGGTCGCTGGCGGCGGCGGTGTCGATCGTGCTGGTGGTGCTGTTCGGCGTGCCGCTCGCCGCCGACCGGCTGACGCCGCTGGTGCCTGCCTCCTTCGAGCGGCGGCTCGGCGACGTCGCCGAGGCGCAGGTCAAGGTGATCTTCAGCGACAAGCGTTGCAACAATCCCGCCGGGCAGGCCGCGTTCGAAAAGCTGGTCGGCGCGCTCCGGCAGTCCGCAGGGCTCGACAAATCGGTGCAGTCGGGCGTGCTGGCGACGCAGGTCGCGAACGCGTTCGCGCTGCCGGGCGGCAAGGTCTATCTGTTCGACGGACTGCTGGCCAAGGCCGAAAGCGCCGACGAGGTCGCCGGCGTGCTGGCGCACGAGCTCGGCCATCTCCGCCATCGCGACAGCATGCGCGAACTGATCCACAATGGCGGCACCGCGTTCCTGATCGGGCTGTTGTTCGGCGACATCACCGGCTCCGGCGCGCTGATCTTCGCCTCGCGCACGCTGGTGACGTCGTCCTATTCGCGCGACGCCGAAACCAATGCCGACAGTTTTGCGATCGAGACCATGCACCGGCTCGGCCGTCCCGCCAAGCCGATGGGCGAGCTGATGGTCCGCGTCACCGGCAACGAAGGCGGCAAGGGACTGTCGATCGTCTCCAGCCATCCGCTGTCCGAGGGCCGTCTCGCGCGCATGGGCAAGGCCGATGCCGGTAGCAAATTGAACGGCGCGCCGCTGCTGTCGGCAGCCGAGTGGCGCGCGTTGAAGGGAATCTGCGCGGGGGCAGGGGCAAGCAAGCTGTAATTGCTGCGCTCCGCCGCAAACCCGGCTGTCATCGCCGGCTTGCCGTCTACGCTGAAGCTTCGGCTCGCCCAACGTCGCAAGCCCCGTCGAAGCCTTGGCGTAGACGGGACCGGACGATCCAGTATTCCAGAGGCCGCAGTGATCGGCCGAGGGGCCGCGGCGTACTGGGTCCCCCGCCTTCGCGGGGGACGACATCGCGCATGCGGTGGCAGCCGCGCCGGCGTTTTCACGTCCTTTCTTCAGATGATGAAGTCGGTCGGATGCAGGCTTGCCGCGTGGACGCCGTCGAGCGTGATGGTGTCGCTCGCCGACAGATGGATCACGGCATCGCCGGCAGCATTGTCGCTGATCAGGCTCGACAGCGCGGTCCAGTCGGCAAACCCGTAGTCGTGCACGTTGATCAGGTCGTGCTCGGCCGCGGTGCTGCCGACCGCGCCCTGGTCGAAGTCGGTGATCAGGTCGTTGCCGGAGCCGGTGTTGAACACGAAAGTGTCGCTGTTCGCTCCGCCGTTGAGCTCGTCATTGCCGGCGCCGCCGTTGAGGATATCCCTGCCGCCGGTGATCGAGCCCGGCGTGGCGGGGCTATAGCTCGCCGCATCGCCGAACAGGTAATCCTTGGCCGCGCCGCCGGTGAGGATGTCGTTGCCGCCATGGGCGTTGCCGGACATGGTCGGCGCGTCGCCGAACAGCCGGTCGGCCGCATCGTCGGTGTAGTCGGTGCTGATCTTGACGGAGAGGATGTCGTCCCCGCCATGGGCATTGTCGGTCAGGGACGTTGAGGAATCTCCCGACAGCGCAGCGCCGGCCCAGACGTTCTCGCCGCTCATGGTCAGCGTGAGATTGTCGTTGCCGCCATGCGCATCACCGCTGATCGTGCCGATGGCGTCGCCGCTGACCCTTGCTGCGCCCTCCCGGGTGTCGAGACTGATATCGAGCGAGTCATTGCCGCCGCGCGCCGTGCCGCTCATGGAACCGCCGGCATCGCCGGCATAGACATTGTCGTAGCCTCGCCAGCCGCTCGCGCCGGTGATGGTGTCGCTGCCGCCTTGCGAGTGACCCGTCATGTCGCCGACGACGTCGCCGTAGACGTGCACGTTGGTGTACATCGAGGTGGAATCGACGTTGATCGTGTCGTTGCCGCCTTTGGCGCCGTCGGTCATCGCCTGGGCATCGCCGACTACGAGGCCGGTGTTCCAGCCGTAGCCGATATTGGCCGTGATCGTGTCATTGCCGCCGTGGGACAGGCCGTGCAACGTCGTGTTGTCGTCGCCGAAGATCGTCAGATTGGCTTCGGGCTGGGTGACTCTTGCCGTCACGGTGTCGTTGCCGCCCCAGGCGTCAGTGGTGGTCGGAAAGTTCGGATCTCCGTAGACGGTTTCGACCTGACCAAACTGGTCGAGCAGGACGTCGATGGTGTCGTTCGGCAGATGTTGCATGGCGTAACTCCCAGTTCATTGTCGGAAAGCGGGCCTGACGTCGGCAAATTGATTGCGAGACGCGTTGCGGCCACGCTTCGCGGAGACGACTCTAGTTTGGCTCGATGGCAGAGGTTTGCTGGAATTCGGGACAGAGTTTGATTGCGACAGGTTTCGCGGCGCCGCGCAGCGGAACTCGTTGTCGCGTGGTCGCATCGTGACGTCGTCCCGCACGTCACCGGGACGACGTCGTCGCTCCTGTGCAGCCTTCTCTAGATGATGAAGTCGGTCGGATGCAGGTTCGCCGCGTGAACACCGTCCAGCGTGATCGAGTCGTTGGCGGAGAGATGGATCACGGCATCGCCGGCGCTATTGTCGCTGATCAGCTTCGACAGCGCCGTCCAGTCTGCAAAGCCGTAGCTTTGCACGTCGATCAGGTCGTGTTCCACCGCGGTGCTGCCGACGGCCTTGTTGCCCTGATCGAAGTCGTTGATCGTGTCGTTGCCGGAGCCGGCGTTGAAGACGAAGAAGTCGCTGTTGCCTCCGCCCCACATCTGGTCGTTGCCGGCGCCGCCGTTCAGCGTATCGATGCCGCCGGTGATCGAGCCTGATGATGCGGGCTTGTAAGTCCACGCATCGCCATACATGAAATCCCGGCCCGCGCTGCCGTTGAGGATGTCGTTGCCGCCATGGGAGTTGCCTTCCATGATCGGCGCATCGCCGTACATCTGCGAGACCGCATCCGTATTTTGACCGTCGAGCTTGGCAGTGAGCACGTCGTCGCCGCCCTGGCTGATATCCATCAGCGAGGTCGACGAATCCCCCGACAGAGTTCCGCCCGAAATGGCGCTGTCGCCGTCGAGGGTTAGGGTCAGATTGTCGTTGCCGCCATGGGCCAGGCCGCGCAACGAACCGATGGCGTCGCCGCTGACAGTCGCCACGCCGTCGGTGGTGAGCACGCTGACATCGAGCGTGTCGTTGCCGCCGTGCGAGGTGTCGATCATGGAACCGCCGGCATCGCCGGCGAACAGGTTGGCGCCGCCGCGCCATCCGATCGAGCCCGTGATGTCGTCATTGCCGCCATGCGCATTGCCCGACATGTCGGCCGCGGCATCGCCGTACGCCGACACCGTCGTGTAGACGGTGCCGTGGGCATCGGCGACGATGGTGTCGTTGCCGCCCTTGGCATCGTCGATCATCGATTGGGTATCACCGACCACGACGGCCGTGTTCCAGCCGCCGCCGATGTCGGCGAACAGCGAGTCGTTTCCGCCCTGCGAATGACCAAGCAGCATCGTGTGGTCGTCGCCGAAGATCGTCAGCCTGGTATTGAGCTCGGTGACGGTGGCCGTCACCGAGTCGTTGCCGCCCACGACGTCGGTGGATGCCGGAAAGCCGGGGTCTCCGGACACGGTCGCGATTTGGCCAAATTGGTCGAGGGTGACGTCGTAGGTATCGTTCGGCAGATGCTGCATGGCGTAACTCCCGGTTCATTGTCGGAAGCGCGCCTGACGCCTGCATCGTTTTCGCAAGACGCGTTGTCGGCACGCTTCACCGGGAGCGAATCTACTTTCGGTAGATGGCAGTGATTTGCAGGAAATAGGGAGAGAGTTTGATCGCGCGGAACCGCAGTGACGATCATGCAGATCGCCATCGCAGGCTGCACGTTCGTGAAGCTTCGATGATCCGCTTGCAAAAGCACGCCAGCGTGACAACGCCGGCGCGTCTGCGTGCTACTTCACCAGGCGGAATTTGCCGCCGTCCACCTTGATCAGAAACGCGGAGCGCTCGTCATAGCCGTTGTGATCGGTCGGGCTCATCGTCGACAGGCCGTTGTTGAGATAGACGTCCTTGCCGCGCTCCAGCTCATCGCGCAGCGCGGCACGGAATTCCGCCGTGCCGGGTTTGGCGACTTTGAGCGCATTCTGCGCCGCCCGCTTGAACAGCGTGACGGCGTCCCACAGATGCGCGGCGAAGATGTTCGGCTTTGCGCCGTTGACCTTCTGGTAGGCCGAGACCAGTTCGTCGTGCGCCTGCCGGAACGGATCGCTCGCCGGCAGATCGTCGGCGATAGTGAAGGCCTCGCCGGTGAACACCGCGCCCTCGACATTCTTGCCGCCGAGCTTGATGAATTCTTCCGACGCGACGCCGTGGGTCTGGAAGATCTTGCCGGCATAGCCGCGCTCGCGCAGCGCCTCCTGCGGCAGCACCGCGGGCGTGCCGGCCGAGGCGATGAACACCGCCTCCGGGTTGGTCGCGATCACCTTCAGCGCCTGTCCCATCGCACTGGTGTCCGACCGCGCATAGACTTCATGCGTCGTCACGGTGATGCCGAGCCCGGGCGCCAGCTTGGAGACCTCCTTGTAGTAGCCTTCGCCATAGCCGTCGGAGACGCCGATATAGCCCAGCGTCTTGATCCCGGACTTGGCGATGTACTTCAGTATCGCCGACGCCATCAGATCGTCATTGGGCACCACCTTGAACGCCCAGCGCCGCTTGTCGTCGATCGGCTGCACGATCGCGGTCGCCGCGGCCAGCGAGATGATCGGTGTCTTGGACTCGAAGGCGACGTCGAGCATCGGCATCGTCACCGGCGTCAGCGAGGAGCCGATCAGGATGTCGACGCCGTCCTGGATCACCAGGCGGCGGGCGTTCTGCGTGCCCTTGGTCGGATCGGATTCGTCATCTAGCGCGATGTAAGTGACCTTCTCGCCGCCGACCTCCTTCGGCAGCGCGGCGATCGCCCGCATCTGCGGCTGGCCGAGCGCCGAGCCCGGCCCGGATCCGGAGACCACGATTCCGACCTTGATGTCGGCCTGCGCAGGTGACGCGATCAGGGCCGCGCTCGCGAATATCCAAAGTCCGGCCATGGCCAGCTTCATTGCAAATCCTCCCGGAAACTTGTCTTGTTTGCTGTGCGCCGATGATAGCCGACGGACGGCCGATCCTGCATCATATTGATTCTGATGATGGCGCCTGTCCCACGGATTGGGGACAGCGGGCGGATCGAGCTACGCAAGCCGCGGCGCCATTGCTTTCCCGAGCGGAGCAAGTCGCCTCACGAGGCGCACGGCTGTTCGAGGTGCCGGCAGCGTCTTGCGCCCCTTGGGTTGAACATCGCAAATGTCTCCCGCACGCGCGCCGCCGGAGTCGCATCGATCGGCGCTGCGGAAGTGACATTCGTACCGGGACGGAATGCGTCTACGCCCGGCCAGCGACGCGCAACGACGGTCTCGACCGGAGGCGCGAACGGGCCGCCGTCGCCGAAGCCGGCATCGTAGATGTAAAGGCCGGCAAGGAAGATCGACATGCAGGCAATAAATATTCTGAAAACAGGCATTGTGCTTGCGCCTTCTTGATTGCGGCGACAATGCCCGTGTGAGGGTGAACCCTGCGTTTAGCCGTCCAGCTGATCGGCCAACACGGTTTTCACTTCATGAATGAGACGGGTAAACCGGCCGCTTACCAACGCGTTCAACGCCTCGGCAACCAGACTTCCTCACCGGCCGGCAACAAGTTTGCTGCATTCATGGGCGAAGCCGGAAAGAAAAAGGGACGCGCCATGTTGGTTGCCATTCGCATCATGATCCTGCTCGCAAGCGCCTATGCCCGGTCGGCGGTCGCAGAGCTGCAATTCGCGCCGTTGCCGGGTTCGGCCCTCTCGGCGCAGCAATAGGTCTTTCGAACTTGCGGAGCTCCAACTTGCCGATTGTCGTCGCGCATGCCGACCGGCCGTGAGATGGCCGCGCCGTGCGCTATACGTGCTTTGCCACCTTGCGCGTTCGCGCGGCTCCGGCGCCCGTCACCGCCGGCTTGATGTTCCACACCACGCGCACCGCGGCGAAGGCCTGCGCGATGGTCGGCTCGTGGCGGCGGGCGGCGAGGCAGGCGAGGCTGAGGTCGCAGGTGATCTTCACTTTGTCGGCGACCACGAAATGCCTGGGACGCGCCAGCCGCGGCGCCAGCACCACGTCGCGCGCCAGGCTGAGGCAGATGCCTGACTCGACGAAGTCGATCATCGCCTCCTCCTGGTCGGTGAAGGCAACGCGTTTCGGCAGGGCGCCGAGCGGACGGAAGATGTCGTCGAGCAGCCGCCGGTGGCCGGAATGCAGCGGCGTCGCGAGCCAGGGCAGCTGCGCCAGCTCGCTCCAGCCCTTGCCCATCACCCTGTCGCTCCAGCCCATCGGCGCGATCACGCGGTAGTCATAGCTGAGCAGCGGCGCCAGCACGAAGCGGCCGTCCTCGATGGTGCGCTCGGCGAAGCTGTGATGCGCGAGCTGGTCCGCCGGCGTCGCGTCGACATAATAGCCGACATCGAGCTCGCCGCGGCCGACCTGCGCTAGCACATCGTCGCTGACGCCGTGGCGCAGGAACACCTCGGTGCGTTGCGCCGAGGTGGCGAGGCTGCGCACGAATGGCCCGAGCCGGGTGAATTCGGGATCGAGGATGGTGCCGACGCGCAGCGTGCCGCGCTGCGCCTCCTTGAGCGCATCCGCCGTCGCCTTGAAGTCGGATGCCGCGGCCACCGCCTTGTGCGCCAGCGGCAGCAGCGCGACACCGGCCTCCGTCAGCGTGAAGCCGGCAGGGGTGCGGTTGAACAGTTGCAGGCCGGTGCTCTCCTCCAGCCCCTTCAGTTGCAGGCTCACCGCCGGCTGGGTCAGCTTCAGCACCGACGCGGCACGCGACACGGTGCCCTCACGGGCGACCGTGATGAAGCAACGCAGGGCCTGGGTGCGGGGAAGCTCGCTCATCTGGCGCGCTTATAGCACAGTTTCGGCCGCACATCCGACCGGAACCGTGCGTTGAGGTCACGGTGTGACGCAGCTGCAACTTGCGGCGGCCGTCAGGCCGGACGTCATGCGATGACGCCCTCGGCGCGTGCGCGGACCTTGGGGGAGGCGAGGCAGGTTGCGACCGCCTCTCCTCTCGTCATTCCGGGGCGTGCGTAGCGCGAGCCCGGAATCCATCGGGCTGCAGCGTTGGTGGATGAATGGATTCCGGGCTCTCGCTTCGCGAGCCCCGGAATGACGGGGCAGAATGCTCCACTTGAGTTGCCCTATGCGTCAAGCGCCGCCGTACATTCTGCATCCCCACGCAATGGCTCGTCCTGCCAGCGTGTCGCGGCAATCAGCATCTGTGGCTATGGGTCCCTGCTTTCGCAGGGACGACGGCGGTGTGTGCGGCGGTTATTTCGCGTCCATCACGCGCGACCACCACCTCACTCCAGATGATTCACCTTCTTCACCCAGGCGCGGACGTCGGCGAGCACGTCCGGCAGCACCGCCTTGACCTCCTGCACGGTCATGCCGGGCTTGATGCGGGGGTCGTAGAGCATGTTGAGCAGATACTGGTCGTAGACGTCGAAATAGCCCATCGAGACGCTGTCGTTGAACATGGTCCACGGCACGGTCGCGGTGTCGTTGATCGGGCCGAGCGACTGCAGCAACTCCTCATAGGCGCAGTCGAGGAAGACGAAGTCGCCATTGTCGACGGTCAGGATGACGTCGGAATGCTCGATCTCGTAGTTCTCGTTCTTGCGGAAGCCGGACAGGCATTGCGGGTCGAGCGAGGAGCGGATTTCCTTGGCGCGCTCCTGGCCGTAGAAGCCGGCAATGGTGCGATAGAGGTCGCGGTCGTGCACCAGCTTGACCTGTACGTTGGCGGCCTCGCTGTCCTCGGTCATCGCTATATCGAGATGCTGCACCTTGGCGCGGATGTCGGCGACGACCCTGGCGAGCTGAGCCTTGCGGTCCGCGCGCTTGCCGTCGGCGAACACGCGCACCGGGCTGTCGTATTTGCGGATGCGATCGACCCGCCCGGCGAGATGGTATTCGGCGCCGAACGCGGTCTTCAGAAAGCCTTCGACGATCTCGGTGTCGGTGAACACCTTCTTCTCGTGGCGCTGGCGTGCGGCGATCGCCGGAACCTCGGCGACGGCCGCGTGCGCGATGGCGTCCGCAACCGGGGCGGCGAGCACAAGCGCAACAAGGAGCAGCGTCGAGGCAGAATGTCGGGACATTGGAGCGACGCTGCCGGAAGGTTTGCGGCAGCGCAAGCGGGCATCAGCGCACATGCCGCGTGGCGGCGCCGGGTTCCCCTGAAATCGTCACGTTCAGTTCTTCACCACCACGGTGGTGCCGACCGAGACCCGGCTGTAGAGGTCGGTGACGTCGTCATTGGTCATGCGGAAGCAGCCCGACGAGACCGCCTGGCCGATCGTCTCCGGCTCGTTCGAGCCGTGGATGCGGTAGAGCGTCGAGCCGAGATACATCGCGCGGGCACCGAGCGGGTTGTCGATACCGCCGGACATGTGCCGCGGCAGATCGGGGCGGCGGCGCAGCATCTGGGACGGCGGCGTCCACGACGGCCACTCCTTCTTCGCGGTGATGCGGTGCACGCCGCTCCAGCGGAAGCCGTCGCGGCCGACGCCGATGCCGTAGCGCAGCGCCTCGCCGCCCGGCAGCACCAGATAGAGCCGGCGCTCGGCGGTGTTCACGACGATGGTGCCGGGCGCGTACTTGGTCGGGTAGGTGACGATGGTGCGCGGGATCGGGCTGGCGCGGCTGCCGGAGTAGATGGCCGAGTTTCCGCCGAAGAAGTCGTTGAAATCGGTGCTCTCGGCCAAGGCCTGGCCGCTGCCGGCCACTACCGTGAGCGCGGCCAACATCAGGGCAATCGGGCGCATCATCATCGTCCTCGCGAACAATCAAATATGAGGCCAGACAGGCCACAATTGACGGCCTTTCGCAAGCGACGAAGCCGTGAGCGCACCCAGTTTCCGGCAACACGGTTTAAAAAGGCAACACACCCTAAGCGATAGCTGCCTTGCCGGGCCAAGCCTTTGACGAAGCGGATGAAGAATGGTTGATCTGGACCGACCTCAAGAACATCTCGAAACGGGAGCGAGACCATGAACGGTGCGGAAAGCCTGGTGCGGACATTGGTCGCGGGCGGCGTGGACGTCTGCTTTACCAATCCAGGCACGTCGGAGATGCATTTCGTTGCCGCGCTGGACAAGGTCCCCGGCATGCGCTGCGTGCTCGGCCTGTTCGAGGGCGTGGTGACGGGCGCCGCCGACGGTTATTTCCGCATGAAGGGAACGCCGGCCTCGACGCTGCTGCATCTCGGGCCCGGTCTCGCCAATGGCCTCGCCAACCTGCACAACGCCAAGAAGGCGCATTCCGGCATCGTCAACATCGTCGGCCAGCACGCCACCTATCACATCGGTTACAACGCGCCGCTGACCTCGGACATCGAGGGATTGGCGCGGCCGATGTCGTCCTGGGTCCGCACCTCGCCGGATGCCAAATCGGTCGCATCAGATGGTGCTGCCGCGATCGCCGCGGCGAAGAGCGCGCCGCCGCAGATCGCAACCCTGATCCTGCCCGCCGACACCGCATGGAACGAGGCCGACGGTATTGCCGACGTGCCGGCCGATACGCAGCGTCCGAGCTACTCGCCGCAGGCGGTGGACGCCGCGGCGAAGATCCTGCACGGCGACGCCGCGCACACATTGCTGCTCGTCACCGGCAGCGCGCTGACCGAGCAGGGCCTCGCGCTGGCCGAGCGGATCGCGGGCAAGACCGGCTGCACCGTGATGGGCCAGACCTATCACCCGCGGATGGCGCGCGGTCGCGGCCGCTTCTCGATCAACCGAATCCCCTATGTGATCGAGCAGGCGCTGCCGATCCTGAAGAATTTCCGTCACATCGTGCTGGTCGAGGCCAACGATCCCGTGGCGTTCTTCGCCTATCCGAACAAGCCGAGCATGCTGAAGGCCGAGGGCTGCGAGGTGCATCGCATGACCTCGTGGGGCGAGAACTCGGTCGCCGCGCTCGAGGCGCTCGCCAACGCGCTGCATGCGACGGCGCAGGACGTCAAACCGCAACAATTGCAAGAACTGGTCAAGCCGACCGGCGCGCTCAACCACGCCACGATCGCGCAGGCGATCGCCTGCGCGATCCCCGAGAACGCGATCATGGTCGACGAATCAGTCACCACCGGACGCGGCTTCTTCCCGCCGACGGCGGCGGCCGCGCCGCACGACTGGCTGCAGAACATGGGCGGCTCGATCGGCTTCTCGACGCCAGTCGCGACCGGCGCCGCCGTGGCCTGTCCGGACCGCAAGGTGATCTGCATGGTCGGCGACGGCAGCGCGATGTATACGATCCAGTCGCTGTGGACGCAGGCCCGCGAGGGACTGAATGTCGTGACCATCGTGTTCGCCAACCGCATCTACCAGATCCTGCGCGGCGAGTTCGACGGCGTCGGCGCCGGCGAGCCGGGCCAGCGCGCGCAGGACATGCTGAAGATCGACCGTCCGACGCTCGACTTCGTCGCGCTCGCCAAGGGCATGGGCGTGCCGGCCCGTGCCGTCACGACGGCGGATGAGTTCAACAAGGCGCTGGCGGAAGCCGTCGCGGAGCCCGGTCCGCGATTGATCGAAGTGCAGATGTAGACGCGGGATCAATAATGGCCGCGGCGGCGGCCCGTGCAGTCGGAGGCGTCATGCAGGCCGAACTGAACAAGGTGATCGCCGCCCTGGCCGAGTTTTACGCGCAGGAGCAGTTCCTGCTGGAGCGCGACCTTGGCGAGCGGACACTCACTCACCGCCTCGCGGTGTATGTCGAGCGGCAATTTTCCGGCTGGCAGGTCGATTGCAATTACGACCGGCTCGGCGAGCGCACGCTGCGGCTGCCGCGCGGCTCGATCATCTCGACCGACGACCATCTCGGCAAGTCGATCTATCCCGATATCGTGGTGCATCAGCGCGACATTCCCAACAATCTGCTCGCGATCGAAGTCCGCAAGGACAGCAATCACCAGCCGATCGAGCACGATCTGCACAAGCTGCAGGCGCTCACCGACCCGCATGTCTGGTTCGCCTTTGCCACCGGTGTGCTGCTCACGCTTGGCCGCAGCGGCGTGGGATTTACGGAGGTCTATGTCGGCGGCGTCGTCGAACGCATTGCATCGCTCTGGTTTGCCGAGCGGCTGCGCGACAGCGCACTTGCGCGCGCGACAATGGCCCCCATTAATTCTGAGTTCGGTGTTTGCCGTGATACCCCGTTTGGGTCATGCGCCGCTCACATTCGTGCGCCACAAGTAAGGCGCGGAAGGTGGAGCAATTTCTGAGGCTGGTGGTCTTTTTCAGTACGATCCGATGGCGGTGCGCATCACCGGTTTCGCTTCGTTTTCGCTCCCCCTTCCGCACTTTCAATTCGCGCACTTCACTTCATCGGCGCCCGACATCGGCGCATCCCGATCGCGGCGCCGACGAAGCCGAGCAACCACGCCGAGACAGCGAGAAGGCCGCCCCGAGGCGGCCTTCGGCGCGTTTGGCGCGCTTCTGCTTATTGCTTGGCTGCATCGTCGCCGGATTTGGCGCTCGACTTCTTGGCGGCCGTTTTCTTCGCCTTCTTCTTCGGCGCCATCTTGCTCGCCTCGCCTTTCGTGGCGGTGTCGGCGCTTTGCGCAGCGGGCGCCGGGCTGGCGCCGGCCTTGTCCTGCGCGAGCGCGGTGGACGACAGCAAAGCCACGGCGGTGGCGGCGAGGATCAGTGTTCGCATCGGATGGGGTCTCCCGTTGGTTTAGCGGCGGGCCTCAACGAGACAGAATGTCGCAGGGTTCCGCTGCACGGATCAGCTGTCCGTGACCGGTGCGTGATGACGGGAGGATGGATAGGTATCGCGCCTGGGAGCAGCCCGCTACCGGCTCATTTCCGCAAGATGATGAGCGCTTCCCGGTAGAGTTGCGAGAACGAGACCGCCAGCGCGCTCGACAGCAGGAATATCGAAATCCTGTCGTAGTCGGCAGCGGTAGGCCAGGTGAACTCGAAATAGGGCGGCAGGAACCCCCAGCAGACGATCGGAATCGTGATGATGGTGGCAAAGGCGCCGGCAGGTGCTCCGCCGAGCAGGCCGGCGACCAGGATGGCGGGCACGAAACCGGCGAAATAGAGCTGCAGGCCGATGGTCGCGAACACCTCCTGCAGCACGGCGGCAAAAGCTACAGCCAGCAGCGCGACGGCGAATGTCGGCAACGACCATGGCCGCAGGCTCAGGATGTAGTCGTTGCTCTTGCGCATTGCGGTTCCCCCGCGCCCCCGCGAGGTCCGGGAAGGTAGCGGAGGAGTTTTGCAAATAAAAGCCCGTAGGAATCCGTGGCCCGGGGCTTCCCGCCGGGCGTCGCGGCATGGTCAAGCCGCTGCCTCATTGTGTCGGCTTATTGCGTCGCGGCGGGAGATCGCGGGGACAATGCCATGGGACTTCTGATCCTTCTAATCGCGATGGGCATCGGCTTCGGTGCGGGTTACGGCGTGCGCGAGATGATCTCGCGCCGTCGCCGCCGTGCCGCGCGGGGCGACAAGAGGCAGTCGCATTGGGGCGACGCGGCCGTGGCCGGCACCGGAACTGACGCCATCAATCTGGAGCGCCTTCTGGTTGCCGCGAATGACGACGTCACCGGCCGCCGTCGCCAGCATCAACCGGCTGTCGCTCAACCGGTCAACCGCAACACCCGGCCCGATGAAGAATTCGATGGCGCCGTCCGTGACCTGCTCGGCGCGCTCAACCGCCGCCCGCCGGACGCGTCGACGTCGCCGCGCGAGGCGCGGCCCTGAGCCGCGCGCCTTTGCATGGGGTTGTTTTTCGACATTCTGGATCAGGCGGTCCCTGACGGCACCAGAATGCCGGCGAGCGCACCCAGCAGGGTTCATGAGACCGAATGGTGGACGCACAAGGGATCGAACCTTGGACCTCTCCCGTGTGAAGGGAACGCTCTCCCGCTGAGCTATGCGTCCGGGATATGACGTGCGTCAAAGGCCGCTGGTTGGTGGCCGGCCGAAAAGGCGCTTCGTCAGAGCGTGCGATTTACGAAGTGCCGGGTAGGGGTGTCAAGCCAAGACCTCGACAAGACCTCGAATGACGGGCTGAAATCAGGCCCCCTGCTGCCGGGCGCGGGAGGCGTGGGATTGCAGCGCCCGGATGCGCTCGGCGAGCGTCCCGCCGCCTTCGGGCATCCCGTTGCCGGAGGTGGCGCCGTTGGCGGGCCTTGCGCCGGTCTTGGCCGGCACCGTCGGTTCGGCCGCCAGCATGGCCTCGATCGCCGAATTCGGGCCCTCGAGCTGGATCGCGAGCTTGGCCACCTCGGCGGCGATGTCGTTGATGCGCTCGCGCAGCAGCGCGTTCTCCATGCGCTCGGTGGCCCAGGAGCTTTCGGCCTGTTGCTGGATCGCGTTGATGTCGCGCTGCAGCTTGCTGCGCTCGTCACGCGCGATGCGCAGCTGCTCCTCGGCTGCTGCCTTCTCCTGGCGCAGCTTCTCGAGCGCGGGCGACATGCCGCCGCTGGTCGCGGCGATCTCCTCGCGCAGTTGCTGCACTGTCCGCTCGGCGGCGGCGTTGGCCTGCTTGAGCTGGCCGTTCTCGAATTCGCGCTCGGCCAGCAGCTTGCCCTGGGTCGCGAGCCGGTCCTCGAGTTCGTTGACGCGATTGCCGAGCATCTCGGCTTCCTTGACCTGGGCGACCAGCTGGCGGTCGAGATCGGTGACGCGCTGGCTCAGATTCTCGACCCGGCTGCGTGCGTCGGTCAGGTCGCGCGTGACGGTTTCCGACTGGCTGCGCTCCTGGGCGAGGCGGGCCTCGGTCGCCGCGAAATCCCTGGCGGCATCGCCGACCCGGTTGCGCAGCTCCTCGACCTGGGTCCGCACCGCGACGAGCTCGATCTGGCGGCTGTCGGCGGTCATCGCGCGGTCGTTGAGCTCGGCGTTGATCTTGCCAAGTTCGCTCTGCTTGTCGGCCAGTGCCTGCTCGGCGGCGCGCAGCAGCTCGGACTTGGCGGAGAATTCCTCCTCGGTGGCGCGCAGCTGCTCCTTCATCGCCTTCTCGCGCGCCTCCAGCGCGAAGATCGTGGCGTTCTTCTCGCTGAGCTCGATCTTCATGCGGTTGATCGCGTCGGTCTTCTTGCCGAGCTCGGCGAGCTGGCTGGTGGTCTTGCTCTTGAGTTGGTCGACGCTCATCTCGAGCCGGCGCGCCGACATCGCGAACTCGGCGCGGAGCTGATCCTTGTCGGCCTGGATTTCGGCCATCGACAGCGGAGTGGCCGCCTCCATGCGCCGCGTGGTCAGCCGCACCGCGCGGTTGTGCACCAGCGGGACGATCATCAGGCCACACAGCATCGAGATCAGGAAACCGATCGCCGCGTACATGATCGGTTCGATCATGAAGGGTCACTCCAGGCAAAGAAGGAATTGTTAATCACAATGCCACGGCGGGCCGGCCCAAGGCCAGCCCGTTTGCCGCGTTAACGTTGATCGCTAACCGTGTCGGATTGAGCGCTCCGCGATCACCTGTCCGGGCGACCGCCTAGAACGGGTTCCAGGTCGCGCGCGGGGTGTATTTCAGGTAGCCGACATTGGCGCCGAGCCGCAGCCCGATGCCGGAGCGGATCGGCACCAGCACGATGTTGTTGGAGGTCAGCGCGGTCATGCCGAAGCCGCCGACGATATAGGCCGAGCCGTCGATGCCGACGAAGCGCTGATAGATCGCCTGCGTCGAGGGCAGGTTATAGACCAGCGTCATGGTGCGGGCGCCGTCGCCGCCCCAGTCGAACCCGACCGAGGGACCCTGCCAATAGACCCGGAGGTCGCCGGCGTTCTTGGTGTAAAGCGTGCCTTCGCCGTAGCGCAGGCCGGCCACGAAGGCGCCGGAGCCTTCCTCGCCGAGCACGTAGCCGTTGGGCAGGCCCCATTGGCTGACCGCACGCTCGATCACCGAGGCGAGCCCGCGCGAAACATTGCCGAAGAACTTGTGCCCGGCGTTGACCAGCTCATCAGGCCCGTAAGTATACGGGGTCGGTTCACGCTGTGGCGGCGGATATTGCGGCGGGGGCTGCTGCGCGGCTGCCCCCGCGGTCCAGCACATCAGCGCGGCGAACGCGACCGCGGCAAGGCGTGATGCGAATCTCATTAAGAACCCCTGCTATCGAAATTCCGGGTGTTGCCCTTAACCTGACGCCAACAAGCACGGCTCTAGGTTGCGCCCGGTGTCCCCTCGACTCGGATGTTATCGGTAGCAACTATGACGGCACAACGGCAGGAAAGATATGGTTGGTGCCGTGGAATGGCGTTTTTCGGCCTGTGGGCGGGCATTTTGGCGGCCATCGGCCCTGATGCGGCCGCTTGGGCCACCACCACTGAGCGCGTGGTGACCAACCGCTATTCGGGACTGGCGATCGAAGGTTTCGATCCCGTCGCCTATTTCACCGATGCCGCCGCCACCCAGGGACGGCCGGAATTCGAAGCCGCCGAAGCCGGCGCGATCTGGCGCTTCCGCAACGAAGGCAACCGCGCCTCGTTCGTCGCCCACCCCGAGATCTATGGTCCGCAGTTCGGCGGTTACGATCCGACCGACCTCGTGCGCGGCGTCGCCTGTGCCGGCAATCCGCGGTTCTGGGTGGTCGCCGGCAACAGGCTCTATCTGTTCAACCGGGAAACCAGCCGCGACGCCTTTGCCGCCGATCCGGCGCGCTTCCTGAAGGAGGCCAGGGGGCGCTGGCCGGACCTGCAGCAAAGTCTCGCACGATAGTCAGGGCGCCGCGCCTGGGTCGCCCCAGGCGATGAACTCCGGCACCAGGAAATTCTCGCGGCCCAGCCCGAAATGCAGCGGGCCGCCATTCCCGTCGGTCACCTTGCCGCCGGCCGCGACGACGACTGCGGCACCCGCAGCAACGTCCCATTCGGATGTCGGCGAGAGGCGGGGATAGATGTCGACTTCGCCCTCGGCGACGCGGCCGAACTTGACGGCCGAGCCCAGCACGGCGCGGACTGCATTGCCGCGCGCATCGATGAAACCTTCGGTGCGCGCATCGCCATGCGAGCGGCTGACGGCCACCGTCCACGGCTGACCGCGCGGCGGACACGGACGGGTCTTGATCGGCACGGCCTGCGCAATCGTGCTGCGATACAGCGTCAGCCGCTCCGCGCCCTTGCCGACGATGCCGCGCCAGATCAATCCGAGTGCAGGTGCGCCGACGATGCCGAGCAGCGGCGCGCCATCGGTGACCAGCGCCAGGTTGACCGTAAATTCGTCGCGGCCGGCGACGAACTCCTTGGTGCCGTCGAGCGGATCGATCAGGAAGAAGCTGTCCTTGTAGGGCGGCGTCGCCAGATGGACGCGTTCCTCCGACAGCAATGAGACATGCGGCGCCAGCCGCCCCAGCCCTTCGACGATGACGTGATCAGCGGCGAGATCCGCCTCGGTGACCGGCGAGCCATCGCTTTTGCCGGCAACATTCATCGTGGACCGGTTCACGGCGAGGATAGCCTCGCCGGCCCGGATCACCAGTTCCGTCAGTGATTCGAGCAGCGCCGCTGCGCTCTCGCAGCCGATGGCCGGGGAACGTGCCTCATTCATGGGCCAAGTCTCATAAGTCTCATATTCTGTTCGTGTTCCCTTAGCAGTCCCGCCGCAAGCTGGCAGCATGCGTCTTCGCGGTGTATCAAGCCCACAGGCATGCGTGATTCGCACTCCTCCCGCGGCGTGCGGCTTTCCAGGAACAATCAATGTCTGGCACTTCGTCTCCCGGCCCCGCCCCCGATGCACTCGAACTCGCGGCGCTGCTGTGCTCGCGGGTTTGCCACGATCTCATCAGTCCGGTGGGCGCGATCGTCAATGGGCTTGAGGTCCTCGACGACAATCCCAAGCCCGAGGACCGCGACTTCGCGCTCGATCTGATCCGCAAGAGCGCGAAGACCGCCTCGGCACGGCTGCAGTTCTGCCGCCTGGCATTCGGCGCCGCCGGCTCGTCCGGCGCGCAGATCGATCTCGGCGACGCTCAGACCATGGCGAAGGGCCATCTCGAGGACGGCAAGCTGACGCTGAGCTGGAATCTGCCGCGGCTGCTGCTGCCCAAGAATCGGGTCAAGCTGCTGCTCAACATGCTGGTGATTGCGCAGCAGACGATTCCGCGTGGCGGCACCTTGACGATCGATCCGGTCGGCGAGGGCGAGACGATGAGTTTTCGCATCACGTCCGCCGGCCTCAACGCGCGCGTGCCGCAGAACATCGTCGATCTGCTCGGC
Organism: Bradyrhizobium semiaridum; assembly: GCF_020329505.1. Taxonomy (GTDB): domain Bacteria; phylum Pseudomonadota; class Alphaproteobacteria; order Rhizobiales; family Xanthobacteraceae; genus Bradyrhizobium; species Bradyrhizobium semiaridum. The sequence continues at coordinate 176,193 of NZ_JAGKJJ010000015.1, forward strand.
GGGACGTCGTCGAACACGGTCGATGCGCACGCAGTGCAGCCGCATTACACGCGCCTTTTGGCTGAGGCCTGCGGGCTGAAGGTGACGCTCGTGCTCGACGGCGACAAGGTGGTTGTCGCCGCGGCCTGAAGCGGCCCCGCGCGAATTTCGTTAATCAGGCGTTACTAAGGGCCGCGCGATTTGATCGCGCGGCCTTATGTCTTTGTTGATCCCGTTCTTTTCCATTTGCTCAACCAAACTTAAACGCTTTGCGGAGAAGCTGGCCCGGTTCCGTCAGGCGCGTCGATGTCGCGCGCTGCTGCGTATTTGAAGGTTGGTTTCATGGACGATCTGTTGCGCGAGTTCCTGACGGAGAGCAGCGAAAGCCTGGACACGGTCGACAACCAGCTGGTGCAGTTCGAGCAGGATCCGAACAACGCGAAGATTCTGGATAACATCTTCCGGCTGGTGCACACGATCAAGGGCACCTGCGGCTTCCTCGGTCTGCCGCGGCTGGAAGCGCTGGCGCATGCCGGCGAGACGTTGATGGGCAAATTCCGCGACGGCATGCCGGTGCGCGCCGAGGCGGTGACGCTGATCCTGTCCTCGATCGACCGCATCAAGGAGATTCTGGCGGGGCTCGAGGCCACCGAGGCCGAGCCCGAGGGCAACGACCGCGACCTGATCGATCAATTGGAAGCCATGGTCGAGCACGGCATGGCGGCAATGTCTGCTGCTGAATCTGAAGCTGGCATCCCCGTCGTCGAGGCGCCGTCGGTGCAGCCCGACGTCACCGCGGGCATGCTGGTGGCGCAGACGCTGGAGCGTCCGCTGCGCCCGGGCGAGGTCTCGCTCGACGAGCTCGAGCGCGCGTTCCGCGAGACCGAGACCGAAGTCGCCATACCCGCGCCCGTGCCCGTTGCCAAGCCGGCCGCCGCAGCGCCCGCAGCCGAGCCGACGGAGGCCGCCAGGAAGCCGGCCCGCAAGGCCGCGACGGAAGGCGATGTCCAGGAAGGCGACAAGATCGCCAACCAGTCGATCCGGGTCAATGTCGACACCCTCGAACACCTCATGACCATGGTCTCCGAGCTGGTCTTGACCCGCAACCAGTTGCTGGAGATCTCGCGGCGCAACGAGGACAGCGAGTTCAAGGTGCCGCTGCAGCGGCTCTCCAACGTCACCGCCGAGCTGCAGGAAGGCGTCATGAAGACGCGCATGCAGCCGATCGGCAATGCCTGGCAGAAGCTGCCGCGCATCGTGCGCGACCTCAGTGGCGAACTCGGCAAGCAGATCGAGCTGGAGATGCACGGCGCCGACACCGAGCTCGACCGCCAGGTGCTCGACCTGATCAAGGACCCGTTGACGCACATGGTGCGCAACTCCGCCGATCATGGCCTCGAGACCACCGCCGAGCGCCTCGCGGCCGGCAAGGGAGAGCAGGGCACCATCCGTCTCTCCGCCTATCACGAGGGCGGCCACATCATCATCTGCATCGCCGACAACGGCCGCGGCCTCAACACCGAGCGGATCAAGGCCAAGGCGCTCCAGAACGGTCTCGTCACCGAGGCCGAGCTGGAGAAGATGACCGAGGCGCAGATCCACAAGTTCATCTTCGCGCCGGGCTTCTCCACCGCGGCGCAGGTCACCTCGGTCTCCGGCCGCGGCGTCGGCATGGACGTGGTGCGCACCAATATCGACCAGATCGGCGGCACCATCGACATCAAGAGCGTCGCCGGCGAGGGCGCCTCGGTCACCATCAAGATCCCGCTGACCCTTGCGATCGTCTCCGCCCTGATCGTCGAAGCCGGCGGCGACCGCTTTGCGATCCCGCAATTGTCTGTCGTCGAGCTGGTGCGGGCCCGCGCCAACTCCGAGCATCGCATCGAGCGGATCAAGGACACCGCGGTCTTGCGGCTGCGCAACAAGCTGCTGCCGCTGATCCATCTCAAGAAGCTCTTGAAGATCGACGACGGCGCGGCCTCCGATCCCGAGAACGGCTTTATCGTGGTCACCCAGGTCGGCAGCCAGACTTTCGGCATCGTGGTCGACGGCGTGTTCCACACCGAGGAGATCGTGGTCAAGCCGATGTCGACGAAACTGCGGCACATCGACATGTTCTCCGGCAACACCATTCTGGGCGATGGCGCCGTGATCATGATCATCGACCCCAACGGCATCGCCAAGGCGCTCGGCGCCTCCGGCTCCTCGGCCCATGAGATGGCCGAGGACAGCGCCAGCGCCCATGCCAACAGCGGCGAGCAGCTGACCTCGCTGTTGGTGTTCCGCGCCGGCTCCAGCCAGCCCAAGGCGGTGCCGCTCAGCCTGGTCACCCGGCTGGAGGAGATCGCGACCGACAAGATCGAGCTCTCCAACGGCCGCTACATGGTGCAGTACCGCGAGCAGCTGATGCCGCTGGTGCAGATGGCCAATGTGCAGGTGCAGACGCAAGGCACCCAGCCGATCCTGGTGTTCGCCGACGACGGCCGCTCGATGGGGCTGGTGGTCGACGAGATCATCGACATCGTCGAGGAGCGGCTCAACATCGAGGTCGCCGGCAGCCAGGACGGCATCCTCGGCTCGGCGGTGATCAAGGGCCAGGCCACCGAGGTGATCGATGTCGGCCATTTCCTGCCGATGGCGTTCGCCGACTGGTTCTCGCGCAAGGAGATGCGGCCCTCGGCCAGCGCGCAGTCGGTGCTGCTGGTCGACGACAGTGCCTTCTTCCGCAACATGCTGGCGCCGGTGCTCAAGGCCGCCGGCTACAAGGTGCGCACCGCGCAGAACGCGCAGGAAGGGCTGAGCGTGCTGCGCTCGGGCCAGAGCTTCGACGTGGTGCTGACCGACATCGAGATGCCCGAGATGAACGGCTTCGAGTTCGCCGAGAACATCCGCAGCGACCACAATCTCAATGCGATGCCGATCATCGCGCTGTCGGCGATGGTCTCGCCGGCGGCGATCGAGCGCGGCCGGCAGGCCGGCTTCCACGACTATGTCGCAAAGTTCGACCGGCCCGGGCTGATCGCGGCGCTGAAGGAACAGACCGCCGAGATGCGGCGGGCAGCCTAACCAACGGAAACGATACCGATGACCAGCAAGACCGAAGCGGGCGAAGGGGCGATGGCGGAATACGTCACCGCTGTGATCGGCGGACAGCTGTTCGGCCTGC
>NZ_JAGKJJ010000016.1 GCF_020329505.1 Bradyrhizobium semiaridum
TGACGAGACGCGAGATGAAGGAGTGCCCGAACACCGAGAAGTGGATGTGCGCGGGACGCCAGGCATTGTGGTGATTGCCCCAGGGATAGGCGCCGGGCTTGATGGTGATGAACCTGTAATAGCCTTGCGCATCGCTCTGGGTGCGGCCGGCGCCGGTGAAATTGGGATCGAGCGGCGCCGGGTGCTGGTCGACGACATGGACATAGCGGCCGCAGGCGTTGGCCTGCCATAGCTCGACCAGCGTGTTGGGCACGCCGCGGCCGTCTTCATCCAACACGTGGCCGTGCACGATGATGCGTTCGCCGAGCGGCTCGCCCTTGGCCTGGATGGTGAGATCGTTGTCGTGCTCGCGCACGGTCTCATGACCATAGACCGGGCCGGTGAGCTCGGAAAGCGTGTGCCGGATCGGGATCAGCGGCTTTTGCGGCGCGCGCTTGACGGTGGAGCGATAGGCCGGCGACAGACGCGCCGGATGTGCCGCGAGCGATTGCAGCGGATACAGCAAGGTCATGGCGAATTCCTCCGCGGCCCACACGCCGGTAGGCCGACCACTGACCATTATAGGACATAACCAATTCGGGGAAGGACTGTTTTTAGCCCTTCCAAGCCATTGGATCAGTTCAACTTTTCGATCGCGACGGCAACGCCCTGGCCGACGCCAACGCACATAGTTGCCAAGGCAAGCTTCCCGCCCCGCTTCTCCATGCCGTGCACCGCGGTCAAGACCAGCCGCGCGCCGCTCATGCCGAGCGGATGGCCGAGCGCGATCGCGCCGCCATGCGGATTGACGAAATCGGCGTCTTCCTTGACGCCGAGCTGGCGCAGGCAGGCGATGCCCTGCGAGGCGAAGGCTTCGTTGAGCTCGATCAGATCGAAGTCCGACACCTTGATGCCGAGCCGCTCGACCAGCTTCCGCGTCGCCGGCACCGGGCCGATGCCCATGATGCGCGGCGGCACCGCGGCCGACGCCAGGCCGAGGATTTTTGCACGCGGCGTCAGGCCGTGCTTCTTCACCGCGGCTTCCGAGGCGAGGATCATCGCGGCGGCGCCGTCATTGACGCCGGAGGCATTGCCGGCGGTCACCGTGCCGGGATTGCGCACGATCGGCTTCAGCTTTGCCAGACCTTCGAGCGTGGTCTCGGGACGCGGATGCTCGTCCTTGTCGACGGTGATGGGGCCGGCCTTGCCGCCGGGCACCTGGACCGGGGTGATCTCCTCGGCGAAATAGCCCGAGGCGATCGCCGCGCCGGCACGCTGCTGCGAGCGGATCGCCATCGCGTCCTGATCGGCGCGCGAGACCTGGAATTCCTCGGCGACGTTCTCGCCGGTCTCCGGCATCGCATCGACGCCGTACTGCGCCTTCATCAAGGGATTGATGAAGCGCCAGCCGATCGTGGTGTCGAAGATCTCGGCCGAACGCGCGAAGGCTTCCGGCGCCTTGCCCATCACGAACGGCGCGCGCGTCATCGATTCGACGCCGCCGGCGATCGCGAAATCGATCTCGCCGGCGCGGATGGCGCGGCCGGCGGCGCCGACCGCATCGAGGCCCGAGGCGCAGAGCCGGTTCAGCGTCTGGCCAGGAACCGACTCGGGCATGCCGGCAAGCAAGAGCGCCATGCGCGCGACGTTGCGATTGTCCTCGCCGGCCTGGTTGGCGCAGCCGAAATAGACTTCATCGACCTGCGACCAGTCGAGGCCGGGATGCTTGGCCATCAGCGCCTTGATCGGAGCCGCGGCGAGGTCGTCGGCGCGCACCTTGGCGAGCGAGCCGCCGAAACGGCCGATCGGGGTCCGGACGGCATCGCAAATATAGACATCACGCATTGAATCTCTCCCTGAATGCCGTGGTTTAGGCGCTGGATGGCTGGAACCTGAGGGGAGTTTTAGGAGCGCGCTTGCGGCAGGTCAATTGACGCCGCCGCGTGCCATCAGCGCATTCGTGTGAGGTCTGTCAAATGTTGGGCCGTGGAGAGGGTGGAAAACCCCGCTCTCGCGGATAGGACCGCGCGGCGAAATTTTGTAGTTTCCGGCCCCTCATGACCATTCAGCAGCCCATTCCCGTTCCACCCGAACCGACACCTGCAGCGGACACCTCGTCGCGCGTCACGCCGATGATGGAACAGTATCTGGAGATCAAGGCCGCGCACCCCGGCCTGCTGCTGTTCTACCGGATGGGCGATTTCTACGAGCTGTTCTTCGAGGATGCCGAGATCGCCTCGAAGGCACTCGGCATCGTGCTAACCAAGCGCGGCAAGCATCAGGGCATGGACATCCCGATGTGCGGCGTGCCGGTCGAACGCTCCGAGGATTATCTGCACCGGCTGATCGGCGCCGGCCACCGCGTCGCGGTTTGCGAGCAGACCGAGAATCCCGCCGAGGCCAAGGCGCGCGGCAACAAGAGCGTGGTCCGCCGCGGCGTGGTGCGGCTGGTGACCCCGGGCACGCTGACCGAAGACACGCTGCTCGATGCCCGCACCAACAATTACCTGATCGCGATCGCGCGGGCGCGCGGCTCGGCCGGCGCCGATCGGCTTGGGCTCGCCTGGATCGACATCTCGACCTCCGAATTCATGGTGACGGAATGCGCCACCGCGGAGCTTGCCGCGACCTTGGCGCGCATCAATCCGAACGAGGCAATCGTCACCGACGCGCTGTACAGCGACAGCGAGCTCGCGCCGACCCTGCGCGAATTGCCATCGGTGACGCCGCTGACCCGCGACGTGTTCGACAGCGCCACCGCCGAACGGCGGCTGTGCGACTATTTTGCCGTGGCGACGATGGACGGTCTCTCCGCGATGTCGCGACTGGAGGCGACCGCCGCGGCCGCCGCCGTCACCTATATCGACCGCACACAAGTCGGCAAACGGCCGCCGCTGTCGCCGCCGGCGCGCGAGGCCGCCGGCACCACGATGGCGATCGATCCGGCAACCCGCGCCAATCTCGAGCTGACGCGCACGCTCGCCGGCGAGCGTCGTGGCTCGCTGCTCGATGCGATTGACTGTACCGTCACCGCGGCCGGCTCGCGGCTGCTGGCGCAGCGTCTTGCCGCGCCGCTGACCGACGTCGCCGTGATCGCGCCGCGCCTCGATGCGGTCTCGGCCTTCGTCGCCGACAGCGCCGCGCGCGAGGATATCAGAACTGTGTTGAAGACAGCGCCCGACATGTCGCGGGCGCTGGCGCGGCTCTCGGTCGGCCGCGGCGGCCCGCGCGACCTCGCCAGCCTGCGCGACGGCTTGCTTGCCGCCGATCAGGCGCTGGAGCTGCTGGCACAGCTCGACAACCCGCCGGCCGAGGTCGCAGCCGTGATGGCGGCGCTGCGCCGTCCCTCGCGCGACCTGGCGCAGGAATTCTCCTGTGCGCTCGCCGAACAATTGCCGCTGATCAAGCGCGACGGCGGCTTCATTCGCGAGGGCTATGAAGCCGCGCTCGACGAGAGCCGCAATCTGCGCGATGCCTCGCGGCTCGTCGTCGCCGCGATGCAGGCGCGCTATGCCGAGGACACCGGCATCAAGACGCTGAAGATCCGGCACAACAACGTGCTCGGCTATTTCGTCGAGGTCACCGCGCAGCATGGCGACAAGCTGTTCGCAGCGCCGCTGAACGCCACCTTCATCCACCGCCAGACCTTGGCCGGTCAGGTCCGCTTCACCACGGCGGAGCTCGGCGAGACCGAGGCCAAGATCGCCAATGCCGGCGACCGCGCGCTCAATCTCGAGCTCGAGATCTTCGAGCGGCTCAGCGCGATGGCGCTCGCCGCCAGCGACGACCTGCGTGGCGCCGCGCATGCGTTTGCGATGCTCGACGTTGCCACCGCGCTGGCGAAACTCGCGATCGACGATAATTACGTGCGGCCCGAGGTCGACGGCTCGCTCAGCTTTGCGATCGAGGGCGGCCGCCATCCGGTGGTCGAGCAGGCGCTGAAGCGCGACGGCCAGCCGTTCATCGCCAATGCCTGCGATCTCTCGCCGGCGCCGGCGCAGAAATCCGGCCAGCTCTGGCTGATCACCGGCCCGAACATGGCCGGTAAATCGACCTTCCTGCGCCAGAACGCGCTGATCGCGCTGCTGGCGCAGATCGGCAGCTATGTGCCGGCATCGCGGGCGCGGCTCGGCATCGTCGACCGGCTGTTCTCGCGCGTCGGCGCCGCCGACGACCTCGCGCGGGGACGCTCGACCTTCATGGTCGAGATGGTCGAGACCGCGGTGATCCTCAACCAGGCCAGCGAGCGGTCGCTCGTCATCCTCGATGAGATCGGCCGCGGCACCGCGACCTTCGACGGGCTCTCGATCGCTTGGGCCGCGATCGAGCATCTGCACGAGAGCAACCGCTGCCGCACGCTGTTCGCCACGCACTATCATGAGCTGACGGCGCTCTCGGCCAAACTGCCGCGGATGTTCAACGCCACGGTGCGGGTCAAGGAGTGGCAGGGCGACGTCGTGTTCCTGCACGAGGTGCTGCCCGGCTCGGCCGACCGCTCCTACGGCATCCAGGTGGCCAAGCTTGCGGGACTGCCGCCCGCCGTGATCGCGCGCGCCAAGTCCGTGCTGGCGAAACTCGAGGCCCAGGACCGCGGCCAGACCGCGCGCGCCCTGGTCGACGATCTGCCGCTGTTCGCCGTGCCCTCGCGCGCCGCCGCCGAAGACAAGCCGCCGAGCGAAGCGGATTTGCTGGTCGAGGCAGTGAAGGCGCTGCACCCCGACGAGATGTCGCCGCGCGAGGCGCTGGAGGCGCTGTATGCGTTAAGGGCAAAGTTGCCGAAGCAGTGAGTTGCGTAGCCCGGATGCAGCGCAGCGAAATCCGGGGCCGTTCTCCGTTGCCGACCGTCCCGGATTGCGCTGCGCTCCGTCCGGGCTACGCAGTCTCTCCGCCATTATTGCGAGCGAAGCGAAGCAATCCATCGCTCCGCACATGCGGTGAGATGGATTGCTTCGTCGCTGACGGGGGTTAGACCCGGGCGCTCTTCCGCCGACCAATCCACCATAGCGCCAGATTCCACGCCACGCAGGTGGCGAGCGCGCAGCTGAGCCCGATCGGCGAGCCGAATTGCAGCACCGCGACATGCAGCACGGCGACCCCGAGGCCGAAGCCGAGCAGGCCCCAAGCGCTGTTGGCGAGCACCGCCGCCGTTGCCGGGCCGCCGATGCGCGGATGCAGGATCAGCATCATCGAGGAGAACACGATCGGGAACAGCGCCATCACGCCGGTGACGCGCGGGCCGACCCAGCTCGATGCCGTGACCACGGTGCCGACCAGGCTTGCCACCAGCGCGGCGCGCAGCGGGATGTCGTACCAGCGCCGCGCGATCAGCGGCATCTTGGTGACGTGCCGATAAGGCTTCAGCAGCGGGATGCAGATCGCAAAGGTGATGGCGTTGAGGATCAGTCCGGCGGCGAGCGACCAGGCGAACTGGCGTACGATGGTGGCGAGCACCAGCCACACCGTGATCGCGGCGCCGGCGCTGATCCACATGCTGCGGCGCTGCGCCAGCATGGCGTAGGTGAGGCCCATGAAGATCGTGGCCGCGTTGACCGGCAGGCTCGCCAGCGCGCCCTCGGCGATGAAGGCGGCGTCGTGGTCGAGCGCAAGGAAAGTGTAGGACGGCCCGGCCGAGATCGGCAATGTCGCGACCAGCGCGCCGATCACCGGCCCCGAACGTTCCGTAATGATCGACGCGCTGACCACGAAGGCCGCGGCGACGGCCATGCGCAGCACGAGAATCAGGACGAAGTGGAGTTCGGGGGACATCTATCCGTCGTCCCGGCGAAGGCCGGGACCCATAACCACGACTATTCGTGTGGAGTGAAAGCCGTCGAACGGCGCGGCTAGAATCGCGAAGGCCTCGGCGTATGGGTCCCGGCCTTCGCCGGGACGACGGTACCCTACACCCGCGCCATCGTCACCGAGACCTTCGGGCCGTTCTTGATGGTCTGATACACCACGCAATAGCGCTCGGTGAGCTTGAGCAGCAGATCCAGCTTGTCTTGCGGCGCATCGGTGTCGACCTCGAAGCGGAGGCGGATCTCGCGGAAGCCGACCGGGGTCTCCTTGTCGACGCCGAGCGTGCCGCGGAAATCGAGATCGCCTTCGGCCAGCACGTTGCCGGTCTTGAGCGGCACCTCGATGGCCGTCGCGACCGATTTCAGCGTAACGCCGGCGCAGGCGACCAGCGCTTCCAGCAGCATGTCGCCGGAGCAGAGTTCGAGCCCGGAGCCGCCGGTGGCAGGGTGGAGGCCGGCAATCGCGAGCGCACGGCCGGTCTCGACCTTGCAGGAGATGCCCTCGCTCTCGGTCGAGCCTTTGGCCTTCAGCGTGATCACGGCGGCGGAGGGATCGGTCTTGTAGCGCTCCTTGATCGGGGCCTGCATTGCGCGGAGTTCGGCGGCATCCATGGTTCTTGCTCCCGGCTATTCTTTTGTTTGAGCATGATCTTTTCGGAAAACCGGCTTCCACTTTTCCGGATCATGCTCTAAGCCGATGTAAGACCTTATGGCGCCGATGTCACCACCACATCGCCTCGCCCGCGCTGGATTTGTCGGCAGGGTCGCGCACCGCGCGGTCCAGCGAGCGATCGAGCGCCGTCAGCACACGGCGCTTAAAGGTGTCGAACAGCTCCGATTTGCGGTCACGCGGCCGCGCCAGGTTGATGGTGATCTCCTGAAACAGCCGGCCCGGCCGCGGCCGCATCACCAGCACGCGGTCGGCCAGCACCACCGCCTCGTCGACGTCGTGGGTGACCAGGATCAGGGTCGGCCGCGTGTCGGCCCATAGATCGAGCAGATGGTCCTGCAGGTCGCGCCGGGTGAAGGCATCGAGCGCCGAGAACGGCTCGTCGAGCAGCAGCACTTCCGGCTGCGGCACCAGCGCACGCGCAATCGCGACGCGCTGCGCCTGGCCGCCGGACAGCTCGCGCGGCCAGGCATCGGCCTTGTCGGCAAGCCCGACCCGAGCGAGCGCCGCCGCGACCTTTTCGCGCCTGACATCCGCCGGCAGGTCGGCGAGGCCGAAGTCGATATTGTCGGCGACGGACAGCCAGGGCAACAGCCGCGGCTCCTGGAAGATGATGCCGATCTTGGCATGCGGCGAGGTGATCACGACGTTGTCCAACGACACGCTGCCGGTGGAGGCGCGATCGAGACCGGCGATGGCGCGCAGCAGCGTCGACTTGCCGCAACCGGACCCGCCGATAATGGCGATGATCTCGCCCGGCTGGATTTCGGCGGAGAAACGCTCCAGCGCGTGGACCCCGTTGGGATAGGTCTTGCCGACCTCTTTCAGCGCCAGCATCAGGCCCCTCCCCGCGCACCGAACGCGTCCTGCCAGCGCAGCAGCGGCGCGGCGGCGAGCTCGATCAGCCAGTCGGTGAGTTTGCCAAGGATGGCGAAGATTACGATCGCGGCGAGGATCTGCGCCGGTTTGCCGAGCTGCTGGCCGTCGAGCAGGAGATAGCCGAGGCCCTCGGATGCACCGATCAATTCGGCCGCGACCACGAACATCCAGCCGAGGCCGAGGCCGACCCGCAGCGACACCACATAGGCCGGCAGCACCGCCGGCAGAAGGATGCGGCGAATCATCGCCGGGCCGGAGAGGCGAAAGACGCGGCCGACCTCGACGATCTTGCGATCGACCGAGAGGATCGCGCCCATCACCCCGAGATAGATCGGGAAAAATACGCCGACCGCGATCAGCACGATCTTCGAGGTCTCGAAGATGCCCAGCCAGAGCACGAACAGCGGCACCCAGGCCAGCGACGGGATCGCGCGCAGCGCCTGCACGGTCGGATCGAGCAGCCGGCGCGCCAGGCCCCAGTAGCCCGAGATCGCGCCGAGGATGGTGCCGGCGACGACGCCGAGTGCGAAGCCGGCGCCGACCCGCCACAGCGTCGCGAGGATATGGCGCGACAGCTCGCCGCTCTTCGCCAGCTCGGCGATGGTGGCGAACACTTTTGACGGCGGCGGCACCAGGCGGCCGTTGGAATAGCCCAGGAAGACGACGAGTTCCCAGCCCAGCGCCAGCACGACCGGCAGCAGCAGCCCGAGCGCCGGCCGCGCGTAGCGCTGCCACCGCGCCGGCGCGGCAGCCGGCCCGGCCGTCTGTTCCAGCGCCGGCAGATCAACGGTCATGGCCATAGCAAGAACTATTGTTCGGGCGGGATTGCAAGGTGCCGCCGCTCTATACGCCATCGTCCCGGCAAAAGCCGGGACGACGGAGTAGGTTCACGAGCAGAGCTAGTTCGTCGGCAGCGCGACCTGATCGTCGATCAGCGAGTCCAGCGCCGCCTTGACGTCGGTCTTGGCGTCGATCACGCCGGCCTGCTGCAAAGCGAGGCCGGCGGCGAGGATCGACTCGCGCTGCGGGGCGCCGATGCGGCTGTGGGTCAGCTCGGTGCGCTCCTTGAGCTGCTTGTCGACGACGGCATCGGGCAGCTTGGTCACCGCGATGAAGGTCTTCTTCAGCTCGTCGTAGTTCGCCAGCGAATATTTCCGCGCCTCTTCGTAGGTTGCGAGCACACGGCGGACGATGTCGGGATAATCCTTCAGGAACTGCTCGCGCACATTGAGGATGCCCCAGGTGTTGGCGTCGGCCTTGCGGTAGAACAGCTTGGCGCCGTCCTCGACCTCGGCCTGCGCCATCATCGGATCAAGTCCGGCCCAGGCGTCGACGTCGCCGCGGATCAGCGCTGTCTTGCCGTCGGCGTGCTGCAGCAGCACCGGGGTGGTGTCCTTTTCGGTGAGGCCGGCACCGAGCAGCGCACGAACCAGGAAGATGTGCGGGTCGGTGCCGCGGGTCACCGCGACGCGCTTGCCCTTGAGGTCGGCGACCGAGGCGATCTTGGAGTCCTTGCCGGTGACCAGCGCGGTCCATTCGGGGCGTGAATAGACGTAGATCGACTTGATCGGATTGCCGTTGATCTTCGCCACCAAAGCGGCCGAGCCCGCGGTCGAGCCGAGATCGATCGAGCCGGCGTTGAGGAATTCCAGCGCCTTGTTGGAGCCGGCCGACTGCACCCAGACGATGCTGATGCCGTCCTTGGCGAACTCCTTCTCCAGCAGGCCTTTCTGCTTGAGTACCATCGACACCGGATTGTAGGTCGCCCAGTCGATCCGGATCTCCTTCAGCGCATCGGCGGCAAAGGCCGCGCCGGGAAACAGGGCCGAGATCGCGAATAGCGCGGCAGCCGCCCGCCGGGACAATTTTTGCATTCGTCGGCCTCCTTGATCGAACTGAGAACACTCTTTTAATTCAATGAGTTATCCTTGCGGTCAACGAGAAAACCTCTACTTTTTGCCAACCGGCGCAAGAACAAACTTGCTTGACGCGCCCAACAAACAGCATGGAGCTGCTGTCCTTATACTTTGGTCAGTGACAGCAACCGCTCCGTCCGATATCGGATGGATACATGGACAGCATCGTAGCCGAGGACCGCCCCGAAGCGGATCATCGTTTTGAGACCGCGCGGATCACCGCCGCGATCGATGTGCTCGCCGAAAAGCACGCGGGCCGCGAGGACCAGTTCCGCGCCGCGACGGCGCAGCTGCTGAAGGCCGAACTGGTCGCGGCACGCACCAGGGCGCAGGCGCTGCTGCTGAAGGACCGCCACGGCCGGCGCTGCGCCGAGCGGCTCTGCTTCGTGCAGGACGAGATCATCCGCATCCTCTACGCGGCCGCCACGAAGCACCTTTATCATTCGCCGATCCCCTCGGGCGCCGAGCGGATGGCCGTGGTCGCGACCGGCGGCTATGGCCGCGGGCTGATGGCGCCGGAATCCGATATCGATCTGCTGTTCATCCTGCCCTACAAGCAGACCGCGTGGGGCGAGCAGGTTGCCGAAGCGATCCTCTATTGCCTGTGGGACATGGGGCTGAAGGTCGGCCACGCCACCCGTTCGGTCGACGAATCGATCCGCCAGGCGCGCGGCGACATGACGATCCGCACCGCGATCCTGGAGACGCGCTTTCTGACCGGCGACCAGCCGCTCTATGACGAGCTGGTCGAGCGCTTCGACAAGGAAGTGGTTCAAGGCACCGCATCGGAGTTCGTCACCGCAAAGCTCGCCGAGCGTGAGGAGCGGCACCGCCGCGCCGGCCAGTCACGCTACCTGGTCGAGCCGAACGTGAAGGACGGCAAGGGCGGGCTGCGTGACCTGCACACGCTGTTCTGGATCGCGAAATACGTCTACCGCGTGCGCGAGACCGACGAGCTGTTGGAGCGCGGCGTGTTCGACGCGCAGGAGTACCGCACCTTCCGCCGCTGCGCCGACTTCTTGTGGTCGGTGCGCTGCAATCTGCACTTCTTCGCCGGCCGCGCCGAGGAGCGGCTGTCGTTCGACATGCAGCGCGAGATCGCGGTGCGGCTCGGCTACACCTCGCATCCCGGCATGCAGGACGTCGAGCGCTTCATGAAGCACTACTTCCTGATCGCCAAGGACGTCGGCGACCTCACCGCGATCCTGTGCGCCAAGCTCGAGGAGGAGCAGAAGAAGCCGGCGCCGGTGCTGAGCCGCATGGTGGCGCGCTTCCGCCCCGCCACCAAGCGACGGCGGGTCCCGGAAAGCGACGACTTCATCGTCGACAACAACCGCATCAACCTCGCCGCGCCGGATGTCTTCAAGCAGGACCCGGTCAATCTGATCCGGATCTTCCGGCTCGCGCAGAAGAACAACCTCGCCTTCCATCCCGATGCGATGCGCACGGTGACGCGCTCGCTGAAGCTGATCAACACCCCGCTTCGCGAGGACGAGGAAGCCAACCGCCTGTTCATGGAGATATTGACCTCCGACAACGCGGAAACGGTGCTGCGGCGGATGAACGAGACCGGCGTGCTCGGCCATTTCATCCGTGCCTTCGGCAAGATCGTGTCGATGATGCAGTTCAACATGTACCACCACTACACGGTGGACGAGCATCTGATCCGCTGCATCGGCTTCCTGCAGGATATCGAGCGCGGCGGCAACGAGGAGTTCACAGTCGCCAGCGACCTGTTCCGCAAGATCCGGCCCGAGCACCGCGCGGTGCTGTATATCGCGACGCTGCTGCACGACGTCGCCAAGGGCCGGCCCGAGGATCATTCGATCGCCGGTGCCAAGGTGGCGCGGCGGCTGTGCCCGCGGCTCGGCTTCTCGGCCGCCGACACCGAGCTGGTGGCATGGCTGATCGAGGAGCATCTGACGATGTCGACGGTGGCGCAGTCGCGCGACCTGTCGGACCGCAAGACGATCGAGAACTTCGCCGCCGTGGTGCAGTCGGTGGAGCAGATGAAACTGCTGACGATCCTGACCACCGCGGACATCCGCGGCGTCGGCCCCGGCGTGTGGAACGGCTGGAAGGCGCAGCTGATACGCACGCTGTATTACGAAACCGAGCCGGTGCTGACCGGCGGCTTCTCGGAGGTCAATCGCGCTCAGCGCATCGCGGTGGCGCAGGCCGAATTCCGCGCCGCCTTCACCGAATGGCCGGAAGCCGAGCTCAACGCCTATATCGGCCGGCATTACCCGGCCTACTGGCTCAAGGTCGAGCTGCCACGAAAAATCCGCCAGGCGCGTTTCATCCGCGCCAGCGAGCAGGCCGGGCACAAGCTTGCCATCAATGTCGGATTCGACGAGTTGCGCAGTGTCACCGAGCTGACGATCCTGGCGACCGACCATCCCTGGCTGCTCTCGATCATTGCCGGCGCCTGTGCGTCGGCAGGCGCCAATATCGTCGACGCCCAGATCTACACCACGACCGACGGCCGCGCGCTCGACACCATCTCGATCTCACGCGAATACGACCGCGACGAGGACGAAGGCCGCCGCGCGACACGGATCGGCGAGATGATCGAGCAGGTGCTGGAGGGCAAGCTGCGACTGCCCGAGGCGGTGGCCAAGCGTGCCGTGCGCAGCAAGGCGCGGCCGTTCATCGTCGAGCCGGAGGTCACCATCAACAACGCCTGGTCCGACCGCTACACCGTGATCGAGGTGTCCGGCCTCGACCGGCCCGGCCTGCTCTACCAGCTCACCACCGCGATCTCCAAGCTCAACCTCAATATCGCCTCGGCGCATGTCGCAACATTCGGCGAACGCGCCCGCGACGTATTCTATGTCACCGACCTGCTCGGCGCGCAGATCACCGCGCCGACCCGCCAGGCCGCGATCAAGAGCGCGCTGCTGCATCTGTTGTCGAGCGAGGACCAGGCCGCGAAGCCTGCGGCGTAGGACCCGCCTTTCTCCACCAGTCATTCCGGGGCGCGCGAAGCGCGAGCCCCGGAATGGCGAATTGAGAGAGCAGATTCAAACCTCGACGCCCTCATGGCGCAGCAGCCAGCGCTTGCGTTCCAGCCCGCCGCCATATTTCACCAGCGAGCCGTTGGCGCCGATCAGGCGATGACAGGGCACCACGACGCTGATCGGATTCGAGCCGTTGGCGTGGCCGACCGCGCGCATCGCGTTCGGCACGTTCAGCTTCGCCGCCAGCGCGCCGTAGCTCATGGTTGTGCCGGCCAGGATCTTCGGCAGCGCGTGCCAGACCTTCTGCTGGAATGGCGTTCCGGCAACGCGCCATTCGATATCGTCGAGGCGATCGAGATCGCCCTTGAAGTAAGCGCCCAGCGCCTTCCGCAGCGCCGCCGGCGCGCGGCCGTCCCGCAATGTGACTTGACCATAGTGCAGCCGCAGCAGGTCGAGCATGCGGCCCTCATAGTCGTCCCAATCCAGCGCGCGCAGCACGCCGTCATCATCGGTCACCAATAGCGCGGTGCCGATCGGCGTCGTCAGGCGGTCGAGGTTGAAGGTGCATGGTGTCTTGGAAACGGCCATCGTCGTCACTCGGGAAGGGGATTCGCTCCGCATACATTCCATCGCCCGCATGATAGCGTCCACCCGAATTCCGGTAAGGGGGACCGCATCATGCTCTTGCTCGCCAATGTCCTGGTCGCGATCGTGGCCGCGCTGCACATCTATTTCCCGGCGCTCGAGATGTTTCTGTGGACCAGGCCGCTCGGCCTGGAAAGCTTCCGCAACACGATCGAGTAGGCGACCGACCAGGCGGTGGCGACGTTGCGCGAACGCCGCATTGCCTTGCAATGGCACCTGCCTTCCTTCATCATTCCTGCAACGATGACATCCGCAGGCCGAAGGTGGCGGACAAGATCATCGGCAACATGGGAGGTCACGACATGAGAAGCGTGCAACTGCTCGCTGCGACTGCGCTTGCCATTACGTTGTCAGTCACATCAGCCGCCGCGCACAAGAAATACGACACCGGCGCCAGTGACACCGAGATCAAGATCGGCCAGACCGTGCCGTTCTCGGGCCCCGCGTCGGCCTATGCCGGCATCGGCAAGACCCAAGCCGCCTATATCAGGATGATCAACGAGCAGGGCGGCATCAACGGCCGCAAGCTGAACCTGATCCAGTATGACGACGCCTATTCGCCGCCGAAGGCGGTCGAGCAGGTGCGCAAGCTGGTGGAAGGCGACGAAGTGCTGTTCACCTTCCAGATCATCGGCACGCCGTCAAATGCCGCCGTGCAGAAATATCTGAATGCCAAGAAGGTGCCGCAGCTGCTGGCCTCGACCGGCGCCTCGCGCTTCTCCGATCCGCAGAACGCGCCGTGGACGATTGCCTTCAACCCGAACTACCAGTCCGAAGGACGCATCTACGCCAAATACATCCTGGCCAATCACCCCAACGCCAAGATCGGCATCTTCTACCAGAACGACGATCTCGGCCGCGACTACATCACCGGCCTGAAGAGCGGACTCGGCGACAAGGCGGCGAGCATGATCGTCGCCGAGGTGTCCTACGAGCTGACCGACCCTACGGTCGATTCCCAGATCGTGAAGTTGAAGGCCGCAGGCGTCGACCTGGTCTATGACGCCTCGACGCCGAAATTCGCCGCGCAGGCGATCCGCAAGATCGCCGATCTCAACTGGAATCCGGTGCACATTCTCGACATCAATGCGAGCCCGGTGTCGGCCACGCTGAAGCCCGCCGGGCTCGACATCTCCAAGGGCATCATCTCGACCAACTACGGCAAAGACCCCGCCGATCCGCAGTGGAAGGACGATCCGGGCGTGAAGGCGTATTTCGCCTTCATGGACAAGTATTATCCGGAGGGCGACAAGCTCAACACCGTCAATACCTACGGCTACTCGACGGCCGAGCTGCTGATCCAGGTGCTCAAGCAATGCGGCGACGACCTCACCCGCGAGAACCTGATGAAGCAGGTGACCAGCTTGAAGAAGTTCGTGCCGAGCCTCGCGCTGCCCGGCATGTCGATCACGACGGGCCCGAACGACTATCGCATCAACAAGCAGATGCAGATGATGCGCTTCAATGGCGAGCGCTGGGAGCTGTTCGGTCCGATCATCGAGGATACGGGACCGGCGGGTTAGCCGCGGTCGCGACGCGGTGAAGCTGCTTCCCCTCTCCCAGTTCCGGCGGGGAGAGGGTTGGGGTGAGGGGGCTCTATCCGCAAAGGCGGCAGCAGACGATCCGCGGAGACTCCCCCTCACCCGCATCGCATCTTCGATGCAAGGCGACCTCTCCCCGCAAGCGGGGCGAGGTAAAGGAAGAGCTCGTCGCAACTTTCCCGCCCCGCTCCGCGCGCCTCTTTTGCATCGCCCCTTACTTTCGTTGACTGAAATCGCTCGCTTTTTGGCATTGCTCGTCTTGCGTCGCAGCAATGCTTCCTCCAGTATCCCGGCCCAGCGATGGCAACCCACGGGCGTTTGGACCCGCGGAGAAGATCATCGGCCAACCAGTCACGTGAGGAAGCAGCATTATGAAAAATCGGATTTTCCATCTGGTCACGGCAACGGCGCTGACGATCGTGCTGTCCGCGACATCGGCGCTGGCGCAGAAGAAGTACGATCCCGGCGCGAACGATACCGAGATCAAGATCGGCCAGACCGTGCCATTCTCCGGACCGGCCTCCGCCTATGCCTCGATCGGCAAGACCCAGGCGGCCTACTTCAAGATGATCAACGATCAGGGCGGCATCAATGGCCGCAAGATCAATCTGATCCAGTATGACGACGCCTATTCGCCGCCGAAGGCGGTCGAGCAGGTGCGCAAGCTGGTCGAGAGCGACGAAGTGCTCTTGACCTTCCAGATCGTCGGCACGCCGTCGAACGCCGCCGTGCAGAAGTATCTGAATTCCAAGAAGGTGCCGCAGCTGTTCGCTGCGACCGGCGCCTCCAAGTTCACCGATCCGAAGAACTTCCCCTGGACGCTCGGCTTCAACCCGAACTACTTCGTCGAGGGCCGCATCTACGGCCAGTACATCCTGAAGGAGCATCCGAACGCCAAGATCGGCGTGCTCTATCAGAACGACGACCTCGGCAAGGACTATCTGAACGGCATCAAGGCCGGCCTCGGCGACAAGGCGGCGAAGATGATCGTGGCCGAAGCCTCCTACGAGGTGTCAGATCCGACCATCGATTCGCAGGTGATCAAGATCAAGGATGCCGGCGCCGATCTGTTCTTCTCGGCCTCGACTCCGAAGCAGGCCGCGCAGGCGATCAAGAAGATCGCCGAGCTCGGCTGGAAGCCGATCCATATCGTCGACATCAACGCCACCTCGGTCGGCGCCGTGCTGCAACCGGCGGGCCTGGAGAACTCCAAGGGCCTGATCAGCACCAACTACGGCAAGGATCCGGCCGATCCGCAGTGGAAGGACGATCCGGGCATGAAGCGCTATTTCGACTTCATGGCCAAGTACTATCCGGACGGCGACAAGAACTCGAACTTCAACACCTACGGCTACTCGACCGCGCAGCTGATGGCGCATGTGCTGAAGCAGTGCGGCGACGACCTGACGCGTGAGAACGTGCTGAAGCAGGCCACCAACCTGAAGAACGTCGAGCTCGACATGGCGCTGCCCGGCATCAAGGGCAACACCGCGCCGAACGACTACCGCGTCAACAAGCAGCTGCAGATGATGCGCTTCAACGGCGAGCGCTGGGAGCTGTTCGGCCCGATCCTCGAGGATGCCGGCCCGGCGGGCTAGTCATTGTCTTCAACGTCTGAAATGCGATCGGCGGCCTTCGGGCCGCTGATTTGTTTTTGCCGTTCGCGCGGCCACTCCCTTACCGTCAGGAAATGTGAATATACCGTCGTCCTGGCGAAAGCCAGGACCCATTACCCCAACCGCATGTTGTTGTGCGACGCCGGGCCACTAACCCGCTCTCAATCCAATTCGGTGGTTATGGGTCCTGGCCTTCGCCAGGAGGACGGCGTGGTGGCTGCTTCTTCAGCGGCCCTCGAAGGGTCGACGGCCCCGCTGGTGGCCGTGCATCCTTCGAGGCTGGCCGAAGAGGCTCGCGCTTCGAGCGACAAAGGCGAAGCCTTTGCGCGGGGATGACGGGTTGGTTTGCTCAACTTGCTCGGTGTCATCGCCCGGTCCATGTGCGCAATTGCGCACAGGCCGGGCGATGACAGCGGTAGGAGAGGACAAAGCTTCACACCCTCTCAGAATGACGGGGATAGTGCGCGGCCGCGCATGACGACAGTCAGCCAACGGCTGACATCATCACTTCGGAATCTCCCCGAACGTCTTGCCCACTGGCAGCACCGCGTGCCGGATCAACCGCGAATCCTCGACCGCGGCCTGGCGATGCTTCACCGCCTCGCGGTACACCGGATCGCGGATCATCTCGACGAAGGCGGCGACGCTTGGATATTCGGCGATGAAGCAATGGTCCCAGCGTTCCTCCTGCGGGCCGATCAGCATCAGCTCGAAGCGGCCCTGCCAGACGATGCGGCCGCCGAGCCGCTCGAACACCGGGCCGCTCTCGCGGCCGTAGGACGCATAGGCCTCCGCGCCGCTGATCTTGCGGCCGTCGGGATAGGCGGCCCATTCGCGCAGACGCACGAGATTGAGCATGTGGATCGGGCCCGGCCGATCGCTCTCGCGGAACTGTGCGAAGATTTCCTTGGTCGGATCGATATGGCCCATATGCGGTGCTCCCTTGTCTGTTCCACCGATATGTAGCACGCAGCGCCCAACCTCCTAATCCCCCGTTAAGCTTTGCGTAACCGCCCCTTAAACCGGGAACGCTAGCGTGCCGCGAGAATCGTGTGAGCGTTGCGGATGGCGTGGGGACGGAAAAAAGGCGGTGCGCGCAAGGAGCCGCTGTTCGGGCTTCCGGCCGCGCTCGCCGATCTGCGGCTCTCGCCGTCCGACCGCATTCCCGGCGGCGACGACGAGAAGCCGGCCAAAGCCAAGCCCAAGAGCAGTGACTCCGGCGGCGAGAAGCCGCGTCCCGCGCGCAGCAGCGGCGGCGGCAAGCGCCGCGGCAAGACGCGCGGCCTCGGCATCGGCCGTCTGTTCTATTGGACCGCGGTGCTCGCGTTGTGGGCCGGGATCGCGGTGATCGGTGTCGTGGTGTGGGTCGGCGCGCATCTGCCGCCGATCCAGTCGCTCGAAATTCCCAAGCGGCCGCCCACCATCCAAATCGTCGGCATGGATGGCAGCGTGCTCGCGCAGCGCGGCGAGATGGCCGGCGCCAATATCGCGCTGAAGGATTTGCCGCCCTATCTGCCGAAGGCTTTCATTGCGATCGAGGACCGCCGCTTCTATTCGCATTTCGGCGTCGACCCGCTCGGCATCGCGCGCGCGGCGTTGACCAACGTCCTGCACCGCGGCGTGTCGCAGGGCGGCTCGACCTTGACGCAGCAGCTCGCCAAGAACCTGTTCCTGACCCAGGAACGCACCATGATGCGCAAGCTGCAGGAGGCCGAGCTCGCACTGTGGCTGGAGCGCAAGCATTCCAAGGACGAGATCCTCGAGCTCTATCTCAACCGGGTCTATTTCGGCTCCGGCGCCTATGGCGTCGAGGCGGCGGCGCAGCGCTATTTCGGCAAGTCGGCGAAGAACGTGACGGTCGCGGAGGCCGCGATGCTCGCGGGCCTCGTCAAGTCGCCGTCGCGGCTGGCGCCGAACCGCAACCCCGAAGGCGCCGAGCAGCGTGCGCGGGTGGTGCTCGCGGCAATGGCCGATGCCAAATTCATCACCGAAGCGCAGGCGAAAGTCTCGAACGGCCCGGCCCTGGTCGCCGTGAAGCCGGCCGGCGCCGGCACCGTGAACTATGTCGCCGACTGGATCGGCGAAGTGCTCGACGACCTCGTCGGCCAGATCGATCAGGACATCGTGGTGCAGACCACGATCGATCCGAGGCTGCAAAGCGCGGCCGAAGCCGCCATCATCGACGAACTCGCCGCCAAGAGCGTGAAGTTCAATGTCAGCCAGGGCGCGCTGGTGGCGATGACGCCGGGCGGCGCGGTGCGCGCGATGGTCGGCGGCCGGAACTATTCCGAGAGCCAGTATAACCGCGCGGTGACTGCGAAGCGCCAGCCCGGCTCGGCATTCAAGCCGTTCGTCTATCTCACTGCGGTCGAGTCGGGGCTGACGCCCGACACCATCCGGACCGACGCGCCGCTCGACATCAAGGGCTGGAAGCCGGAGAACTACACCCACGAATATTTCGGCTCGGTGACGCTGACCCAGGCGCTGGCGATGTCGCTGAACACGGTGGCGGTGCGGCTCGGCCTCGAGGTTGGCCCGAAGAACGTGGTGCGCACCGCGCACCGCCTCGGCATCTCGTCGAAGCTGGAACCCAACGTCTCGATCGCACTCGGCACCTCCGAAGTGTCGGTGATCGAGCTCGTCGGCGCCTATGCGCCGTTCGCCAATGGCGGGCTCGGCATCGCACCGCATGTGATTACCAAGATCCGCACCAGCTCAGGCAAGCTGCTCTACGACCGGCCGGCCGATCCGCCCAACCAGGTGATCGAGCCGCGGTACGATGCGATGATGAACAGCATGATGCGCGAGACGCTGATCTCCGGCACCGCGCGCAAGGCCGAGATTCCCGGCTGGACCGCGGCCGGCAAGACCGGCACCAGCCAGGATTATCGGGACGCCTGGTTCATCGGCTACACCGCCCATCTCGTCACCGGCGTCTGGCTCGGCAATGACGACAATTCCCCGACCAAGAAGGCGACCGGCGGCGGCCTGCCGGTGGAAGTGTGGACCCGCTTCATGAAGGCGGCGCATCAGGGCGTACCTGTCGCGGCGATCCCGAACTCCCAAGGCAGTTGGGGACCGGCCAATCTGATGCAGGTCTCGTCGCAGATCACCCCGCCGTCGGCACCGCCGATGCAATTGCAGCCGCAGATGCAAGCACCGCAGCCGGCGGCGCCGATGCCATCGGGCGCCGGTTATTACCGCCAACCGCCGCCGGTGCGCACGTCGGCGCCGCCGAATCCGAGCGCGCGGCCTGAGGCTGCGGCCGGGCTGGACGGCTGGCTGGTGGACCGGGTGTTCGGCGGGCGCTAATTGCATCCGCGCCGCGGATGCGTAGCCCCGATGCAGCGAAGCGCAATCCGGGGCTGCTCTCACAAATAGCGCAAGCAATCCCGGATTGCGCTTCGCTCCGTGGCGTGACCGCCGCTACTCCTGAATCCCGTAGCGGTGCAGATCGTTGCCGTGGGTATCGAGCCAGGTCTTGGCGCGCTCGACTGAGCCGCAGACCTTGCCGACCACCCGCCAGAACCGCGCCGAATGGTTCATCTCGACGAGATGGGCGACCTCATGCGCGGCGAGATAATCAAGCACGAAGGGCGGCGCGAGGATCAGCCGCCAGGAGAACGACAGCGACCCGGCCGAGGTGCAGGAGCCCCAGCGGCTGGACTGATCTCGGATCGAGATCCGCCGCACCTTGACGCCGAGTTCCGCGGCGTAAAACTGTGCCGCCTTTTGCAGATCCTTGCGCGCCTCGCGCTTGAGGAAGTCGTGCACGCGGCGGTCCATATGCTCGACGCCGCCGGCGGCGCAGATGATCTTCTCGCCGCTGTCGCGCGTCTCGGTCCATACCGTGCCACGCTCGCCCGCACGATGCACCAGCCGATGCGGCACGCCGCGCAGCGGCACCACGGTGCCCGGCTGAAACGGCGCAGCCTTCGGCAAACGGCCGAGACGAGCGGCGATCCAGCCGCCATGCAGCTGCGCGAACTCCTTGGCCTCCGCGATAAGGCCGCGCGGCGGCATCGTCAGGATCGCTTCACGGTCGGTCGGATGGATTCGCAGCGTGTAGCGGCGCGCGCGCCTGTGCCGCCTCAGCCTGATCGCGAAGAACTGGGAGCCGTGTCTGATCAAAATAGTCGAGGGTTCGGCAGGCCGCCGATAGAGGAGCGCGCGAGTAGCCATTTCTGAGAGTCCGGGGAGCAGGAGTTCACCCGGATTCTGCCATATCCGCCGCCAGGGAAAGCGCTCGGCGCAAAAACAAATCATTTGCCCAATATACAGGGGCTCCCGGTTTACGGACCTCTATGGGCTGGGGTTGGAACCGAAATTTCTTGAGTGAATCGGGGTCGAGAATTAGGTCCAAAAGATGAAATCGGATTCATCCCTTGAGCCTCGCCCGATTTGGGATTCTTTCAGTTAAATCAGCGACTTGGTTGGCCACCGAAATCCCGGCCGAAACGATACCTATTCAGCCGCGGCAACCAGCGAAAGCCGCGTATTGGCCGCCGACACCATGAAATCGGATATTCTCGGCACGATTTCGGACCGGAAACGCGACCCGTTGAACACGCCGTAATGGCCGACGCCCTTCTGCACGTAGTGCACGCGGCGATGATTGGGAATCGCGGTGCACAGTCCGTGCGTCGCCTCGGTCTGACCGAGGCCGGAGATGTCGTCCTTCTCGCCTTCCACCGTCATCAGCGCGACGCGGCGAATCCGGGAAGGATCGACCGGCTTGCCGCGATGGGTCATCTCGCCCTTCGGCAGCGCGTGCTTGACGAACACGAGGTCGACGGTCTGCAGGTAATACTCCGCCGTGAGGTCCATCACGGCGAGATATTCGTCATAGAACTCACGGTGCTTGTCGACGAGGTCGCCGTCGCCCTTCACCAGATTGGCGAACAGCGCCTTGTGCGCGTCCATGTGCCGGTCGAGATTCATGCTGATGAAGCCGTTGAGCTGCAGGAATCCCGGATAGACGTCGCGCATCACGCCCGGATGCGGGAATGGCACCTTGGTAATGACGTTGTTGCGGAACCAGTCGATACCGCGCTCCGCGGCGAGGTCGTTGACCGCGGTCGGATTGCGCCGCGTGTCGATCGGGCCGCCCATCAGCGTCATCGACAGCGGTACGAACGGATCGTTATTGGCTTCCATCACCGAGACCGCCGCAACCACCGGCACCGAAGGCTGGCACACCGCGATGACGTGCATGTTGCCGCCGAGGACGTGCAGCATCTCGATCAGGTAATCGACATAATCATCGAGATCGAACCGGCCGGCCGCGAGCGGCACCATGCGGGCATCGGCCCAGTCGGTGATGTAGACCTCATGGGTCGGCAGGAAGGCTTCGACGGTGCCGCGCAGCAGGGTCGCATAGTGGCCGGACATCGGCGCCACGATCAGCACCCGCGGCTGCGGGCTGCGCAGCGGACGGGTCAGCTTGCGATCGAAATGCAGCAGGCGGCAGAACGGCTTCTCCCAGATCGAACGCACTTCGACCGGAGTGCGGATGCCGTTGACCTCGGTCGTCGGCAGGTTCCATTCCGGCTTGCCGTAACGGCGGGTGGTGCGCTCGAACAGCTCGCATCCGGCGGCGATCGATTTGCCGAACTCGGTATGGGTCCACGGATTGAGCGGGTTCTGAAACAGGATCTTGGTGGCGTCGGTCACCGCGCGTGCCGGATTGAGCGACGCATGCGCCATCTCGTACATCCAGTACAGCGGCGTCGTGAGTGCCGGACTGCCTTCTGTCGCCAGTGGCGGAGCGCCGCCAAATTCACCGATGGGCATAAGCTTTTCAAATCCCTGTTTGCGCCGCAGCATCCTGACGAATGCAAAATAATGCGTCAATGCACCGCACAGCAGATTTGGGGGTGAGAACGCGCTAAAACACCGAGAATCCACGCGAAAGTGACATTTATTCACCACCCGACAGCAGCGAGCCATTCCGCTTGGCGCTGCGTAAAAGGGCAAGGAAGACCGCAAACGAGGCAGCGAACAGCACCGCGTTGATGACCAGCGACCAGATCATCAGGTCGGCGCGGAAGACGCGGTCGATCAAGAGCGCGCGCATGCCCTCGAACACATAGGTCGGCGGCAGGGCCCAGGCGACATATTGCAGCCAGACCGGCAGCACCTCGACCGGATAATAGATGCAGGCGAGCGGCATCACCGCGAACATCAGCGTCCAGACGATGCTTTCCGCACCCAGCCCGTTGCGCAGCACGAGGCCCGAGGCGAACACGCCGACCGACCAGCTGGTGAAGATCAGATTGCAGAAGAAGGCGATCAGCGGCAGCCCGATGGCGTAGAAGTTGAAGCCGAAAAAGAACAGTGCCAGCAGCGTCATCGGGATCACGCCGATGGCGAGGCGGATGATGCTCATGATCATCAGCGAGAGCAGAAACTCGATCGGCTTCAGCGGGCTCATCATCAGGTTGCCGAGATTGCGCGCCCACATCTCTTCCAGGAACGAGATCGAGAAGCCGAGCTGGCCGCGGAACAGGATGTCCCACAGGATGACAGCGCCGATCAGCGTGCCGCCGGCCTGGGCGAAGAAGCCCGATGTCTGGGAGATGTAGTTCTGCAGGAAGCCCCAGGTGATGATCTGCAAGGCCGGCCAGTACACCAGCTCGAGCAGCCGCGGCCAGGACGACAGCAGCAGATACCAGTAGCGCAGCACCATCGCGTTGATGCGATGCAGTGAGATGCCGCGATGCTGATGGCTGACGATTTCGCTCACGGCGCGCCCTCCCGCACCCGGCCGCGCGCGACGTCGAGAAACACCTCTTCCAGCGTGTCGCGGTTGTAGCGCGCCATGATCCGCTCGGGGCTGTCGTCGTCCTCGATCTTGCCGCGCTTCATGATGATGACGCGATCGCAGAGCCGCTCGACCTCCAGCATGTTGTGGGACGCCAGCAGGATGGTCGCGTTGTGGGTCTTGCGATAGGTCTCGATATGCTGCCGCACCCAGTCCGCGGTATCAGGGTCGAGCGATGCCGTCGGCTCGTCCAGCAGCAACAGGTCAGGCTCGTTGATCAGCGCCTTCGCCAGCGCGACGCGGGTCTTCTGCCCGGCAGAGAGCTTGCCGTTGGAGCGATCAAGGAAATCCTTGAGGTCGAGATCCTCGGCCAGCCGGTCGATCCGCTCGCGCAAATGCTTCACCGCGTACAGACGCCCGAAGATGGTCAGGTTCTGCCGCACCGTGAGCCGCATCGGCATATCGACGTAGGGGCTCTCGAAATTCATCCGGCCCAGCACGTCGTAGCGCTGGTCCGGGATCTTCGCGCCCAATACCTCGACGCTCCCCGAGGTTGGCAGCACCAGCCCCATGATCATCGCGATCGTCGTGGTCTTGCCGGCGCCGTTGCCGCCGAGCAGCCCGGTGATGCTGCCGCGCGCGATGCGGAAGGAGATGCCGTCGACCGCGCGGGTGGTCTTGTAGACCTTGACCAAATGCGCGACGTCGATCGCGGCCGTTCCAGCCTGATCGCCCGCCGGCGCATGATTGACCGCGGGTGCCCCCTGATCTGTCTCGCTCTGCTGCATAGAGCCGTAGTTGAGCCATCGCGGCAGCAAGCGCAAGGCTGGAGGCAAGGCTGACGGCGTGGCTCGCGCGGCTTGACTTGTATTAACGCGCAAATTTGTGCGTCGCCCACAGCATCGCTAAAGTCCTGATATGACCGATGTCGCCTCCGATTTCCGCCAGCCACGCCGCTATGTCCGCCTGGATACGATCCTGCGGCTGCGCTGGCTGGCCGCGCTTGGCCAGCTTGTCGCGATCTTCGTCGTCGCCCAGGGGCTCGAATTCGACCTGCCGATCGTTCCCTGCGTCAGCATCGTGGCGCTCTCGGCGCTGATCAATCTGGCACTGCAGATCGCCTTCAACCCGATGCAGCGGCTGGAGCCGGCCTATGCCGCGGCGCTGCTCGCGTTCAACATCGTCGAGCTCGGCGGGCTGCTCTATTTCACCGGCGGCTTGCAGAACCCGTTTTCGTTCCTGTTCCTGGCCCCGGTGCTGATCTCCGCCACGGTGCTGCCGATCCGGCTGACCATGGCGCTCGGCTGCCTCGCGGTCGCCTGCGCCTCGGCGCTGTTCTTCTATCATCTGCCGCTGCCCTGGGATGCCGACGATCCGCTGGTACTGCCGCCGATCTATTTGCTCGGCGTCTGGCTCTCGATCCTGCTCGCGATCGGCGTCACCAGCCTTTACGCCTTCCAGGTGACGGAAGAGGCGCGGCAACTGTCCGACGCGCTGGCCGCGACCGAACTGGTGCTGACGCGCGAGCAGCATCTGACCCAGCTCGACGGCCTTGCCGCCGCCGCTGCCCATGAACTCGGCACGCCGCTGTCGACGATCTTCCTGATCTCGCGCGAGCTCGAGAAGACGGTGCATGACCCCAGCATCGCCGGCGACCTGAAGACCGTCCGCGAGCAGGCGCAGCGCTGCCGGGACATCTTGAGCAAGATCGCGCAGCTGTCCTCGAGCGGCGCGCCGTTCGACAACATGAAACTGTCGACCCTGATCGAGGAGGCGGTGGCGCCGCATCGCGATTTCGGCGTCGACATCAAGGTGCGGCTTGCTGTCGCAGCAACTGCCGAACCGGTCGTCGCCCGCAATCCGGCGATCCTCTACGGCGTCGGAAACATCCTCGAAAACGCCGTCGATTTCGCCCACGAGACCGTCGAGGTGAACGCATGGTGGAATGCCGAAACCGTCGAGATCGTGATCTCCGACGACGGTCCCGGCATCGCGCCGGACATGCTGAAACGGATCGGCGAGCCGTATTTGTCCCGCCGCCGCGGCGCCGATGACGTCCAAACCGCGCGCGGCGGCCTCGGGCTCGGCGTTTTCATCGCGCGGACGCTGCTGGAACGAACCGGCGCCAAGGTCTCGTTTACCAATCGCATCTTCCCCGATCACGGCGCTGTGGTTCAGATCGTCTGGCCGCGCGAGCGCTTCGAGGACGACACGTCCAACGCCGAAGCCGTGTCTTGAGAACCGTTCTCAATCGCGCGTCTGGCATCACGGATGCAGCATCCGCGACTTTCGGCTGCCTTGGCAGCGCCCCACTGCCGTCCCATATAATTGCGGGTGTGCCACAGGGAAAATTGGAACGTGAACGCCATCGCTGAACTGAATGACCACCCGGACCGCTCGCTCCTCATCGTCGAGGACGACAAGCCGTTCCTGGAGCGCCTGTCGCGCGCCATGGAGACGCGCGGCTTCACGGTGAAGTCCTGCGATACGGTGTCCGACGGCATTGCCGAGATCGGCCGCGCCGCGCCCGCTTTCGCGGTCGTCGACCTCAGGCTTGGCGACGGCAACGGCCTTGACGTCGTCTCGGCGCTGAAGCGCAAGCGCCCCGAAGCGCGCGCCATCGTGCTGACCGGCTACGGCAACATCGCCACTGCGGTGACCGCGGTGAAGATGGGCGCCGTCGACTATCTGTCGAAGCCGGCCGACGCCGACGACGTCGTCGCCGCGCTGCTGGCAACCGGCACCGAGAAGTCGGAACTGCCGACCAACCCGATGTCGGCAGACCGCGTGCGCTGGGAGCACATCCAGCGCATCTACGAGATGTGCAACCGCAACGTCTCGGAGACCGCGCGCCGCCTCAACATGCACCGCCGCACCTTGCAGCGCATCCTCGCCAAGCGCGCACCGAGATAAGCAGCCGTTTTGGAATTTCAAATGGCCGGGTCATCCCGGCCATTTTGGTTTTGGACCTCTTGTAGCCCGGAGGAGCGGAGCGAAATCCGGGGCCGGTCCATCCGCGGAAGGTCTTGCCCAGATTGCGCTGCGCTGCATCCGAGCTACAGAAGCAGCCTCAAAACTCCGCATGCCCTTGCGGGTCGATCAGGCGGTTGATCCGCTGCGCCGCAGCCATGGCGAAGCGTACCGTCATCGCTTTGCGTGTCGCCGCCGGCAGGCGATGTTCCGGCGCCTCGCAATGCAGATGCGCGCCATAGGCGTCGGCGATGATCAACCCGGTGTCTTCGGGAAAGATCTCGCAGGGGAGGTCCTGGGTGAAGGCGAAGAACAGCCGGTCGCAATGCATCCGGTAGTCCTGCCATTTCTGGTCGGCGCGCAGATCCTCCACCGACGATTTGATCTCGACGATCCAGATCTCGCCGCGCTCGTTCAGCGCCACCAGATCGGCCCTCCGGCCGGACGGCAGCGGCAACTCGCTGATGCAGGAAAATCCCAGCGATCTCAGCAGCCTCGCCGTGCCGCGCGCGATCGCGAGCGCGGTCTCCGACTGGCGTCGGTCAGGCGTAGGCACGAGCGCGATCTGGCGGGCGGATGATTCCATTCGAGGCAGATTAGCCGATTCCGCCGGAGCATGATCCGGAAAAGTGGAAGCCGGTTTTTCCGAACAGATCATGCTCAAACAACAGGACGGCGGCAGCGCCGGATTCGGCCGCAAATTCGTGGGGAAGCCGCCTTGATTCCGGCCTCAAGCCACCGCGGGGAGCCGGTGGAACCTCGGCTCAGAGGGCCGTCAACAAGATGCAGTGGACCCACGGCGGCGACAGCACCCGCATCGTGTTCCTGGTCGGCGAGCACCGCCGCACATGGACTATGCGCAGGACACCAAATATCCGATCACGCTTGCGGTCGCCAAGCAGAAGGACGTCATCGTCAACACCGTGCTTGCCGGCGATGCACGCGACACCGAGCGGGTGTGGCACGACATCGCGCAAAACGGCAATGGCGAGTTCATCCCGATCCCGCAGGACGGCGGCCAGATCGTCACGATCGAAACGCCCTATGACGACGAGATCATCATCCTGCAGCGCGAGATCAACGGCACCGTGATCCCCTACGGTCCGCGCGCGCTGCAGAAGCACACCGAATCCAAGACGCAGCAATTGTCGCGTGTCGCCGCCACCTCGCCGGCCAGTGCCTCGGAGATGGCGAGCTTCATCAACAAGCGGTCGAAGGCAACCTCGGAGGCGATCACCGGCGACGGCGACCTGGTCGCCGACATCGCCGCCGGCCGCAACGACATGGCGAAGGTGAAGGAAGAAGACCTGCCCGACAATCTCCGCACCATGAAGCCCGAGGCGCGCTCGGCCGAGATCAGCAAGCAGATCGCGCAGCGCAAGACGCTCGCCGCCCTCGTCGCCAAGCGCGACAAATATGTGGCCGAGCATCGCACCAAGGCGCCGAAAGCGTCGTCATTCGATCGCGTGGTCGAGGACACGCTGAAGGCGCAGATCAAGCGGTAGCTCGTTTCGGGAGTGCCGACCGCGGCAAGCGGTTGGCACCTCCGGCAGGAACCGGCTGCGCCCTCGCCGCTTATCTCTCGGCCGCCGGCGTCGGCGGATCGAAGAGAGCTGCCTGGTGATCGACGACCTCTGGTACAAAAGCGGAGTGATCTATTGCCTCTCCGTTGGCACCTATATGGATGCCAATGGCGACGGCATCGGCGATTTCAGAGGCCTGCTACGGCGCCTCGACTATCTGAACGGACTTGGGATCACCACGATCTGGCTGATGCCGTTCCAGCCTTCGCCCGGCAGGGACAACGGCTACGACATCTCGGACTATTACGGCGTCGATCCGCGGTACGGCACGCTGGGCGATTTCGTCGAGTTCACCCATGGCTGCAAGCAGCGCGGCATGCGCGTGATCATCGATCTCGTCGTCAACCATACTTCGGATCAGCACAGCTGGTTTCAATCGGCGCGCAGCGCGAAGGATTCGCCGCATCGCGACTGGTATGTCTGGTCCGACAAGCGGCCCGCCAACGCCACCAAGGGAATGGTGTTTCCCGGCGTGCAGAAGTCGACCTGGACGCGCGACAAGCAGGCGGGCGCCTGGTACTTCCATCGCTTCTACGATTTCCAGCCCGACCTCAACACGTCCAATCCTCACGTGCAGGCCGAGATCCTCAAGATCATGGGATTCTGGATTCAGCTCGGCGTCTCCGGCTTCCGCATGGACGCGGTGCCCTTCGTGATCTCGACCAAGGGCGCCAAGGTCCGCAAGCCGGTCGAGCAATACGACATGCTGCGATCGTTTCGCGAGTTCCTGCAATGGCGCAAGGGCGACGCGATCATCCTAGCCGAAGCCAATGTGCTGCCCGAAACCGACATGGACTATTTCGGCCGCGACGGCGACCGCATGCAGATGATGTTCAACTTCCAGGTCAACCAGAATCTGTTCTACGCGCTGGCATCCGGCGACTCGCGTCCGCTGGCGAAATCGCTCGCCGCCACCAAGCCGCGGCCGGCGACGGCGCAATGGGGCTTGTTCCTGCGCAATCATGACGAGCTCGATCTCGGCCGGCTCACGAAGGCGCAGCGCGACAAGGTGTTCGAGGCGTTCGGCCCGGACAAGAGCATGCAGCTCTACGATCGTGGCATCCGTCGGCGCCTCGCCCCCATGCTGGGCGGCGACCGGCGCCGCCTCGAGCTCGCCTACAGCCTGATGTGTACGCTGCCCGGCACCCCCGTGATCAGATACGGCGACGAGCTCGGCATGGGCGACGACCTCAACCTGCCCGAACGCACTTGCGCGCGCACGCCGATGCAATGGTCGACCGAGCCGCATGCCGGCTTCACCGAAAGCGATCGGCCCTGCGTGCCTGTGATCGACAAGGGCGCCTATGGCTACGAGCACGTCAACGCCGCCAAGCAGCGGCGCGACCCGAATTCGCTGCTGAACTGGACTGAGCGCATCATCCGCATGCGCAAGGAGGTCCCCGAGGTCGGCTGGGGAGACTTCAAGGTGATCACGGCCCGCGATCCGGCGATGCTGATCATCCGCTACGACTGGCGCAACAACTCGGTGCTGTTCATCCATAACCTCGTCGAGGCGCCGCGCGAGATTTCGTTCAACGTCGGCCTTCCCGACGAGGCCGGCAAGCTCCTGGTCAATCTTTTGAGCGAGAATCACAGCCGCGCCGACGCTCGCGGCCGCCACAAGCTGCTGATCGAAGGCTACGGCTACCGCTGGTATCGGGTCGGCGGGCTCGACTATCTGCTCAAGCGCAGCGACATCGATGCGAAGACGCCGCGCTAGTCGTCCGGCAACGGCTCAGGACGCGGCCCGAGGATGACGCCTTCATTGGCGCGCAGATCGAGCGTGCCCTCGACCTGCTCGCCCTGTCTGTCCATGAAAGTCGACAGCAGGATCTCGTTGCTGAAGCCGATCACGCTCGAGGTGATCGCCGCGGGGTGCGCGCCGAAATTCAGCGCGATCACCGCGACGCCCTCAGCGCTGCGCCGCCGGTAGAGCAGAACGTCGCCGTGCGACCCGACCGCCTCATAGCTCCCGCGGATCAATTGCGGCAGCTGTCGCCGCAGCGCAATCAGTTTTTTGTAGAGATTCAGGATCGAGGCCCGGTCGGCCTCGAGGCTCGCGACGTTGTCGCTGGCAAAGTCGTTCGCCAGCGGCAACCACGGCTGCGCGGTCGAGAATCCGGCATAGGGCTCGGCGCTCCACTGCATCGGCGTGCGGCAGCCGTCGCGGCCGACGCCGATGTCGGGCACGTTCTTTTCGAAGGGATCGCGTACCTGATCCGGGGCGATCGAGACCTGGCGCATGCCGATCTCGTCGCCGTAATATAGCGTCGGCGTGCCACGCAGCGTCAGCAGCAGCATCGCCGCGACACCCGCCTGCGCCGGCCCGACCCGGCTCGCCACCCGCGGCCGGTCGTGATTGCCGAGCACCCAGTTCGGCCATGCGCCCGGGGGCAGCGCCTTCTCGTAATCGGCAATGATCTTCTCGACCGAGCGCGCGCTCCATAGCGTCGACAGCAGCGCGAAATTGAACGGCATCTGCGCGCCGCGCAAATCGTTGCCGTAATAGGCGACGAGGCGATGCAGCGGCAGATAGACCTCACCGATCAGCACGCGATTGTCGAACTCATCGGTGACGCGGCGCATTTCGGTGATGACCTCATGCACCTCCGGCTGGTCGGTCGAATATTGCGTGAGGATTTTCTCGTGCGGCGGGCGGCCCTCGAGATAATGCGGGTTCGGCGGGTTGTCACGAAAGTCCGCGTCCTTGATCAGGTGCCAGATCACGTCGACGCGGAAGCCGTCGACGCCCTTGCGCAGCCAGAACCGCATCACCTCGTAGATCGCGTGCCTCACCTCCGGGTTGCGCCAGTTCAGATCGGGCTGCTGGGCGAGGAAGGCGTGGTAGTAGTACTGACCGGAGGCCTCATCATACGCCCACGCGCTGCCGCCAAACTCGGACAGCCAGTTGTTGGGCGGCCCACCGTCCGGCCCCGGATCGCGCCAGATGTACCAGTCGCGCCGCGGATGATCGCGCCCGCTCTTCGCCTCGATGAACCAGGGATGCTGATCCGACGTATGGTTCGGCACCAGGTCGAGGATCAGTTTGAGGCCGGCGTCGTGCGCCGCTGCAACCAGTTCGTCGAAATCCTCCATCGTCCCGAACAACGGATCGATGCCGGTGTAATCGGAGATGTCGTAGCCGAAATCGGCCATCGGCGACGGGAAGATCGGTGACAGCCAGACCGCATCGACGCCGAGCCGCACCAGATAGGGCAGCCGGTTGATGATCCCCCTGAGATCGCCGACGCCGTCGCCATCGGTGTCCTGAAACGAGCGCGGATAGACCTGATAGAAGATGCCGTGCCGCCACCAGTCGCTATCGTGCTGATCCATCCTTGTCCCTCTCGCCGCCACGACCCAACGCACGTGGCCGGTAACAGGTTCAGGGATGACGCATAATTCGGGACGGAAAAATGGCCGCGCCGCGCGTCATCGACCCGTAGCCCCGATGAAGCGCAGCGCAATCCGGGACAGACCATCCGCGGATGGCTTACCCGGATTGCGCTACGCTCCATCCGGGCTACGGATCCGCGCTTTAATGCTTCGCCATCGCGAGCTGATAGATCGTGATCAGCACCTCGAACAGGATCAGAAAGACGATGATCAACTCCAGCCGCAGCGAACGGCTGGTGTCGATGATGTCGGTCAGGACCTGCGCGGTCTCGGCGACGACGGCGAGCTTGCGGTTCAGCGATTCCGCGCGCTCCTTCAATTCGTACTCGTCCTCGAGCCGGGCATAGAGCCGCTCCAGCTGCGGCTTGTCCCAGAGGATGTCGGGCTTCTCCGATACCTCGACCGGGCCGGCCACGCGATGCCGCACCGACAGCGCATTGCCGATGTGCTTGAGGATCGCGGCGCGGCCGCCGCGGAAGCGGCCGCCCTTGGCGAGCTCGCGCGCGAACGGCTCGGTGGAGTCGAACACCGCCGCAACCTCGCGCTCGTGCCGCGCCAGCACCACGCTTTTCGCCAGCGCCTCGCCGACCAGGATCAGCCGCTCCGGCGACAGGCTCTGCAGATAGATCGGACCGCCCGGCGGAATCTGATCGTCCTTCTCCGAGGCAAGCTCGATGATCGCAATTTCCTCCTCGCGCCGGCTGAAGGTGCCGGTCATGCGCGATTGCAGGCTGCGCAGGAATTCATCCTCCTCCAGCGCGTTCAGCCCGATCAGGACGACGACACCGTAACGAAACAGCACCGCCACACCATTGTCATTGACGCGGAACGCGAGCGGCGTGGTGGCCAACACGTCGCCACGTTCCAAGCCAGACGTGTTGATGCGGTCCGCGACGAAGAAGGCACGGGCGGTCGCCCGGGGTCCGCCGAGTGGTGATTTCGAGGCCTGGGTCATGGAGTTCCGGACTGCGAGAAGCAATTATTCTGTCATCACAGCCTATCACGGTCCTTTTGGCGATCACACGCCGTGGCAAACGCATTTCGGCTCCGTGTTGACGCAGCTTGCTGGAAGCCTATGGTGCCCGCATGGATGAACAAACCGAAACCAAACCCAAGGCCGGCGCGATCATCGTGCCGGTGACGCTGTTCGAGCAGAACTGCACCATCATCTGGCACGAGCCGACCAAGAAGGCCGTCGTGATCGATCCCGGCGGCGACGTGCCGAAGATCCAGGCCGCGATCAAGCAGACCGGCGTCACGGTCGAGAAGATTTGGCTGACCCACGGCCATATCGACCACGTCGGCGGCGCCGCCGATTTGCGCGACGCGCTGCAGGTCAAGATCGAGGGCCCGCATATCGCGGACAAATACCTGCTCGACAATGTAGTCTCCAGCGGCGAGCGCTTCGGCATGACCGGCGTGCGCAATTTCGGACCCGACCGCTGGCTCGACGAGGGCGATCAGGTCTCGATCGGCGACCTCACCTTCGACATCCTGCACTGCCCGGGCCATTCGCCGGGCAGCGTGGTGTTCTTCTGCAAGGAACTGAAGTTCGCCCATGTCGGCGACGTCCTGTTCGCCGGATCGGTCGGGCGCACCGATTTGCCCGGCGGCAGTCATCCGACGCTGATCCAGTCGATCAAGGAGAAGCTGCTGCCGCTCGGCGACGATGTCGGCTTCATCTGCGGCCATGGCGCGGGATCGAGCATCGGCCAGGAGCGGATGACGAATCCGTTCCTGACCGGCGAGATGTAAGCGCGGGGCGCGCGATCGACGCGACTACTTCATCAGCCCCGCCGCGGTCAGCGCCCGCGCGATGACGCGGCGGACGTTGACCTGATTGCTGCCCGAGTTACGCGGCCGCGCACTGCGGCGGCCGGCTGCCGTCGCGGGTTCGACCTCTGCCCCCACCGGAATTGTCATCGAGATCGTGTCGGCACGCTCACGCGGCACGCCGGTCGGCGCAATCTGCGGCTGGCGCAGCTGACTGGTCAGGCCGAAGAATTCGGCGATCCGATATGACGAGGAGATGCCGGCCTCGATCAGGAACGGGCCCTCGACGCCGTAACGCTCGTCATTGTCGGCGAGCCCGAGCGGTGTGCCGTGCGCCATGTCGGTGATGCCATAGGATTCGACCAGCGTCTCGCCCTCGGCATTCCACCACACCTCGCGGACGTGGCCGGCGACATCCGCCGTCGACATCGCCGCAGCCGGCAGGCCGTGAAGATCGAGCCACTGCCGCACGATCGCGTCGGCGTTGGCGGGAACGACGGTGCGATCGGCACCGCCGTGCCACACCGAGACCTTCGGCCAGACGCCGTCGTGCTTCGAGGCGTTGCGCACGAGATCGCCGAGCTCAGGTGCGGACAGCGCGCTGCCGTGCATCATGGCATGCAGCGCCTCGCGCAGATTGGTGGCGACGCCGAACGGCAGGCCGGCGATGATGGCGCCGCTGGCAAACACATCCGGATAGGTCGCGAGCATGACCGAGGCCATCGCGCCACCGGCGGACAATCCGGTGACATGAATGCGCCGCGGATCGATCTTGTACGTCAGGGCCATGTGCCCGATCATTTCCCTGATCGAGCAGGCTTCGCCCTGGCCGCGCGCGATGTCCTCCGGATTGAACCAATTGAAGCAGGTGTTGCCGTTGTTGGCGGCTTGCTGCTCCGGCATCAGCAGCGCAAAGCCGTAATGCGCGGCGAGCGTCGACCAGCCGGCGCCGAGATCATAGGACGCGGCGGTCTGGCCGCAGCCATGCAGTACGACGACCAGCGCCGGCGCCGGCGCGAGTTGCGCAGGCACGAACGAAAACATCTTCAACGCGCCCGGATTTGAGCCGAACTCGACGGTCTCGACCAGCGGCGTCGGCGCGGCCGGCGCGGAGTTCTGCGCATACGCTCCGAGACCGCTGAACGCATTCAGCTTCGGCAGGCGGCGCAGAAAATCGACGTTGTTGACCAGAGACAACAGCAGCTCCTGAACGGGTGATTGGTCTTGTTGGATTCACCGAACAGATAGTTGCTGCACTGCAAAATGGAAAGACCGTGTGCTGTCATTCCCCCGAAAACGTGAGAATCGGCGTTAATGCGTGAACATCTGGTTGTTTAGCCAACGAATCATGCCAGCGAATGGCCGCGGATCACGCAGCGGCGCGGCGCATCCATGACAGAAATGCGGCGCAAATGGTGATCGACAGCACAAACAATACGCATGCTGCAAGCAGCGCCACGCGTGCCGACATCGCGGTCTCGACGGCGAAGAACACGGCGCCGATCGCCGCGACGCCCGCCGCGTTACCGATCTGCGTCGTGGTGCCGTACATGCCGGAGCCCGCGCCGGCGCTGGCCAGCTTCACGCTCGAGAGCACGGCGCTCGACAGCGGCGCCATCACCAGTCCCTGACCATAGCCGAAGACCATCAGCACCAGCGCAAGCAGCAGCGCCGATGGCGCCGTGACGGTTTCGACCGTCGCGACCAGCACGGCGAGACCCGCGATCTGCAGCGCGCAGCCCTCGATCAGCACCAGCGTGCCGCGATGCCTGGCCCGCGCGCCGCTGTGGCGCGAGGCGATCACGAACGTCAAAGCCAGCGGCACGAACACCAGCCCGGCCTGCAACGGCGGGATGTTCAGGCCCTTCTGCATGAACATGGTCATGACCAGATAGAACGAGAGATTGGCGAAGAAAAAGAAGAACACCGCGACCAGCCCGCGCATGAAGGCCGCATCCGACAGCAGCGACAGCTCGATTAGCGGCATGCCGCCGCGCCTTGCGACGGCGCGCTCCAGCCGCACGAACGCGGCGATGACGGCAACGCCCGACGCCATCACCAGCCATACCCACGCCGCCCAGTGCACGTCGTGACCGAACAGCAGCGGCCCGATCAGGCAGAGCAGGCCGATGAACAGCACGATTGCGCCGGGAATATCGAGCCGCGTGCCGGCGCGGCGCGGCACCGTCGGCATGATCCTCAGCGCGGCGGCGATGATGATGATGCCGAACGGCACGTTGACGAAGAACACCGCACGCCAGCCGAGACCGGCAAGGTCGAGCGTCACCAGCACGCCGCCGAGCATGAAGCCCGCGGCGCCGGCAAGCCCCAGCACGATGCCGTAGATGCCGAACGCCCGCGCGCGCGCCGCGTCGGAGAACAACAGATGCAGCGTCGCCAGCACTTGCGGCACCATCAGCGCCGCGGTCGCGCCCTGCGCCAGCCGCGCCAGGATCAGCTCCGGCCCGGATTGCGCGAGGCCGCACCACAGCGAGGTGATCGCGAAGCCGGCAACGCCCGCGACGAACACGTTCCTGGTGCCGTAGATATCGCCGAGCCGGCCGCCGGTGACCACCAGCGTGGCATAGGCGATCAGATAGATCGCGATCACGGCCTCGATCTCGGCCGCCGTCGCCTTGAGCTCCACCGCCATCGTCGGGATCGCGACATTGACGATGAAGGCATCGACGCCGAACATGAACTGCGCGGCGACGACGGTCGCCAGCACCCACCAGCGGCGGGATGTCTCCACCGGAGTCGAAACAAGCTGGTGCATGCGGTGAGTCCTGCCGGGAACGATGCGATGACCGAGATCAGCAGATTCCGGTCATCGCTTCGATTACCTCCGAGGTAGGTGCTTATTCACGGCTGCGTCATCCAGACGCTCCCGCGCCGCGGCCCTCACATCACTGCGGCGGCCGCAACTCGATGCCATAACGGGCATAGATCCGCGCGATCGTGCCGTCCGCGAGCAGCGCGGCAATCGCCGCATCGACGCGCTGGCGCAGCCTGTCGTCGGGACGAAACAGCCCGGCCGCGATGTTCCAGCTCAGGTCGGAATCACCGTCGAACGCCGAAATGGCGCGCAATGGCTGGTCGGCATGCTGCAAATTGAACCAGCCGACGGCTGCCGGCGTGACGGCAGCCGCCTCGATCTCGCGATTGGCGAGCGCGGCAACGATTTCGTCCTCGAACACGAAGGGAGAGGTCACCGTGCCGCGCTTGGCCAGCATCATCGAGACCAGCGAGCCGACCGGCACGCCGACCCGCTGATCCCGGCCGAGACCAGCCAGCGACTCCACCGGCGAATCGGCCCGCACCGCAAGCACGACGCCGCTGCGGTGATAGGGACGCGATACCTGCACGCCGCCCGCCGGCGGCGTGTCCTTGCGGACGATGGTGTCGAGTACGAGGTCGCAATCGGCACGCCGATACTGGATCGCGCTGACCACCCATTCGCGCGCCAGCTTGACGCCAAGCTGCTCGGCGATTTTCTCGCCGAGCTCGATCTGGAATCCGGGCAGCGGTCCGGCCTTGCTGGCGAACGGCAGCGCATTGGGGTTGGCGCACAGCGTCAGGACCCCGCGCTCGATGACGGTTTCCAGCGAGCGGCCATCTGCCGCCATGCCGCCGAGCGACAGCGAAAGTCCCGCGGCGCAGGCGGCCAGGCAGCCTCGCCGCCGGATGCGCGCGTCAGTCATCGAGGCCCCTGATATAGGCGAGGATCGCGATGATCTGTCCGTCGCTGAAGACAGCGCCGAACGCGGGCATCGCGCCCGCCTTGCCCTTCTTGATGCGCTCGATGATGTATTCGTCGCTGCGTTCCGACTTCGAGAGCTTCGGTCCCCTGCCTGCGGAACGGCCGCCGTTCTGGTGGCAGAAGCCGCAGGTGGTGGCGAACATTTGCTCGCCGTTGATATCGTCAGGCGAAGCCTCCGCTTGCGCCGGCCGGTTCGAAGTCCCCGCCGTGGCCGGTTGTTCGGCAGCAACGCGGCTTGGATGCCATGGCCACAGGACGGCGAGCGACGCAACGATCACAATCGGTAGTTTCATTCCATCATCCTGCTGGCCGCCGAAGCGGCAGGGACGACCCCTGCCGCCTGAGCCATCTTCACTGCCGCAACGTGTAGACGATCAATGCGCCGGTGTTCTTCGGCATGCTCTTGTAGGGCTCGCCGAACAGCGCAACGAACTCGTCCGCGACGAGGCTGCCCCAGCCGGCCGGAACGGCGATGTATTGCTTGCCGCCCGCCATGTAGCTGATGATGCCCGCATTGTGGCCCATGCCGTTGTTGCGCGACCAGACTTCCTTGCCGCTATCCGCCTCGTAGGCGTGCACCACGCCCTCGGCGTCCGGCACGAACACCAGATTGCCGGCGGTCGCGAGCACGCTGGCGAGCGGCGGGGCCTTGTAGGTGACCTCCCACTTTTTCTCGCCGCTG
This sequence comes from Bradyrhizobium semiaridum, assembly GCF_020329505.1. Taxonomy (GTDB): domain Bacteria; phylum Pseudomonadota; class Alphaproteobacteria; order Rhizobiales; family Xanthobacteraceae; genus Bradyrhizobium; species Bradyrhizobium semiaridum. The sequence goes on from NZ_JAGKJJ010000016.1 coordinate 36,932, forward strand.
ACCGGGTCGCGGGCCGAAAGATGACCGCGGGCCGGTCCGTCCGGCGGCGCGACCAGCTTGAACTGGGCGCCGATATTGAGCTGGGCCATCGGTTCCAGGATCGGCGTGGTCTTCTCCACGGTCAACTCCTGGCACCATTCCTGCCCGATCCTGTAGTACAGGCCGGTCTTCGGGCTGTATGCGCCTGAGTTCCAACTGATGCCGCCCGCGATCGCCGGGCATAGCGGCGTCTCGGCTTTGCCTTCGGACAGATCGCGACGGCCGATCAACTCGCCGGTCTTCGGATCGATGCTCTTGACGAAGTTGATGTTCTTGACCAGCGGCCAGACGTTCTCGACCTTGGCGTTGGATCGATCGTAGACGAAAATGTATCCGCTCTTGTTGGCGTGCACGACGAGCTTCTTGCCGCCGCGGTCGATCATCACGAACTCGCCGACGGCGGAGTCGAAGTCCCAGGCATCGTGCGGCAGCTCCTGGTGATAGAATTTGAGCTTGCCGGTGTCCGGATCGAGCGCGATGACCGACGTCGTGTAGAGATTGTCGCCGGGCCGCGGGCCGCTCTTTTTCCAGTCGGCGCCCGACCAGTCGTAGAGCGGCGCCGGGTTGGCAGTGCCCCACCACACCGTGTTGGTTTCAGGATCATACGCGCCCGGCATCCAGCCGCCACCGCCGCCGGTGCGCCAGGAGTCGTTGCCCCAGGTCGCCATCGCCTCTTCAGTGCCGGCGACGGTGAAGAACTCCCATTTCTTCTGTCCGGTCTTGCCATCGACACCGAAGATCGGCCCGCGCCCGGGCCATTCGCCGCCCTGCGCACCGATGATCACCATGTCCTTGACCACCAGCGGCGCGCCGGTGAAACCGACCGTCATCTTCTTGGAGTCCAGCAGCTTGGTGTCCCACACCGGCTTGCCGGTCTTCAGGTTGAGCGCAATCAGGCGCCCGTCGACAGTGCCGACATAGAGATTGCCCTGTCCGATCGCGATGCCGCGGTTGTAGGGCGAATGGGTTTGCTTGGCGACGAGCTCCTCGTCGAGCTCCGGCGCATAGGCCCAGATGGTTTTGCCGGTCGCGCCATCGAGCGCGTAAACGCGGCTGTAGGAACCGGAATAATACAGCACGCCGTCGACGGCGAGCGGGGTCGACTGCAGACCGCGCGTGGCACGCTCCGGGAAATGCATCCAGGCGATCTCGAGGTTCTTGATGTTGCCCGGATTGATCTGGTCGAGACCGCTGTAGTGATAGGACTTGTAGGTGCCGTGATGGGTCGGCCAGTCATTTTGCGCCGCCTCCGCATTCAGCGCGGCCGCGTCCTGGGCGTGGACCGGCGAGGCCATCAACAGGGCAGCCACCGCGAGCGCGATGCCGCCACCGAGGTGTCGTCCGTAGTAAGCCATCTGCTACCTCCCTCTGGTCTTTGTTTGCTGGGCCGAAGTTTTTGTTGCGACCCTTGATGTTGTTGTTGTGGGGTCACCTCATCAGGTCAGGGTCGAACAGGAATGCGCAGAACCGATCGGGCCCGCTGTCACCAGGTGCGACAGCGGGAGACGGTCGAAATGTCCGGGGTGGATGCATCTCGCAACGGCGCCGTTCGGCCAACGGCCGCATCCGTTGCCGGGTCCGGGTCGTCGGAAACCGCTGCCGGCGATGTCGGTGCATTGCACCATGACATGTCCCTCGATGCGGCCGCCATTATTGGCGCGGAATATTGTCTCTTTGTGAAATGCAGGCGGAACGTGGAGCCTTCGTACCGAAGTCCCAATCATCGGATGTCGCCACACCCGAACTGATAGCGCGCGCAGCCTATGACAACCTGGCGGGCTGTCAAGCAGCGGGCGACGCGACCACACGCGTCGCTCCTTCGGCTGTCCGCCATCCGCGGGAGAGCGAGGGTCATTGCGAAGCGCGGGCTCGACTTGCGCTGACGCGCTGGGAAACATTCCGGAGGGCGGCAATCGCCGCCGATTTGCGCAACAACCATGCGGGCGCTGCAGTCTCGAAGCATTGCCTTGCCTCGGTCCGCCCCGTAGGTTGGCGGCAAGCCCCCAATAACGATAGTCCGGAGAGAACGACCTATGGCGCGCCTCAAGTTCGGAGCCTTCCTCGCCCCGCATCACCCGATCGGCGAGCATCCGATGCTGCAATTCCGCCGCGATCTCGATTTCGTCGAGCAGCTCGACGCGCTCGGTTACGACGAGTTCTGGTGTGGCGAGCACCACTCCTCGGGCTGGGAGACGATCGCCTCGCCGGAAATGTTCCTGGCTGCCGCCGGTGAGCGTACCAAGCGGATCAAGCTCGGCACCGGCGTGATCTCGCTGCCCTATCACCACCCGTTCAACGTCGCGCAGCGCATGGTACAGCTCGATCACATGACCGGCGGCCGCGCCATCTTCGGCTCCGGCCCCGGCGCGCTGGCCTCCGACGCACACACGCTCGGCATCGACCCGATGACCCAGCGCGACCGCCAGGACGAGGCGATCGCGGTAATCCGCCGCCTGTTCAACGGCGAGCGTGTCACGGTGAAGAGCGACTGGTTCGAGATGCACGACGCCGCGCTGCAGATCCTGCCGCTGCAGGAGGAAATGCCATTCGTGGTGGCGTCGCAGATCTCGCCGTCGGGCATGACACTGGCCGGCAAATACGGCATCGGCATCATCTCCCTCGGCTCGATGTCGACCCAGGGCCTGATGGCGCTGCCGCAGCAATGGCAGTTCGCCGAGGATGCCGCCAAGAAGGCCGGCACCACGGTGAGCCGCGCCAACTGGCGCGTGCTGCTGTCCTGGCACATCGCCGAGACCCGCGAGCAGGCGCGCCGCGAGGCCGGCGCCGGGCTGATGCGCTGGCACAACGAATATAATGTAGGCACCCTGATGCGGCCGGGCCTGACCGCGTTCTCCTCGCCGGACGAAGCGGTCGACAAGACCGCCTTCGTCGACGGTGCGGCCTCGACCATCGGCACGCCGGATGATCTCGTGAAGATGATCAAGAACCTCGTGCAGGTGTCCGGCGGCGTCGGCACCATCGTCGGCTTCGCGCACGACTGGGCCAATCCGGAGAACACCCGCCGCAGCTGGGATATGGTCGCCCGCTACGTGATCCCGGAGATCAACGGCTTCATCGACGGCCTGCGCAAGTCACGCCAGTTCCTGGTCGACAACCGCGCGGTATTCGAGCGCGCCGGCCAGGCCGTGATGGCCAAGATCATGGAGAACGACAAGGCCGCCGCCGCGCTCCAGCAGACCGGCCCCGGCCGCGTCGCGATTCCCGCAGTCAACGCGCCGGATCTGCAGAAGGCGGCGAAGCAGAAGGCGTGAGGCGAGAGTCCGCAGTATCAACTGCGTCGTCCCGGCGACGAATGTAACGGATCGCGCCAAAAGTCACGGTCGTCCTGGCGAAAGCCAGGACCCATAACCACTGCATTTGATTGTGAACGGGAGCGCGGCCTCAGAATCGCGCAACAATTGCTATTCGGGGCAACGGGTCCTGGCCTTCGCCAGGACGACACTGAATCCATGTCCCAGGCCGTGGGGCAACCCCTAACCGCGCTTGCCACCGATCGAGACGAAGGCCATCAGGCACGGCTCCGACAGCGGGTTGCGCCAGCGAAGCCTCGTGCCGTTCTGCACGATGGTATCGCCCTGGCGCAGATGGATCTTCTGTCCGTCGTCGAGCTCGAGCGTCATCTCGCCGCGAACCACCACGCCATAGTCGATGGTGTCCGACGTGTGCATGCCCGGCGCGCCGCGCTCGAAATGATCGCCCATGCCGGGCACCTTGTCCGACATTTCCTTTCAGCCCGCTCTCGAAGGTGACGCAGCCCCGGCGCGAGGTGCGTTTTGCCGCAGCCAGACGAAAGTCGCATCGGGCGGGAAATGGCTCTCGACATCGTCCCCGTCGAAGCCGGAGCCGCCGATCGTCACCAGGGTGGCGCGATAATCCTGCCGGTGCGCGGGACCGGCGGCGCGCTGCATCGCCGGCACATGGCCGTGCATGCTGTTGTTGAATAGAAGAAGCTGTTGCCTCTGCCAGCCCAGTAGGCTCCTGCGTCAGCAGGTGCGACCAATCACGTGCATCGACGCTATGCAGCCGGCCTGCAAAAGGTTATTTACCTGCTGCGGCTAAGCGATAGCATCCTTGATCGGAGCAACGGCCATGTCGATGCAGAGTGTTGCGCCCACCTCGCACGCATTCGCGCCAACGAAGCGCAACTCGCTCACCCATATCCCCGGCGACGAAGGCTGGCCGTTCATCGGTAAGACGCTGGAAGCTCTTGCCGATCCAAAGGGGTATGTGGAGCGCAGCGCAGCGAAGTTCGGCAACGTCTATCGCACCCATCTGTTCGGCGAGACCAGCGTCACGCTGCTCGGGCCTGACGCCAACGAGCTGCTGCTGTTCGATCAGGCCAAGCTGTTCTCCTCCGAGCTCGGCTGGGGACCGATTCTCGGCCTGCTGTTCCCGAAAGGTCTGATGCTGCGCGATTTCGACGAGCACCGCGTGCACCGCCGCGCTCTGTCGGTCGCCTTCAAGTCCGAGCCGATGAAGTCCTATTTCACAGAGCTCGACAAGGGCATCGCGGCGCGTGTGGCGCAGTGGAAGGCAAGAGCCGGGGAGATGCTGATCTATCCGGCGATGAAGCAGCTCACGCTCGATCTTGCCGCGACCTCGTTCCTCGGCGCCGATATCGGGCCAGAGGTCGACGAGATCAACCGCGCCTTCGTCGACATGGTGGCGGCAGCCGTCGCGCCGATCCGCAAGCCGCTGCCGTTCACGCAGATGGCGCGCGGGGTCGCCGGCCGCAAGCGCATCATCGCCTATTTCGCCGAGCAGATCCCGATCCGCCGGGCGCGCGGCGGCGGCGACGACCTGTTCTCGCAACTGTGCCAGGCCACCCATGAAGACGGCGCACTGCTCTCCGAGCAGGACATCATCGACCACATGAGCTTCCTGATGATGGCGGCGCACGACACCCTGACCTCCTCGCTAACCTCGTTCGTCGGCGAGCTTGCCGCCCATCCCGACTGGCAGCGCAAGCTGCGCGACGAGGTCGCCGCACTCGGCGTCGCCGCCGGCGAGCCCACCAGCCTCGACCAACTCAACGCCATGCCGCTGTCGGAGATGGCGTTCAAGGAAGCGCTGCGCCTGAAGCCGCCGGTACCCTCGATGCCGCGCCGCGCGGTGCGCGACTTCTCGTTCAAGGGATTTGCGATCCCGGCCGGCACCGTGGTCGGTGCCAATCCGCTGTTCACCCACCACATGGCCGAAATCTGGCCGGAGCCCGACCGGTTCGACCCGATGCGCTTCACCGACGAGGCGCAGCGCGGCCGGCACCGGTTCGCCTGGGTGCCGTTCGGCGGCGGCGCGCATATGTGCCTCGGCCTGCATTTTGCGTACATGCAGGCGAAATGCTTCGCCCGCCACTTCGTGCAGAATCTCGAAGTGTCGCTGCCGCAGAGCTACAAGGCCGAGTGGCAGATGTGGCCGATCCCGAAGCCGCGCGACGGGCTGCGGGTGATGGTGAAGCCGGCGTGAATTCGTAGCCGTGTAGCCCGGATGGAGGGCAGCGCGATCCGGGACGGCGTTCGCCAATGGCGCGAGAGGCCCCGGATTTCGCTGCGCTTCATCCGGGCTACGACGCTGCATCAGGCCCCGTCCGACAACGCCGAACCATGATCGCTTTGCAGCCATGCGGAGGACGCAACCGGCCGCGCGGGCGCGAGCCGGCTTGCGTGGTTGCCATGGGCGGCGCCGCGGCGGATGATGCACAAAACAGATCGAGAGGGAGCGAATGCGCGGACGGCGTGTGCTGATGGAATCGTTCATGGCGCACGGCGTGCGTCATATCTTCGGCAATCCCGGCACGACGGAAACGCCGCTGCTCGACAGCCTACCGGCCTTTCCGCAACTCCAATACGTCATGGCGCTACATGAAGGCGTCGCCGTCAGCGCCGCCAGCTTCTATGCGCAGGCCTCGGGACGCGTCACCGTCGCCAATCTGCACGTCGCTCCCGGCCTCGGCAACGGCATCGGTTCGCTCTACGGCGCGCTGAAGGCGAATTCGCCCGTGGTGGTGACGGCCGGCCAGCAGGATACGCGGATGCGGCTCAACAATCCGCTCCTCGGACACGACCTCGTTGCGATGGCAGCACCGGTGACGAAATGGAGCGTGCAGATCGAGCGCGCCGACGAGATCGCGCCGATCATGCGCCGGGCGTTCAAGGTCGCGACCGATGCGCCGCGGGGACCGGTGTTCGTATCGTTGCCGATCGACGTCATGGAACAGGAAACCGCGATAGAGGCGTCGACGCCGGATCGTCTCTGGCGATCGACGCGGCCCGATCCGGCCGGCATCGACGCGCTGGCCACGCTGCTGCTGAAGGCGAAAAATCCGGCCATCATCGCCGGCGACGACGTGGCGCGATCGGGCGGCGAGCAGGCGCTGGTTGCGCTCACGGAAGCGATCGGCGCCACCGTGTGGTTCGAAGGGCTGCGACATCACGCGCCGTTCCCGACCGGCCATCCGAGCTATCGCCAGGCGCTCCCCGGCGACGCTCGGCAAGTGCACAAGGCGCTCGGCGATAGCGATATCGTGCTGTTGATCGGCGGTCCGTTCTTCGAGGACATCTGGTTTGCGCCAGGCGGCCACATTCCCGAGGGCGCATCCCTGCTGCAAATCGAAGCCTCGGCCGAGCGTCTTGCCTTCAGCAACCGGCTCGATGCCGGCATCGTCGGCGACATCGCCGTCAGTCTCGGCGAACTGACCGAAGCGGTGCGCGCAAAGGCGAGCGCGGACTTCAGGCAGGCCGCGCAGAACCGCAATGCCGCGCTGGCCGAATTGCAGGCAAAGGAAAAGGAGGCCTATCGCGCACGCGTCGAAAAAAGCTGGAACCGGCAGCCGAGCTCGATGCCGCGCGTCACCGCGGAGCTTCGTCGCGGCCTGCCCGACAACGTCGTCATCGTCGATGAAAGCATCACCGCCAGTCTCGATCTGGCGCGCGCCTTCGACTATCGCGGCTTCGGCGACTATTTCGGCGGCCGCGGCGGCGGCATCGGCCAGGGCCTTGCCGGCGCGATCGGCGTCAAGGTCGCGATGCCGGAGCGGCCGGTCGTCGCCATCTCCGGCGACGGCTCGGCGATGTATGCGATCCAGGCGCTGTGGACCGCCGCGCACCACAAGCTTGCGATCGTGTTCGTGGTGCTGGCGAACCGCGAGTACCGCATCCTCAAGCACAATGTGGACGTCTGGCGTCAGAATTTCGAGGCCGGCACCCAACATCCCTACCAGAACATGGATATCACCGGCCCCGCCCTCGACTTCGTGCATCTCGCCACCGGCATGGGCGTCGAGGCGGTCAGGGTCGAGAACGCCGACGATATCGCCGGCGCGGTCGCGAGGGCCGTCGCGAGCCAGCGGCCGTATCTCGTCGAGATCGCGATCGAAGGAAAGCGCTAACCGCACAGGAAAGATTTCTCATGGCAGGCATTCTCGACGGCAAGGCGGCACTGGTGACGGGCGGCGGCTCCGGCATCGGCCGGGCGACGGCGATTGCGATGGCGCGTGAAGGCGCACGCGTCGCGGTGTCCGACCTCTCGCAGGACGGCATCGAGGAGACGGTCGCCTTGATCAACGCGGCCGGCGGGCAGTCGATCGCGATCCAGGGCGATGTCACCGATGAGGCTGCTGTCGCCAGCATGGTGGCGCGCACGGTCTCGGCGTTCGGCCGCATCGATTGCGCGTTCAACAATGCCGGCGTGGCCGGGCGCTCGGTCGGCCCGCCCGGCCAGCGCATTCATGAACTGACGCAGGCCACCGTGGCGAAGATGTTCTCGGTGAATCTGATGGGCGTGTTCCTGTGCCTGAAATACGAGATCGCGCAGATGCTCAAGCAGGGTGGCGGCGGCGCGATCGTCAACACGGCCTCGATCGCCGGGCTGATCGGCCTCGCGACGTCTGGCCACTATGTCGCGACCAAGCACGGTGTCGTCGGGCTGACCAAATCAGCCGCGATCGAATATGCCCAGGACGGCATCCGCGTGAATTGCGTCAATCCCGGCTACATCAAGACGCCGATGACCAAGGAGACGATGGACGAACGCTACGACGAGATCATGGCCAAGGTGCCGGTGCGTCGGCTGGGTGTGCCGGAGGAAATCGCGGAAGCCGTGGTCTGGATGTGCTCGGAGAAGGCGTCGTTCATGACGGGCGCATCGCATGTAATCGACGGCGGCTACAGCGCCGCCTGACGCCTTCAGGACACCGCAGCAGTTCGGCCCGGCCCGGCTGACCGCAGGGCTCGCCGTCCAGTCGTCCTCCTTGTCCCGCGCGGATATTCCCGTCCGCTTGCACGAGCTCGGGTCCACCTGTGGCCACGAGGACACAACTGCGGTTTTTCGGTCGCAGCGGCCTTATTTTGGGGCGTGTAATCACGTGAAGTGAAACGACCGATGACGAAATGGATCGACGAGTTCCGGCAGTGTTGGCAGGGCAATGCCCAGCCATCGCTGCTGCTTGCGACCGGCTTCGCGGTGTTCTGTCTCGTTTTGGCCACGGCCGCGCGGTTCGGGCTCGCCCAGATCCGGCCGGATGTGTTCTTCACGCCGTATTTTCCGGCGGTGTTCTTTGCCACCGCGTTCGGCGGCTTCCGGATCGGGATCGCCACCGCTCTGGCGAGCGGCCTGCTCGGCGTGGTCATCAATTTCTCAAGCGCGACCGTCGATCCGGCGCGCTTTGCGCTGCTGATGATCTTCTGGGTGGTGTGCGGCATCGCGATCTGGGGCGTCGAGCATTATCGCTCCCTGGTCGCCCAGCAGCGCGAGATCTCGCGGCGGTTGACCGACGAGGAGCAGTACCGCAAGCTCCTGATCGATGAGCTGCAGCACCGCCTCAAGAACAAATCCTCGACCATTCATGCCGTGCTGCACCAGGCGCTGCAGGACCGGCCCGATGTCTGGCAGCGCATCGACCACCGCATCCGCGCGCTGTCGGCGACCGACGATCTGATCGCACGGGTCGACGGCTATGGCTGCGATATCAGGGATTTGCTACGCTCGGAGCTCGGCCCCTACGGCCATGTGCGGTTCAACCTCAACGGCGAGCAACTGTTCCTGCCGGCCAAGCTCGCGGTCTCGCTGGCGTTGATCTTCCACGAGCTCGCCACCAATGCCGGAAAATACGGCGCGTTCTCCTCGCCGCGCGGGCTGCTGCAGGTGTCGTGGACGGTGGCCGACGGCCGTCTCACCGTGATCTGGGACGAGACCGAAGGACCGGCGGTCGAGACGGTCGGCGAGGCCGGCTTCGGCACCAAGCTCTTGAAATCGGTGCTGCGCCCGTTCGACGGCAAGACCGAGATCAGCTACCTGAAGACCGGCGTTCACTGCACCATGCAGTGCAAGATTCCGAGCGACTAAAGCGCGATGTTTGCGCATGATCTTTTCGGAAAACCGCTTCGCACGTTTCCGGATCATGCGTAAGCACGCCGATCGCAACCGCGTGAAACGCAATCGCTTTCGAAAGCGCGGCTGCCCCATATTGATATTCTATTAATGACGATTGCCGCGACCGCCTGGGAAAGTCGCCGCCACCGCATTGTGTCACGGTTTTTCGCAGCTCTGCTTAACCAAAACTACAACGGACTTTGCCAAGCTTTGGCGCATGCATCATCCCACCAAAAACGATTTGCAGCCCGACGCTTTGGCAGCCGGCCACGTCGGCAATTTCAGCAATGAATTGCGTATCCTGCGCGACCTCCTCCATCTGCTGCCTGCCGGCGTCACCGTGCAGGACGAGCGCGGCGAATTCATCCTGGTGAACGAAGCGGCCACGGCGCAATTGCAGCTCGCCGCCAATGCCGGTTCGCCGTCTTCGCCTGCCGACGACCGCCATGCGGCCTGCCTGGAACTGCTGCGCAACGGCCGCCCGGTGGTGCTCGAGGAGGCGCTGATCAGCGGCGCATCGCGGCACGTGTTCCTCACCTCGCACCGCCCGGTGCAGATCGGCGGACGCAACCTCTTGATCTCGACCTCGACCGACATCAGCGAGCAGAAGGCGTTCGAGGACCAGCTGTTCCGCTCCGCCTATTACGACGAGCTGACCGGCCTGCCGAGCCGCCGCGTGATCGAGCACCGGGTCAACAGCCTGATCCGCGACGACCCCCACGGTCATTTCGCGCTCGCCTTCCTCGACGTCGACAATTTCAAGCACATCAACGACTATTACGGCCATGCGATCGGCGACGCGCTGCTGGTCGAATTGTCGAAGCGGCTCGGCCTCGCCTTGCGCGACACCGACATGCTGTCGCGCATCTCCGGCGACGAGTTCCTGCTGCTGCTGAGCCCGATCAGCAACGACCGCGAGGTCTCCGAGTTCATCCACGTCATGCAGGAGCGGCTGAAGGCGCCGTTCTTCATCGAGGACTCCGAGACCTTCGCCTCGACCTCGATCGGCGTCAGCCTGTATCCCGGGCACGGCAACAATTACGAGGCGCTGCGGCAGAACGCGGACATCGCGATGTACCGCGTCAAGAACAACGGCAAGGGCTCGACCGCGTTCTTCGACACCAGCATGGAACGCGAGGCACTGGCGCGAATGAAGATCGAGCAGTCGCTGCGGCTGGCGATCCTGGAGAAGCGCTTCTGCTGCGCGTTCCAGGCCAAGGTCGATATCCGCACCCAGGAGGTCAAGGGCATCGAGGCCTTGGTACGGCTGCGCGACGACGAGGGCGTGATCCAGGCGCCCGGCACCTTCATCAACCTCGCCGTCGAGCTCGGGCTGATCGACGAGCTGACGTTCCTGGTGCTGGCGGAGATCGTGAAATCGATCGACCTGATCAACGACACGTTCGGCCCGAACGCGACGATCAGCATCAATGTCGCGGCCAAGCAGGCCGCCAACCTCGAATTCATGCGCCCGTTCGCGCGTGCGCTGGAGGAGACCGGCTTTCCGAAGCGCTTCATGATCGAGGTGACCGAGGACGCGTTCATCACCAAATCGCACTTCCAGGACGAGATCCTGCCAATCCTGCGCGGCATCGGCGTCGGCATCTCGATCGACGATTTCGGCATCGGCTATTCGTCACTGTCGGCGCTCGCCGACATCACCGCCGACGAGATCAAGATCGACCGCTCCTTCATCACCGACATCCACAAGCGGCCACGCAGCCAGGGCATCCTGCGCGCGATCGAATCGCTGAGCGAGGCACTCGGCATGACCGTGATCGCCGAGGGAATCGAATCCTACGAGGAGCTCGCCTATCTGCAGGCGGCGACCAAGATCCGCTACGCCCAGGGCTATTACTTTGCCAAGCCGATCTTCCTCGAAGACCTGCGGCCCGCGACCCCGCTGATCAGCGAGACGCGCGCCAGTCTCGCGGCCCGCCCGGCCCAGGAAAGCCGCCAGAGCTATTCCCGCGCCAGCGGTTTCCGCCGCTAAAGCCACTCCGTCTCGAAACAAGAACGGCGGTCCCCCTCACCTCGCCCCGCCTGCGGGGAGAGGTCGGATCGCATCGCCAGATGTGATCCGGGTGAGGGGAGTTTCCGCGAACGCTCTGGTCGCCGAATACGTGGAAGCAGCCCCTCACCCCACCCCTCTCGCCGTAAGAACGGGGGAGAGGAAGAAGAGAGAGAGCCGCGCAGCGCTTCTTCTCCGCCCTTTGAGGCGGGGCGCTGCCAAAACATGGAAAACAACCCCATGCAAAGGAGCCGGCGCAAAGGAGCCGGCGAACGGCTGCCGGCGTTCGGCCCGGTGACAAGGCGACTTGACATGTCGGGCAACTCAGCGGTAATATTCCATTATTCCGAAATTGCGCAACGGCCCTTGTCCCGCAAATGCGAGGAGAGGCCGGAACACATCGCGAGATGCGCACGCCCTACCGCCCCACCGGCCGTCCGCCTATATAGAACCCGGTCCCTGCGGCAGCGAAGGTGTCATCGATGCAGCCTGTCTCTATCCTCCTGAACATCCTCTGGATTTTGATCGGCGGTGCCTGGATGGCGTTCGGCTGGCTGGTGGCCGCTGTGATCATGGCGATCACCATTATCGGCCTGCCCTGGGCGCGCGCCGCCTTCAACATCGCCGCCTACACGCTGTTGCCGTTCGGCTCGCGCGCGGTACGCCGCGACGAATTGACCGGCCAAAGCGACATCGGCACCGGGCCGCTTGGCCTGATCGGCAATCTGGTCTGGTTCATCCTCGCCGGCTGGTGGCTCGCGCTCGGCCACCTCATCACCGCGATCCTGCTCGCGGTGACCATCATCGGCCTGCCGTTCGCCTGGGCGCATCTCAAGCTCGCCGGCATTGCGCTATGGCCGATCGGCAAGGCGATCGTGCCGGCGTAACGCGCCGGCGCCGTCCGTAAAATCTAGAGCCAGTCCTTCGTCGTCTGGGAGCACGCCCTGTAGTCGCGCCGCCAGGTGAAGCCACGGCCGCCGCAGGGCGGTCGGGGGCGCGAGGTGGCCGGGCATTCGTTGCGCACGCGCGCGCCGGTGCCCCAGCCGTCGATCACGCAGGCGCCCGCGACGGTAGCGTGACAGCCGACACCGCAGCCGTCCGCGGCATAGGCCGGGCTCAAGCCAAGCCATCCAACTGCAGTCAGAAACGCGAGCAGGGATAATTTCACGATGTCCTCCATCGGGCTGTCGTCTCGCTTCCGTACCCCCACATCATGGACGGGATCGATGAAACCTGCCACCGGATCCGGATCACATCCTTGCGCGCTTGCGCCGCGCGCCCGGGTCGTGTTCAGGCCACGAGCCGCCCGCGGTTGTTGGCGGCGAGGATCGGGCGGATCAGCCGGCCGAAGCGCTCGGCTTCCTCGTCATGCAGATAACCGGACAGGCAGAAGGAGTGGCAGCCGGCGTCGATGAATTGCTGCAGCGTGGCGGCGCATTGTTCGGGATTGCCGACCACCGCGATGCCCGCGCCGGGCCGCACCTTGGTGATGCCGGTCCACAGATGCGGCATCAGGAGATCGCCATAGTCGCGGGCAAGCTGCTGCACGCGCTGATTGGCCTCCGAGCGGGTGTAGAGAGTCTTGATCTCCTGCTTCTGCCGCTCGGTGGCGTGGCGCACCAGTTGCTCCGCCGCCTCCCAGGCATCCGCCTCGTTCTCGCGGCAGATCACCTGCAGCCGCATGCCGAAGCCGATCGCGTCCTCGCGGTCGTGGAGCCGCGCCAGTTGCCTGATCTCGGCGATGTTCTGCGCGATGCGCTCCGGCAGGTCGCCCCAGAACAGATGCACGTCGGAATGTTTTGCCGACAGCTCCCAGGCCTGCCGCGATCCGCCGCCGAGATAGAATTTTGGAAACGGCTGCTGCAGCGGCCGCGGCCTGATATGCGCACCAGAGATGGTGTGGAATTTGCCCGCGAAATGCAGCGGGCCGCGCGTGGTCCACAGCGCCTTTAGGATCGAGACCTCCTCCTCCATCAGCGCGTAACGCTCTTCCTTGGGCTGGCGGACACCCTCGGCCTCGACCTCGCTCTCGTTCTGGCCGGCGATCAGGTTGATGCAGATGCGGCCGCCGGACATCTGGTCGAAGGTCGAGATCATCTTGGCCAGCAGCACCGGATTGATGTAGCCCGGCCGCGCCGCGATCAGCGGCTTGATCCGCTGCGAGCGCGCCGCCATGAACGCGCCGGTGATCCAGGCCTCCCAGCAGACCGAACCGACCGGGATCAGCAGATAGTCGAAGCCGGCATCCTCAGCGGCCTGGACCACGCGCTCACAGAGTTCCGGCGAGCCCGCGACCTGCGCCTCCATCAGCCCATAGGCCGTGGTGTCGCCATGCGTGGGCAGATACCAGCCGAATTCCAGCGGACGCATCAACAAACTCCCTCGAAAGACGGCCTTTTTGTACAGCCCGTGATATTGGCGCCGACAGTCTACAGCCTGCGGCCGGCCGGACAACGCCGTTGCCGACGCGGGACCAATCAGCTAAATGATGCCCTGCACGCACCCGTAGCTCAGCTGGATAGAGCGTTGCCCTCCGAAGGCAAAGGTCACACGTTCGAATCGTGTCGGGTGCGCCACTTTCTTCAGCCCGGATTCATTGGTCGACCCAGCTCCACGCCGCCAGCTTTCGCTGCCGACCATTCGCTGTCTTTTCATATTTCGGATCACTGCGGTCACTCAGGCAGGTGCCGCGCCAGGTTCAAATTCCTCGCCTTGTCCAGGTTGCGGGCCTTTTCCAGCATCGCTGCGCCTGGAAGGAGGGCCGAGGCGAGGTCGGCCTCGGTGAGATCGGCGCCGGCGAGATTGGTGCTGGACAAGTCGGCTCCCGACAGGTCGGCGCGGCTCATATCGCAGTTCGCCAGATTGGCCTGCTGCAACTGCGCGAACCCGAGATCGGCGCGCGCGAGATTGGCGCCGGCCAGATCGGCGCCCCTGAGATCGGCGGATTTGAGCACGCCACGCATCAAGCCCATCGATTGGTTGCGCATGTCGGCGCTCAAATCGGCGCCGGCGAGTCTGGCCCCGACCAGGCTGGCACCGGAAAGGTCCGCAGTGATGCGCGCGCCGCTCAAATCGGTGCCGCCAAGCCTGGCGCGCTGCATCTGCGTGCCGAGCAGCGATGCCTTGACGAGAGACGCCCCGGTCAAATCCGCGTCGATCAGCCAGGCCTGGTTGAGGACAGCGCGATCGAAGCGCGCGCCTTTCAGGCTGGCGCGGTTGAGCTTGACGAGGCGCAGATTGCCGCCGGAGAAGTCGAGCCCCGAGAGATCGAGCCGCGACAGCCGCCTCTCCTGCAAATCCGCAGAGCTCTGGCCCGCGGCGTCTCGAGGCGCCGCCTTGAGCAGCGTCTCGACCTCGGCCCGCGTCATCTCGGCTGTCGACATGTCGGGGCTGTTGAGGTCGACGTCGCGCAGCATGTCCTGCGACACGGCGTCGATCGGACAAACCAGCAGCGCCGTCGTCAACACCAGAGCAAATGCGAGACGAAACAGCATCGCTGTCTCTCCGCTTTCCAGCCACCCGGCACGGACTGTTGCAGTCTTCGGGTTGGTCGCACCGTCACGTCAGCCGGCTGAGATGCGCCTTCGGGCCACGCGGAGTATGAAACCTGATCGCGGTCTTCGCAATGCGCGTGATCGCCGCGTCCGCGGAAAGCGCGGCCTCACTCCAGCCGGCTTGCGCCGAGCCGGCGCTCGCCGGCGCGCTCAACGGAAGCAGGATCAGGCCGCCAGCGCGTGCTGCAGCGCGACCGCCTGTTCGCGGTTCTGGAACGCGATCGCGGTGTGGGTGTAGTCGTCCGAAGTCTGCGAGCGGGCGATCTGGTCGAGGACGTCATGTCCCTTGATCACGTGCAGGTCCGTACCGCTGTTCGACGGGAAGATACCGACGACGACATCATACGCCGTGACGATCGCTCTAAGTGCGCTGGCCTTGTCGTCAGACGCTTCGATGAAGATACGAACGTCGGCTGCGAGATCCCGCAGTTCGTCAAAATCGATCACTTGATTACTCCAACGCAACTAACTGGCTGGAGTCTAGCGCCAACGTGCTTACCGAAAGATAAAGGAACCGGCTGGCGACGCGCCGGAATGCGCGGCGCGGATCACGTGCGCGGCACTGTGGACGGCCTGCAACACACCGGCAAAGCCTTCAGGAAATCGCAACGATCTCGAGCTGCTGATTGCCCGCACCGACCACGTCGCCCAACGCCTTGCCCATCAGCAACCTCGCGACCGGCGACACGAACGAGATCGAGCCAGCCTTTGGATCGGCCTCGTCCTCGCCGACGATGCGATAGGTCTGCACGCGCCCGTCGGCGCGGCTGAATGTCACCGTGCTGCCGAACGCCACCGTCTCGGTCGATGCGGGAGGCGGGACGACCTGGGCGGTGCGCAGCCGCTCGGTGAAATAGCGCATATCGCGCAGCGGCACGGCCGACTGGCGGCGCCGCTCGTTGACGTCGTCGAGCCGCTGTGCAGCCTCATAGGCTTCGCGCGCCTCGCGGAGCTGAGCCTCGAGCGCGCGCAATCCCGCTTCGGTGACCAGATTGGCATGCGGCGAGATCGGGCGGTCCGGCAACAGCGTTTCGGCCGCGGTCTCGGCGCTCTCTTCCTTGGTAAAGGCAACACTCAATCAACAAACTCCCTGGACAGATACGGCCAATCCGGAACGAATTTGTATTATCGCAAAAGTACGGACCAAAGTCGTGGTGATAACGCCGCAGTCGGCGCGGAGTTCATCGGCCTGGAGGGATCGAGCAGCGGTACGAGCGTTCCCAGGGTGACTGTTGTCGACGACAACAATTGTTGAGCCGGGCCGCCCGAGGCCATAGGATGCGACCGACCAGGAGACGCGATGTGCCAACCCGTGCCCCGCAGGCCGGAATCAAGACAGGCCCCGACCGGCCGGCGACGAAGAAGCGGACCATCGCAGCGCCGGACGACGACGTCGGCCTGGATGGCCTGGCCGGCCATGTCGGCTACGCGGTGCGGCGCTTCCAGCTCTGGATCTTCCAGGACTTCATCAAGACGCTCGCCGCAGTCGACATCACCCCGACGCAGTATTCCGTACTGACGGTGGTCGCGGCCAATCCCGGCCTAACCCAGATGGCGGTGGCGAAGCGTCTCGGCATCGAGCGCGCGCGCCTTGTACATCTGCTCGACGCCCTCGAGCAGCGCAATCTCGTCAAGCGCGCAGCGTCGAAAACCGACCGGAGAAGCCATTCGCTGCATCTCACCGCGGCCGGCGAAGCATCGTTGCGGCAGTTCAAGCTGCTCGCAGCTGAGCATGAGCGGCATGTCATCGACAAGATCGGCAAGGACAACAGGGACCGGCTGCTCGAAATCCTCGCGCCGTTCCGCTAGCAGCCGTTTCCGAGTGCCTCAGCCCGCATGGTCCTGCGCCGTCTCCTTCGCGCCGCCGCCGAAGCGGCGTTTCAAGCTTTCGCGCCAGCGCTGGAACGTGACGTAGAGCATCGGCACCAGGAAGATGCCGATCGAGCTGGCCGCGAGCATGCCGCCGAACACCGCGGTGCCGACGGCGCGGCGGCTGATCTCGGCGGCGCCGGTCGCGACCACCAGCGGCACCAGGCCGAGGATGAAGGCGATCGAGGTCATCATCACCGCACGGAAGCGCATCTGCGATCCCGTGATCGCAGCGTCGGTGATCGAGCGGCCGGCTTCGCGCTGCTCCTTGGCGAACTCGACGATCAAAATACCGTTCTTGGCAGCGAGCGCGATCAGCACCACGAGGCCGATCTGGCCGTAGAGATCGAGATTCAGCCCCGCGACCTTGATGGCGAGGTAGGAGCCGAACACGCCGACCGCGACCGACAGCAGCACCGGAATCGGGATCGTCCAGCTCTCGTACAGCCCGACCAGGAACAGATAGGCGAACAGCACGGCGAGGCCGAGGATGATGCCGGTCTGGCCGGAGGCTGCCTGCTCCTGATAAGCGGTGCCGGTCCATTCATAGGAATAGCCCGCCGGCAGCGTCGACCGCGAGAGATCGGCCATGGCCGCGATCGCGGTGCCCGACGACACGCCGGCCGCCGGGCCGCCGTTCACCGTGACCGAACGATAATTGTTGTAACGCGTGATGACCTGCGGTCCGGTAACGATCCGCAAAGACGCGATCGAGCGGATCGGCACCATCTCGCCGCCTGAGTTGCGCACATAGATCTGCCAGATGTCGGGGATATCGCGGCGGTCGGCCGCGTCGCCCTGCACGTTGACCTGCCAGGTACGGCCAAACAGGTTGAAATTGTTGACGTAGATGCCGCCGAGCGTCGCCTGTAGCGCGGTGAAGACGTCGGCCATGTTGAGGCCGAGCGCCTGCGCCTTGGCGCGATCGATGTCGAGATAGATCGACGGATTGGTCGCGGTGAAGGTCGAGAACACCCGCGTCAGCCGCGGGTCGCGGTTGGCGGCACCGATCAGCCCGCCCATCACGCTGCTGAGCGCGGCCGGATCCTGGCCCTCCAGCGCCTCGAGCTGGTACTCGAAGCCGCCGGAGGTCGACAGCCCGATGATCGGCGGCAGATTGAACGGCAGCACCGAGGCCTGACGGATCTGCGACCCGGCGGCAAAGGTCTGGCCGATCGCGGCCTGCACCGAAGCCGCCGCGGCGGTGCGATCGGCGAACGGCTTCATGCGCGCCACCATGAAGGCCGAGTTGGGTTCGCTGGCGCCATCGAGCAGCGAGAAGCCGATGATCGACAGCACGTGGTCGATCGCAGGATTCTTCTTCAGGAGCGCCTCGACCTGCTTGGTCACCTCGCTGGTGCGCGCCACCGACGCGCCGTCGGGCAGCTGCACGGCGATGAAGAACGCGCCCTGGTCCTCCTCGGGCAGGAAGCCGGTCGGCGTGATCCGCGATACGCCGAAGATGGCGCCGGCAAACACCAGGACCGCGACCACCGACAGCAGCGCGACGCGCAGCAGCCGCCGCACCATTCCGGCATAGCGATCGCGCACCCAGTCGATGCCGCCGAGCACGCGTCCCATGATGCCGCGGCGCGGCCCGCCATGGCGCAGGAACACGGCACACAGCGCCGGCGACAGGGTCAGCGCGTTCAATGCCGAGATCACCATCGCCGCGCTGATCGTCACCGCGAACTGCCGGAACAGGGTTCCGGAAATGCCGGGGATGAAGGCGATCGGCACGAACACCGAGAGCAGCACCAGCGAGATCGCGATGATCGGCGCGGTGATCTGCGCCATCGCCTTCTTGGTGGCCGCGGCCGGCGACAGCTCCGGCTCCTCCTCCATCACGCGTTCGACATTCTCCACCACCACGATGGCGTCGTCGACCACGATGCCGATCGCGAGCACCATCGCCAGCAGCGACACCGTGTTGGCGGAGTAGCCCAGCGCCAGCAGCACCGCGAAGGTGCCGATCAGGCTGACCGGCACCGCGACCGCCGGAATCACGGTGGCGCGCAGATTGCCGAGGAACAGGAACACCACGATCACGACGAGCACGAAGGCCTCGCCGAGCGTCTTGATCACTTCCTTGATGGTATCGGAGACGAAGGTCGTGGAGTCGTATTGTACGAGATAGGTCAGGCCCGGCGGAAACCGTTCCGACAGCCGCGCGAGCGTGGCCTGCACCGCGTTGGCCGTGGTCACCGCGTTGGCGCCGGGGGCGAGATAGATGCCCATCGGTACGCCGGGATTGCCGTCGATCCGCGACTCCGAATCCATGTTCTGCGCGCCGATCTCGACGCGGGCGACGTCCTTGATCTTCAGCACCGAGCCGTCCGGATTGGCCCGCAGCACGATGTTGCCGAACTGTTCCGAGGTGGTCAGGCGCCCCTGCGTCTGCACATTGAACTGGAACTGCTGGTCGTTGCTGATCGGACGGGCGCCGATGCGGCCGACCGGCGCCTGCACGCTTTGCGCGCGGATCGCCGCGATCACGTCCGACGGCGCCAGATTGAGGCTGGTGAGCCGCTGGGTATCGAACCAGATCCGCATCGAATAGTTCAGCTTGGCGAACAGCGAGGCCTGTCCGACGCCGGGCGTGCGCGAGATCGCGTCGAGCACGTTGATGATGGCGTAATTGGTGATGAATAGCGGGTCCTGCTCGCCGCTCTTGCTGTACAGCACGATGAACTGCAGCACGGCCGAGGACTTCTTCTGCACCGTCAACCCCTGCGCCTGCACCTCGGTCGGCAATTGCGCCAGCGCGCTCTGGACGCGATTGTTGACGTTGACGGTGTTGATGTCGGGGTTGGTGCCGAGCGCGAACGAGACGGTCAGCGTGTAGCTGCCGTCATTGCCGCTGGTCGACTTCATGTAGAGCATCTTGTCGACGCCGACGACCTGCGCCTCGAGCGGCTGGGCGACGCTCGATTCCACCACCTCGGCGGAGGCGCCGGGAAACACCGCCGATACCGTGACCTGCGGCGGCACGATGTCGGGGAACTGGGCAACCGGGATCTGCAGCAGCGCCAGCGCGCCCGCGATCGTGATCACGAACGCAATGACGATCGCAAGGCGCGGACGATCGACGAAAACAGCTGAGATCATGGGGTGCCGCCCGACGCTTTCGCGGGGCTGCCGACACCATCCGCCGACGCCTTCATGCTCGACTGGATCAGCGCGCTGGCCGGTCCCGGCGCAACCACCTCGCCCGGCTTCACCTTCTGCAGGCCTTCGACGATCACCTTGTCGCCGAGCGCAAGACCCTTGGTCACCGCCGCGATCGTGGAGGTCGATTGCCCGAGCTCGATCCGCCGCTGCTCGGCCTTGTTCTCGGCGCCGACGACATAGACATATTCGCCCTGCTGGTCCGACAGCACGGCCGAGCGCGGGATCGCCAGCACTTCGACCGGCTCGACGCCCTCCAAAAGGACGGTGACGAACTCGTTGTCGGTGAGCTCGCGCACCGGACCGCCGGTCTCGGCCGAATTGTACAGCGGCGGGTTGGGAATGGTGCCGCGCAGCGTGATCGTGTCGGTGTTTTGCGCGATGGTATTGTTGACGAAGTCAAGCGCGCCGACCTTGTCGTAGAGCCGTCCGTCGGGCAGACGAACCCGGATCACCACCGCCTTGAAGCCGCCGCGCGTCGCGTAGCGCTCGCGCAGGTCCAGCGATTCGCGCACCGGCACCGGGAAGGTGACATACATCGGATCCTGGCTGACGATGGTGGTCAGGGTTCCGGAACTGGGCGTCACCACATTGCCCTCGGTGACCGCGGTGCGTCCGATCCGGCCGTCGATCGGCGAATGGATCTGGGTGTAGTCGAGATTGATCTGCGACAGATCGACCTGCGCCTGCGCGGCCTGCACCTGCGCCTCCAGGCTCTGCTGGTTGGCGACGGCTGCGTCATAGGTCGACTGCTGGCCGGCCGGCCCGCCGAGCAGCGCCTTGGCGCGGTTGGTGGTCAGCACGGCGTTGGCCAGCGTCGCCTGCAACTGCGCGACCTGCGCCTTCTTCGACTCCAGATCGGCGAGGAACGGGCCACGTTCCAGCTGATAGAGCAGATCGCCGGCCTTGACCTCGGCGCCCTCGACGAAGTTCCGCTTTTCCAGGAAGGCCGTGACGCGCGCGACCACGTTGACGCGGTTGGTGGCCTCGATGCGTCCCAGGAACTCGTTGGTCTGGGTGACCGGCCGCTTGACCGTCTCGATGATCCCGACGGCCGGCGGGCCTGATGGTGCCATCTGGGCATCGGCCGCCGACATCACGGCGAACGCCAGTCCCGCCGGGACGAGAAGACCAGATATTCGACCGCGCATGCTGTCCGTACCGTCCATGTTTGCCCGCCTCGTCGGCTACCACGCTTTCCAGCGGATGGATGTGACGCCGAGTTACCTCGGGCACATGCCGAACAGGATGAGCACGCTGCACTGCCGCCGATCATAACGCGGCAAATCCGGCGCCGACAATCCTCGGCACGCATCCCGTGTTTTCGATCCGAACGATCGTGAAAACGGTCAGCCTTGGAAATGTCTCAATCGAGTCGGCCGAGCACCCGGGCTTCACAATGCGATCGCGTTCTTCAGACGCGACGTCGCCTCATAGGCGGGCGATGCCAGCCGTTCCTGCAACCATGGCCGCGCGACCTTGCCGCTGACCTCATGCACGCCGTCGAACACGGTCATGCCGATCAGATGCGGATAGCCCGACAAGGCGTAGACCGACTGCATCTCCGCGAACTTCTGCTCGCGGCCATAATCGATCGCGTTCGCGGTGTCGCGGCTGCCGATCTCGACATAGAGCGGACACGGGCAGATCAGGCTCGCCAATTCTCGTCCGACATATTTGGCGCGGCTGTTGCTGAAGTGGATATAGGCCGCGAGCTCGATGCCGAGATTGCTGGTGATGATCGGCGACATCAGGAATTTGGTTTCGTCGCGCATATAGCCGGAGATGACGGTCGGCCGCATCCGCCCGGTCGCAGCCTCCAGATGCAGCGCGAGGAACGCGCCCCAGGACACGCCATAGACACCGACATTCAGGCCGGACACACCGGTCAACCGCCTGTAGACGATTTCGCCGGCATCGATCGCCGCGCACGATACATTGTGGGCGGAGACGCCGTGCGACGCCAGCATGGCGGCGATGTTGTTCTGGCTTTCCTGATTTCCGATCTGGACGATGTAGGGACACCAGACGACGTAGCCGTCCTGGCAGAGCTGCTTGCCGATCGCATTCATGTAGTCGGGATCGCCGTCGGCGAAGCAACGCTCCGGCGTCGCGGCCATGCCGTGCGCCAGCAGCACCAATCCCCTGACGCCGCGATCGGGAATGCCGAGACATCCGCGCACCGGCAGCCCGCATTCCAGATCGAACTCGACCTTCACGATCGAGAATCCTTCCGCCGTGCCGCGCCACAGCACCCGCATCTCCTCGCTTGTCGGCCGATAGAGGCGACGCTGCCGAAACAGCGATCGCATCTCGCCGCGGATCACCGCGCCGGTCGCATCCGGCCGCAGCTTTCCGGCCGCAGCGATGTCGAAGAACGAGCGGCAGAACACGTCATAGCCGAGCGTCCGCAGATCGACATTGGCGCACGACCCCCGGCAACGGCTCAGCGCGAGCGTGTCGCCGCCGGTGACCGAGGCGGGCCCGACCAGCGTCATCAACAGTCCGGATAGTGCCCGGCGACTGATCATCGATCCTCCCGGATCTGTCGAGACCCGAATCAAGGAGCCAAGGTTCCGCCTAGCTGGCGTCATGTGCCGCAACGACGCAAATTAAACGATGTCCATCATCGAACGAGGGCGAGCGGCGTTGCAAACATGCGACGGTGGCGGGTCGCCCGCCCGCGCAAGTCCCATGCGATGCGTTTCAAGACTCTTCCGAATATTTCTGATGGTCACGACGGCTTCAATTCAGCCACAAAGCACCGCCCGTGCGACGATCCCGGCGCGGCATGCCATTGCTCGTTGGAGGACCTTACAGCGCCTTCGGCTTGGCGTCCGCGACCTTGTCGGCGGCCGGCTTCGCCACGTCGCCGAATTCGAGCTTCTTCTGGAAGCCGACCTGCACGTTCAGCGCCCAGGGCTGGATCTCGTCGGGGCGGCGGACCTGGCGGACCGAGGCGCCGGCGGTGCCGATGTATCCGCCGCCGAAATCATGCGCGAAATCGACCCCGGTGAGGAAAGTCGTGCTCCATAGGTCGGTGCCGAGATAGTCGTCGCGGCGATAGCGCGCGAGCAGGCTGACGGCGTTCTTGTCGTCGAACTTGTAGCTGACCGAGGCCTCGTGCGAGAGCCCCAGATCGAGCGACGCGAATGAGAGCGTGGTGTCCTGCACCGTCCGCGACGAGGCCACGCCGAAAGTCCAGGAGTCCTTCTGGTACTTGGCCTTGGCCGTGTAGAGCAATTGCTTGACGTCCTCGAAATCGGTGGTGTCGTACCTGGCATAGAACGGCGACACCGATCCTTCGACCTCGACACCGTTCGTCTTCACCGAGAAGAAGGCGTTCGGTTGCAGCCTGTTCTGGCTGCGGTCGAGCCCGAAAAGGTCGGTGGCGAGATAGGACACGCGCGACAGCGCGATCGAGGTGCCGATCTCGCCGCTTGCGAACTTGTAGGCGAATCCCGGCAGGAACGTCCGCGTCGCAAAGTTCTCGTCCGCGGGCAGAAAGCCGCCGAGCGTGAAGATGTTGCGCTCGTTGAGCGCGTTGAGACCGGCATCGACGTTGGCGAAGAACCTGAAATCCGCGGTGTCGTATTCGACACGGTTGCGCAGCTGCACGCCGTGCGAGCGGCGCGCCCAGTTGTCGTCGACCGTCGTCGTCAACGTGGTGCGCAGGTTCAATTTCGGCGCCAGCTCGATCGCACCGGTGGCTGCGATGATCGCATTGGTGGCGGGCGCCGCGACGTTGGGATCGTACTGCGTGTCCGCGATCTTGACGTTGAGCCCGATGATGCCGTCCTGCAGTGAGCCGCGCAGATAGTCGTAATTGATCGTCTGGGTGGCGAACACGCTGCCGCGGGCACCGAGGGTGTCGGTGGGGTTGGAATCGTAACCGGTCCGCAGGCCGATCGAGCCGGCATTGACCGACACGGTCTCCGCAGGCGCGCTCTGCGCCAGGGAAGGCGAGACGCCGAGCTGCGAAGCAACAACTGCCGCCACCAACGCACGCCGAATCATGCACGCGACCTCCGCACGCAGAGTCGGCAATCATGGTTAATTGGCGGTTAAGTCGGCAATTTCTGGTTGATTTTCGCAGGCCGCCCTTCAAGAGGTCGGTTTTGATGAAGGCATCAATATGAATAGGGTCATCACACGATTTGATAATATGGTTAACGCTAAGTATTAGAGTAAAGAACCACTTCAAGTTGTACGCAACCGGAAGATGAGGATAGTGAGCCGCACCCAAGCAAATGGTGCTTGGCCCTGATAACAACGGAGGAAGTCATGAAGAAGTATATCGTTGCTGTCGCTCTCGCCTCGCTCTTCGCATCCCCGGCGCTCGCCGGTCCCCGCGGCGGTGGCGGCGGCCTGATCGGTTCCGTCGTGGCGCCGATCACGACCGCGGTCTCCGCTCTGAACGTCAACGCGCTGAACAACGTCAGCGTGCTCGGCGGCGGCGTGAACGTGCTCAACGGCAACAAGACCAACGTCTCGGCCATCCTGCCGGTCAGCCTCAAGAACACCAACATCCTGTCCGGCATCCTGGGCGGCGGTCGTTCGCACGGCTGCGGCTGCAACTAAGAGCGATTGTCGGGAGGGCATTGCGATGCCCTCCCGACAACCCGGGCGCGAAGGCTTCCCGACGACACGCGCCCTTGTCACCATCCGCGACCCCATTCGCACACGGGTTCGACCCGACGGGCTGCTCGATTTGCACGCGGGCGGCCCGTCGCCGCTTGCCCGGCATCAAGCGTTCAGACCGACATTCAGCAAATCGTAATGCATCACGAGGCGCCACAGTTGGTCGCCCGCGACGGCTTTGCCGAATTGCTGCGCGAGCAGCGCACGCCGCTCGCCACGACGAAAGCGGACTTCGGCGCCGAAGCGAAAGTCACGAACGACTCGGGCCTGACTCTGCATCCCGCGGCGGTCATCGGAAGCCCCGGAATGTCACGGACTCCCGGATCAAGGCGAATTGCTCTAACGGAATATATCGAGGCGCGGCGGGTTTATCTGCTGGCAACAAAAGACTGCGGAACGGCCGATGACGAATGACCTGCACGCGCATTTGATCGAGCTGGCCTATGAGGCCGCGGTGGTGCCCGAGCTGTGGCCCAATGTCCTGCATCAGGTCGGCAACATCGCGAGCGCGCGCGGCATCGTGCTCTTGACCGCGGCGCCGCAGGACATGCGCTGGATCGCATCCCCCGATATGCACGAGGATACCGTTGCCTATGTCGAGGGACGCTGGCACGAGCGCAACGGACGGCTGCCGCGCCTGCTCGCGGCCAATCACGCCGGCTTCCTGCGCGACATCGACGTGTTCGCTTCGCCCGAGGAGGTGCAGCAGGATTTCCAGATCCGCGAATTCTTCCGCCCGCGCGGGCTCGGATGGGGCGCCGGCACCGCGATCCCGGTGCCGAGCGGCGAGGTGCTGATCTACAGCGTCGAGCGCGAATACCATCGCGGGCCGATCGAAAAGGAAGCGATCGAGCAGCTCGATGCGCTGCGCCCGCACCTGGCGCGCGCGGCGCTGCTGTCGGCACGGCTCGGCATGGAGCGCGCCAGGGCGGCAACCGAATCGCTGGCGATGCTCGGCCTGCCCGCGGCGGTGCTGCGCCGCGGCGGCCGGCTGATGACGGCCAACCCGCTGTTCGACCGCTTGGTCCCCGACGTGATGCAGGACCGCACAGATCGCCTCACGCTCGCATCGGCGGCGGCCGATCCGCTGTTCGCACAAGCGCTGGCAGCGCTCGAGCAGGGCTTCATCACCGTGGAGGTGCGCTCGGTGCCGATCGCGGCGCAGGATGACCGTCCTCCGCTGATCGTGCATCTGGTCCCGATCCATGGGACGGCGCAGGATCTGTTCGACCGCGCGTCGGCGATCGTGATCGTGACGCCCGTGGTGCCGTCGGAAGTGCCGACCGCGGAGGTGCTGCAAGGCCTGTTCGATCTGACGCCGGCCGAAGCGCGCGTCGCCCGCGGCATCGGTGAAGGCCGAACCATCGAGACGATCGCCGGCGCATTCGGCATTTCCCGCGAAACCGTGCGCAACCAGCTCAAGGCGGTGCTGGCGAAGACCGGGCTGAAGCGGCAGGTGGAGCTGGCCGGACTGCTTGCCGGCGCCAAGGTGCCGCTGGGTTCGGCCGCACTCGCGGACAGGGACGATCAGTAGGTTCAGGCGACCTCGAAACGACCCCGAACGAAGCCCGCATCAGAACCTCGATCGAATTGTGCCCGCTGTGTCGCCGCTCACGCCGCGCCGTGCGTCTGGTAGAGTGCGCGTTCGAACACGCGATAGGCCGCCAGCGCATGTTGGTCCGCAAACGGCAGGATCTGCATCATGATCACGCCGGCGATGCCGGATGCCGGATCGATCCAGTAATAGGTGTTGTAGAGGCCGGCCCAGGTGAGGCTGCTGGCCTGGCGGCCGCCTTCGACCGGATCGAGATTGAGCATGTGGCCGAGGCTCCAGCGCAACCGGACGCCCGGGAAGAAATCGACGTCGTTCGACAGCGCCGGATTGGTTGTCGTCATGACGCCGGCGGCGAGATCGCCGATCTGATTGGTCGTCAGCAGCGCCACGCTGTGCGGCCGCAGGATCGATCTGCCGTTGCGGCTGCCGCCGTTCAGCAGCGCCCGCAGCAGCGCGAGATAGTCCGGCGCCGTCGAATAGATGCCGCCGCCGCCCGAAAAGATGCGTGGCGCTGCGTGTTTCTCCAGCGGCTGCGGCAGCAGCCTGCCGTCGCCCTGACGGACATGCAAATGCGCCTCGCGGGCGCGCTGCGATGGCGTGATCGTATATCCGGTATCGTTCATGCCGAGCGGTCGCAGGATATGATCCCTGACGTAGCGGTCGAGCGTCAGCCCGCTGGCGATCTCGACCAGCCGGCCGGCCCGGTCGAGGCCGCCGCCATAGGACCAGCGGCTGCCGGGATCGAACATCAGCGCGCTGCGCGGCAGCGCCGGATCGGATCGCGCGGCCTGCAGATAGCGCTTGGCCTCGGCGTCCCACAGCGGATAGCTGAAGCCCGATGTGTGCGTCAGCAAGTTGCGCAGCGTGACCGGTCTGCGCGCGGGGCGCAGCTGCGGCACGCCCCTGGCATCGAAGCCGGTAAGCACCGGCAGCGCAGCCAGCGCCGGATCGACATCGGCCGCCGGTTCGTCCAGCTTCAGCCTGCCCTGCTCGACCAGCTGCAACGCCGCCACCGAAGTCACGAGCTTGGCCATCGAGGCGATGCGAAACACGGTGTCGGCGGTCATCTTCGCCGCCTCACCCTGTGCGCGGACACCGAACGCACCTTGATAGATCGTGGTCTGCGCGCCGGCTGCCATGGCGACGACGCCCGGCACCTTGCCGGCATCGACTAAGGTCCGCAGCGCCGCATCGATGTCCCGGCTGGACCGCGAGACGTCCGGCGACGCCGATGTCGCGGCGATTGCGGTCGCCGTGGTGCCCGCGGCCGCCATCGCCGCCGTGCCCAGCACCACATCGCGCCGACTGAACCTCACCATTCCGCAAGGCCGCTCCCTCTGGCCTCACGGTTATGCCGGAGCCCGCCGCCCGGCACAATCGCGGATCGGCAAACGATCGCATGTTCAAAAACCGCGCCGGTTGCGCTAGTGATGGCCTCCTTTCCCGGTTCCGTGCGCCGCCCGGGCGCACATCCCCGTCAATGAGTGCACCCGCAATGGCTGAAGCCGATCTCGACGCCGTCATCCGGCAAACCGCAAAAGCGCAGACCAAGGCCGTGATGGCGGCCGCCAAGAAACGCCAGGCCGTCTGGGCGGGACGCGCGGCCAAGGCCAAGGACAAGGAGGCCAAGGCGCGCTTCCGCTTCCTCGCCAAGAGCACGATGGAGAACGCCAGCGCGACCGCCAGGCGGTTGCAGAACTCGGCCGAGAATGCCGCCGATGCCTATGCGCGCGCCATGAAGAAGGCGATGGAAGAGCCGCCGCCGGCGAAGAAACCCACGAAGAAGAAAGCGGACGACTGAAAGGAGCGCTCAGGCCGGCAGGACGAGCAAATTCGGCTCGGCAAGCGCGAGATCTATGTCGCCGATGGCAGCAGCATGGGCCGCTCGAAGCTGAAGAGCCCCGCCCGCCAAGTGCGCCGCACGCAACATCAACGCGATCGCGAAGCTGGCGGAGATGGCGGCGGAGAAGGACTAGGCACCAAACATTCGGTGTCGTCCCGGCGAAGGCCGGGACCCATATCCACCGATGGTCATGGTTACGCGACGCTGGGGCCACAGCCCTCTTCAACAATGCAACCTTGTGGTTATGGGTCCCGGCCTTCGCCGGGACGACACCGGATATGTTGCACCGCTGTTCAGCCAGTCATCCCCGCTCAGCTCTCGCGCACCGCAAATCCGGCCGCGCCCAGTTGCGCCATCACGTCCTGTAGATGCGCGCGGTCGCGGGTCTCGATGACGAGCTCGAGCAATGTCGCCTTGGCCGGCAGGTCGGAGAAGGTGCGCTGGTGCGAGACCTCGATGATGTTGGCACCGGCCGCGGCCAGCAGATTGCAGACCGAAGCGAGCTGGCCGGGGCGATCGACGATGTCGAGCGCGAGCTGGGTCAGGCGGCCCTCGCGCGCCAGCTCGCGGGTCAGCACCGAGGCGATCAGCCGCGTGTCGATATTGCCGCCGGTCAGCACCAGCCCGACATTGCGGCCGGCGAAGCGCTCCGATGCGCTCAGCACTGCGGCAAGTCCGGCGGCACCGGCCCCCTCGACCACGGTCTTCTCGATCGAGATCAGCGTGGCGACCGCGCGCTCGATCTGGTCCTCGCTGACAAGCAAGATGTCGTCGACGAGATCGCGGACGATCCTGGTGGTGATCTGGCCGGGCGCCTTGACGGCGATGCCCTCGGCGAGCGTATCGCCGCGCATCGGCAGCTGCGCGCCCCTGACAGCATTGTACATCGACGGATAAAGCTGCGCCTGCACGCCGATCACCTGCACCGACGGCTGGATCGCCTTCGCAGCGGTCGAGATGCCGGAGATCAGGCCGCCGCCCCCGATCGGCACCACCAGGATATCGAGCTCCGGCACGGTCTCGAGCATTTCGAGCCCGATCGTGCCCTGGCCGGCGATGATCAGGGGATCGTCGTAGGGATGGATCTGGATCAGGCCCTTCGACGCGGCATGCGACGTCACGAAGGCGGCGCATTCCTCCAGCGTCTGCCCGATGATGATTACCTCGGCGCCGTGCCGCCTGGTGTTCTCGATCTTCACCATCGGCGTGCCGATCGGCATCACGATGGTGGCGGGGATGCCGAGCCGCCTGGCGTGGTACGCCACGCCCTGGGCGTGGTTGCCGGCCGACATCGCGATCACGCCGCGCTTGCGCTCGTCTGAAGACAGCGCGTGCAGGCGGTTCAGCGCGCCGCGCTCCTTGAAGGTCGCGGTGAACTGCAGATTCTCGAATTTCAGGAACAGCCGGCAGCCGCAGATCTCGCCGAGCGTGCGGCTCTCGTTGCACGCGGTGACCATGACCTGGTCGCGGATCACGGCCGCAGCACGGCGGACGTCGGCGAGGGTCACGGCGGGAGGATTGGAAGGCTTTTGCATCGGGCTTCGCTTCGAACCGGTGGAAGAGCGAAGCCTAGCCGGTTTCGGCGTCGAAAACGACCATGCTATCGCACGGACAGCGCCGCTTGCTCGGGCTTGAGCGGCCTGGTATCGACTTGCGCGGCGCGCTAGAGGTTCGGCACCTCCTCGGGCGCGACGGCCGTCAGCCCACCGAAACGGCGCTCGCGGCGATGGAATGAGCCGAGCGCTTCGGCGAGATCGTCGGCATCGAATTCGGGCCACATCCGTTCGGTGAAATGCAGCTCGGCATAGGCGCCTTCCCAGAGCAGGAAGTCCGAGAGCCGCTTCTCGCCGGAGGTGCGGATGATCAGATCGACGTCACGCAGGCCGGCTTCGCCGGTGATAAGATCGGCGAAGGCCTCGCGGCTGAGCTGGCCGGCTGCACCGGCGCGCGCCGCCGCATTCAGGATCGCATCGCGCGCCGAATAGTCGATGGCGATGCGCAAATGCAGTGTCGTGCCGCCCGAGGTCGCGGCCTCGGCGCGCGCGATGGCGTTGGCGATGCCGTCCGGCAGGCGGTCGCGGCGGCCGATCACGGTGAGGCGGACGCCGTTGCGCACCAGCGCCGCGACCTCGTTGGCGAGATAGAAGCGCAGCAGGCCCATCAACGCGGTGACCTCGGCTTTCGGCCGGCGCCAGTTGTCGCTGGAGAAGGCATAGAGCGTCAGTGTGCCGACGCCCTGGTCGGGCGCGGCCTCGACGATGCGGCGGATCGCCTCGACGCCGGCCTCGTGGCCGCGCAGCCGCGACAGGCCGCGCCGCGTCGCCCAGCGGCCGTTGCCGTCCATGATGATGCCGACATGCAGCCGTGCGGCGGGTTCCAGCTTGAGCGCGACGTTACTTTGCATCACAAAGTCTCCGGGCAAAAAAATCCATCTGGTCAGGCGGTCTGGACGCCAAGGCGCGAAGGCGCGCCTGCGTCCTTGCCGGCAGCCTTCGCGGCGTCGCGCACCAGTTGCTCGAGCACGGCGAGATAGTCGAGGAAGCGGCGGCGGCCGGTCTTGGTGAGGCGGCAGGTGGTGTGCGGACGATTGCCCTCATAGCCCTTGATGACGTCGACGAGGCCCGCCTCCTGCAGCACCTGCAGATGTCGCGAGAGATTGCCGTCGGTGAGGCCGCACAGCTGCTTGAGATCGGCAAACGCGAGACCCTTTGGGTGTGCCATCAGCGAGGTCAACAGCCCGAGCCGCGCCTTCTCATGGATGACGCGGTCGAGCCCCTCATAGGCAAACGGCGCGCTGGTGAGTTCAATCTTCGGCATCGTCGTCTCCGGAAGCAAAATACAGCAGCGCGGCGAGCAGCAGCTGGCCGATCGCGAATGGCAGCCCCATGGTCCAGGGAGACAGCGCATGGCTCTGGCTCGCGATCAGGAGCACCGTGAAACCCGACAGGAAGTACCAGGCGCCGCCGAACGCGATCGTGCGCGGCAACAGGCGCACCGAGGCGAACACGCCGAGGCTGACCAGCACCTGCCACAGGCCGGGCAGCATCCACAGCGTTTCCGGCGCGAATTTCCATTGCAGGATTGCCAGCAGCACGCCGGCGATCGCGGCGGGCAGGAACTGCTCGATCGCCTGCTGCACCATCGCATCGGCGAGGCCCGAATGATGCCGCCGCGAGCGCGCCTGCATCTCGATCCAGATCAGCACGGCCGACAGCAGCGCCGCGGCGGCCCAGCCGGCGAGGAACGCGATCGGATGATTGCTGGGGTCATCGAGCCAGAGATATTGCGCAAGCGCGGTGACGAGGGCGATGCCGCTGGTCGCAGCCACGGTGGCCGGACCGTAACCGCGGAACGCGGTGCCTGCCGCAATCTGGCTGCGGATCGCAAGAATGTCGGCCAGGGCCTTGTCGAGGTCGCGCATGATTCGCCCGAACTTTGTATTGCAAAGTATACGGGCCCGCCAAGCAAAGGCAAGCAGCACTAGGCGGCGCGCCGATCAAGATGTTTAACGCTCGGTTACTGCACGAATCCTGCATAAATGCGGCGCCAAGCACATACGGCGGACGAGCTGAGGCGTCACACCTTCACGAGTGCAGCGAAGCCGCCATAGATCATCCGCTTGCCGTCGAACGGCATCGTATCAGGCTTCATATCCAGACGCGGATCCGCCATCACCTTGGCATTGATCCTGTCGCGCTGGGCGCGCGACTTGTAGGTGATCCAGGCGAACACGACTGTTTCGCCGGACTTCAATTTCACACTCTGTGGAAACGAGGTCAGCTTGCCCGGCTTGACGTCGTCGGCGACCCATTCGCGATAATCCAGCGCGCCGTATTCGCGCCAGATCTTGCCGGCCTTCTTCGAGAGCTTTGCATAGGCCTTGAGGTTCTTCTTCGGCACGGCGACGATGAAGCCATCGACGTAGGGCATTGCGTTTCCTTCCGGTATTTGGCGTCCTTGCGAGCGCGTCGGCGCTCACATCAGCTGTGACAGCAGGATGCCTGAACCGGTGACGGTTGGTACTGGTCACGTAGCCGCACCCAATCCATCGGATAGGGCAGCCCTTCTTCGTGACGGCCAAGCGGCGTCAGGTCGAGATAGTGATAGGCGGCGTTCATCATGTCGAGGCCGCGGGCGAAGGTCGAGTAGGTGTGGAACACGCTGCCTGCATCGTCGCGATAGAACACGCTGATGCCAGGCAGTTCGTCGCCATAGGGCGGCGTCGTGCCGAAATTGTACTGCGCCTCGCCTCTATCCATCTGCTCGCGCGTGAACGTGACGCCGTAATCGTAGTTGAAGTCGTTGTTCCCCGACGACACCCAATCGAAGGTCCAGCCCATGCGCTGCTTGAAGGCGTCGAGTTTCGCCATGGGCGCGCGCGAGACCGCGGCCATCGTGGTATCGCGCGCTGCAAGATGCGGCGCCATGCGGTCGAGACCGTCGGCCCAGAACGAGCAGCTCTTGCAGGCCGTGTCCCATTCCGGCGCGAACATGATGTGCTGCACCACGAGCTGCGGCCGGCCCTTGAAGAGATCGCCGAGCGACACCTTGCCGCCTGGGCCTTCGAACACATAATCCTTGTCGACCTTGACCCAGGGCAGTTCGCGGCGCTGACGGCTCAACGCGTCGCGGGCTTGCGTCAATTGCTTCTCGCCGATCATCAGCGCCTTGCGCGCCGCGATCCACTCCTCGCGCGAGACGATTTTGTGCTGTTGCATGAGATGCTCCTTTCGACGGCCGTCAGGCGTTGACGAAGGTTTCGAGATTGCCGAGGGTCTCAGTCCAGCCGCGCTGATGATTGTCGCGGGCGGCCTCGTCCGCGAATTGCGCGTGATGGAAGGTGAGCAGCGTGCCGCCGGCTTCAGGCTTGATCAAAATCGTGACCTGCGACTCGCGCTCCGGCGTCGAGTGCCAGGCCCAGCTGAACATCAGCTTTTCGTTCGGTACCACCTCGCGATAGACGCCGCCGACCTCGTGATATTCGCCGTTCGAACCGGTGAAGCTGATGCGGTAGCGGCCGCCGACGCGAACATCGAGCTCGGCGCGGGTCGAGCCGGGCTTGACCTGCCCGGGCCCGAACCACTGCGCTAGGTTTTCCGGTTGGGTCCACGCGGCGTAGACTTTTTCCGGCCGCGCCCGGAGGCGCCGCGTGAGGGTGAGGCTTGGACGTGATTGCGGATGCGCGGCGAGGCCGGCGTCGGCTGCGGTGCTGTTGGCCGATTGATTGACCATGGGTCGTCCTCCACAAAGGCTGCAAGGCGGTCGAGGTTGTCGGACCAGAATTGCGCGTAGCGATTGAGCCAGTTCATCGCCTGCTCCATCGGTCTCGCGGTCAGCCGGCATTCCACCGTGCGGCCGGTCTTCTCGCGGACGATCAGGCCGGCATCCGAGAGCACGTCGAGATGCTTCATGATCGCCGGCAGCGACATCGCAAACGGCTGCGCCAGCTCGCTGATCGAGAGGCCGTCCTGCTCACCGAGCCGCGCCAGCAGGGCGCGACGGGTGGGGTCGGAAAGCGCCGCGAAGGTGCGGTCCAGCGTCTCGTCCTGATACTTAACCATATAGTTTAGTATAGGCACGAACCGCGCGGCGTCAAGAGCCGGGCTCACGATTGCGTCAGCCCCTCAAACGTGAAGCCCCGCCTTGCGGCGGGGCTTGCTCAGGCATCATGCAGTTGCGCAGGGCCGCGGATCACTCGACCTTGAGGCCGGCGAACTCGACGACCTTCTTCCACTTGTCGGTCTCGGCCTTGATGTCGTTGCCGAACGCTTCCGGCGTCTGGATCAGGGGATCGCCGCCGAGTTCGACCAGCCGCTTCTTCATGTCAGGCTCGGCGAGAACCGCGTTGATCTCGGTGTTGAGCTTGGCGATGTATTCCTTGGGCATGTTCTTCGGTCCGCCCATGCCGAACAGCGCGCTCGCCTCATAGCCCTTCACGGTCTCGGCGACCGCCTGCACGTCGGGCAATTGCGCGGAGCGCTCCGTGGTGGTCACGCCGAGCGCGCGCAGCGCGCCGGAGCGGATGTGCTGGATGATCGAGGGCATGTTGTCGAAGATCACCTGCACCTGGCCGCCGAGCATGTCGGTGATCGCCGGCGCGGCGCCGCGATACGGCACGTGCTGCATCTTGCAACCGGTCATCGCCATGAACATCTCGCCGGACAGATGCACCGAGGTGCCGTTGCCGGACGAGGCCATGTTCACCTTGCCGGGATTGGCCTTCACATACTCGATGAACTCGGCGACGTTCTTGGCCGGCACGTCCTTGTTGACCGTCATCACGTTGGGAACGCGGTTGAACGAGGCGATCGGCGCGACGTCGCGCACGAAGTTGAACTTCAGATTGGCGTAAAGCGAGGCGTTGATGTAGTTGGCCGGATTGACCAGCAGCACCGTATAGCCGTCCGGCTCGGCGTTGATCGCAGCTTCCGTGCCAATGTTGTTGCCGGCGCCCGGCTTGTTCTCGATCACGAATTGCTGGCCGAGCCGTTCCGAGAGCCGCTGGCCGATTAGGCGCGCGATGATGTCGGTGGCGCCGCCGGGCGGATAGCCGACGATCCAGCGCACCGGCCGCGCCGGATAATCGGCGGCGGAGGCACGGCCGATCGCGAATGTCGAAATCCCCGACCCGATCAGGCCCAGCGCGGTGCGGCGTGAAATCATTGAAGTTTCTCCCATGCAGCAGGGTTTGGCGCCCTGCCCGTTTCTGTTCAGTTGCGTGCGGCGGGGTTTTAACAAACAATGCCTGAGGCGGCCAGTGCGACACGTGTGCCGCAGGCCGCGACGAAAGACTAAGCCGAGGGGATCCGCCATGGGCGTGAAGGTGAATGCGCTCGACCATCTCGTGATCAACGTCACCGACGTCGTGCGCACCGTTGCCTGGTACAGTAGGATCCTCGGCATGGAGGTCAAGGTGTTCGATCCGGGCAAAGGCAAGACGCCGCGCACCTCGCTGGTGTTCGGCAACCAGAAGATCAATGTGCGGCCGCGCGATGCCGACAAGGTCGAGTGGTTCACGGCCAATCACGCGGCGGCCGGCAGCGACGACCTCTGCTTCCTGACCGCGAGCACGCCCGAGGAGGTGGTCGCGCATCTCAAGGCCCATGGGGTTGCGATCGAGGAAGGCCCGGTGGCCAGGCAGGGTGCGCGTGGCACGCTGCGCTCGGTCTATTGCCGCGATCCCGACGGCAGCCTGATCGAGATCTCGTCGTACGAGGCCGGCGCGAAATAGCTCCTCCTCCGTCATTGCGAGCCAACGGGTGGCAATGACGCGGACAGGGTGTGGCAAATCACGATTTGCCGATCGCCGTAAGCAGTGGCACAAAGGCTCCCGACAACGAGCAAGCAGCCGCTGAAGCTGCGCGGGAGGACACATGACTATTGCAAAGCCGGCGCCGGGCGTCGTGGGACCGTTCGCGGGGCTCGACGTGCCGTGGCTGCTCAAGATGCGTGCCGAGGTGCGGCGCGATCACCCGTTCCTGATCTGGGCGCCATTCGACGCGCCGGCGCGGCGCTGGAGCTATGGCGAATTCCATGAGCGGGTCGGCGCGCTGGCCGCGGGACTTGCCGGGCGCGGCATCCGGCCGGGCGACTACGTCCTGATCCATCTCGACAATTGCATCGAGGCGATCATGGCGTGGTTCGCCTGCGTCGAGCTCGGCGCCATCGCGGTCACCACCAATACACGCTCGGCCGCCGCCGAGATGGAGTATTTTGCGGACCATTGCGGCGCCGTCGCCGCCATCACCCAGCCGGCCTATGCCGAACTGCTCGCCGCCAATTGCAAGGGCCTGCGCTGGATCGCAGTGACCTCGCACGATGCGGGACAAGCGCCCGCACAGGCCCCGTCCCGCGGCGACAGCTTTGATGCGCTGTTCGCCGACTGCGCCGACCGGCCGCGCCGACCGACTGATCCGCTCGCGCCTTGCAGCGTGCAGTATACGTCCGGCACGACATCACGGCCGAAAGCGGTGCTGTGGACGCATGCCAACGCGCTGTGGGGCGCCAAGGTCAACGCCGCACATCAGGACCTGCACGCAGCCGATGTGCATCAGACCTATCTGCCGCTGTTCCACACCAATGCGCTGGCCTATTCGATGCTGGCCTCGCTGTGGGTCGGCGCGACCTGCGTGGTCCAGCCGCGCTTCTCGGCCAGCCGCTTCTGGCCGGTGGCGCTGGAGCATGGCTGCACCTGGACCTCGACGATCCCGTTCTGCATGAAGGCGCTGCTGGAGCACGAGATCCCGAAGCAACACAAGTTCCGGCTCTGGGGCACCGCGGTGAACGATCCGCCGCCGTTCGCAGCATTCGGGGTCAAGATCATCGGCTGGTGGGGCATGACCGAGACCATCACCCATGGCATCGTCGGCGAGGTCGACCAGCCCAACACGCCGATGTCGATCGGCCGCGCCGCGTCCGAATACGAGATCCGCATCGTCGACGATGACGGCACACCCACGAGCGTCGGCGAGACCGGCAACCTCTTGATCAAGGGCATTCCTGGCCTGTCGCTGTTCGCCGAATATCTGCACAACGAGAAGGCGACGCGCGAGAGCTTCGACGAGTACGGCTATTTCATCACCGGCGACCGCGTCACCTTGCTGGAGCGCGGCTACATCAAGTTCGGCGATCGCTCCAAGGACATGCTGAAGGTGGGCGGCGAGAATGTCGCGGCGTCCGAGATCGAGCAGGTGATCGCGGTGGTGCCGGGCGTGCGCGAGGCCGCGGTGGTGGCGAAGAAGCATCCGATGCTGGACGAGGTGCCGGTCGTCTTCATCATTCCGCAGACCGGCGTTGCCGCACTGCCGGCCGATTTGCACGACAACGTCATGGCCGCGTGCCGCGCCGGTCTCGCCGACTTCAAGCTGCCGCGCGAGATCCGATTCGTCGACGAGATGCCGCGCTCGACGCTGGAGAAGGTCGCGAAGGCGGAGCTAAGGAAGATGCTGGAGTAGAGGCCGGCGCTCACCCGTCATTGCGAGGAGCGAGGCGACGAAGCAATCCATCGCTCCACAGACGCGGCCCGACGCTAATTCAGCTCGAACCGGATCGGCAGCTTCTTCGGGCCATTGACGAAATACGCCTGCGTCATCTTCACCTCGCCGTCGAGCGACAGCGATTTCAGCCGCGGCAGCAGCTCCTCGAACAGGATGCGCATCTCGAGTTTTGCCAGATACTGGCCGAGGCAGAGATGCGCGCCGTAGCCGAACGCGACATGGCGATTCGGCTTGCGGTCGCTGCGGAAGCGGTAGGGGTCCTCGAACACCTCCTCGTCGCGGTTGCCGGAGGCGTAGCACAGCATCAGCCAGTCGCCCTTGGCGATCTTGCGGCCGCCGAGCTCGGTATCGGCGGTGGCCGAGCGCATGAAATGCTTGACCGGCGTCATCCAGCGGATCGCCTCGTCGACCAAGCCGGGGATCAGCTCCGGATTGGCCTTCACCTTGGCGAACTCGGCGGGGTCCTCGGCCAGCGCCCAGATCGCGCCTGCGGTCGAGGATGAGGTGGTGTCATGGCCGGCGGTCGCGACGATCATGTAGTAGCTGGTCTGATCGTGCTCGGGCATGTCGTCGCCGCCGATCTTGGCGTTGGCGATGACGGTGGCGAGGTCCTCGCGCGGATTGCGGCGGCGGTCCTCGGTGATGCCACGGAAATAGGCCGAGAAATCTGCCACCACGGACTGCATCATCGTCGAGAACGCCTCCGCGCTCAGCGCCTCGCGGCTGCGCGCGGTGTCGGGATCCTGCGGGCCGAACAGCTCCTGCGTCAGCTTGAGCATGCGCGGCTCGTCCTGCTCGGGCACGCCGAGGATCTCCATGATGACGTGCAGCGGATAGCCGAGCGCGACGTCCTCGACGAAATCGCAGGCGCCGCCCCGCTCCAGCATGCGCGCCACGGTGGCGCGCGCGATCTCGCGGATACGCGCTTCGAACTTGCCGAGATTGGCCGGCATGAACCAGCCCTGGGTCAACGCGCGGTACTTCGGATGATCCGGCGCGTCCATCTGCACCAGCGAGCGCACCAGATTGGGACCGCCGGTGATCTTGCGGACGCGCGCCTCGACCGCCTGGTTGGTCAACGTCGTCGGGCGGTCGGCATTGTGGAACAGCTCGTTCTGCCGGCTGACCGCCTGGATGTGGGCGTGCCTGGTCACCACCCAGAACGGATCGAACCGTTCCGGACGCGCGATGCCGAGCGGATTGTTGCCGCGCAGCCAGCGATAGACGTCGTGAATGCGATCGTCGGCATAAGCGGCGGGATCGACCAGCGTCGCCGCGATATCGGCCGGAATGTCGAGATGCGCGGTTGCTGCCGTGTCCATGGTCGTCCTCGCCGTCATCGATCAACCCATGATCATCGGGATCTAGGCGCAGGCGAGGCCGAGGACTTGCGTCAGATGGCTAGGCTCGGGCGCGCATTCGCGCGACCCGTTGGCACGCCATGACGCGGAGGGAGAAGGGCTCAATAATGCCCGAACGCCACCGGGCGGAACGCCTGCAGCAATTGCTGGTCGAGCTTGCCGCCCATCTCCTCCATCATGGAGAACGCCTTGGCGTGGGTGAATTGCAGCCGGTAGGCACGCTTCTCGACAAGCGCGGCGTAGACGTCCACGATGGTGGTGACGCGGACGATGTCGCTGATCTGATTGCCGCTGAGGCCGTTGGGATAGCCGGTGCCGTCGAGAAACTCATGGTGATGCAGGATCACGTCGAGCATTTCCGGCGGGAAGCCGCCCTGCGCCGACAGCGCCTCGTAGCCGCGCCGCGGATGCTCGCGCATCTCGGCCATCTCCTCGACCGTCAGCGCGCCCGGCTTGTCGAGCAGCGCCACCGGAACGAACGCCTTGCCGACATCGTGCAGCAGCGCGGCGCGGGCGAGCCGGCGCTGGTCGTCGTCGCGCATGCCGAGATGCTGCGCAAACGCCACCGCAAAGCCGGTCACGAACAGGCAGTGGCGATAGGTTTCCTGGTGATGGCAGCCGACCGTGGTCAGCCACTCGCGCAGCGAATTGTGCTTGATCGCCTTCAGGATCTTGTTCTCGGCCGCGACGATGTCGTCGTATTTCAGCGGCTCGCCGGCGCGCATCCGCTCGAAGATCTTGACCATCACGCCGTGGGCCGCCTCGACGCCGCGGTTGAGCGCCTTGCCGCGATCGGTCTCGTCATAGCCGCTGTCGTCGGGGAACGCGGCACGGATGCGCTGCAGGATGCCGCGCGCGTCAAACGGCCGCGAGATGGTGTCGGTGGCGCCGAGCGCCCAGGCCTGCATCGAAGCGTGATGCAACGCGTCGGCAAGCACGAACAGCCGCGGCATCTCGCGATAGGCATCGGCCTGCAGCTTGGCGCGGACCAGCTGCACGCTTTCGGGCGAACGCAGATTGATGTCGACCACGATGCCGGAGAGGTCGCGGGCCGGCTCTTCGGGAATTTCCGACGTCGGGACGGTGTCGACATCACCGACGGACCGCAGGATGCTCGCGAGTTCGTTGCTCTGATCGTTGCGGTCCGACGCCAGCAGCAGGCGGCGCTTCGAAGTCTTGTTGGCCAAGGCAGTCATGAATTCCCCGTCGCGGTAACCGACCGACGAGGCGACGCTACCTGACGATGCGTTCCCTCCGCCTTAATGGGGATGCTGAACGGCGGTTGAGCGCAATGGATACAATTTGAGCGACCGCCGAATCCGACAGCGGAATCAAGCCGACCAGAAACAAAAATCCGCCGGGGCACTCCCCGGCGGATCAGGTTTTTTGGATAGTTGAAGGCGGTTATGCCTTCATCGCCGCCTTCACTGCTTCAGCCGTGATGGGCAGCGCGCGGACGCGGGCGCCGACCGCGTTGAATATGGCGTTGCCAATCGCCGGCGCCACCACCGTCACCGCGGGCTCGCCGACGCCGGTCGCCTTCTCGCCATTGGCGATGACGTTGACCGCGACCTCCGGCATCTGGCTCATCCGCAGCGGCGTATAGCTGTCGAAGTTGGTCTGCTCGATGCCGCCGTCCTTCAACGTCGCCTTCTCGAACATCGCCAGCGACATGCCCCACAGCGCCGCGCCCTCGACCTGGGCCCGGATGCCGTCGGGGTTGACCTGGGTGCCGACATCGGTCGCCACCGTCAGCTTCTTCACCGTCACCTCGCCCGATGGCGCGACCGCGACATGGGCGACGCAGGCGGTCCAGCTCGCCGTGGCGCGCTCCTGCGACGACACGCAGGCAACGCCCATGCCTTCGCCCTTCGGCAGCTGCTTGGTGCCGTAGCCGGCAAGCCCCATCGCAGCGAGCAGAGTGTTGCGGAGACGCTGCGCGCCGCCGTCATTCTTGCCCTTGCCGTCGAGCAGCGAGATGCGCAGTTGCGCCGGATCCTTGCCGGTGGCGTGCGCGATCTCGTCGATCATGCTTTCCACCGCCCAGAAGGTCCAGCCCGGGGCCACCGAACGAAGCTGGCCCGACGGGGTGGCGTTGTGCGCCATCTCGTTCTTGATCGCCCGCACATAGTGGTTGGGCACGGTGTAGAAGAAGTCCGCGCCGTTCACCGTAAAGGAGTCGAGCGGGCCCTTCTTGTCGACCGACGGCGTCAGGAAATCTGGGATTCCCCAACGCGCGGTCGGCCAGGCCGACACCACGTCGTGGCTGAGCGCGACGAGCTTGCCGTCGGCGTCGACGCCGGCCTTCACTTTTTGATAGGTGAGCGGACGCGAGAAATCCATCGTCATGTCGTTCTCGCGCGTATAGATCACCTTGACCGGCTTGCCGACAGCCTTGGCCGCCTGCACCGCGGGCACCATCATGTCGGCGTCGAGACGCCGGCCGAAGCCGCCGCCCAGCCACATCTGGTGCATCACGACATATTTCGGATCGATCCCGGCTGCCGCGGCCGCAATCGCGCCGGAGCGCGTCGCGAACTGGTTGCCGGAATGGATGTGCAGGATGTCGCCCTTGAACTCCGCGGTGGCGTTCATCGGCTCCATCGGCGCATGGATGTTGATGTTGGTGGTGTACTCCGCCTCCAACACCTTCGCCGCAGTGCCGAAGGCCGCGTTCGGATCGCCGTCCTTGACGAAGAACTCGCCGGAGTCGCTGAGGCCCTGCAGCCGCTTGGCCTCGGCGAACAGCGATTCGCTCGACAGTTTTGCGTTCGGACCGCCGTCATAGGTGATCTTGAGCGCAGCCGCCGCCTTCTTGGCGTTGGCATAGGTGTTGGCGACCGCAACCACCCAACCGGTCGTGGTTCCGGTCTTGTCGTCGAGCGTCACCGCCTTGATGTAGCCCGGCACTTTCTTCGCCGCGGTTTCGTCGACCGACTTCACGGTCGCGCCGTAGCGCACCGGCGGGGTCACGATCGCGCCGTGGACCATGCCCGGCAGCATCACGTCGATGCCGTATTTCGCCGTGCCGTTGGTCTTCGACGGAATGTCGAGCTGCGGCACCGAAACGCCGATCATGGTATACTGATCGGGCGATTTCAGCTTGATCGCTTTGAGCTCGTCTGCGGTGAAGGTCTTGGTCGCCTTGCCGCTCTTGACCACGTCGGCGAACGACATCGACTTCTTCGACTTCGGATGGCTGATCGTGGACGAGCGCACCACGCACTCGCTCGCCGGCACGCCCATTGAGGCCGCCGCCGCCTCGGTCAACGCCATGCGGCCGGCAGCGCCGGCGCGGCTCATCGCGTCGAAGTTCATCATCGTCGACCAGCTGCCGCCGGTGATCTGCGCCCCGAGCACGGGGTCGTTGAACTTCGGATCGTTGGAGGCGAGCTGGACCCGCATGTCCTTCCAGTTCGCGCCGAGTTCTTCGGCCACGATCTGTGCCATGGTCGAGGCGACGTGCTGGCCCATGTCGGCCTTGCCGCAGGTCACGGTGACGAGACCGTCGGGGGCGATCGAGTACCAGACGCTCGGCTCGAAATTCGAAGGCGCCGCGAGCGCCTTGTCGATGCCGGGAACGGCGGCGTAGCCGAGCACGAGGCCGGTCGCAGCGGTGCCGACCAGGAAGGAACGGCGGCTGAGATCGGTCGTCTCGGGGGTGAGGTTCTTGACGTGCTCGTTCATGTGGCCCTCCGCTCGGTTCCGGTGGCCGACGCGGTGCGCATCTCGGACGCCGCGCGCATGATCGCCTTCTGGATCCGCGAATAGGTCATGCAGCGGCACAGATTGCCGTCCATGTGCGCGACCACTTCTTCCTTCGTCGGATTGGAATTCTTCGACAACAGGGCTGCTGCCTGCATGATCTGGCCCGACTGGCAGTAGCCGCATTGCGGCACCTGCTCGGCGATCCAGGCCTTCTGCAAGGGATGCTCGCCCTTGGCGGAGAGGCCTTCGATGGTGGTGATCTTCTTGCCGGCCGCGTCCGAGACCGAGGTCTGGCAGGAACGCACCGCTTCGCCGTTGAGATGGACCGTGCAGGCGCCGCACAGACCCGCACCGCAACCGAACTTGGTGCCGGTCATCTGCAATTGCTCGCGGATGACCCAGAGCAGCGGTGTGTCGCCCGCCGCTTCGACGGACATATTCCGCCCGTTGATATTGAGATTAGGCATCTCTCTCCCCTTCCGGTGTCGGAAGCCGCTTACGGCGGCAACTCACTTTGGGTCACGCCTGGCGCCCACCGGGTCAGCGACAGTTGCTGTGACAATGATCCGGTTACCGGCTGGAGGCAATCCAATTTGGAATTGCTCGAAGCCAATAAATTTCGGAAGATGCCGGTTGTGCGTTGCGGCAAACGCAGAAGCTTTTGAAACGCAGGTGCCGATGCCTTATCGAGAGGCAGCACGCCGGCCGCGCCGCCTGAGAAGGACATCGAAAAACAAAAAGCAGGAGCCCGCGAATGGCCAAGCTTAACCGCAATGGCGTCGAAATCTATTACGAGGTGCACGGCAACGGCCCGCCGCTGATCCTCACCCACGGCTATTCGTCGACCTCGGCCATGTGGCACGGTCAGATCGACGCGCTGTCGCGACGTCACAAGCTCGTGCTGTGGGACATGCGCGGCCACGGCCAGTCGGACTATCCCGACGATCCCACGGCCTATAGCGAGGCCATGACGGTCGGCGACATCGCCGCGCTGCTCGACGCTGTCGGCGCCGACAAGGCGATCGTCGGCGGCCTGTCGCTCGGCGGATACATGTCGCTCGCCTTCCATCGCGCGCATCCGGAGCGGGTG
Organism: Bradyrhizobium semiaridum; assembly: GCF_020329505.1. Lineage (GTDB taxonomy): Bacteria > Pseudomonadota > Alphaproteobacteria > Rhizobiales > Xanthobacteraceae > Bradyrhizobium > Bradyrhizobium semiaridum. The sequence goes on from NZ_JAGKJJ010000016.1 coordinate 80,157, forward strand.
CGGGCGCTGCTGATCATCGACACCGGCCCCGGGTTCAAGAAGGACGAGGCCCGCGAGGTCTGGAACAAGCGCGCCCGCGACACCGGCGACCGCTTCGACCGCGAAGGGCTCGACGTGCTGAAATCGCTGAGCGCCGAGCGCGCCTCGGTCACGCATCGCAACGCCAGGGGCCTTGCGCTCGCCGCCCGCGGCATGCTGGCGCAGCGCGACGCGAGGGTGATCGAATCGCTGCCCACGATCAAGGTGCCGTCGCTGGTCGTGGTCGGCGCCGACGACACCCCGTTCCTCGCCGCTTCCGACTACATGGCCGCGAAGATTCCGGGCGCGCAGAAGGTGGTGGTCCCGAACGCCGGCCATGCCGTCAACATCGACCAGCCGCAGGCTTTCATCGACGCCGTGCTGCCGTTCCTCGATCGCCTCGACGCCGGCGCGCCGGGAAAAGCCGGATGATGAAAACGATCGCCATCGCGCTGCTGCTGGTCGCTGCCGCCACTGGCACCGCCACTGCCGGCAAGCTGCCGCCGTTCGTCACCAGGCCAGATACGTTCACCGCGACGCTGTCGAACACCACGCCGCTGGCGTTCGGCATGGGCGTCGATGAAGCCCGGCGCGCGCTCGGCACGTCCTTGATTTATGTCCGCGGGCGGCCCGGCAACGAGATATTCCTGACCTTCCGCGACATCGGCGGCAGCGGACTGACGCTGCACCGCGACCGTCTCTATCTGCAATTCCGCAAGGGCCGGCTCACCGGCTGGAAAGCCGATTGGGGCGAGAACTGGATGTGGCGCTAGCGTGCTCTCCACCCCTTCATGCAACCCCCAAACTGACGAGGATGGACCATGGGACAGGATATCAGACTGAAGGCTTCCGACGGTTTTGAACTCGGCGGCTATCGCGCCGATCCGGCCGGCGCGCCCAAGGGCGCGATCGTCGTGATCCAGGAGATATTCGGCGTCAATCACCACATCCGCTCGGTCTGCGACCGGCTGGCGAAGGAAGGCTATGTCGCCGTCGCGCCGTCGATCTTCGACCGCATCACGCCGAACTTCCAGAGCGGCTACTCGGCGGAGGAAGTCGCCGAGGCGCGAAAATTCGTCGCCAATCCGGATTGGGCCGCGATGCTGCGCGACACCCAGGCCGCGATCGATGCGGTGAAGCCGGTCGGCCCAGTCGGCATCGTCGGCTTCTGCCTCGGCGGCAGCATCGCCTATGCCGCCGCGACCAAGCTCACCGGCCTCTCGGCCGCGATCGGCTATTACGGCGGCGCCGTCGTGCGCTTCGCCGACGACAAGCCACAGGTGCCGACGCAGCTGCATTTCGGCGAGAAGGACGCCGGCATTCCCCTCACCGACGTCGAGACCATCAAGTCGAAGCGGCCCGAGGTCGAGGTCTTCATCTATCCTGGCGCCCAGCACGGCTTCCATTGCGACGAGCGCGCCAGCTACGACAAGGCCAGCGCCGACATCGCTTGGCCACGCAGCATGGCGTTCTTTGGGACACATTTGAAGACGTAGGGCGCGGCTCTCTCGCCACGCTCGTCATTCCGAGGCGCGCGAAGCGCGAGCCCGGAATGACAGGCGGAGAGAGTTCGCTAGTCTAGAACCACCGCTCGCTGACGAACACGGTGTCGCCCGGGCTCATCGGCGTGCCCAGCGGCACCTCGAAGCGGCCGGAGCCGGCTGCATCGGTGTGGGTCAGCGTCACGCTGTCGCGCCGGGCGCGCGGGCCGAAGCCGCCGGCGATCGCGATCGCGCTCTCGACGGTCATGTTCGGCACATAGGGATACTGGCCGGGGGCTGCGACCTCGCCGAGGATGAAGAACGGGCGATAGGATTCGATCTCGACTGCGACCGACGGCTCGCGGATGAAGCCGTTGCGCAGCCGCGCCGTGATCTCGGCGGCGAGCCCGGCCGGCGTGCGGCCGCGCGCCGGCACCCCGCCGATCAACGGCATGGTGATCGAGCCCGCGGCATCGATCGCGTAGCTGTTGGTCAGACCTTCCTGGCCATAGACCACGACGCGCAGCTTGTCGCCGGGGCCGAGATGATAGGAGTTGTCGTAGCCGACCGGCGCAACCGGCGGCGCGCCGTAGACCACCGAGGGCCCGGCGGCGACCGGAACGGCAGGCGGTCCGACATAGCCGCGCGGCGCACTGGCGAACGCCGAGCGCAGCGCGCTGATCGCACCGCCGCCGCCGGAATCAACGACCGGGGCCGGCGCGTAAGTCTGGCCATAGGCGACCGCATCGACGCCGCCCTGCGGGACAACGGCGACTGGGCCGGTCGTGCTCATGCAGCCCGACAGCGCGAGCGCCGTGGCAACGGCAATGATCGGCAATCGTAACGCGCGTGCAACCGGCACTTGGGGCATTCCCTGACAGCGAGACAGCCCTAGTCTTGCACCGGTTATGGTTAATAAAAGGTTTGCGAGCCGGCAGGTCGCGGGGAAGCCGGCGCGCCGGCTTCCCGTTGATGTCAGGGGTGCGGATTTCCGCGTGCAATCAGGCGGTGGCGCCGACGCCGATCGGGCAGGACACGCCGGTCCCGCCGAGCCCGCAATAGCCCGCCGGGTTCTTGGCGAGATACTGCTGGTGATAGTCCTCGGCGAAGTAGAACGCGCTCGACGGGGCGATCTCGGTGGTGATGGCGCCGAGGCCCTTGGCGGCGAGCGCCTTCTGATACATCGCCTGCGACGCTTCGGCGGCTGTGCGCTGCGCATCGCCGAACGTGTAGATCGCCGAACGATACTGCGTGCCGATGTCGTTGCCCTGGCGCATGCCCTGGGTCGGGTTGTGGTTCTCCCAGAACGTCTTCAGCAACTGCTCGTAGGAGATCTTCTTCGGATCGAACACGACCAGCACCACTTCGGTGTGGCCGGTGCGTCCCGAGCAGACCTCCTCATAGGTCGGGTTCGGCGTGTGGCCACCGGCATAGCCAACCGCCGTTGTGTAGATGCCGTCGCCGAGCTCCCAGAACTTGCGCTCCGCACCCCAGAAGCAGCCAAGCCCGAACACGGCCTGCTCGAGGCCTTGTGGGTAAGGCGGCTGCAGCTTGCTGCCGTTGACGAAATGGGTGGTCGCAGTCGGGATCGGCGTCGCGCGGCCGGGCAGCGCCTCGGCGGCGCTCGGCAACGCGGTGGTCTTGCGCATGAACAACATGGATTACCTCCGGGCGGGACATTGGCCACCGCGGCAAAGGCCTGCGGGGCGGCTGTCACCTATATATGTCGTTACGCAAGCGCTGGCAGCCCCGTTACGGGCCCGCCTGGGCCGGTCAGTCCCGCGCGTAGCCGATCAGCGGCTTGCGCGGCCTGAACAGCAGCATCAGCAGAATGCCGGCGATGCCGAGCACGGCGAACACCGGCTGATCAAGGATCACCCTGACCACATCGTTCCAAAGCCAGGGCGCGAAACCGTCCACCCAGACCCGGAAGGCCTGCTGGCTGGACTGGTGGATGTCGTTCCAGAACTGGCCGAGCCGGGTGAAGCGCAAGGTCTGGTCGGCGACATAGCGCGCGCCGTCATAGACCAGGAAGATGAATCCGACCGCCAGCAGCACGAGGCCGATGAGACGGAAAAAACCGCGGATCATGCGTCACCCTAACTCCCTGTCGCGCCCCAGGCATCGTCAGGCCTTACCGGGCGCCTCCCGGAAATTCAACCGCTTCAGCGCCTTATCCGGCCGCCGCGGGCTGATTTCAGGGCCATTTTCGGCCCGGAAAGCGTTGACGCTGCGACCTGCGCCCTCTATAAGACCGGCCGATGGCGGCAGGCGCAATCCTGCCGCCGCTGTTCTTTGGACAGTGCCGCATGTGGGGGCAGCGTTTCGCTTCCTGGCATGGCCGCCTCAAGAACACCTTGGACAAACACACAAGAGTCGAGAATTTGAACCGGCCGGTGCGCGCGAGCCCGACCACCGAGCGATCACCGCCGAAGGACAGTTAGAGACCATGGCCAACACCACTTCCGCCAAGAAGGCGACCCGCAAGATTGCCCGCCGCACCATCGTCAACAAGTCGCGCCGCACCCAGATGCGCGGAGCAGTCCGCACCGTCGAGGAGGCGATCAGCCGCGGCGACCGCGACGCAGCACTGAAGGCGATGGCGAGCGCCGAGCCCGAGCTGATGAAGGCCGCGCAGCGCAACATCATTCACAAGAACAATGCGAGCCGGAAGGTGTCGCGTCTGTCGCAGCGAATCGCCAAGCTCGCGAAGTGAGCTGACTGAAAACACGACTGACTGAAAAGCACAGTTGTCACGAAGCCCGGCTCGCGCCGGGCTTTTTGTTTTTGCCGTTGAAAGGTTCGTCACGCGAGAACGATCGCCTTGCTTCGCGACGAACGACGCATCGTGTTTCGTCGCGTCCGTAGTTCACCGGATATGTTTTGCTTCGTGAGTTAAGGCTACGCGTGAATCTTTCCGAGATACGCAACCTATATGGAATAGCGCGCCGCGATCTTTGCTGCGGAAATTCGTGTCGGGAGTTACCCTGCAAAAGTAACCCTGAAAAACGACGCTTCGCGAATTACTTATCAACATAGTGTTGAGCAGCGATTGGAAAAACGACCGTCGCAAGAGCAAATGTAAATTTTCTATGAAAAATTTTTAGTATTGCACCGTGGTTTGTGACATGCGCGAATCTGCGCGGCGATTCAAAAACTTGCTTTCGCAACTGCGCATTTGCAGCGTCGCAACAGTCGCGAAGAGTCTCGATCTCCGTCGAATCCACGGATTGTCAGAAAGTGCGCTTGGTGTATTTATTTCTTTGTCCGCGACGCCCACGGCTCTCCAGATCAGTGCGGTTTGAGACCCAAGGGCGGACGCGCAAATCGGCGGCGGTGTGCGCGTTAGCGACGCTCTCCAAGCGAAGCTAGATTGACAACTCATAGCAATATGAGGACGGTTGACCTGTGTCAAAATTTCTCCGGCGATGTCCCCCAATTATGCGGGAGCGTCGAACAAGAGAGACCAGGAGCGATCGTCGGATCTGGCGACGGGAACGCGAAGCAAACGGACGGGTTGAGGAAGACACGCGGCGAAGCGCCGGACATTTCAGTGTTCGGTAGCGGCACGTCGATTTGAAGACACAGGCGAGCTGATAGCTTGCCGCGATACGTCGCGGCGGGAGGGGGAGGACTTATGTCTTACGGGATCATCACTGCAGTCGATGCCACGACAGCCGAAGCGCAGATTTCCAGTGGTTCCGTGATCAGCCCCTCGGACGCCAGCTCCAACCCGCAGAGACCGTCGAGTACGCGCTGACCTCGCGGGCAGCATTCTCTCCACACGACTGATCTGACGCGTGGCGCATTGTCGCCACACGGGAGATCTTTGTCCGGAGCAGGCTGCGCCGTCGAAGGTCGCGCCGCGGCAGGGACCTTGCGCGGCGATTTTCACCACAACACACCACTCAGTCTGGAAGTACGAAGGCAATGAACAATACGGAACAGGATCGCTGGTCGCGGGTGAAGGGACGGTTGCGGACGAGTGTTGGCGAGGACGTCTACACCAGCTGGTTTGCGCGGATGGATCTGGAGTGCGTGCAGGACGAGAGCGTCCGCCTCTCGGTTCCGACCCGGTTCCTGAAAAGCTGGATCCAGGCGCATTACACCGACCGCGTGCTCGCCTGCTGGCAGGCCGAGATGCCGGAGGTGCATCGCATCGACCTCACCGTGCGCTCGGCGATCCGTCCGGTCGCGCCGGCGAAGGAGCCCGTTGCACCGGTCGAGGTGCGCCCGGTGGCGCGCACCGATGGACGTCCGGCGCCGGAGCTGCGGTCGTTCGCGACCGCGCCGGTTTCCGCCAATCATGATGCGCTCGGCGGCTCGCCGCTCGATCCGCGCCTGACCTTCGCGAGCTTTGTCGTCGGCCGCTCCAACACGCTGGCGCATGCGGCCGCGCGTCAGGTCGCGGAAGGACGCCGCGGCGATCCCGTGATGTTCAACCCGCTCTACATCCATGCCGGCGTCGGCCTCGGCAAGACGCATCTGCTGCAGGCGGTGACTTGGGCCGGCAACTCCGGCAGCGAGCGCAAGGTGCTGTATCTCACCGCCGAGAAGTTCATGTACGGCTTCGTCGCCGCGCTGAAGACGCAGACGGCGCTGGCGTTCAAGGAGGCGCTGCGCGGCATCGACGTGCTCGTGATCGACGATCTCCAATTCCTGCAGGGCAAGTCGACGCAGGCCGAGTTCTGTCACACGCTGAACGCGCTGATCGATGCCGGCCGCCAGGTCGTGATCGCGGCCGATCGTCCGCCGTCAGACCTCGAAAGCCTCGACGACCGCGTGCGTTCGCGGCTGGCCGGCGGCCTCGTGGTCGAGATGGGCTCGCTCGGCGAGGAGCTGCGGCTCGGCATCCTGAAGTCGCGCGTCGCCGCGGCCCGCGCCCACCATGCCAGCTTCGACGTGCCGGAGGAGGTGCTCGACTATCTCGCCCGCACCATCACCCATAACGGCCGTGACCTCGAAGGCGCGATCAACCGCCTGCTGGCGCACTCCAAGCTCAACAACCAGCCGGTGACGCTGGAGATGGCCGAGCGCGAGGTGCGCGACCTGATCCGTCCGCAGGAACCGAAGCGGATCAAGATCGAGGACATCCAGCGCGTGGTGGCGCGGCAGTACAATGTCAGCCGCTCCGACCTGCTGTCGTCGCGCCGCACCGCCAACGTGGTGCGCCCGCGCCAGGTCGCGATGTATCTGGCCAAGACGCTGACCCTGCGCTCGCTGCCGGAGATCGGCCGGCGCTTCGGCGGCCGCGACCACACCACCGTGCTGCACGCCGTGCGCAAGATCGAGGCACTGGTCGCCAGGGACACCGCGCTGTCGGAGGAAGTCGAGTCGCTGAAGCGCCAGCTCCAGGAATAAGCCGCTCGCGGGGCTCTCGCGTTCCCTCGCCCTCCCTTCTCGCAAGGGAGGGCGATAGCTTTTTCCGGCCCAAAACGTGGGGAACGGGCGCGGTTTCGCGCGCGTTTCCCTTGCACCGGCCCGCCATCCGCGCCACCTTGCGGTCCCCCCGTGGGTTTGATCAAATCCGATATTGATCCGGCTGTTCGGGTTTCCAACGCCGCGGCGCCGCCATGACCGGCCGCCCGGCCTTTCCATCTGAGGGATCTGGCGGGTATTGCAATGAAGGTCACCGTCGAGCGCGCGCAACTCCTAAAATCGCTGGGTCACGTTCATCGCGTGGTCGAGCGCCGCAACACCATCCCGATCCTCGGCAACGTCCTGATCCGCGCCGAAGGCAGCCAGCTGTCGCTGAAGGCGACCGACCTCGACCTCGAGGTGACGGAGACGCTGGCCGCGGAGACCGGAACCGCCGGCTCGACCACCGTGCCGGCGCATATGTTCTACGACATCGTCCGCAAGCTGCCGGACGGCTCGCAGATCGTGCTGGAGGCCGATGGCGACCGCTCGGTGCTGGCAGTCAAGGCCGGCCGCTCGCGCTTCACGCTGCAGACGCTGCCCGAGAGCGATTTCCCGGATCTTGCCGCCGGCGACATGACGCATTCGTTCTCGCTGCCGGCCTCCGACATCAAGCGCCTGATCGACCGCACGCAATTCGCGATCTCGACCGAGGAAACCCGCTACTACCTCAACGGCATCTATCTGCACTCGGCCGGCACCGCCAAGGCCGCGACCCTGCGCGGTGTCGCCACCGACGGCCACCGCCTGGCGCAGATCGACCTCGCCTTGCCGAAGGGCGCGACCGGGATGCCCGGCGTGATCGTGCCGCGCAAGACCGTCGGCGAGGTGCAGCGGCTGATCGAGGACGGCGAGGCCGAGATCCAGATCGAGCTGTCGCAGGGCAAGATCCGCTTCTCGCTCGGCAATGTGGTGCTGACCTCGAAGCTGATCGACGGTACCTTCCCGGACTATGGACGCGTCATTCCGCAGAACAACGACAAGGAGCTGGTGGTCGACAAGAAGGACTTCGAGGCCGCCGTCGACCGCGTCTCGACCATCTCCAGTGAGCGCGGCCGCGCCGTGAAGCTGGCGCTGTCCGCGGGCAAGCTGGTGCTCTCGGTCACCAACCCGGATTCCGGCAGCGCCACCGAGGAGCTTGAGGTCGAATACGCCTCCGACGCGCTCGATATCGGCTTCAACTCGCGCTATCTGCTCGACATCGCCGCCCAGATCGAGGGCGAGGTCGCGGTGCTGAAGCTCGCCGACCCCGGCTCGCCGACGCTGGTCCAGGACAAGGACAACAAGGGCGCGCTGTACGTGCTGATGCCGATGCGGGTGTGATGATTTCCGCTCGTCATGGCCGGGCTTGACCCGGCCATCCATCAAAGCGAAATGACCTATTGGGTGTACATCCTCGCAAGCAAGCCTGGTGGCACCCTGTATGTCGGTTGTGACTAATGATCTGGTCCGGCGCGTCTACGAGCATCGCGAGGGATTGGCGGAAGGCTTCACCAAGCGCTACGGCGTGAAGACGCTGGTCTACTTCGAAGCTCATGCGACCATCGCTGCGGCACTCCAACGCGAGAAGAACATCAAGCACTGGTCGCGCGAGTGGAAAATTGACCTGATCGTTGCCGGCAATCCCGAGTGGCGCGACCTATATGACGAGATTGTCCGCTAACGCGGACGATGGATTGCCGGGTCAAGCCCGGCAATGACAAGGAAAGATGACCCCGTCCCGCATTCACCGCCTGTCGCTGACGCATTTCCGCAATTACCGGGCGGCGACGCTGCAGGTTGCGGGCGACATGGTAGTGTTGGTCGGGCCGAATGGCGCCGGCAAGACCAATTGCCTGGAGGCGATCTCGTTTCTGTCGCCGGGCCGCGGCCTGCGCCGCGCGACGCTGGAGGACATCGCCGACAACCAGGGCAACGGCTCCTGGGCGGTGGCGGCGGAGGTCGAGGGCGCGCTCGGCCTTGCCACGCTCGGGACCGGCATCGATGCGCCGACCGGCGAAGGCGGCACCACGCGGCGCTGCCGGATCGACCGCGAGCCGGTCGGCTCGGCAACCGCGTTCGGCGATCATCTGCGCATCGTGTGGCTGACACCGGCGATGGACGGCCTGTTCATGGGCGCGGCCTCGGAGCGGCGGCGCTTCTTCGATCGCCTGGTGCTGGCGATCGATTCCGAGCATTCCAGCCGCGTCTCGGCGCTGGAGCGTTCGCTGCGCTCGCGCAACCGGATGCTCGAAGTGCGCAACTATGACGACCATTGGTGTGATGCGATCGAGCGCGAGACCGCGGAGCTCGCGGTCGCGGTCGCCGCATCGCGCGGCCAGACCGCCGCCAGGCTCGCCGTGATGCTGCGCGAGCGCGGCGCGGCCTCGGCGTTTCCGTCCGCCGAGATCGCGCTCGACGGCTGGATGGAGAATGCGCTGCTGCAAGAGCCCGCCACCGCGGTCGAAGACCGCTACCGCGAGATCCTGCGCGCCAGCCGGCCGCGCGACGCCGCCGCCGGACGCACGCTCGACGGCCCGCATTTGACCGACCTGCAGGTCGTCTACGCGCCGAAGAACATGCCGGCACGCGATGCCTCGACCGGCGAGCAGAAGGCACTGCTGATCGGCCTCGTGCTGGCGCACGCCACGATGGTCGCCGAGATGACCGGCATCGTGCCGCTGCTGCTGCTCGACGAGGTCGTCGCGCATCTCGATCCCGGCCGGCGCAAGGCGCTGTTCGACGAGCTGGCAAAGCTCGGCGCGCAGGTCTGGATGACCGGCGCCGATCCTGCCGCGTTCGCCGACATCGGCCCGACCGGCGAGATATTCGACGTCGAATCCGGACGGGTCACGGGGCGCGGCTGAGGGCGCGGAATCGCTCCCCAAGCGTGCCAAAATCCGTCCGCGAATCGGGCTTTTCAAGGCCTCCTGAATCGGCATTCAAAGGCCTTGAAAAAGTGCTAAAAAATCCCATTTATTCAATAGTTTGTGGAGACAGACTTTGCGCTAGGCGCAACTCCTCTTTCATGGCACAAATAGCGCAATCAGCGCCTCATATTGCGCAGCTGATTCGGGACATCCTCGAAGGCTTCACATGACAGAACCTGCCCGGCAGACCCCTGCCGAATCTGAGCATCCCATTCCGGCCGAATATGGCGCGGAATCGATCCGGGTGCTGAAGGGCCTTGACGCCGTGCGCAAGCGGCCCGGCATGTATATCGGCGATACCGACGACGGTTCCGGCCTGCACCACATGGTCTACGAGGTCGTCGACAATGCGATCGACGAGGCGCTGGCCGGCCACGCCAGCCGCGTTGTGGTCACGCTCAATGCCGACAATTCCGTTACCGTGTACGACGACGGCCGCGGCATTCCGGTCGACATCCACAAGGGCGAAGGCATCTCGGCGGCCGAGGTCATCATGACCCAGCTGCATGCCGGCGGAAAGTTCGACCAGAACTCCTACAAGGTGTCCGGCGGTCTGCACGGCGTCGGCGTCTCCGTGGTCAACGCGCTTTCGAGCAAGCTCGAGCTGCGGATCTGGCGCGACGGCAAGGAACATTACATCGAGTTCGCCCATGGCGATGCCGTCGCACCGCTCCGCGTGGTCGGCGAAGCGCCGGGCAAGCGCGGCACCGAGGTCACCTTCCACGCCTCGGTCGAGACCTTCAAGAACGTCGAGTACGACTTTGCGACGCTGGAGCACCGGCTGCGCGAGCTCGCCTTCCTCAATTCCGGCGTCAACATCGTGCTCTCGGACATGCGCCACGCGGTCGAGAAGCGCGAGGAGATGCATTATTCCGGCGGCGTCGAGGAGTTCGTCAAATATCTCGACCGCAACAAGAAGGCGATCGTGCCCGCGCCGATCATGGTGCGCGCGGAAGCCAACGGCATCGGCGTCGAGGCCGCGCTGTGGTGGAACGACAGCTACCACGAGAACGTGCTGTGCTTCACCAACAACATCCCGCAGCGTGACGGCGGCACCCATCTGGCCGGCTTCCGCGGCGCGCTGACGCGCCAGGTCAACGGCTACGCCGAGGCCAATGCGAAGAAGGAAAAGATCGCGCTGACCGGCGACGATTGCCGCGAAGGCCTCACCGCCGTGCTGTCGGTGAAGGTGCCGGACCCGAAATTCTCGTCGCAGACCAAGGACAAGCTGGTGTCCTCGGAAGTGCGCCCGGTGGTCGAGAACGTGCTCAACGAGGCGCTCGCCGCCTGGTTCGAGGAGAACCCGAAGGAAGCCAAGGAGATCGTCGGCAAGGTGATCCAGGCTGCCGCGGCCCGCGAAGCCGCGCGCAAGGCGCGCGAACTGACGCGCAAGAGCCCGCTCAGCGTCTCCTCGCTGCCCGGCAAGCTCGCCGACTGCCAGGAAAAGGACCCGGCGAAATCCGAACTGTTCATCGTCGAGGGCGACTCGGCCGGCGGCAGCGCCAAGCAGGGCCGCAACCGCGAGTTCCAGGCGGTGCTGCCGCTGCGCGGCAAGATCCTCAACGTCGAGCGCGTGCGTCCCGACAAGATGCTGTCGAGCGAGCAGATCGGCACGCTGATCACCGCGCTCGGCACCGGCATCAGCGACGATTTCTCGATCGACAAGCTGCGCTATCACAAGATTATCGTGATGACGGACGCCGACGTCGACGGCGCCCATATCCGCACGCTGCTGCTGACCTTCTTTTACCGCCAGATGCGCGAGATCATCGATGGCGGCTACCTCTATATCGCCCAGCCGCCGCTCTACAAGGTCGCGCGCGGCAAGTCCGAGCAGTACCTGAAGGACGAGCGCGCGCTCGAGGATTATCTGATCTCGACCGGGCTGGATGAATGCGTGTTCAAGCCGGCCTCCGGTGACGACCGCTCCGGCCGCGACCTGTTGTCGCTGATTGAGGATGCCCGCGTCATTCGATCGGTGCTGCGCAATCTGCACAGCCGCTACAATCGCACCGTGATCGAGCAGGCGGCAATCGCCGGCGTACTGAATCCAAAGATCACCAGCGACGTCGAGACCGCCAAGTCGGCGGCCGATTACATCGCCAAGCGGCTGGACGCATTGGCTGACGAAGTCGAGCGCGGCTGGATCGGCGACTTCGTCGAAGGCCAGGGCTTCCAGTTCGAGCGCACCGTGCGCGGCGTCAAGGACGTGGCGATCATCGATGCTGCGTTCCTCGGCTCGGCGGATGCGCGCAAGCTCGACGAATATGCGACCAAGCTGCAGGAGGTCTATGTGCGGGCCGGCAAGCTGCGACGGAGGGATGCCGAGCAGGTCATCCACGGCCCGGTCGGCCTGTTCGAGGCCGTGACCGAGGCTGCCCGCAAGGGCGTGACGCTGCAGCGCTACAAAGGTCTTGGCGAGATGAACCCGGAGCAACTCTGGCAGACCACGCTGGACAAGGACGCCCGCTCGCTGCTGCAGGTGAAGGTCAAGGAGGTCGACGAGGCCGACGATATCTTCACCAAACTGATGGGCGACGTGGTAGAACCGCGCCGCGACTTCATTCAGGAAAACTCGCTGAGCGCCACGATCGACATCTAACTCGACATCTAAAATGGGGCCTGTTTCCGCGTGCCGCCGATCCAGTACATCGTAGAAGGCGGCCGCCGGCTCTCCGGCACCATCGAGCCGTCCGGCAACAAGAACTCGGCGCTGCCGATCATCGCGGCGGCGCTCTTGACCGAGCATCCGGTCACGCTGACCAATGTGCCGCGCATCCGCGACACCGAGACGCTGGTCGAGCTGTGCCGCTCGGTCGGCGCCTCGGCCGAATGGACCGAGCGCAACACGCTTGCGATCCACGCCAGGGAGATCCGCGCCGCCGATCTCGATCCCGAGCTGTGCCGGAGCATCCGCGCCTCGATCCTGCTAGCCGGCCCGCTGCTCGCCCGCTGCGGCGAGGTCGCACTGCCGCCGCCCGGCGGCGACGTGATCGGCCGCCGCCGCCTCGACACCCACTTTCTGGCTTTCGAGCAGCTCGGCGCCACCGTGACCGCGACGCACCGGCTCGAGTTCCGCGCCTCGCGCCTGAAGGGCGCCGACGTGTTCCTCGACGAGCCCAGCGTCACTGCGACCGAGAACGCGCTGGTGGCCGCGGTGGCCGCCCGCGGTACCACCTATTTGCGCAACGCGGCCTCCGAGCCGCATGTTCAGGACCTCGCCAATTTCCTGGTCGCACTCGGCGCCAGGATCGAGGGCATCGGCACCAACACCATCACCGTGCATGGTCCGGCGACGCTGGGTGGCGCGACCTTTGCCATTCAGCCCGACCATATCGAGGTCGGATCGCTGATCGGGCTCGCCGCGGTGACACGTTCGCCGCTGCGCATCGCCCGCGCCGGCGTCGAGCATCTGCGTTCGATCCGGATGGGATTTGAACGGCTCGGCATCGTCTGCGGCGTCGAGGGCGACGATCTCGTCGTGCCGTCGAACCAGACCATGAAGATCCAGGACGATTTCGGCGGTCATGTGCCGAAGCTCGAGGACCAGCCCTGGCCGGCCTTCCCGGCCGACCTGATGTCGATCGCGATCGTCACCGCCACGCAGTGCAGCGGCGTCATCCTGATGCACGAGAAGATGTTCGAGTCGCGGATGTTCTTCGTCGACAATCTGATCGCGATGGGCGGCCGCATCGTGCTGTGCGACCCGCATCGCGCGATCGTGGCGGGCCCCAGCCGCCTGCGCGGCGCGCCGATGATCTCGCCCGACATCCGTGCCGGTATGGCGATGCTGCTCGCCGCGGTTTGCGCCGAGGGCACCTCCACCATCAACAATGCGAGCCAGATCGAGCGCGGCTATGAGCGGATCGACGAGCGGCTGAACGCGCTCGGCGCCAAGATCAAGCGGATCCCGGCGCGATCGTGATCTTCCTGGGCAGCTTGGCCATGCTTTTGGCCCGCTTGCCGTGCTAAGCGTTCCCCATGACCTGCATCGACAAGGTTGAACCGGCCGCGCCCGCGGCCGTCGCGGTGTCTCGCAACCTGCTCACGGCCGAGCTTGCGGAAACGCTGAAGCTCGCGGTGCCGCTGGCGCTGACGCAGCTCGGGCAGATCGCGATGATGACGACCGACCTCGCCTTCATCGGCCGGCTGGGTAGCGACGCCGTGGCTGCCGCGGCACTGGCGCATACCGTGTTCTTTGTCAGCTTCACCATCGGTATGGGCATGGTCTCGGCGGTCTCGCCGTTGGCGGCGCAGGCGTTCGGGGCGCGCGATCCGCGCATGATGCGGCGGGCGCTACGCGTCGGGCTGTGGGCAGGCTTCTTCATGGTGCTGCCGCTGATGGCGCTGCCGTTCCAGGGCGAGCGTATCCTGCTCGCGCTCGGTCAGGCCCCCGCCACCGCGCATCTCGCGCAGCAATATCTGTTCGGGCTCGGTTGGGGCATCCTGCCGGCGCTGTGGTTTATCGCGCTGCGCGGCTTCATGAGCGCGGTGAACCGGCCCGAGCCGGTGCTGTGGATCACGCTGGCCGCGATCCCGGCCAATGCGCTGATGGTCTATCTCTTGCTCTACGGCAAATGGGGCATGCCCGAGCTCGGCCTGTTCGGCGCTGGCCTTGCGACCACGCTTGTCAATCTCGGCACCTTCCTCGCCGGGGCCTGGTTCTGTGCGCGGCGCCGCCCGTTCCGCAAGTATCACGTGTTCGCCCGTGTCTGGCGGCTCGACTGGCCGCTGATGGGCAAGCTGGTCGCGGTCGGCGCCCCGATCTCGCTGTCGTTCCTGCTCGAATACGGCCTGTTCGGCGCCGCCGGCCTTCTGATGGGCCTGATCAGCACCACCGCGCTGGCGGCGCACCAGATCGCGCTGCAGATCGCCGCGATCCTGTTCATGGTGCCGTTCGGCGTCAGCATGGCCGCGACCGTGCGGGTCGGCCACGCCGTCGGCCGCCGCGACGCCGACGCGGTACGGCGCGCCGGCTATGTCGCGGTTGCGCTCAGCGCCGTCTTCATGACCGTGATGACCTTGGCGGTGATCCTGGCGCGCTCGGCGATCGCCGAACTGTTCCTCGGCGAGGCCAGCGATGCCACGGCGCAGCTGATCGCGATGCTGCTGCTGATCGGCGCCACCTTCTTCATCGCCGACGGCATGCAGACCACCACCGCCGGCGCGCTGCGCGGCATGAACGACACCCAGGTGCCGCTGCTGTTCGCCGTCATCAGCTATTGGCTGATCGGATTCGCGTCGGCTTGCGCGCTCGCATTCCTGCTCAAGCTCGGCGCGGCCGGTGTCTGGATCGGGCTCTCGCTCGGGACCGCGGTCTATGCCACGCTTCTGATCTTGCGTTTCCGCCTGCTGGCACGCAGACTGGCCGCATGAGGGTTGACGAGGTCACGCCGAACGTGGATCCCGGCGCGCTGCTCGCAGGCGCGCAGTTCATCGATGCGTTCCGGATTGCGACCACGCAAGCCGACCTTGACGCGCGGCACGCGGCCGAAGCGATGGTGACGCGGCAGGCACGCTGGATCGACATGCTGCTCGCCCTGCGCAACCTCCTGGTCGCGCCGCTCGGCCTGAAGACATCGGGTGCGACCGAGGGCGTCGCGCGCGACATGATCGGGATATTTCCGGTCGTGAGCCAAACGCCGGAGCGGCTGGTCGCAGGCTTCAACGACAAACACCTGGATTTCCGGCTCGTCGTCGACGTCACGCCCGCCGGACCCGGACGCAACGTCACGGCCACCACGCTGGTGCTGACCCACAACTGGCTCGGCCGCGCCTATCTCGCCGTCATCCTGCCATTCCATCGCCTGATCGTGCCGGCGATGCTGCGGAAGGTCGCAGACTGAGCGACGGCCAACCTCATGCCGCGGTCTCCTCGGCGTCCTCCTTGATGATCTTCTCCGCGGCACCGCCGCTGGTGCACCAGTTGCCGTGGCAGCGCTTGAGATCGTTCAGGTTCTGGCGCATCTGGTCGAGCGAAAAGCCGAGTGCATAGAAGCGCTCGGCCGCATCGACCGGCAGGCCGCGAATCAGGCCGTCCCTGCGAACCGCGGCGACCTCCTCGCTGTAGGCGTGCAGCGCCGCGTCGACCGGCGCGATGTCGGCCGGTCCGCTGCCGGCGCGCAAGGCAGTCGCGACCGCCATCATATAGGCGACGATCGCCTTGCTGACGTCGGCCAGCGGCCGCGCCAGCCTGGCCTGGATGTCGGCCGGCAGCGGCACGACGCAGGCGCGCCCGATCATCACGACATCGTGCCGCAGCCGCTGGATCGTCCGCAGCAGCGGCCCGGTATCCGGCCCCGACGACAGGTGCATCGAACGTTCGCGCTCGGCCTCGAGGCCGGTCGCATGCAGATTGGTCACCGCGGTGCCGATGCCGTCCTGGATCCGGTGCAGCGCGTCGTTGTCGAGGCCGCGCGTCAGGCCGGCGAGCAGCTCCGCAAACGCGGCCGAGAGCAGCTCCAACAATTTCGAGCCATTGACTCGGATCTGGCTCACCGCGCGCGACGGCAGCACCAGGAACGAGACCGCAAGCCCGGTGAGCGCGCCGACCGTGACCTCGAGGACGCGGTCGATCGCAGAGTCCAGCGGATTGGTGTGATGCATCGTCGGCAGCAGCAGCACGATGACCGCCGTCACCGTCGCCGAGCTCAGGCTCGGATTGAGCGCGGCGATAAAGGCGAGCGGCACGATCGCCAGCACCAGCAGCGCCAGCAGGCTGCCTTCGCCGGAATGCGGGATCAGCACCGCGAGCGCGCCGCCATAGACGGCGCCGCCGATGGTGCCGAGCATGTAGTCGCGCGTTGCTTTCAGCGAGCGGCCGACGCTCATTTGCGTCACGATCAGCGAGGTCAGCACCGCCCACAGCGGCAGCATGAGATTGAGCGCCAGTGCGATGGCATAGGCCGCCACGCCCGCGGACGCGATCCGGACGGCCAGCGCCAGCTGGGTCTTGCGGGCCCAGAACTGGTCGAACATGCGTTTTGCGAAGGTGCTCATGCGGCGTGATCCGGAATCAATCGAATAGCCCGTGTTACATAGCAAGGAGCATGGCTGCTGCCCGCGGCAGCAAGGTGGCTTGAAAGGCCAAACCCGCCCGCCTACCCTGCGCCGCAAAATTGAGGAAACACGATGGCCCACGAAACCGCAACGCTCGCCGCCTATGTTGCCGAGCTGAAATATCAGGACATCCCGGCGGAGGTGCTGGAGCGCGCCAAGGTGCTGACGCTGGATTTTCTCGGCAGCACGATCCGCGCCCGCCGCGACGCGGAATCGACGCCGTCACTGCTGAAGATGCTTGAAGCGCTGGCGCTGGACGGCAAGGGCGAGGCCACGGTGTTCGGCGACAGCAAGACCTGGACCCCGGCGGTGGCGGCGCTGCTCAACGGCGCGCTCGGCCATTCGCTCGATTTCGACGACACCCATGCCGATTCCTCGCTGCATCCGAGCGCGCCCGTGGTGCCCGCCGCGTTCGCGGTCGGCGAGATGGTCGGCGCCTCCGGCCGCGACGTGCTGACCGCGATTGTCGCCGGCTATGAGGTGTGTTGCCGGCTCGGCAACGCGCTCGATCCGACCTCGCATTATGCCCGCGGCTTCCACCCGACCGCGACCGCCGGCACCTACGGCGCCGCCGCGGCGGCGGGCAAGCTGTTCGGGCTGTCGCAGCAACAGCTCATCTCGGCCTTCGGCGTCTCCGGCAGCCAGGCCGCGGGCTCGCTGCAGTTCCTGGTCAACGGCGCCTGGAACAAGCGTTACCAGGTCGGCGCCGCCGCGATGAACGGCGTGATCGCCGCGACCTTGGCGCGCAACGATTTCGTCGGTTCGACCGAGGCGGTCGAGGGCAAGCATGGCCTTCTGGTCGGCTACAGCGATGACGCGCATCCCGACAAGGCGGTGGCCGGGCTCGGCAGCACCTATGAGACGATGAAGATCGGCGTGAAGCCGTATCCGAGCTGCCGCTACACCCATGCCGCGATCGACGCGCTGATCGCGATGCGGCGCGAGCACAATCTGACGCCGGACCAGATCAGGAAGGTCGAGGTCGGCCTGCACCGCAATGGCATCACGCTGACCGGCGATGCCGCCACCAAGCGCCATCCGACCTCGGTGGTCGGCGGCCAGTTCTCGATGTTCTTCACCGGCGCGATCGCGCTCGATCAGGGCCGCTTCGGCTGGGACGATTACGATCGGCTCGGCGACAAGGCGATCGACGCGCTCGCCGACAAGTTCGACGTGGTGCAGGACGACCGCCTCGAGATCGGCCGCACGCACCCGTTCGGCGCTCGCGTCTCCATCACGACCGACGACGGTACCCACGAGCGTCTCTACGCCGACCCCTCGGGCGAGCCGACCTCGTTCCCCGACGCCACAGCGATGCAGCAGAAATTCCTGACGCTGGCCCGCCCGGTGCTCGACAAGCGCGCCGACCAGCTCGCGGATGCCATCCTGACGCTGGAGCGCTTCGACCGCGTGGAGCAGGCAACGCAGCTGGGCAGGCAGTAGGCGCGCCACACATTCGGTGTCGTCCTGGCGAAGGCCAGGACCCATTACCCCAACTGGCTGTTGTCGCACGACGCTGGGGCCACGGCTTTCGTCATTCCGGGGCGCGCATAGCGCGAGCCCCGGAATGACGGGCGGGAGATGCGTAGCACCGGGCGAGGCGAGCACGCCGGTCAGGCTTCCTCCCCCGCAAAGTCGGTCAGGGAAATCAACACGGATCGCCGCGCCAGCGGCTGCGCAGCGTGACCCAGATATCGATGACATCGCCCTCGAGCTTGCCCGGACCCTTGTTCACCGCGCCGAGCTGCCGCGCCACGGCCTGCGACGCGACGTTGGCCGGATCGATGCAATGGATGATGCGGTCGACGGTGAAATGATCGAACACGAAGCCGATCGCGGCGCGCGCCGCCTCCACCGCATAGCCGCGGCCGCGATACTCCCTGGCGATGCCCCAGCCGACCTCGAGGCCCGGCCATTCGGGCGGACAATACGGACCGACGCGGCCGATATAGCGGGATGAGGATTTCTCCTCGACGGCGAACATGCCGAAGCCGTGGAGCGCCCAGTGACCCGCGATGACGGCGGCATTGCGCCAGCCCTTCAGCTCCGAAGTGACGGGCTGGTGATCCGGCGTGATGAAGCGCGCGGTCTCGGGATCGGACAGCATCCGCGTGTTCTCTGCGACATCGGATGCGCGCCATGGCCGCAGGATCAGGCGCGCGGTCTCGATCACCGGACCATCGACCTGCAACAGTGTCGCGCCGGGCTTGAACAGGGAAACCATCGCTTGTCCCAGTTTCTAGGATTGCTCTCGCCGATATCGCACGGGACCGGCAAATAGACCATCGTGACCATGCCGGGTCGCCGCGACGGGGCGATCAAATCCTGTTACGATCGCGGCAAAAAGAGAAGGAGACTTTCACATGAGCTGGCAGCCCTCGACCGATCCCGAACTCGGCGATCCCAACACCTGCGACGCGCTGGATCTGATCATCGTGCCGCGCACCCGCGATCTCGGCGACGGCTTTGCGGTGCGGCGCGCGCTGCCGCACGGCAAGCGGCAGATGGTCGGTCCCTTCATCTTCTTCGATCACTTCGGCCCGGTGCAGTATCTCGCCGGCAAGGGCATGGACGTGAGGCCGCATCCGCATATCGGTCTCGCCACCGTCACCTATCTGTTCGACGGCAGCATCATGCATCGCGACAGCGAGGGCAACATCCAGGAGATCCAGCCCGGCGCGATGAATCTGATGACCGCGGGCCGCGGCATCGCGCATTCCGAGCGCACGCCCGACGTGCAGCGCCGCGACGGCCAGAAGATGCTGGGGCTGCAAAGCTGGATCGCACTGCCCGCCGGCAAGGAGGAGATCGCACCGTCGTTCCAGCATTATGCGGCAGGCGATCTGCCGATGATCTCCGAGCGCGACTTCACCGCGCGCGTGATCGCCGGCTCGGCGTTCGGCATCACCTCGCCGGTCAGCATGGTCTCGCCGTGGTTCTACACCGAGGTCACCGCGCAGGGCGGCGCCAGCCTGCCGCTCGATCCTGACCATGAGGAGCGCGCGATCTACCTCGTCGACGGCGAGGTCGAGATCGCGGGCGACCGCCATGAGGGGCCGCGCCTCTTGATCTTCCGGCCCGGCGACCGCATCACCGTGAAGACGCTGCGGCCGACCCGCATGATGTTTCTCGGCGGCGACGCGCTGGAAGGGCCGCGCCACATCTGGTGGAATTTCGTCTCCTCCTCGAAGGAGCGGATCGAGCAGGCCAAACAGGATTGGAAAACCGGACGGTTCGCGCAGGTTCCGCACGAACACGAGTTCATTCCGCTGCCGGAGTGAGCTATTTCCTGTGCTAATGTCCGGCGCCCGCACGCCCCCGTGCGGGCGCACGTCGTTGTAAACCGCCTGACTCACCGGAAAGACCACGCCCATGACCGCGATGCTATCCAGCGATTTGCCCCTGCTGCGGATCGGCCGCGGCAAGGTGCGCGATATCTACGCCGTCGGCGATGACCGCGTGCTGCTGCTGACCACCGACCGCATCTCGGCGTTCGACGTTGTCATGGCGGAGACCATCCCGATGAAGGGCGCGGTGCTGACCCAGATCAGCGCTTGGTGGTTCCGGCAGCTCGAAGGCACCGTGCCGCACCACATGATCAGCGCCGACGCCGACGAGATCATCCGCGCAGTGCCCGAGCTGAACAATCATCGCGCCGACATTTTGGGGCGCGCGATGCTGTGCAAGCGCACCACCGTGTTTCCGATCGAATGCGTGATCCGCGGCTACATCTCCGGCTCGGCGTGGAAGGAGTACGCGGCGGGCGGCACACTCGCCGGCGAGAAGCTGCCGGCCGGCCTGGTCGAGAGCCAGAAGCTCGAGCCGGCGATCTTCAGCCCGGCGACCAAGGCCGAGACCGGTCACGACGAGAACATCACGGTGGCGCGGGTGCGCGAGATCGTCGGCAGCGACGTCGCGGCAACGCTGGAGAAGATGGCGCGCGATGTCTACGGCTATGGCGAACAGACCAGCCGCGCCCGCGGCATCATCATCGCCGACACCAAGTTCGAATTCGGGCGGGACAAGGACGGCCGCATCATCCTGATCGACGAAGTGATGACGCCGGATAGCTCGCGGTTCTGGGCGGTCGACGCCTACAAGGTAGGCCAGCCGCAGCCGAGCTTCGACAAGCAGCCGCTGCGCGACTACCTCGACGCCGAGCGCCGCGCCGGCCGCTGGAACGGCGACGCCCCGGCCCCGCCGCTGCCGGCGAGCGTGGTGGATGCGACGAGCAAGCGGTATCTCGAGGCATATCGCCGCGTCACGGGCACGGAGCTGAAGGTTTAGCCGCCGTCATCATATTCGATCTATCACCGTCACCCTGAGGTAGCCGCGTCGCTTCCGGCATCGGCCGCCATGGCGCGTTCGGCAATGAGGGCGGGCACGGCTGAGGCCGCGGCAAGATTTCTGTTGTCGGGCCGTACCGCGGTCGTTTACCACTGAGAGTGCAATTTTCAGGGCACTGATTTCGTGATCAGCCGATCGCTCTATTTCGGCTCGCGGACGCGGCGGGCCATCAACGATGTGCTTGGCGGAAGCGCAGCAAGCGTCCTCAGCATCACGTTCGGCCTGTCCTATGCACTGCTGGTGTTCGCGGGCCCGCTGTCGCCCTACCTGTCCTACGGCGTGGCGGCGACCTTCATCAGCACGGCGCTGCTTGCGGCCGTCATCGCGCTCGGCAGCTCGCTGCCGTTTGCGATCGCCGGCCCCGACAGCTCGACCGCCGCGGTGATGGGAATCCTTGCGGCCTCGCTGGTCGAACGCATGATCGCGATCGATCCGGCGGCGCCGCTGCTCGCACCGGTGCTGATCACGCTCGGCCTGTCGACCATCATCACCGGATTCGTGATGTGCGGCCTCGGACTGACGCGGATGGGCCGCGCCATCCGTTACGTGCCCTATCCCGTGGTCGGCGGCTTCCTGGGCGCCACCGGGCTTCTGATCGTGCTGGGCGCGATCCGGGTCATCACCGGAAATTCCCTGCACCTCGACACGCTGCCTCTGTTTGCGAACTTCATCACCCTCTCCGAGCTGGGCGCGGCCGCCGCGATGGCGCTGGTGCTGTACCTGACCTGGCATCGCTCGCGGACCGCGTTCGGCCTGCCGGTCATCCTGATCGGCGGCGTGATCGTCGCGCATCTGGCATTGTGGATCACCGGCATCACGCCCGAGGAAGCCCGGCTGCTGGGCTGGACGTTCGAGCGGCCGCCGGCGGCGACCTTGATGCTGCCCTGGCACGCCAACGAGCTGGCGCGGTTTCCCTGGTTCATGGTTCCGGACCTGCTCGGCCATCTGGTCGCGGTGATCTTCGTCACCGCCGCCTCGACGCTGTTCAACACCACCGGCGTCGAGGTCGCGGTGCACCGCGAGGCCAATCTGGAGCGCGAGCTCAACGTCACCGGCCTGGCCAACATCCTGGCCGGCGCGATGGCCGCCTATGCGGGCTGCATCTCGGTCAGCCGCACCATCCTCAATTTCTCGACCGGCGGGCGCGGCCGCCTGTCCGGCCTGACCGCCGCGGCGGCGGCGCTGCTGATGCTCGCGGTCGCGCCGCAGCTGCTCGGCTTCATTCCGAAATTCGTGCTCGGCGGCCTGCTGCTCTATCTCGGCGTCGACCAGCTGCACAAATGGATCATCGAATCGCGCAAGCGGTTGTCGGTGACGGAATATCTGTCGCTGCTCGCGATCATCGTCATCATCGTCGGCTGGGGCTTCGTCCCCGGCATCCTGATCGGCGTGATCATCGGCTGCGCGACCTTCGCGCTGTCGGCGTCGCGGATCGAGGCCATCAAGTTCAGCTTCGACGGCTCCGAATATCGCAGCTCGCTCGACCGCTCGCGCGACGACCAGGCCACGCTGCTGGCGCATGGCGGCAAGATCCGCGGCCTGACCTTGCAGAGCTACCTGTTCTTCGGCTCGGCCAACCGGCTCTACCAGCACGTCAAGGAGCTGCTGCAGCAGAATCCCGAGCTGCGCTATCTGCTGTTCGACTTCAAGCTCGTCACCGGCGTCGATTCATCGGCGGCCTACAGTTTCGCCCAGATCAAGCGCAGCGCACATGAGGTCGGCGTCGAGCTGGTGCTGGTGCATCTGTCCGAGGCCGCCGAGAAGGCGCTGCGCTCCAGCGACTTCATCACGGCGGGCGTCACCATCATCGAGGAGCTCGATCACGCGCTGGAATGGTGCGAGAACGGCATCATCGCGCAACATCAGGATCTCGCGCTCGAGCAGGCCGATCTGCGCAGCTGGTTCGCGCGGATCCTGGAAAGCGAGCACAGCGCCGACGAATTGATCCGCCGCTGCCAGCGCATCGAGGTCGAGGCCGACGAGGTCATCGTGCGCGCCGGCGACCCCGCCGATTCCATGCACTTCATCCTCGACGGCCGCGTCGGCGTCATGGTGCCGGCCGACGACGGCCGCACCACGCGGGTGCGCAGCCTCGGCCGCTACACCACGATCGGCGAGATGGGCCTGGTCTCGCGCAGCCCGCGCAGCGCCACCATCCAGGCCGAGGTGGCGAGCGTGCTCTACGTGCTGAACGCCCACCAGTTCGCCGCGATCAAGACCGAAGACCCCGAACTCGGCCAGAAGCTGCTGACTTATTTCGTGTCTGTCATGGCCGAGCGGCTGGCGTTTGCCAATCGCACGATTGCGGTGCTTAGACGCTGAACAATGCGTCGCTCGGGGCGCGTACAGCCAAAACCTCGAAAACAACCCCATGCAAAGGAGCCGGCGGCGGCCAGGGATCGAAATCGGTCGAAACGGC
The DNA here is from genome assembly GCF_020329505.1 of Bradyrhizobium semiaridum. GTDB lineage: Bacteria > Pseudomonadota > Alphaproteobacteria > Rhizobiales > Xanthobacteraceae > Bradyrhizobium > Bradyrhizobium semiaridum. The sequence goes on from NZ_JAGKJJ010000016.1 coordinate 103,808, forward strand.
GGCTTGACATGTCGGGCAACTCAGGGGTATTATTCTAATATTCCGAAACGACACACGCGCCCTAGCCGCCTGAAGGGAGGCAAAGTGCGTGGCTCGAATAGGGCCCACTGAACTGCGCGATGCCAAACCTCCACTTCAAAAGGGGAGGTCGCTTCGCTCGCCAGAACAGCGGGTCTGGATCCGGTCTCTCCACGAAGAGCATCGCCTGCGGCAGACCCCATCCGGACCTTCCCCCTTTCGGGGAAGGAGAAGACGGCCCGTAGCCCGGATGCAGCG
>NZ_JAGKJJ010000017.1 GCF_020329505.1 Bradyrhizobium semiaridum
CGGGGTTTGGCTTGGCGATGAAAGAGGCCGTGAGGAACGATCTCGCAACCCATCCACGCCGTCCGCGCGGAAGCGTTTGACCCACTTGGCGACTGTCTTCGCGGTGGTGTTGAACTGGCGCGCGGCGACCGCCTGGCTCAGCCTTCGCTCAACAACACTTCGCACCATCGCCTCTCGACCTTTCGGCGTCAGAGGCGCATTCTTGTGAACGTCCATTCGGTTCTCCGCGAATCGCTGGTGTTTGGCGACTTCAGAGTTCCCGGTCAGGGCCGAATGGACAACCTCCTGAAAGTTCACAGCTAGAGCATGATCCGGAAAAGCGCGAAGCGGTTTTCCGAAAAGATCGTACTCAACAAAGAGCTAAAGCGCGATGACGATTCAACCAAACCTCATCGCGCTTTAGGAGCGGATTTGCTGGTTCAGCTCAACGAAAATGGCCTCACCAACCGAGGCGGCCCGTCAAAGCTGCGCCGCCCGTTTGAAATCTTACGGACGGCGCCGCCTTCTAGCCCGAGAGGGTACTAACAAAATCCCGGTACTGATCCGTATTGCCGGGACGAAAAAAGGTTCAAGATCGCACGCGAGAATGTCCATCAACGTCCCGCCGGATCGGGGTGCCTTAGCCTTACCCACGGCACGGGCACCTGTTCAACCACGGAGATTCGGCGTTGACGCCGCCGATCGCGGCGACCTTCTCGTATGCTTCTTGGGTGCTGGCGACGGCAGGGTTGCTGCGAGTGCCGCATCCGCAACTTCCTTGGCCTCACGCAACTTGCGGAGCCGCTCCATATTTTTGCGAACCTCGATCGCCCGCCGTTCGATATCAGCGATTGCCCGCACGCCCTCTTCGGCGGCGATGCGCTGACGATCGGCGCGCGCGACCGCTGCAGGCGACGGTACTGCCGATTTCCTGACGTTCATCGTTCACCTCTTCCCAACGAGCAAAACCCGCTCAATCCGGAGATCGAGCGGGCGCCATGCCGTTCCAGTACGTCCGTGAAACGGCGCTGCGAGATCAGGCCAGCGAGAGGTTCTCTGCGCTAACTTTTCCCCGCATCTTGTCAGTCTTGAGCTCGTAATTGACCTTTTGGCCTTCGGCGAGACCCGAAAGACCGGCGCGTTCGACCGCACTGATGTGAACGAACACATCGCTGCTGCCGTCGTTCGGTTGGATGAATCCAAAGCCCTTTTGGCCGTTGAACCACTTCACGGTACCTGTCGTCATTTTTTCTTCTCCAAAGCGCACAAGCGCGAGCCGCGCAACAATCGCGCGAGCGTTTTTTCAACTTCGTCGATGTCTTTGGAAAAGGAGCCCGCGGGCACGTTCAACAAGGCACAGCGGCTAATCGAATGAAGTCAATATACACGATTTTTACGCCTTTGCAAGCAAGGCGGCCAATTTGTTCTCAGCGCGCCGATTTCGGTGCCGGCCGAAGAGCAATTCGCGACGATCCGCCGGCGCACACCAAGGCCTTATCGATTGACTCGGCTGCGCTGGGATGATCACCTCGCCCGAACTGAACCGCGCATCGCCATGACGAGCTAACCTGCTCGTTCGAGACCGGCGAAGACGTCCGCGGTTGCGCTCATTCTCCCATTCGCAACAAGTTTCCTGCGCAATCGGCTGCGTGCAGGATCGTTCCAGTCGCAGCCTATCGAGGAGTTTCAATGCAGGTCGTTGTTCGAGACAACAATGTCGACCAGGCGCTTCGCGTTCTGAAGAAGAAGATGCAGCGTGAAGGCGTCTTCCGGGAGATGAAGCAGCGACGCGCCTATGAGAAGCCCTCGGAGAGAAAGGCGCGCGAGAAGTCCGAAGCCATTCGCCGGGCCCGCAAGCTCGCCCGAAAGCAGGCAATCAGAGAAGGTTTGCTGCCTGCGCCTCCGAAGAAGAAGCTTCCGGAGCGCAAGCCGCCGCTACCGCAGATTTCCGGGCCGGCGGGCTAACCAGGGAACTCCGATCCAAGCGGCAGCAACACTGTCCCTATCGGCCCGGATTTAGCGGGCCTCTTTCGTCAGGAACGGTCAGTTGGTGCTGATGTTGAGAAAGAGTGTCCATCAGGAAGGCGCCGCAGTGACGCGCTATTATTTCGATATCAGGGACAACACCGGACTCTATCCCGACGAGGAGGGGCTGGAGTTTGGAACTCAGCGCGAAGCCGAGGTGGAGGCAGCCGAGGCGTTGGCAGGTCTTGCCCGCGATCTCGCGACCACGGACGAACCGCAAAACATATCCGTCGAGGTACGAACCGATACCCGGAGCGTGTTTCAAGCCGCACTCATTTTCACCGACAGCAAGTAGCGTAGTGACACGAAGCCTCACATGCCGGACCGTCGTGCAGCGTTGCATGCTCGCCAGAGCACGATCCGGAAAAGTGCGAAGCGGTTTTCGCGTAAGTAGCCCGCATGAGCGAAGCGATATGCGGGTTCACGAACTCCCGCATATCGCTTCGCTCATGCGGGCTACGCTTGCTGGAAGTCCCCGTCGTGACTAGAAATTCCCGCCGCGACCTTCGCCTTTCGGCTTCAGCGTCGTGGTAGGACTTCAGTTTTCAGTCTTCCTTCGCGAACGTGCAAGGTCGTTATAGCGTCGCCTCGCCGATCGAGGAGCGCCCAACTGGGATCGCCTTCGGCTGTCATGAATGAAGAGACGAAGTGATCTTTCTCGCGCACCAAAGATTGCTTCCGCGCGCGTCGCCTCGTCGGTACTACGGGAAGGCGGCGTCGCCGAAGACTTCACCGGCGATGTCCTCGGCGCGCCAGCATCGCACTGCGTGCCCGTCGGGCCGCGTGTCCAGCGGCGGCACGGGCGCGCGTTGGCACACCGCTTCGGCGAAGCGGCAGCGCGGAGCGAACGCGCATCCATCCGGCGGATTGAGCGGGTTCGGGAGTTCGCCCTTTGCCGTCGCCAGCGGCGCGCGGCGCAGCGGATCGGGAATCGCCGCGATCAGGGTTTGCGTATACGGGTGCGCCGGCCGTTCGAAGATGTCGCGCCAGCCCCCGGTCTCGACGATGCGGCCGAGATACATCACGGCGACCCGGTCGCTCATATGCTCGACGACGCCGAGGTCGTGGCTGATCATGATGTAGGAGAGGCCGAGTGTCTCCTTCAGTTCCAGCAGCAGATTGATGATCTGGGCGCGGATCGAGACATCGAGCGCCGAGACCGGCTCGTCGCAGATGACGATCTTCGGATTGAGAATCAGCGCGCGGGCGATGCCGATGCGCTGGCGCTGGCCGCCGGAGAATTCGTGCGGGTACCGGTCGGCCTGCTCGGGCCGCAGGCCGACATGCCTGAGCATCGCCGCGACACGGTCGTCGATCTCGCTCTTGGCGGTCACGCCGTGCAGGCGCAGCGGATCCTCGAGCGTGCGGCGAACGGTCTGGCGCGGATTGAGCGAGGCGTAGGGATCCTGAAACACCATCTGGACGATGCGGGCCAGTGCCTTGCGATCGCCCGATTGCCGGCCCGTCACGACCTTGCCGTCCAGCACGATGCGGCCGCGCGTCGGCGTCAACAGCCCGAGCAGCGACAGTGCCACCGTCGACTTGCCGCAACCGGATTCGCCGACCAGACCGAGGCATTCGCCGCGCTTCAATTCGAGATCGACGCCCTCGACCGCGCGTAGCAGCCGCTGCCCACCGCCGAAGAAGCCGCCGCCGATCGGAAAATGTACCGCGAGATCCTCGACGCGGAGGATGACATCGTCACCGGGGCTCGCCGCAGGGTCATGCATGGTGGTGGCACCTGACGAGGCCGCCTCCGCCGAGCCATGCCGTTTCGGGCGCCGTGGTCCGGCAGATCTCGGTCGCCTGTGCGCAGCGCGGATTGAACCGGCAACCGCTCGGGAAATCCGCGATCGCCGGCACCACGCCCGCGATCTCCCTGAGCCTGGTACGGCCGAGTGCGGCGCGCGTGCCAAGCCGCGGCAGCGAGTCGACCAGGCCTTGCGTATAGGGATGCGCGCAGGCGCGGAAGATCTCGTCGGAGCCGCGTACCTCGACGATGCGGCCGGCATACATCACGGCGACGCGGCGGCAGACATTGGCGACCAGGCCGAGATCGTGGCTGATCATCAGGATGGCCGTGCCGCGCTCGGCGCACAGGTTGCGCATCAGCTCGACGATCTCCGCCTGCACCGTGACGTCGAGTGCGGTGGTCGGCTCATCGGCGATCAGAAGATCCGGCCCGCACGCCAGCGCGATGGCGATCATCACGCGCTGGCGCATGCCGCCGGACAACTGGTGCGGATAATCCTTCGCCCGCCGCTCCGGCGCGGGGACGCGGACGCTGGCCAGCGCCTCGACGGCGAGCTGGTTGGCCTCGCGCCAGCTCTTGCCCTTGTGCAGCACGAACATCTCCGCGATCTGCCGGCCGACCGGCGAGACCGGATTGAGCGCCGTCATCGGCTCCTGGAAGATCATCGCGATGCGGTTGCCGCGGAGGTCGCGCTGCTCGGCCGCGGCCAGCCGCTGAATCTCGCGGCCCTCAAACCGGATGGCACCGGCGGCGACCGACAGCGGATGGCGCAACAGGCCGATCAGCGCGAGCGCCGTGATGCTCTTGCCGCAGCCGGATTCGCCGACCAGGCCGAACGTCTCGCCACGCTCGATGCGGAACGACACGCCTTCGACTGCCGCGACGCGGCGGGATCCTGCGTCGAGGTCGATGCGCAAATCCTCGACTTCGATCAGCGGAGGGCCCGTCATATGCGCCGGCTCCGCGATTGCGGATCGAGAATGTCGCGCAAGCCGTCGCCAAGCAGATTGAGGCCGAGCACCGTCAGGAAGATCGCAAGGCCGGGGAAGATCGACAGCCACGGCGCCGTCGTGATCTGGTCGCGCGCCTCCGACAGCATGCTGCCCCAGCTCGGAAACGGCGGACGGATGCCGAGGCCGAGGAACGACAGCGAGGCTTCGGCCAGCACCGCGCTGCCCATGCCGAGCGTGCCGATGACGATGATGGGGCCGAGCATGTTGGGCAGCAGCTGCGTGATCATGATGCGCAGATCGCCGTAGCCGAGCACTCTTGCGGCCTGCACATAGCCCTGGCTCTTGAGCGACAGCGTCGAGGCCCGCGCGATCCGGCAGGTGAACGACCAGTTGGTCAGCCCGAGCGCGATCAGGAGGCTGGTCAGGCCGGGCCCGAGCACCGCCATGATGGCGAGCGCGAAGATCAGCGAGGGGATCGCGAGCATGAGATTGGTCAGCCCATTGACGACGTCGTCCCACCAGCCGCCAAAATAGCCCGCACTCAGGCCGAGTGTCACGCCGATGATGCTGTTGACGAGCTGCGAGACGATGCCGACGGTCAGCGAGATGCGCGCGCCGTAGACCACCCGCGAGTAGATGTCGCGGCCCTGCGCGTCGGTGCCGAACCACCAGATCCAGCTCGGCGGCTCCTCCGCATTCATCAGATTGGCGTCCATCACCGGATCGGTGTGCGCCAGCCAGGGCGCCAGCACGCCGACGATGATCGCGAGCGCGAACAATACGGCGCCGATGATGAGGCTGGTTCCGAGCTTCATCGCGGCCGCTCCGCCGCGGCACGTGGTACGGTCGATGGTACGCAGACACAAGGAAGGCGATCACCGCTCATGTGTACCTGATCCTCGGATCGATCACGCCGTAGAGCACGTCGATCAGCGTGTTGATCGCCAGAAAGAACAGCACCACCACCAGGATGGAACCCTGAACCGCGGGAATGTCGCGCTGCAGCACACTGTCGACCAGGAGCGAGCCGATGCCCGGCCAGGAAAACAATTTCTCGACGACGACAGCCTGTCCCATCAACGCGCCGAATTGCAGGCCGATCGTCGTGAGAATAAGGACGAGCGCATTGCGCATCACGTGCCACTGCACCACCTTGGTCTCGCTCATGCCCTTCGAGCGCGCGGTCCGGACAAAATCCGCAGTCATGATCTCGAGAACCGCGGCCCGCGTCGTCCGTGCCAGCAGCGCCATTGGCGAGACCCCGAGTGTTGCCGCGGGCAAGATCAGATATTTCAGCCCGCCATCGCCATAACCGAAGCTCGGCATCCAGCCGAGTTTCAGCGCAAACACGTACATTAAGAGCAGCCCGAGCCAGAATTTGGCGATCGACAGCCCCGAGACCGCGATGACCATCGAGACAGTATCGACGATACTGCCAGGCCGGAGCGCCGCGAAGAAGCCGAGCGGGACGCCGATCGCGATTGCAAAGACGATCGCCGCGAAGATCAATTGCAGTGTCGGCCATGTCCGCTTGGCGATCATGGTCGCAACCGGCTCGCGGGTGCGGAACGAGGTCCCGAAATCGCCTTGCGCGAGGCTGGCAATGTATTTGCCGAAGCGAATGTAGACGGGATCGTCGAGGCCGAGCTGCTTCTTCATCCGTTCCACGACCTGCGGGTCGGTCGGGCCCCGGCCGTCGTCGGCGGTCGATGCGATGCTGCCCGGAACGACGCTGAACAGCACGAAGATCACCAGCACGACGGCCAGCACGATCGGAACGGTTTGCAGGATTCGACGGATCAGGAAGGAGAGCATTGGAACTGTTCCTCCCTCCCTCTATCGCCCGTTGCGATGCAGGGCGATCGCATATGAAGATTTTGGTCGTGCCGGGCATCGACGTTCGGCTCCCTCTCCCGCTTCCAGGGGAGGGCTGGGGTGGGGGTCTCTCCACGAGTCCTACCGTGGAAATACTTCCCACCCGGATCGCATCTTCGATGCGATCCGGCCTCCCCCGCAAGCGGGAGAGGCCAACCGAGCCAGCGCATAAGCCTCCGCCCTTCATATGCGATAGCCCCTGCGTTGCGACCGAGGGAGGGCAAGAGCGCGTCACTTCGCGGGCGAGGTCTCGTCGACCCAGAGGTCTTCGACGTTTTGATGGGTCAGCTCGGTCGCATTGAGCTGAATCCCCTTGAGCCAGGGCTGCACCGCCATCACGGCCTTGTTGTAGTTGAAGAACCAGACCGGCGCTTCTTCCTGCAGCAGCGCATTGGCCTTTTGCAGCAGCTCGATGCGTTTTTCGGGAGCGTCGGTTTGCCCGGCTTCGTCGAGCATCCTGTCGAAGTCGGCGTTCTTGAAGCTCATGTAGTTGCAGGCCGATTGCGGCGTCGCCGAATGGAAGCATTTGAGGGCAGCCTGCGGATCGGGGCCGGTCGCCTGGGAATAGATGTAGGCCTGGAATTCGCCCTTGCGGATGACCTCTGCGAGCACCGCGGTCTCGACCTGCTTGACCTTCACCTTGATGCCCACTCTGTCCAGCATCGGGATGATGGCCTCGACGATCGGCAGGCCCCAGCTTTCATTCTGGCTGGTGGTCCACTCGAACTCGAAGCCGCCAGGGTAGCCGGCGTCCGCCAGCAGTTGCTTCGCCTTGGCGGGATCAAAAACATAGGGCTTCATGGTCTTGTCGTAAGCCGGCGAGGTCAGCGGCAGCCAGCTTGTGGCGCGATAGGCCTTGCCCTTGACCAGCTTGCTGATGATCAGATCGGCGTCGATCGCATGGTTGATCGCCTGCCGGACCCGCTTGTCGGCGAACGGCTTAAACGCGGGGTTCATCCCCATATAGCGCGTGAAGACTTCGGCGACCTCGACGATGGTGCCCTTCAGCGCGGGGTCGGCCTGGTAGGCCAGATACTGCGCCGGTCCGAGCACCGAGGTGTCGATCTCCTTGTTGCGGAAGGCGACATCGCGCGCAGCGGCTTCGCTCATCAGCGAGATGACGAGCTTGTCGGCGTAGGGCTTGCCGGGCTTGTAGAATTTTTCCCATCGCTCCAGAACGACACGCGATCCCGGCACGTGCTCGACGAATTTGAACGGCCCGAGGCCTATCGGCTTCTGGATGAAGCCCTCCTTGGCGGCCTCGTCGGCGGGATAGATCGAGGTGATCGCGTTGAAGAAGTAGAAGCCCGGATCGACTTTCTCGGTCAGCTTCATCTCGAGCGTGAAGTCGTCGATTTTCCTCAGGCCGGAGATTTCCTTGGCCTGGCCCTTTTCGACGGCGGCGGCGCCCTCGACCACGCGGACGAAGCGCGCGCCGGGATACGCCTTGGTGCCGTCGATGATGCGATTGTAGGACCAGATGATGTCGTCGGCCGTCATCCTGCGGCCGTTGTGGAAATAGACGTCGTCGCGCAGCTTGAAGGTATGAATGAGACCGCCGCCGGAGACGATGTCCTCCTTGGCAAGCTCAAGGACCGGTTTGCCTTCGGCCGAGTTCCAGATGTAGAGCGACCGGTGCAGCGCCTTGGCGTAGATCTCGTCCTGGGCGCGCGGGGACGTATGAATGTCCATGCTGGTGAAGCTCGAGCCGTAGGGCGCCGTCATCCTGATGGTGCCGCCCTTGCGCGGGGTCTGGGCTTCCGCAGCGGCCGACAGTGCCAGCCCCAAACCAACCACCATCGCAATTGTCTTGAACATCATGCGTCTCCAACGGGGAGGTGTGATCAGCGAGTTGACCACTCGAAGCGTGTCGAGCGCAAGGCTGCACATATCGTGCCGGCGACGATCGCAACCAAACAGACGTGGAGGCGTCGTCGAGGGACGGCTATCGGAAGCAGCAGGTGGCGCGCGATCGGACTGACGAAGGTGGCTGGTCGATAAGGGCGTCACAGCGGCCGGAGTACGAAAAGCATACATCCGGAAGTTGCAGGGGGACAGCGTCCGGCGGACCTTGAACGGCTCCCGCTCCTCATCGGCAATGTCGTTCCGCCGATTAAGCATTTGCGACTGAATAGGTTTTCGTACTGTTCGCCGCCGAAGGCGTCGGCTTGGAGCGAGAGGTGGCGCGGTTTCGGAATAATGGAATAACACGGTCGAGTTGCCCGACGCGTCAAGGTTGCCGTTTCGAACGCCGGCAGCCGCCGGCTCCTTTGCATGGGGTTGTTTTCGCCATTTTGGTTGGGCGCCCCGCCGCGGCGGTCCTGACCTGCGCGCGGAGGATGTCGAGCGGCGATCTAGCGCTGCGCCGGCGTCGCCGGCAGCGGCGCGACCGGCTGCGAGATCACCTCGCCGACGGCGGTGTCGAGCTGCAGCACGCTGGCGGCCGCGGGCACTGCGGCATCGGCCATCGCGGCATGCCCTTCTGCGCTCGGATGCACGGCGCCGCCATAGACCGCCGACAGGATGCCCCAGGTCGCATCGTGGATATCGCTCGGTTGCATCGAGGACGGCAGCCCCTGCGGATAGGTCATCGCCGCGAAATAGCTGTCATTGGCATCGCGGATCCAGCGGGCGCGCGGCAGATAGGCGCGATATTCGCCGGCGCTGCGGCCGCATTTGAGCGGCTGGCTGGCCGCCGCGACGATATCGGATTCGAAGCTGTCGCCATTGGCGGCGAAGCAGTCGCGGTCGAACTGCGGATCGGTCGATGCCCGTGCGCAGAAGCCGTGGCTCGCGAACGCCTCCTGATGCGCATCGACGAACGTCATGCGGTCGGTCTGCGGATTGCGGCAGATGATGCCGGACTGGCACTGCGCGATGCCCTTGAGCTGCGGCAGGAACTCGTTCTGCACGAAGCTCGAGACGGCGGCGAGCCGCTTGGGATCGGCATTGAACGAGGGATGGATCTCGAAGCCGGCGCGGCCGCCGGGGCAGGGCGTACCGCCATTGCTCAGCGCCGGGTTGGCGTAGGCGGTATAGATCACGTGGGAGAGGTCGCCGCCGACCAGCGGCTTCAGCGCCTCGCGCAGCTTGGCAAACCCTGACGGCAGATCGCGGGTCAGCGCCGACCGCGCATCCTCGACGCTGGCCATCGAGCCGCCCTGGCTGAACAGCGTGCGCTCGGTCGGCGTATCGACGATCACGTTGGCGACGAGGCCGGAGAAATAGATGTCGTTGGCGCCGATCGACAGCAGCACGAGGTCGAGCGTGCGGTCCGGCTGACGGCGCTTGGCGGCCGCGAGCGCGGTGCGCAGCTCGGCCAACTGGCCGTTGACGGTCCCCGAGCAACTGCTGGCGCTCTTGGTCGGCAGGCACTCGCGCGCCTGCTGCGAGCCGAGCAGGCCGTCGGCGATGGTGGCGCCGGTGCAGGCCAGCGGCAGGTAGGTGACCGCGATGTGCGGGTACTGCACGGCGAGCGCCAGCGCGGTGCGGGTCTGGTAGCTGTACAGCGACCGGTGGCAGGCCGAGTTGAGCCACAGCGCGCTGTGGCGCTGCCAGTTCGCCAGAGTGTCCGGCGCTTCGCAGGCCCGTCCGCCCTTATAGCCGGCGCGGCTCGGCCGGTAATATTGCCCGCCGTCGAGATAGGCGCGGAAGCAGAACCCCTCGTCCGAGAGCCCGATCGCACGGTCGGGATTGCCCTCGCCGGAGGCGATGCTGTCGCCGAGGCCGGCGATGAAGAAATCGCGCACCGCGATCTCGGTCGACACGCGCTGGTTGGCTTCGGCGCCGCTCGCGACGTCGACGGTCGCGACCGTAGTGCGGCCATAACGGACCCGCAGGTTGACCGGTTCGGCGCAATCGAAGGTCGAGGTCTGCGGCCCGTCGCCGTCGTCGAACGACCAGGCGCAGGTCGCGCCGACCGGGACCGGGCCGGTGAGGCGGACCACGATCGGGTGGTCGGTCGGCGTCAGATAGCTTTCCTTGACGTTGTCGCGGGTGCAGGGCTCGTTGACGCGGCCCTGCAGGTCGATGCAGAGCCGGTTGACCATGTTGCGGGCCCAGCCGCGGCCGTCGCTCTGCAGCTCCAGCGCCTGCTCCGAGGCCAAGATGCTGCGGCCAAGGCCGCTTTCGACATGCAGGCGGAAGTCGCGTTCCTCGCGGAACAGGCGGAAGCGGTTGCGGACTTCCCAGGAGATTTGCAGCGGCTGGGCGTCCTGCGCCGCTGCGGCGGAGGCGAAAGCCGCCGCCAGCGCGCTGCCAAGCAGCACGGCTGCAACCGTCAAACGAAACGAGGATCGAGCCAAAAACCCAAGCATGGCGCGTTTGACGTCACGGGTGAGGCGAAAATAAGTACTCCGGGCGCCGAGGGCCGGGATCTGATCGATAACGTCGCTGTTACCGCTTCAGCTGCCTGACCCGCTGCGGCCGGCTTTCGATCGGTTGCCGCACGGTCGCCGAAGCCGTGCAGGCCTGGCTCAATCGCTTTCGTTCCTGCCAGGGCTGCACCACGTTCAGCCACAGCTCGCGCATACCCATGATCGAGATCGAAATCCCGAACGGGATCAGGAAATACAGGATGCGGAACACCACCAGGGTCGCCAGCAACTGTTCCTTGCTGAATTCGGGCAGCGCCACCAGCATTGCGGCGTCGAATACGCCGATCGAGCCGGGGGCATGGCTGGCGAAGCCGAGCAGGGTGGCCAGGATGAACACCACCGCCAGCGAGACGAAGTCGATATGCGGCTCGGTCGGCATCAACAGGTACATCGCGAGCGCGCAGAAGCCGAGATCGACCACGCCGATCAGGATCTGCAGCAGCGTCAGCCGGGCCGAAGGCAGGATGACCTTCCAGCCGTTCTGGCCGAGCTCGCGGCGCTTCTCGCCGGTCAGGAGCCAGACGAAATAGGCGCCGATGCCGGCGAGGCAGCCGATCGCGATCAGCCGGTTCATCGCCGGCGGCAGCAGGTCCATCGCCGACGCCGCGGCAGGATGCCAAGCCATGCCGATCCCGAGCACGAACAGATTGCCGAGCCAGAAGGTCAGCCCGGACAGGAAGCAGATCTTGGCGACGTCGATCGCGGAGAGGCCGTAGTCGGAATAGATCCGGAAGCGGATCGCGCCGCCGGTGAAGACGGTGGCGCCGATATTGTGGCCGATAGTGTAGCTGGTGAAGCTCGACAGCGCCGCGATACGGTAGGGGACGTGGATCTTGCCGATCGTGCGCAGCGCGAAGAAGTCATAGAAGGTCAGCGTGCAGAACGCTCCGACCACGCACAGCGCGGCGAGCGCGATCCGGTGCGGCGCGATGTCGGTCAGCGCGGTCAGAATGACTCCGGCGTCGACGCCCTTCAGCGTATGCACGAGCGACGTGATCGCCAGCACGATGATGAGCAGACTCGCGGCGATCCCGAGCCGTTTCCAGCCGATCTTTTCCTTGAAGCCACGCCCGAGCGTGGTCAGCAGCCGATGCATTCATCCTCCCGGCGGGACGGCAATTTCAATGGGACCCGGTCACGGACGACGACGGGCGACGGGCAAACGCACCGTGCGCGATGACCCATAAGGCAAAACCGGTGCCTTGTGCAGCCCTTGACAAGCCAAGCTGGGGTCCTCGTCGGTCGTCACTGTCATACGTCCTACATATGTTTCCGCCTCGCGGATTGTGAGTCGCCGCGCTTGCGTTCGCTGCGCGCGAAGTGCCGAACGTTCCACCGTTCCCGGCGGGTTTCGGCAGGTTTTCCGCGATTTCGCCACTTTATCCGCGCTGCAGCGCGCCGTCGGCCACCATGCGAATGGACGATATGCGCTCAGGTAAGGGCACCGGGCCCGCCGGCAGCGTTTACCAAGGTCTCAAGTCGATGCGCGATCATCCGCGATATGGGGGCGAAGTGCCGGCCGGGAAGGGGCGAAGCCGCATTTGACCGATCCGTAGGTCTATTGAGGCAAAACGCCGCGCGAGGCGTGTGCTGCCCGCGTGCCCCGACCGGCGCGGGATATGACACTTCGGTCTGAAGCGAAGTATCGCGCCGAACGAACGCCTATGTCTTGCATTGGTCAGCGAAGATCTGAGGTTCGCCGATGCAGCAGACATCCCAAAGCGTCCGGCCGAGGCCGGATCGATCCGCAGCGCTTGATCCGGCCTCGGCCGGACTTGCGACGACGTTGACGCTTGCCGCAATGAGTCTCGGCTATGGCGTGGTGCAGCTCGATGTCACCATCGTCAACACCGCACTCAATGCGATCGGTGCTGCGCTCGGCGGCGGCGTGGCCGAACTGCAATGGGTGGTCAGCGCCTACACCATCGCGTTTGCCGCCTTCATCCTGACCGCAGGTGCGCTTGGCGATCGCATCGGCGCCAAGCGCATCTTCATGGCCGGGTTCGCGCTGTTCACGGCCGCCTCGGCGGCGTGCGCGCTCGCGCCCGATGCCGTGACCTTGATCGCTGCGCGCTGCGTGCAGGGGCTCGCGGCGGCGATCCTGGTGCCGAACTCGCTCGCGCTGCTCCGTCATGCGTATGCCGACGACAAGGCGCGCGGCCGCGCGGTCGGCATCTGGGCCGCTGGCGCGAGCCTCGCGCTGACCGCCGGCCCGTTTGTCGGCGGCGCGCTGATCACATTGGTCGGCTGGCGCGCGATCTTTCTGGTCAATCTGCCGATTGGCATCGCCGGATTGTGGCTGGCCTGGCGCTATGCCGGCGAGACCACGCGTCATCAAAGCCACGAGCTCGATCTGCCGGGCCAGTTCGCCGCGATTGCCGCGCTCGGCACGCTGGCCGGCGCGCTGATCGAGGGCGGCGCGCTCGGCTGGAGCCATCCATTGGTGATTGCAGGTTTCGTCCTTGCGGCCGGCTTCGCCGCGCTGTTCGTCTGGCGCGAGGCGCGGGCGCCGCAGCCGATGTTGCCATTGTCGCTGTTCGGCGAGCGGTTGTTCGCGCTGAGCTCGCTGGTCGGCCTGCTGGTCAATGTCGCGTTCTACGGCCTGATCTTCGTGCTCAGCCTCTACTTCCAGCAGGTCAACGGCCTCTCGGCCTTCCAGACCGGTCTTGCCTTCGTGCCGATGCTGGGCGTGGTCCTGCCGGCCAATCTGATCGCGCCGCGCCTTGCGGAGCGGGTCGGCGCGCCGGCCACGATCGCGCTCGGTGCTGCGATCACGGCGGCCGGCTGCCTAGCGACGCTCGGCATCGATCGCGACACCAGCTATCCGGCGATCTGCCTGCAACTGATCGCGATGAGCGGCGGGCTCGGCCTGCTGGTCCCGCCGCTGACATCGACGCTGCTCGGCAGCGTCGAGCCGCAGCGCGCCGGGATCGCGGCCGGCGTGCTGAACGCGACGCGGCAGACCGGTAGCGTGCTCGGCGTCGCGCTGTTCGGCTCACTGGTCGGCCGGTCCGCGGCCTTCATCACCGGCCTGCACGCGGCGCTGGTGATTTCGGCCGGCGTGTTGCTTGCGGCAGGCGCGTTGATCTGGATCGGCGCGTCATCACAAGTTCGACAATGAACGATGGCGGCGGTTGTGGAATGGCAGGCCTGCATCTAACGTTGCGTAGGTCGGCGGTGACCGCCGACGGGGGCCAATCCCGATGCCTGCGCCGATTGACCGTCGCCGCTTCATCAGCCGCGCTGCGACGTTCGGCGTGACGCTGCCGTTTGCCAGCTTGCTCGCCGATCGGCTGGCTGCGGCCGCCGAGATGCTTCGATGATTTTGCGGGCTCGTCGCTGAAGGTCGAGACCGGCGGCGAACTGATCCCCGGGCTGCGCGGCTAGCTGTCGGGCCGCGAAACCCTTGGAGGATTGCCGTTTTCTTCGGCAATTTCGCCCTTCGTTCAAGGCTTCTTCACCATGCGCGGAACTGGATCCAGTCCCGTTACCGTTCATACACGAATGGCGTCGCTTTTATAGGTCCATAACGGGGGCCTATATGTATCGCGTTCTCACCTGTCTCACCCTGGAACACGACTGGCGATTGGTCGTCCTTGGTGGCGTGATCTGCCTGCTTGCTAGCGCGGTCGCGATCAGCCTGTTTCACCGCGCCCGCGCGGCGCATGGCCGCGCCCGGGACATCTGGATCGGTCTCGATGCGGCGGTCGGCGGCTGCGGGATCTGGGCCACCCACTTCGTCGCCATGCTTGCCTACGAGCCCGGCGTCGAGGCCGGATACAACATTCCGATCACGCTGCTGTCGCTGGTGCTCGCAGTTTCGATCCTGGCCATCGGACTGGCCGTCGCATCGCTCGACGAGCGCTGGTGGACGGTCGCGTCCGGCGGCGCGATCGTCGGCCTCGGTGTCGCCGCCATGCATTACACCGGCATGATGGGGCTGGAGCTGCCCGCGCGCATCGTCTGGTCGCCGGGCATCGTCGCGGCCTCGGTCGCATTCGGAAGTCTGTTCGGCGCGCTTGCGCTCCTCGTCGCCACGCATGGCGAGCGCTGGGGCTATACCGCGGCGGCAACCGGTCTGCTGACGGTTGCGATCGTCTCGCATCATTTCACCGCCATGGGCGCCGTCACGCTGGTGCCGGATCCGACCATTGTCTTTGACGGGCTTTCGGTCTCGCCGCGCGTCCTGTCGTTCATGACGGCGGTTGCGGCCTTCGCGATCCTCGGGCTGTCGCTGATCGCCTCCATCCTCGATCGTCGCGCCAAGACCGAGCTGCACAAGCAGAAGGTGGTGCTGGACACCGCGCTCGAGAACATGTCGCAGGGCCTGTGCATGTTCGATGCCGACGGCCGCATCATGCTGTTCAACGAGCGCTACAGCGAGCTGATGGGGCACAACACCATCGCGCTGCAGGGCCGCCTCTTGATCGACGTTCTGCAGGATCTGCGCGGCATCGGCGAATGGGAGGGCGATCCCGAGGAATTCTGCGCCGGCCTGATCGCCGAAGCGAAGGCAGGCAACACCGCGACGCGCATCGTCAGCCGCCAGGGCCGCGCGATCCGCGTCGTCGACCAGCCGATGAAGGGCGGCGGCTGGGTCGCCACCTTCGAGGACATCACCGAATGGCAGCAGGCCCAGGAGCAGATCTCGCACATGGCGCGGCATGACGCGCTGACCAATCTGCCGAACCGCACCCTGTTCCGCGAGCAGCTCGAAAAGGCGCTGCGGCTCGCCAAGCGCGCCGACCAGCTCGCGGTGCTCTGCCTCGACCTCGACCATTTCAAGGAGATCAACGACACGCTCGGGCATCCGATCGGCGATGCGCTGCTGCGCGAGGTGGCGCGCCGGCTCGTTGAATGCGTAACCGAGCACGACACCGTGGCGCGGCTCGGCGGCGACGAATTCGCGATCGTGCAGTTCTGCAGCAATTGCGAACCGTCGGTGGTGTCGGCGCTCGCCAGCCATGTCGTCGAGCGGCTCGCGGCGCCCTACGAGATCGGCGGGCATCAGCTCGTGATCGGCGTCAGCATCGGCCTCTCGCTCGCGCCGGAGGACGGGACGGATCCCGACGAGCTGTTGCAGAAGGCCGATCTCGCGCTGTACCGCGCCAAGGCCGACGGCCGCGGCACCTACCGGTTCTTCGAAACCGGCATGGACGCGCGCGCGCAGGCGCGCCGCATGCTGGAGCGCGACCTGCGGCTGGCGCTGCAGCGCGACGAGTTCGCGGTCTATTACCAGCCGATCCGTGATGTCGTGGGCGACCAGGTCGTCGCATTCGAGGCGCTAGTGCGCTGGAATCACGCGCAGCGCGGCCTGATCGCGCCGAACAATTTCATTCCCATCGCCGAGGAAACCGGGCTCATCGTTCCGCTCGGCGACATCGTGCTGCGCCAGGCCTGCATCGATGCCGCGGGCTGGCCGAAAGACATCGCGGTCGCCGTGAACCTGTCTCCGGTGCAGTTCAGGAATCCGAACCTGGTGACGTCGGTGAAGGCGGCGCTGGATGCATCCGGCCTGGCGGCCGATCGCCTCGAGCTCGAGATCACAGAGTCGGTGCTGCTGCAGAACAGCGAGGCGACGCTCGCCGTGCTGCACGAGCTGCGTGGCTTCGGGGTCCGGATCTCGCTCGACGATTTCGGCACCGGCTATTCGTCGCTGAGCTATCTGCGCAGCTTCCCATTCGACAAGATCAAGATCGACCGCTCCTTCGTCACCGACCTTGCGACCCGCGATGAATCGATGGCGATCGTCCGCGCGGTGACCGGCCTCGGCAAGAGCCTCGGCATCGTGACCACGGCCGAAGGTGTCGAGACCGACACCCAGTTCGACCTGCTGCGGCAGGAGGGTTGCACGCAGGCACAGGGCTACCTGTTCAGCCCGCCGCGGCCGGCCGCCGACGTTGCCAAGATGCTGTACAAGGCGCCGGAACGATCGGTGGCGTGACCGGAGCATGATGCGATCGGCTCGAGCCGGGTGGCGCCGGACACAAAACGGCGAAAACAACCCCATGCAAAGGAGCCGGCGGCCGGCAAGGCAGGGTGTCCGACAAGGCAAGCTTGACATGTCGGGCAACTCAGGGGTATTCTTCCAATATTCCGAAATCGGGACGGGCGCCCCTCGCGCCACGATCTAAGTCTTGCGCAGCGCGAAATAGGCGCCGCAAAACGCCATCGCCGCGCCGAGGCAGAGTGCGGCGAGGCCGGCGAGAACGGCTGATATGGTCGATACGCTGCTCGGTGCCGATGCGGCCTGACCGGCACCAGCCAGCATCAGGACGCCGATCACGATCAGCAGGTTCCGCATCCGCTGCGGGATCTGGCCGGCCACCGCGCTATGCATCAGATTGGCGGTGAAGTAGCCGCCGGAGAACCCGACGCTCGCGATGAGCCACCAGGCAATGGCGGCACCGGCCGGCATGAACTCGCGGCTGTCGGACCGCCACAGGCCGCCGAGATCGAGCCCGTAGCGCGCGCCGAGCATGTGCACGGCCAGCGCCAGCAGCACGCCTGTGATCATCGCGCCGCCGAGGATGAGGTAACGGGGAAAATAGGTCGTCTCGGGCATACCTCGCTTGTAGGATAGGCGCCGTGCGCCGCGCAAGCATGCGCCCGGGCGTTTGAACAGATGGAATGGCGGATTGCCGACAAATTTGCAGGATCGAGCGGGTGAGGGCGCAGCCGCTCGCTATGCGTACAAGGCCTCCCTGATCGGCTCCGCGCATCAGTTCGAGCTGACCGATGCCGGCCTGTCGTGGCGGATCGCCGGCCGGTCCGGCGTGTGGGACTATCGGGACATCTCCATCGTGAAACTGTCCTATCGTCCGGTGTCGATGCAGCAGCAGCGGTTTCGCGCCGACATCGACAACGCCAAGGGCGGCCGGATCGCGATCCTGTCGACGACTTGGCAGACCGCGACCCTGGTGGCGCCGCAGGGGCAGCTCTATCGCGACTTCATCGTCGAGCTGCATCGTCGGATGCAGGCGGCCGGCAGCAAGGCCGCGCTGGTCGGCGGCCTCGGGCCGACAACTTACACCGCGGCGCTGGCGCTGCTGGCCTGCCTTGCCGTCGCCATGGCGGGCTTGCTGCTGCGCGCGCTGCTCACGGCCGAATGGGCCGGCGCGCTGTTCCTGGTCGGCTTTGCCGCGCTGTTCGCCTGGCAGATCGGCGGCTTCATCACCCGCAACCGGCCGCGCCGCTACAGTTTTGACGATTTGCCCGAGGCGCTGCTTCCCGCCGCAACCAAGCGCAATGAAACGTGACTTCGCCGCCGCGGCTGCGCAGGGCATCGTCCAGAGCATGATCCGGAAAAGTGTGATGCGGTTTTCCGAAGAGAGCATGCCCAAACAAAGAACTAAAGCGCGATGATGATTCAACCTGATCTCATCGCGCGTTGGACGCGATGTCATGGCCGGAGCGGGGTATGGAAGACCGAAGTTTACGGATGCCGCCCGAGGCGGAGATCGCCGCGATCAATGCGCGGCATCTGATCGAGACACCGCTCAAGCCCGCCGATCTGCTGTTCGTGTTCGGTACCCGCGTCGATGTCGCCGAGCGGGTCGACGCGGCTGTGCGGCTCTGGCGCGAGGGTTTAGCCCGCTGGGCGATCGTGAGCGGCGGCCTGACGCCGGGCGATAACCTCACCGAATGCGCGGTCATCAAATCCGGGATGGTCGCGCGCGGCGTGCCCGCGATGCGGATCCTCGAAGAGCACCGCGCCCAAAACACCGGCGAGAACGTGATCTTCTCGCTGCCGGTCATCGACGCCGCGCTCGGCATCGTCAACATCAGGAGCGTGATCTGCCTCGGCAACACCTGGACCGCGCGGCGCTATCCGATGACCCTGCAGCGGCACTGGCCGGAGGTCGAGAAGATGCTGCTCACGGTCGACAGTTTTGCCACGCCCCGCGCGCGCTGGCACACCGACGCCGAATTCCGCCGCCGCGTACTGCACGAGTGGGACAAGATCGAGCCCTACAAGGCGAGGGGCTTTATCGCGGAGTGGCCGGTCGCCTAGCGTGTGTACTAATAGCCGCAGGCTCGCGAGCGCACTTCACCCATGTCCGCGATCAGGCGCTCTGTGGACTCAAACTGGACAGTGCTCAAGGTCCGAAAAGGCCAGGAGGCGACATCTGGAACGGGACTGTGCAAGGCCTATTTGAGATCAATTTGGCTTAGGTGCGTGATCGCAAATTCCATCGCATAGATTCGAATGACGCTACCTGTCGAAGAGGTCTCAAGTCGATAGCAGCGCAGCATATCCAACGACACGCCGAGCGGTATCCAACGGTCTCGAAGCGAAACCAGATATGGATCATCTTGGATCGTTGAAGCTACAGCAATTTGCTCATTGGCGATGACGCCGAAGTTCATCTCCGCCGCAAAGCCATAGCATTCGCGAAATAACAATGCTGCTCGACCACCATCAGGCCAGACTACTTGAAGGCGAACCTCATCACGCGCTCCGGGGTCACGCCGATTGATTAGCAATTCTTGCAGCACTGCATCGTGCCAAGATAACGAGTCGAAGCTGGTCATGATGGCATTGGTCGGACACCCCGTCATGAAGAGACCCTAGCGCAGGTGGCAGATGTCTCCAATGGGTCAGACGCAACCCATAAAACTCGGCGAGAACGTCCGCTTGTCGGCCCCGAGCAGATAAGAGACCACTGGCGAACGAATGTTCCGCGGCGTAAGCTGCCACACCAGCCCTCCAGAGGCCGGACATATATTTGGGGAGAACGCCGAGATGTCCCGTAGCCATGCCATAGGATTATCTGTTGCGGCCGCCATGCTGCTCAGTACCAGCTTCAGCACTGGGCACGCGAAGCCATTTATGATCGTGGGGCTTGACGAGAAGCTGCTGTGGGACGACGGCGGCAAGCCCGTTCTCTCTGCGGCCGGCAAGGATCAGGTTCTCGTCGTCGATCTCGCCTCTCCTGAAACCCCGAAGGTCGTTGCTGCCTTGCCGCTGAAGAACTCAGTGGTCGGACCGCCTGTGAACGTTGCGATCCATCCGAGCGGAACGATGGCGCTGGTCGCCGACTCCGTCGATGTCGTCAAGGACGGAGAGGCGCTGAAACAGGTGCTCGACAATAAGATCTACGTGGTGGATTTGCAGGCCGATCCGCCCAACCTGGCTGCGACGCTCACGGGCGGGAAGCAGCCATCCGGGCTCAGCTTCAGTCCAGACGGCAAGATGGCGCTCGTCGCCAATCGCGGGGACAATTCGATCAGCGTCCTCTCCGTGAATGGCACTGACGTGAAGATCACGGACACGATTGCGATGCCGGACAGTCCGTCGCACGTGACGTTCACACCGGATGGCAAGCGAGCCCTGGTCGCCCGCTTCCCTGCGCACAAGATCTCAATGCTGGATATCGCAGGCGACAAGGTAACGTACAACAAGGTTGACCTTCCGGCCGGCCAGTGGCCCTACAACGTCGAGGCCGCACCCGGCGGGAAAATCGCGCTGACCGCGGACAACGGCAACGCCGGTGCCTCCGATGGAAGCGTGGATACCACGAGCGTCATCGATCTGGAGAGCAATCCGCCGCGCATCATCGATCGCGTGGTGGTGGGCGACGGTCCGGAGGGTCTTGCAATCAGTCCCAAGGGCGACGTCGCGGTCGCCGTGATTCTGCGCGGCTCCAACATGAAGAATGCATACTTCCATGAAAAGAACGGCAGCATCACAGTGCTGAAGATTGATGGGAAGAAGGTGAGCAAGATCCAGGATATCGAGGTTGGCGGCTTGCCGGAGGCCGCGGTATTCACGCCTGACGGCAAATACCTTCTCGTCGGCAACTATTTGACGCAGGACTTCTCGATACTGAAGGTAGATGGCACGAACGTAACGGATACCGGCAAGCGCTTTCAGGTGCCGGGCCATCCCGCCTCGGCCAGGATGGGGCCGTAGCTTGTATTCATTCTGTTTGGGTTGAGATAGACCGACATCGCAGGTTCACCTCTCCCTTTGCGCTAGGGCATGCACACATCTCGCTCAGCCGATCTTGCTTTAGGCTGCACGGGAGGTGGAAGGGCTCTCTCCCCCCTTGCGGGGGAGAGGGGTAGGCCACAAACATCGCCCGCGCGGCTTACTCCTGTCCCTAACCCTCCCCCGCAAGGGGGGGGGGGGGGAGGGAACCCATCCGGTGGTGCCTTCCTGACCTGTAAGCCCTCGCGCCACCGGCATCGGCGTGGTTCGAGCTGCCGAACCGAAAACGCTACGTCACTCCGTCGTATCAAAATCCTCTTCGGTCGCGCTCAGCATGCCCGCCAGCGTGCGCAGGCCGATGTCGAGCTGCTCCATCGGCGGTGCGGCGAGCGCGAGCCGGACCGCGTTGGGCGCGTGTCCCGGCGTGGCGGCAAACGTCGTTGACGGCGTCAGCGCGATATCGCGGCGCGCCGCGGCGGCGACCAGCGTCTGCGAGCGCCAGTGCGGCGGCAGGGTCAGCCAGAGGTGATAGGATTTGGCATTGGTCTGGACCTCGAACCCTGACAGGTGCTTTGCCGCCATCTGCTGGCGGCGGCCGGCATCGATCCGCTTCAGCCGCGACAATTCGGCGGCGGTGCCGTCGGCCATCAGCCGCTGCCCCGCCGCAAAGGCGTAGCCCGACGCGATCCAGCCGCCGGAGCGCACCGCGGCCATGATGCTCTCGCGCAGCCGTGGCGGCGAGACGAGGAAGCCGAGCGCGAGCCCCGGCGCCACTTTCTTCGACAGGCTGTCGAGCACGATGCAGCGATCGGGCGCCAGCGCAGCCAGCGGCACCTCGTCGTCGAGGAAACCATAGACCGCATCCTCGATGACGGTGAGATCGAGCTTCTCGACGAGACGCAACAGCTCGCCGCGGCGCTCCGTTGGCATCGTGATGCTGAGCGGGTTCTGGATCGTCGGCTGGATGTAGATGGCCTTAAGGTGCGCCTCGCGGTGCGCCTTCTGCACCGCGTCGGGACGCACGCCATGCTCGTCCATCGCGAGCGGCACCAGCGTGACGCCGAGCCGTGCGGCGATGCCTTTGACGAAGGGATAGGTCAGCGCCTCGACGCCGCAGCGTCCGCCGGGCGGCACCACGGCGGCGAGCGCCGCGGCGATGCATTGCCGGCCGTTGGCGGTGAATACGATCTGGTCGGGGTTCGGCGTCCAGCTCTTGCGCGCGAGGAATTCGGCGGAGATGGTTCGCGCTGCGCGCGTGCCGAAACTCGTCGCCGGGCGCAGCGCGCCTTCGAGCACTTCGGGACGCTCGAGCCCTTCGAGGCTCTTGGCGATCATCGTCGCCTGGTGCGGCAGCAGCGGATAGTTGAATTCGAGATCGATGCGGGCGCCGCGCGGCTCGTTCGGCGCGGTGGCGCGGCGTGCCTCGCCGGATACGAACGTGCCGCGGCCGACTTCGCCGACCACGAGCCCGCGCCGCAGCAGCTCGGTATAGACCCGGCTCGCGGTCGAGACCGCGATCTTGCGCTCATAGGCGAAGTGGCGCTGCGGCGGCAGGCGGTCGCCGGCCTTCAGCGCGCCAGAGGCGATCTCGGCGGCAACGACGTCCGCCAGTTTCAGATATTCGAATCGCGACATTATTGCACCGAGAGCAATGTTTTCCTTGCTCCGAGCAATGTATCGGATCATTGCTACGGGAACAAGCCCGCGATTGCACTGAGGAGCGCACAGCAATCCTCAGCCGCCAAGGCGCAAATGCCGAAAGTGCATTTGTGACAATAGGATATCATACCCGCCGCGGGCACTGAAGGAGATGACGATGACCACGATGTCCTCAGCCGCGGTGCCGCCCGCGCGGTCCGGTATCTCGGGTGGATTGCTCCGATTGCTCCGAGGTTGCAGCGATGCCCTCGTCACCTATTGGATGCGCCGCGAGGCCATCAAGACGCTGCGCCAGCTCGACGATCGGGCGCTGCGCGATATCGGGCTCTCGCGCTGCCACATCGAAGCCGCCGTCACCGGCAACATCGATTTCGAGCTGGTGCGGATTCGCTGAGGCCGCTCGAAGGCGCGCCGCTGGCTGATGCTAAAGCGCGATGAGGTTTGGTTGAATCGTCATCGAGCCTTAGTGCCGCACCACCAGCACCGAGCATTTGGCATAGCGCACGACGTGCCCGGCATTGGAGCCGAGGAAGTAGGTGCGCATCGCCGGACGGTGCGATGTCATCACGATCAGGTCGGCCTTCATCGCGGCGGCCTCTTCCAGAATCTCGTGGTAGATGCCGCCTTGGCGGACGACGCCCGAGATGCGGCCCGGTTCGATGCCGGACTCGCGCGCCACGATGGACAGCGCCTCTTCGGAAGTTTCGCGCTGCTGGCTGTCGAAATCCGCGGGCACGTATTCGGCGAGCATCACCGGCGTCATCGGTAGCACGTTGAGCAGGCGGACCGAGCCGTTCCAGGTCTTCGACAGCGTCGCAGCGGTTGCGATCGCCGGCTTCGCCAGATCGGTATCGGCGAGGTCGATCGGCACGAGAATGGACTTGTACATCTGCGCCTCCTGTCCGCGATTGGTCTGGAGCCGTTTCGTCCCTGTGCCGGGAGCGCGCCCTCTTGTTTTACCGTTGACGCGAACCAGCCCCTGTCGCGCAACCGCAATATATCATGATGAAACGGTGATGTCCGCCCGTGTCAATTACGGGAGGCCTGCTTCAACAGTTTCGGACTGACGAACAGGACGAGCTTGCCGCGCCGGAACGACACCTCATTCCAGTCGTCGATCGCGAAATCGAAAATCGCCAGTCCCGAGGTCGGCAGATTGTCGTTGAGCGCGTGCCGCGAGGTCTCGTCGCCGCTGCCGGTCAGCGTCAACGCGAGCTCGTGCATGCCGGGGTTATGCCCGATCAGCATCAGCCGCTTCGGATCGGTGACCGATGCCATCCGGATCGTGGTCAGCAATTGCGTCGGGTCGGCGCCGTAGAGTTCCGGCACGAATTCGACCTTCGGCTGCGGTCCGGCCTCCTTCATCGCCTCGCGCACGATCTCCCAGGTCTGCGTGGTGCGGACCGCCGGCGACACCAGCGCGCGGTTGGGGAGAGGTGGATGGTCGGCGAGCCAGCCGCCGATCTCCGCCGCATCGCGGTGGCCGCGGTCGTCGAGACGGCGGTCCTGGTCGTGCCCCGAAGGCGAGTCGGTTTCGGTCTTGGCATGACGCAGCAGCAGCAAACGGCGCATGGATGTCGATCTCGATTCGGTCAGTTGGCATTAATTCTACAGGCTCATGCCTTGGACAAGGTGACAAGCGCCGCGGCGGTTCGTAAGAAACGCCATGAGCGAGACTTCCACAAGTGCGGCGGACGGCCCCAACGAGACCCCACCGTTCCGCGACCGTCTGGCGTTCGACCTCGATGTCGACATTTGTGTGGTCGGCGCAGGGCTTGCCGGCCTGACGGTGGCGCGCGAAGCGGCGCGGCTCGGTGCGAGCGTTGCCGTGCTGGAGGGGCGCCAGGTCGGCTGGAACGCGTCGGGCCATCATCTCGGCACCGTGATGCCGGGATTCGGCCTGCCGGTTGCCGATCTGATCGAGCGCGTCGGGCTTCAGGATGCGCGCGAATTGTGGGCCTTGTCGAAGGAGGGCGCCGACTATGTCCGCGCCACCGCCACCGAGGAGCTGATCCCGGGCATCAGCCCGAGCGACGGCGCGCTGGAAGTCTCCAATGTCGATATCGGCGAGGCTCTGATCAGCCGGCTGCAGGCCCTGACCGAGGACTTTGCGACCGATGTCGAGGGATGGCAGGTCGATCGCGTCCGCAGCGTGCTCCGGACCGGCCGCTACTTCCACGGCATCTATTATCCGAAGGCGCTCCAGATCGACGGCCGCAAATATGTCCATGGCCTCGCGGCGCTGGCGACCCGGGCTGGCGCGCGGATCTTCGAGGAAACGCCGGTGGTCAGCATCGACTTTTCCGGCATCCGCAAGCGCATCGTGACACCGTCGGCGCGGCTGCGCGCCACCCACATCGTGCTCGCCGGCAACGTCCATCTCGGCGCGCCGCTGAAGCGATTGTCGGACACGCTGCTGCCGGTGTGGCGCTACGCCGCGCTGACCGAGCCGCTCGGGGAGCGGCTCGCCGAAGCGATCGGTTTTCCCGGGTCGGTTGCCGACAGCGACGGCATCGACCATTTCCGCATCGTCGACGGCGATCGCCTGTTATGGGCCAGTCCGGAAACCACCTGGGACGCGCGGCCGAAGCGGTTTGGCGCCGCGGTGCAGCGCCGCATCGCCACGCTGTTTCCGCAGCTCGGCAAGGTGCCGATATCTGATACGTTCGGCGGCGCTGTCGGTGTGACCGTGCACGGCATGCCGCAGATCGGCCAGTTGCGCCGGGGCCTGTGGGTGGCGAGCGGCTTCGGCCGGCAGGGGCTCAACACCTCGGCGCTGGCCGGGCAGTTGATCGCGCGCAGCATCCTGTGGGGCGACGATCGCTGGCGGCTGTTCTCGCCGTTCGAACTGGTCTGGGCGGGCGGTACCACCGGCCGCGTCGCCGGTCATTTCATCGGCCTGTGGGCGAGGGGAGCCTCGGCCGCCGCGGGCGTGCTGGCGCGCTATCGCGAGGGGGCGCGTGCCAGGGAGCGGCTCCGCGAGGCGCGGCTCGCCGAAGCCAATTTGAAGGCCGGCACCAGGGGCCCGGCGCCTCGCCATCCGCCGCAGCCTGCTGCGCGGCCGATGCCGCCGCCTGCGCCGCGGCAGTCCGAGGAGGACGGGAAGGCGTATCCTCACGCCTCGCAAGAAAGTGAGCGGATCTCGGACGGGCGGATGTAACGTCTCGCAGCGGGGTTCGTATCTGCAGCATGACCCGGAACCGCGCGAAGTGGCTTTCCGGAAAGATTGCGCCTGAACAAAGACCTGAAGCACGATGATATCATCGTGCTTCAAGTCGCTAATCCTGGCTATCCGCTCCGGAGGAGATCATGTTCGATCGCCGTATCCTGCTCGCGTCCGCCGCCGGCCTGTTCGGCTTTGCCTCCCTGCGCTGGCTGCGCGCCTCGCCGGTCGAGGCCGCCGAGAAATTCGAGATCGAGAAGACCGACGCCGAATGGCGCGCGCAACTCACGCCGCAGCAATACGAGATCCTGCGCAAGCAGGGCACCGAGCGGCCGGGCTCGAGCCCGCTGCTCAAGGAGCATCGCAAGGGCATCTTCGCTTGCGCCGGCTGCGACCTGCCGCTGTTCTCGTCGGATACCAAGTTCGAGAGCGGCACCGGCTGGCCGAGCTTCTACCAGCCGCTCGAGAAGGCGGTCGGCACCACCTCGGATCGCACCTTCGGCATGGTCCGCACCGAGGTGCATTGCCGCCGCTGCGGCGGCCATCTCGGCCACGTCTTCGACGACGGTCCGAAGCCGACCGGCTTGCGCTACTGCATCGACGGCTTTGCGCTGGTGTTCCACCCGGCGGCGCCGTCGGCGACCTGACGTCCATAGCGGCGAAACAGCGTCAAAACAGAACTAGGTAGCGCGGTCAGACCTGCGCTGCCGGCCCGGCAATTGTTGCCGGCCCGGCAATTGTGCCCCGGTTAAACGGCCGGGGCCTTTTTTTCAAGCGCATGATTTTGTTGTGCTTTGCTTCCTGGCACGACCCTTGCGACATGCTCCGCCGATGCGGCCACATCTGATTGCCAGCCGCCGGGAATCGAATTGGAGAACATGTCATGGGTATCTTCGGCGCTCTTACGACGGCTGTCGGCGGCTTGCGCGCAGGGTCGTACGCACTGGAAAACATCTCCGGCAACATCGCCAACTCGCAGACCACGGCCTTCAAGCGGATCGATACCTCGTTCCTCGACCTCGTGCCGCAGACCGCGCTGACCGCGCAGCTCGCCGGCGGCGTCACCGCGCAGTCGCGCTCCACCAACTCGGTGCAGGGCGACGTGCAGTCGGCGTCGGTCGCGACGTTCATGGCGATCAACGGCAACGGCTTCTTCGCGGTGCAGAAGCCCGGCAGCTTCAGCGACGGCTCGCCTGTGTTCGACGGCGTCGACCGCTACACCCGCCGCGGCGACTTCCAGCTCAACAAGGACGGCTATCTCGTCAACGGCGCCGGCTACTATCTGGAGGGCGTGCCGATCGACCCGACCACCGGCAACCCGGCCGGCTCAGCACCGGAGGTGCTGCGCTTCAAGAACGACTTCCTGCCGGCGCAAGAGACCACCAAGATCGACTACCGCGCCAACCTCGCGTCCTATCCCCTGACCACGCAGCACGACACCTCGGTGCCCGGCTCCGAATTGCTGCGGCCGGGCTCGTTCAGCGCCGGACATAACCCGCTGGTGCTGGGCACGCCGGCCGCGCCCTATACCGACGCCGCGACCACCGGCTCCGCGCAAAGCAACAAGGCGACGCCGTCTGTCGCCAACAGCGCCAGCACCATGCTGAACGGTGCCGCCGGCACCGACTCGATTTCCGCCAATTTCGTCGCCGGCGACACCATCACGATCAACGGCACCGTCTTCACCTTCGTGGCGTCCGGTGCGACCGGCAACCAGCTCAACATTACCGACACCATCGGCACCCTGCTCGGCAAGATCAACGGCATCACCGGCTCCTCGCCCGCCTCCTCGATCGCCAGCAACGGCGCGATCACGCTGCATTCCGGCACCAACGCCGACCTCCTGGTGCAGAGCTCGAACACGGCGGCGCTACAGGCGCTCGGCTTCACCGGCTCGGCGGTTGCGAACCGCGGCGGCGGCGGCACGGTCGGCACCGGCCAAGTGATCGGCAACGACAGCACGACCTTCCGCGACGAATCCATCGCCGGCGGCTCGGTCACGGCCTACGACGTCTCGGGCGCGCCGGTGAACCTGCAGTTCCGCTGGGCCAAGACCGACAGCGCCTCGCTCGGCGGCGGCCATACCGATACCTGGAACCTGTTTTACCAGGTCGACCCCAATGCCACCGGCACCAACGTCGCCTGGCAGAACGTCAACATCAACTTCACCTTCGGCGCGAACGGGCAGATATCGCCGGCGATCTCCTCCGTGACGCTGAACAACGCCGTCGTCAACGGCGTGTCGCTGGGCAGCCCGGTGATCAATTTCGGCACCGGCGGCATCACCCAGTTCGCGGACTCCAACGGCAACGTGCAGGTCAACCAGATCCAGCAGGACGGCTTCCCCGCGGGCCAGCTGCAATCGGTCAGCGTCTCCACCAACGGCCGCATCGTCGGCAACTACACCAACGGCCGCAACATCGACCTCGCCGAGATCTCGGTGGCGACCTTCAACGGCACCAACTTCCTCAAGCGCATCGACGGCGGCGCGTTCGAGGCGACCGACGAGTCCGGCGGCGCGCTGTTCGGCAAGGGCGGCAGCACCATCGTCGGCTCGTCGCTGGAAAGCTCGAACACCGACATCGCCGACGAGTTCACCAAGCTGATCGTGACGCAGCAGGCCTATTCGGCGAACACCAAGGTGATCACCACCACCAACTCGATGGTGCAGGATCTCCTCAACGTGATGCGCTGATCTCCTCGGCGCGCGCAGGCAGTAAAGGCGAGTAACACAGCATGGGTTTGAGCCAAGCCCTCTCCAACGCGATGTCGGGCCTGCGCGCCACGCAGGCGTCGCTGTCGCTGGTGTCGTCGAACGTCGCCAATGCCGAGACGCCCGGCTACGTCAGGAAGACGCTGAACCAGGTCAGCGGCACCACCGGCAATTTCGGATCGAGCGTCCTGATCACCGGCGTCAACCGCCAGCTCGACGAATTCCTGCAGTCCCAGCTTCGCACCGAGATGTCGGGGGCAGCCTATGCCGGCGTCCGCTCGGATTTCCTGACCAATTTGCAGGGCGTCTACGGCAATCCCGACTCCACCGGCACGATCGAGGACGCCTACAACAAGTTCCTGACCGCGCTGCAGGGCCTGTCGACCAGCCCGGAATCGCAATCGGCCCGCATCGGCGCCGTCAATGCCGCACAGGCACTGGCGCAGCAGCTCAACGCGACGTCGCAGGGCATCCAGACCCTGCGCGCCAACGCCGAGGCCGGCCTCAGCGAGTCCGTCAGCACCGCCAACAACGCGATGCAGCAGATCGCGCGCATCAACGTTCAGCTCCAGGCCAGCACCGGCTCGACCGACGCGTCGACCGCGGCACTGCTCGATCAGCGCGACCAGTACATCTCGCAGCTGTCCCAGCTGATGGACATCCGCACCGTCACCAACAGCCAGAACCAGGTGACCGTGTTCACCAATTCCGGCGTGCAGCTGGTCGGCACCGAGGCGGCGACGCTCAGCTTCAACGCCCAGGGCACGATGACGCCCAACGCGTTGTACGACCCCGATCCGACCAAGAGCACCGTCGGCACCATCACCATCAACTTCCCGCATGGCGGCAGTTATGACATGGTGTCGACCAACTCGATCCGCTCCGGCAAGATCGCAGCCTATCTCGAGCTGCGCGACAACACGCTGGCGAAGGCGCAGGCGCAGATCGACCAGTTCGCGGCGTCGATGGCGAGCGCGCTGTCGGACAAGACCACCGCAGGCACCGCGGCGACGTCGGGCGCGCAGTCCGGCTACGACCTCGACCTGTCCGGGCTGCAGAGCGGCAACACCATCCATCTCACCTACAAGGACAACGCCACCGGCATCACGCACAATTTGTCGATCATCCGTGTCGACGATCCGAGCGTGCTGCCGCTGAGCAACAATGCGACCGTCGATCCGAACGACGAGGTGCTCGGGATCGATTTCTCCGGCGGCATGAGCTCGGTGCTGGCGCAGCTCAACGGCGCGCTGGGCACCACGGCGGGGTTGCAGTTCTCGAATCCATCGGGCTCGACGCTGCGCGTGCTCGACGACGGCGCCGCCAACCGCGCCGACATCACCGCTGCATCCGTCACCACTACGGTGTCCTCGCTCACCTCAGGCAATCCGCAATTGCCGCTGTTCACCGACAATGGCGGGCTCTACACCGGCGCGATCACCGCCAACGGCTCGCAGACCACCGGCCTTGCCGCGCGCATCAGCGTCAACACCAGCCTGATCGGCGATCCCTCGCGGATGGTGATCTCATCGACCAATCCGCAGACGCCGGCCGGCGACACCACGCGGTCCGATTTCATCCTGGACCAGCTGGCCAACGCCTCGCACACCTATTCGCCGCAGACCGGGCTCGGCACCCGCTCAGCTCCGCTGACCGGCACGCTGTTGAATTTCGCCAGGCAGTTCATCAGCGCGCAGGGCGAGGCGGCAACCGCCGCCAAGCAGCTGGCGGACGGTCAGGACGTCGTGCTGAACACGCTGCAGAGCAAGATGGACTCGGTCTCCGGCGTCAACATGGACGAGGAGATGGCGCATCTCCTGGCGCTGCAGAACGCCTATTCCGCCAATGCGCGCGTGATGTCGTCGATCAAGCAGATGTACGATACGCTGCTGCAGATCGCTGGAGGGTAAGTCACATGTCGATCGATGGCGTCAGCGGCCGCACTTCCTATATCGGCAGCACGATCCTCAACCTGCGCAATCAGCTCAACGACCTGACGACGCAGCTGGCGACCGGCAAGGTGTCGTCGACCTATGCGGGGCAGGGGCTGGATCGCGGCTTTGCGCTCAGCCTGCGGGCGCAGATCAGCAGCATCAACGCGTTTTCCGACACTGCGACCAACCTCAACACGCGCCTGAGCGTCGCCAATCTCGCGCTGCAGGGATTGTCCGACGTCAATGCCCAGGTGAAGAACGCGGCGACCACGGCGACGCTGACGCTCAACCAGAACGGCCAGACCTCGGGGCAGATCACGGCGCAGGCCGCGTTCTCGAACGCGGTGTCGATGCTCAACAGCCAGTCGGGCGACCGCTATCTGTTTTCCGGCCGCGGCATGGATACGCCGGCCACGGTCCCCGCCAACACCATGCTCAACGGCACCGCGACCCAGGCCGGCCTCACGCAGCTGATCAAGGAGCGCAAGCTGGCCGATCAGGGCACCGGCGGCATGGGCCGCCTCACCGTGTCGTCGCCGCCCGCGACCACGACGGTGACCAGCATCGCCGAGGACGGCTCGGCGTTCGGCCTCAAGCTGCTGTCGGTGCAGTCGTCGCTGACCGGCGCCACGGTGACCCAGCCGGCCGGCTCGCCGAAATCGGCATCGGTCGATCTCGGCGCGGTCAATCCGAGCGAGGGCGACACCGTCAAGTTCAACTTCACGCTGCCCGACGGCACCACGGAAGCGATCGAACTGACCGCGACCACGACGAACCCGCCGCCGGCAGGATCGTTCCTGATCGGCGCCGATACCGCGGCGACGACGGCGAACCTGCAGACGACGCTGACCTCGTCGATCAAGACCTCGAGCGACACCGCGCTGGTCGCAGCCTCCGCAATCGCCGCATCGAACAATTTCTTCAATCCGGTCGCGACCGTTTCGGGCGCCGCCGTCAACAACCAGAACACCCCGGCGGCGCCGATCACCGGCGCCACCGCGCTGTCGGGCGCGGCCGGCACCGACTCGCTGTCCGCAAGTTTCGCCGCCGGCGATACCATCACGGTGAATGGCACGCCGATCACCTTCGTGGCCTCGGGCGCGACCGGCAACCAGGTTAATATTACCGACAACGTGCAGACGCTGCTGGCGAAGATCGATGCGATCAGCGGCACCAACAATCCGTCGACCATCAGCAACGGCGCGATCACGCTGCACGGCGCCGACGGTGCCGACCTGTCGATCTCGAGCTCCAATCCGGCAGCGCTCGGCGCGCTCGGCATCGCCAACAATACGACCGCCAACCCGGCGCCGCTCAGGGTCGGCGGCCCGCCGTTCGATACCGCCACCGGCCTGGTGGCGGGCACGCCCGCCAACACGGTCTACTGGTACACCGGCGAGAACGGCGCGGGCTCGGCGCGCGGCACTGCGGTGGCGCAAGTCGACCAGTCGATCTCGGTGCAGTACGGCGCGCGCGCCAACGAGCAGGCGTTCCGCTATCTCCTGCAGAACGTCGCGGTGTATGCGGCTGTCACGACCGACGCCAGCAATCCCAATGCCAGTGCGCAGGTGACCGCTCTGGCGCAGCGCATCACGGCGAATCTCGCGCCGCAGAACGGCCAGCAGCAAATCCAGGACGTGCAGGCCGAATTCGCCGGCGCCCAGACCGCGACCAAGGCCGCCACCGACCGCCAGACCCAGCTGAAGGGAATGGCGGAAACCATGCTCGACTCGGTCGAGGGCATCAATCCGGACGAGGTCGCGACCAAGATCCTGGCGTTGCAGACCAGCCTGCAGGCGTCCTATCAGACCACCTCGATGCTGTATCAGACGACGCTGTTGAAATATCTGCCGATCTGACGCGCGATACCAGGCTGCGAATAAGAAAGGCCTCCTTGCGGAAGCCTTTTTGTGATCCGGACGCGAGAGAGGGCTCACGCGCTCTTGCGGGTGTCGTCCTGACCTGCCGCCTTCAAATTCCGCGCGCTCTCCAGCAGCTTGTCTTCGTGCGCGATCAGCTTCTTGGATTCCTTCAGCGCGTGATAGAGGTCGCCGTTGAGGATGAAGTTGTTGATGCTCTCGATAAACGGCCAGGCACTCGGCATCGCGGTGATGATGTCTCGCACCAGGCTGAAATAGGTCGGGTGGTGCGCCATCGGATCCGGCGACAGATACATCAGCTGCACGGCGAGATAGATCAGCTTCGCCGGCGTATCGGCAGTCTCCGGCGTCAGGATGTCCTTCTCGCGCAGGATCGGAATGCGGTCGCCGTCGATCAGGAGGCGGGCGCGCTGGTCGGTATTGGTGATCACGCAACTGCCGACGATGATGCGCTCGTTCGGTTTGAGTTCGACCTTCAAGGCCATGCCCGTTCTCCTTTGCCGGCAGTCGCGCGCGTCGTTGCTGCGGATCGACGTCGAGTTCGGCATGCTTAGCAGCCGCCGTCGCGGCAGGTCGCCGATGCGACAGCGATCCTTTCCCATGATGGTTAACGCTTGGTGAACGCAGGCGACGCGGCGTTCACGGCGGCCAGCGGGAATCGGCAGTCACGTCAGTGGCTTTGGAGGCGGACTTCGTCCAGTCGCGGCAATTTTATTCTTTTGCATTTGTCTCAAATACGGTTGCAGAGATTTCTTTTTCCTTCGCGGCTTGAACGCATCTTCGCGCTACCCGCCCGATCAGAAAGGATTGGAGCGGCTTTTTCCTTCAGTTTCACACCAGAAAGGTATGAAAATGTCCGGTATTGTTCTCTCCGCTTCGGTTCGTCAGAACCTCCTCTCCCTCCAGTCCACCGCCGATCTGCTCTCCACCACGCAGAACCGCCTTGCCACCGGCAAGAAGGTCAACACGGCTCTCGACAACCCGACCAACTTCTTCACCGCGCAAGCACTGGACAACCGCGCCAGCGACATCAACAACCTCTTGGACGGCATCAGCAACGGCGTGCAGGTGCTGCAGGCTGCCAACACCGGCATCACCTCGCTGCAGAAGCTGGTCGACAGCGCCAAGTCGGTCGCCAACCAGGCGCTGCAGGCCGCGGTCGGCTATTCGCAGAAGTCGCAGGTGACCACCACCGCGATCGCGGGTGCGACCGCCGACAATCTGCTCGGCACGGCAACCCCGACCAACGCGTCGCTCACCAGCACCGGCGCCTATTCCGGCATCGACCTCACCGCAGCCGGCGCCAATCTGACGTTCCAGGTGAACGGCCAGACCGTGACGCTGAACTCCGGCGCGAACTACTCCGCCGCGCAGGTCCGCGATGCCATCAACACCCAGGTCGGCACCAGCGCCAGCGTCAATGCCACGATCGACGGCACCGGCAGGCTGGTTCTGACCAGCACCGGCACTGCCGGCACTGCTGACACGTTGACGGTTGGCACGTTCAGCTCGGGCGACGCGACGCAGCTGGGTCTCCCGGCCGGCGCTTCGGCGACCGCAAACGGCACGGCTGGCGCCAGCCCGCTCAACAACCTGACGCTGACGATCGGTGCGACCGGCAACGGCACCGCCACCAACATCACCTTCGGCACCGGCGCCGGCCAGGTGAAGTCGCTGAACGATCTGAACGCCGCGCTCGCGGGCAACAACCTGCAGGCCTCGCTCAGCTCGACCGGTGCGATCACCATCAGCACCACCAACGATGCCGCGTCGGCGACGATCGGCGCCATCGGCGGTACTGCTGCCGGTGTCGGCGCTCCGTTCGCCGGCCTGACGGCGAGCGCGCCGGTGCAGGATCCGACCGCGCTGGCCAACCGCGCCAACCTTGTCAACCAGTACAACAACATCCTGGACCAGATCACCACGACCTCCCAGGACGCGTCCTACAACGGCATCAACCTGCTCAACGGCGATCAGCTCAAGCTGACCTTCAACGAGACGGGCACCTCGACGCTGAAGATCCAGGGCGTGACGTTCAACGCTGCCGGCCTCAACCTCTCCAAGCTGACTGCCGGCACCGACTTCCTGGACAACGCTTCGGCCAACACCACGCTCAAGGCGCTCAACGCGGCGAGCTCGAGCCTGCGCACACAGGCCTCGACGCTGGGTTCGAACCTGTCGATCGTGCAGACCCGTCAGGACTTCTCGAAGAACCTGATCAACGTGCTGCAGACTGGTTCGTCCAACCTGACGCTGGCCGACACCAACGAGGAAGCGGCCAACAGCCAGGCGCTGTCGACCCGCCAGTCGATCGCGGTGTCCGCGCTGGCGCTGGCCAACCAGTCGCAGCAGAGCGTGCTGCAGCTGCTCCGCTAAGCGTAGCCGCGACGGATATCGACTCGGAAACGGCGGGGTAGACCCGCCGTTTTCTTTTGCCCGGGATACTAGGGCCACGAGAAGGGCGCATTTCGTAACGGCCGCTAACCATATTTAAAGGCGCCGGCTGCATAAATATCGGGCGCTAGAATTGCGTCTCCGCGGCTCGAGAAATCCGCTTCCCATCGAGGTCATTGAATGTCGAATGCAGCCCAGGCCTACGCTCGCACGTCCACGGTGACGGCGTCCCCACGCGAAATCGAAGCGCAGGCGCTATTGAAGGCTGCCCGGCAGCTACAGGACGTCCAGAGCAACTGGAACGGTGCCGACAAGGCGCTTGATCAGGCGCTGCTATTCAATCGCCGCCTGTGGTCGATCTTCCTGAGCGCGGCGCAGGGCGACGACAATCCGCAGCCGCTCGAGGTCCGGCAGAAGATTGCCAATATCGGCGTGTTCGTGATGAAACAGACCGTCGAGATTCAGATGAATCCCGACCCGGCGAAGCTGAAGTCGCTGATCGACATCAACTGCAATCTCGCCGCCGGCCTCTCCGGCCGCGCCTGACCGATCCCGAGTTTTTCGGCGGAGCCCGGCATGGCCGACCTGATGAGCATCCTGTCGGCCAACTACAAGGCGGTCGGCCTGTCGGTTCCGTCAAAGACGCCCTATGTGGCGGTCGATCCGAACCTCTATGAGGGCAGCTGGAGCGGCAAGTACGCCAACAACAAGTCGTTCACGGTCGAGGTGTCGAACGTGTCGGGCTTCCGCGCTAAGGTGCACTATCAGAGCGAAGGCACCAGCAAGTACCAGGACGTCCTGATCAAGGACGGCGCGTTCCGGATCGGCGACACCAAGTTCTCGCTGATCAAGCAGGGCACGGCAATGATCAGCAATGTCGTCACCGATCCCGCCAGCGGCCAGACCTATCTGGATCAGGCTTACGCTTCCCAGAAGACGTGATGCCGCGCGCTGGTTTCGCTCAAGCGCGGCGGTCGGTTGCGCGCATCCGCGTCGGCGCATCCTTGCTGAGGTCGAGGGTGTGGAAATAGGCGCGGCGGCGCAGCACCGCTTCCTCCGGATATTGCCGCACCACGAGGTTGGTGCGGTTGTCGACCACCTGATAGACCACGGCGCGCGCGTCGCGGTCGATGATGACCTGGTTCTTGACCGAGGCGGCCTGATTGGAGAGCGATGCGTTGACGGCGTTCGGGTCGAGGGTGACGCGCACGATCGGCTCCGGAGCGGTGACGCTCTGGCTCGGCGGCAGCTCGGTCGGAACCGCCTTCTGCGCCGTCTGGCTGGCCGGAGAGACCATCGGCGCCGCAACCAGCGCCCCCGCCGGCTTGATGTTGAAATCTGCACTCATGAAAGCCTCGTAGTGCGCAGGCACTAGTTTGCTTGAGTCAAATCCCAACCCTCCTCGATCCGCAACTGTACGGGGAACCTATCAATAGCCTGTTAGGGAACTCGCTGAATGCCGCGCTGACGCCCGCGCGCCAAATTGACGAAAATTGTAGGCGAAGGCGCGCGCCTTGGGGCTAGAGCGAGCGGCTGACGGCGATCGGCCGCATGTTGCGCGGGCCCGGCGTCGCGCGCTGGCCGGTCGCGGTGTAGGTGTTGGGGATGTTGCGGCGCTGCACCTCGGCGTTGACGCCGCGCACGATTCCCTCGGAGACCGCGTGCGCGGTTGCCAGCACCGTCAAATTGACCTGAAGCATCGCGCGGAACGTGTCGTGATGGCGCCGCAGCGTCGCCAGCAGCTCGGGCTCGGTCTGCGACAGCAGCTTCTGCATCGCCTTCAGATGCTCCACCGCGAGCATGTAGCGGCGCGACAGCTCCGACTTCTGCGCCTCGAGCTGCATGCCGTCGCGGATCTTGCCGGCGCGGACGAACTCGGTCTCACGTTCGATCACGGCGAGCAGTCCGCTCATCACCTCGGTGAGCTCGTGGGCGAGCCGTGCGACGTCTGGATGCGTCGACGCCATCGGCCGTGCGGGGGCGGAGGCTGGCCGCTGCTGTGGACGCTGGTTCATCACGCTTCTCCTCTGAGCGAAGTCAGCTCTTGTTCGCCTGCTGCAGGATCAGCGAGCGGAACACGTCGCTGGAAATGCCGACGCCGCCGGCCTTGGCGAAGTTCTTGGCATACTGGTCGGTCAGCATCGATCGCCACACGCCGGTGCCGACGGTGTCGCCGAACGGGCCGTCGCCCTTCACGCCGGTCGTCATCTGCGAGAACATCGAGTTCAGGAACATCGATTCGAAATCGGTGGCGGTGGCTTTCGCCTTGGCCTGAGCCTGCGGCGACACCTTCTTCAGCGCGTCCTGCAGCACCGGATCGGGGCGGCCGTTGAACATCGGCATCATCGCGTTCTTCAGCATGCTGCCGGTGGTGCTGTTGACCAGGCTTCCCATCACATCACCTCGATGTCGGCTTCGATCGCGCCGGCGGCCTTGATCGCCTGCAGGATACTGATCAGGTCGCGCGGCCCGATGCCGAGGCCGTTGAGGCCGTCGACGAGCTGCTGCAGCGAGACGCCGCTCTTGACGACCGCGAATTTCTTGCCGTCCTCGGTGACCTGCACGCTGCTGCGCGGCGTCACCACGGTGCGGCCGCGCGACAGCGGATTGGGCTGGCTGACCTGCGGGCTCTCGGAGATCGTGACGGTGAGATTGCCCTGGGCGACCGCAACGGTGGCGACGCGGACGTCGCGGCCCATCACGATGATGCCGGAGCGTTCATCGATCACGATCTTGGCGGCGAGATCCGGATCGACCTGCAACTGCTCGATCTCGGTCAGGAAGGCGACGACGTTGCCCTTGAACTCCGGCGGGATCGAGAGCTGCACCGTGGAGGGATCGAGCGGCTCGGCGGTCTTGACGCCGAGATAGTCGTTGACCGCGGCGGCGATGCGCTTGGCGGTGGTGAAGTCCGCGTTGCGCAGCGCGAGGCGCACGTTCGGCAGCCGGTTCAGCGCGAACTCGATCTCGCGTTCGATGATGGCGCCGTTGGCGATGCGGCCGACCGTCGGCACGCCGCGCACCACCTTGGCGGCCTCGCCTTCGGCGTTGAAGCCGGAAATCGCGAGCGTGCCCTGCGCCACCGCATAGACGTTGCCGTCGGCGCCGAGCAGGGGAGTGACGAGCAGAGTGCCGCCGCGCAAATCCTTGGCATCACCGAGCGCGGACACCGTGACGTCCATGCGGGTGCCCTGAGTCCCGAACGGCGGCAAATTGCCGGTCACCATCACGGCGGCGACGTTGCCGGTACGGATGGTGGCGCCGCGGATGTTGACGCCCATGCGCTCGAGCATCGCCTGCAGCGACTGCTTGGTGAAGGGGATGTTGTTGAGCGTGTCGCCGGTGCCGTTGAGGCCGACCACGAGACCGTAGCCGATCAGCTGGTTCTGGCGTACGCCCTCGATATTGGCGAGGTCCTTGATCCGCGACGTCGCGCCAGCCGGCATGGCGGATGCCGCCAGCGTCAGCAGCGCTGCGCAGGCGATCGCGAACAGTCTTGCGGTGCGGATGCCGGGCATCCCGATGCTCCCCTCGAACTTCACTGGCGGATTGCGCGACACTCCCATGACGGCGATCCGCGATTAACCATGCGAGCCCCGTGCCATCACCCTTCTCTGGCGCAATATGTTGATAGCTTTATCGAAATTGTCGGTTCGCCGTTTTGCTGCGGTTTGACAGGGTGCGCGAAACTGCCGTGCGGCGGCAGAAATTGCCGGGTCGTTTACGCATCATTAACCATAAGGCGGCGATGCTCGCGGCAATCAGGCCTTACTGGATCAGCACGATGCGCATCTACGGACCGAACGGCACCATGGTGGGCGCGCCCAGCGGCCCGGCGCGCCGCGCCGCGTCGGGCGGCTTCGCGCTGCCGGACGCGACCTCGGCGCAAGAGGAAGTCCGCTCCGCCACCGCGCCGAAGGCCGCGGCGAGCATCGACGCGTTGCTCGCGCTGCAAGGCGTCGAAGATCCGACCGAACGCCGCAAGCGCTCGGTCGCGCGCGGCAAGGGCGCGCTCGACGTGCTCGACGAGCTCAAGCTCGGGCTGCTCTCCGGCAGCTTCGATGCCGGCACGGTGAACCGGCTGCGCGATGCCGCAGCCAGCCTGAAGGAATCCTCCGGCGATCGCGGCCTCGATGCGGTGCTCGGCGAGATCGAGCTGCGAGTCGAGGTCGAACTCGCCAAGGCCGGGCAATACTGATCCCTTAAGCCGCGAGCTGCTTCTGCTGCGCATCGTAGCGGCGCTGCGCCGCCAGCACCTCCTTCAGGTTCTGCTCGGCCCAGTCGCGCAGCGGATCGACCGCTTCGGCGAGCGTCAGCCCGAGCGGCGTGATCGAATACTCCACCGTCACCGGAACGGTGGCGATGGCGCGGCGGCGCAGCAGCCCGTCGCGTTCCAGGCTCTTCAGGACCTGCGACAGCATCTTCTGCGAGATTCCTTCAATTGCCCGTCGCAACTGGTTGAAGCGCATCGGCTCGCCGCGCAGCAGCAGCAGGATCAGCACCGCCCATTTGTCACCGACCCGGTCGAGGATCTGGCGCGTCGGGCATTTCGCCGAATAGGCATCCGGCTTCAGGCTTGCGGCTTTCATCGCGGTCACTCCGGCGTAATCAGGTGAGGCAAAAGTGCGTTCTTCACACCTACATCCGTTTCGCTATCTAGTCACCATCGGAAACCAAGTATTCGGAGCTATCTGATGAAGATCGCCATCGCCGGCGCATCCGGCCGCGCCGGCTCGCGCATCACGGCGGAACTCGCCCGCCGCGGCCACGCCGTCACCGCCATCGCCCGCAACCCGGAGAAGATCGCTGCCCTGCCCAACGTCACCGCCAAAAAAGCGACGTGTTCGACCAGGCCGGGCTCGCCGCGCTGTGGGCCGGCCATGACGCCGCGATCAGCTCGGTCCACTTCCTGGCCAGCGACCTGGCCAGGCTGATCGGGGCCGCCAAGGCGTCCGGCGTCGGCCGCTACCTCGTCGTCGGCGGCGCAGGCAGCCTCGAGGTCGCTCCCGGCGTCCGGCTGGTGACGACGCCCGACTTCCCGGCCCGGTACAAGGCCGAGGCCGAGAAGGGCGCGGCCTTCCTCGACCTGTTGCGGCAAGAAAAGGAGCTGAACTGGACCTTCCTGTCGCCCTCGGCCCTGTTCGTGGAGGGCGAGCGGACCGGCAAGTTCCGGCTCGGGACCGACCAGCTTCTGGCCGATCCGGCCGGAAAGAGCTGGATCTCGTTCGAGGACTTCGCAGTCGCACTCGCCGACGAAATCGAGCGGCCGGGCCACCTGCGCCAGCGTTTCACGGTCGGCTATTGAGGGGCCGGGCTGTCCCCGGTCGGGCCGGATAAGTTTGCCTGTGCAAGGCCTTGGGGGCGGCCCGCCTTTCCTGGTTGCAGATATTGTCTGTCACAAGACGTGGCTATATAAGGCGCCGCGCGGAGGGGGCCCGTTCCCTCCGCCTGATAGGGACATGGCTGCCTTTGGAAAAGCTGAAGAACTACCGGCCGACTGAAAAAGAGCCTTTCATGAATGAGCGGCAGCGCGAATATTTCCGCGCCAAGCTGCTGGCCTGGAAGGACGAGATCCTCCGCGAATCGAAGATCACGCTGCAGACGCTGCAGGAAGAGAACGTCAATCATCCTGACCTCGCCGACCGCGCGTCCTCGGAAACGGACCGTGCGATCGAGCTTCGTGCCCGTGACCGCCAGCGCAAGCTGATCTCCAAGATCGACGCGGCGCTGCAGCGGATCGAAGACAACACCTACGGCTATTGCGAAGAGACCGGCGAGCCGATTTCGCTGAAGCGGCTCGAAGCCCGTCCGATCGCAACGCTGTCGGTGGAGGCGCAGGAGCGTCACGAGAAGCGCGAGAAGGTGTATCGCGACGAATAGTGGCGGCGCAACGCCACGCATTGCCTCCGGCGCGCGCCGCTAGTAGGTTCGCGCCGCCATGATGACACGTACTCTCAGCATCGCCGCGGTCTTCTTCCTGGGCTGCTGATTCCGCTTCCTATTGGGAGCGCTGATTGGCCCCGCGGCTTCGCGCCCCGGGAAATTCCAGTGGAAACCGAAATGAGCCGGCCCAGGTTCCGCGCAGCGCGGGCCGACGGCTGGCGACAGCGTGAGAGATCATCATGACTGATCCAGACGACGCGCGTGCGCTTGATGCCGCGCAAATTCAGCAATTCATCGAACAGGGCTTTGTCAGGATCGACAACGCCTTTCCCCGTGAGCTTGCCGAGCAGGGCCGCGCCATCATGTGGAGCGACCTGCCGTGTCGCGAGCACGATCCCTCGACCTGGAGACAGCCCGTGATCCGGTTGCCCGGCTATGGCGGGGAGCCGTTCCGGCAGGCGATCAACACGCCGGTGCTGCTTCGGGCCTTCGACCAGATCGCGGGCCCCGGACGTTGGCGGCCACGGGAGAACATCGGAACCTTTCCGGTCAGGTTCCCGCATCCGGACGATCCCGGCGATGCCGGCTGGCATGTCGATGTCAGCTTCCCCGGCGACGATTGCGATCCGAACGAGCGGAGCGACTTCTCCGCCTGGCGGGTCAACATCGTCTCGCGCGGCCGGGCGCTGCTGATGCTGTTCCTGTTCTCCGACGTCGGTGAGGACGATGCGCCGACCCGGATCAGGATGGGCTCGCATCTGCCGATGGCCCGCTATCTGGCGCCGGCCGGCGAGGCGGGACGTTCGCGCATGGTGCTCGACGATGTCGGTGCCGATTGCGACGTCGCGGTGGCGACCGGCGCGGCGGGCACGGTCTATCTGTGCCATCCGTTCCTCGTGCACGCCGCGCAGCAGCACCGGGGCAAGACGCCGCGCTTCATGGCGCAGCCGGCTCTCGCTGCCGGCGAGCCGTACCGGCTCGTGCGGGGGGACGCAGCGTACTCGCCGGTGGAGATCGCGATCCGGCGGGCGCTCGGGATGGCGTGAAGGTGCCGTTGGCTGTTCTTCACCTCGCACCGCTTGCGGGGAGAGGTCGGATTCGAGCGTAGCTCGAATCCGGGTGAGGGGGACTCTCCCGAATCAAACTCTCACCGTCCTCGCGGAGATCCCCTCATCCCGACCTTCTCGCCGCACGCGGGGAGAAGGAGAGCGGCAGTCTACGCTGCCGCATCTCGACATCCCTCAGCTGATTCCGTTACCGAGCGCGGTCTCGCCGGTCACCGCGCTGTGGCGCACGCCGTGCTCTTTCGACCACAGCAGCAATTCCCGAAACGCCGGCGTCAGGCCCAGGCCGCATCAGTCAGCTCGTAGGCGACCTGCAGCGGCTTCTCGGCGAGCACTCGGCGCGATATCAGACCGTCGCGCTCGAGCTCGCGCAGTTGCGCGGTCAGCATGTGCTGGGTGATCGGCGCCAGCGCGCGGCGCAGCGCGCCGAAGCGGACGCCGCCATGCATCAGCGTAAACAGAATCTCGAGCTTCCATTTGCCGCCCAGCGCGTGGATGGCGTGCTTGAATTCGACGAGCGTCGCGGGATCGGCGCCACAACTCGCGCAGTCGCCGCCGTCACGCATATCGGTAGTATTGTTTTCCATACCGGTCTCGAAATTCATTCTACTTGCCCCGGCTCAGATAGTGACCAGATGCGGCCAGTGCAGGGTGGGCGGCGCGATTTCCGTGCCGCTCCTGAACCATGGAGAAGGGCGACGACATGAGCACGGTTTTGGTCACGGGCGGCTCCGGATTTATCGGTGTACACACCATCCTGCAGCTGCTTGCCGCCGGACACGCGGTGCGGACCACGGTGCGCAATCCCGTCCGCAATGCCGACGTGATCGCGATGCTGCGCGAGGGCGGCGCGGTTGCGCCCGAAAGCGTCGGCTTCGTCACCGCCGATCTGACGCGCGATGACGGCTGGCGCGAGGCGGCGGCCGGCTGCGACTACGTGCTGCATGTCGCTTCGCCGCTCGGCGCCCACATGCCCGCGGACGACAACGAGCTGATCATTCCGGCGCGCGAAGGCACCTTGCGCGTGCTGCGCGCGGCGCGCGAGGCGGGCGTCAGGCGCGTCGTGCTGACCTCGTCGTTCGCCGCGATCGGCTACGGCCATCCGCCGCGCACGACGCCGTTCGACGAGACGGTATGGAGCAATCTCGATAGCGGCGACGTGCAGGCCTATCCGAAGTCGAAGACGCTGGCCGAGCGGGCCGCCTGGGACTTTGTCGCGCGCGAGGGAGGCGGCCTCGAGCTCGCGGCGGTCAATCCTACCGCCGTGTTCGGGCCGGCGCTGGGTCCGGACTTCTCGGAATCGCTCGGCATCGTCAAGGCGCTGCTCGACGGTGCGATGCCGGCGGTGCCGCGCATCCATTTCGGTCTCGTCGACGTGCGCGACGTCGCCGACCTGCACCTGCGCGCGATGACCTCGCCCAAGGCCGCCGGCGAGCGGTTCCTCGCAGTGTCCGGGGAGCCCATGTCGATCCTCGAGATCGCCCGCGTGCTGCGGGCAACGCTCGGCGGCAAGGCGCGGCGTGTGCCGCGGTTCCAGGCGCCGGACTGGCTGATGCGGATCGCCGCCCGGCGCAACCCGATGGCCCGCGCGGCGCTGCCGTTGCTCGGCAAGGTCAGGCGCTCGACCAGCGCCAAGGCGCAGAAGCTGCTCGGCTGGCGTCCCCGCGGCAATGAGGAGATGATTGTGGCGACTGCGGAGAGCCTGATCCGGCTCGGCCTCGTCAAGGCGTGACGGCGCGGCGCGACCGGCGCGCTTGCCAGATGCCTCCGCGGGTGCTGAATTGCCGCCAGCAAACACAAGCAACAGGGAGGCTGCGGCCATGGACAGGGTCCTCGCGGCGGCAAAGGCGATCGCCGCCGCACGCCGCAGCAACGCGCCGCTGAAGGCGCTCACGAAGGACATCGTGCCGCGCGACGAAGCCGAAGGCTATCAGGTGCAGCGCGCGCTGCACGATCTGCTGCAAGGCCAGATCGGCAACCTCGTCGGCTACAAGATCGGCTGCACCAGCGCTGTCATGCAGGAGTACATCAACATTCCGCATCCGTGCGGCGGCGGCGTGTTCGAGAAGATGGTGCATGAGAGCGGCGTGAAGCTGCCGTTCGCCGATTTCGTCCATGTCGGCGTCGAGTGCGAGATCGCGGTGCGGCTGGCGCGCAATCTCGCCGCCAGCGAGGCGCCGTTCACCGCCGAATGGGTCGGCGAGGCGATCGAGGCCTATTATCCCGCGATCGAGATCGTCGACGACCGCTACGTCAAATGGGAGACGCTGGGCGCACCGACGCTGATCGCCGACGACTTCTTCGCCGCCGGCTGCGTGCTCGGCGAGGCGGTGCCGCGCATCACCGCGCCGGATCTGCGCGAGGTGACCGGACGCGCGCTGATCAACGGCAAGGAAGAGGGCCGCGGCACCGGCGCCGACGTGCTCGGCCATCCGCACAACGCGCTCGCCTGGCTCGCCAATCATCTCGCCGCCGAAGGCCGCGGCCTGCACGCCGGCCAGATCGTGCTGACCGGCAGCCTGGTCAAGACGGTGTGGCTGAAGGCCGGCGATGCGGTCGTGATGGAGCTCGAGGGCCTCGGCAAGGTGGAGGCGACGTTCACGTAGCGCTGCGGCCAGATGGATTCCGGGCTCGCCGCTCTGCGCCGCCCCGGGAATGACGGACGGATCGTGACTGCATAGCCGGAAAGCTATGTAAAGCGGCTGGCTATGGAGATCGCAGACGTCTGATGCTCATGATCCCCGCACCTCGATCTTGACCAGTTGACAAACCCATAGCTCTATGGCTAT
The DNA here is from genome assembly GCF_020329505.1 of Bradyrhizobium semiaridum. Taxonomy (GTDB): domain Bacteria; phylum Pseudomonadota; class Alphaproteobacteria; order Rhizobiales; family Xanthobacteraceae; genus Bradyrhizobium; species Bradyrhizobium semiaridum. The sequence continues at coordinate 44,375 of NZ_JAGKJJ010000017.1, forward strand.
GAATTATCCATAGCCAACGGGTTATGGATTTCCGGATGCCTGCCGCCGCCCACGACATCCTGTTTCGAACGCTCGCCGACCCGACCCGCCGGGCGATCTTCGAGCGGCTGTGCCGCGACGGCGAGCAGACCGTCGGGGGGCTGACGGCACAGGCCGGGATTTCGCAGCCGGCGGTGTCGAAACATCTCGGCGTGCTGAAGCAGGCCGGGCTGGTGCGCGACCGCCACGAAGGCCGCCAGACGCATTACAGCGCCCAGCTCGGCGCGCTGTCGCCGCTGATCGACTGGACCAGCCGGATGGCCGGCTTCTGGCAGAACCGGTTCGACCACCTCGAAGATCTCCTCAAAAGGATGGACCAATGACCAAGACCGCGACTGAAACGCGCTCGGCGATCGTCGAGCGCGAGTTTCCCCATCCGCCGGAAAAGCTCTGGCGCGCACTGACACAACCGCACCTGATGGAGGAGTGGCTGATGAAGAACGACTTCAAGCCCGAGGTCGGGCACAGCTTCAATCTGCGCGGCGAGTGGGGCGGCGTGCTGGACTGCAAGGTGCTCGCCGTCGAGCCGCACCGGACGCTGTCCTACACCTGGAATTTCGCGCATGAGGATGCCGCCTACAATCTCGAGAGCGTGGTGACGTTCACGCTGACGCCGACCGCCACCGGTACCCATCTGCGCGTCGAGCAGAGCGGTTTTCAGCCGCACCAGAAGCAGGCCTATGGCGGTGCCCAGGCCGGATGGAAGCAGTTTTTCGAGAAGCTCGAGCAGGTCGTGGCGCGGGAAGCGTAGGATTGTCCGAACTCCATCCCGTCATTGCGAGGAGCGCAAGCGACGAAGCAATCCATGCCTCCGCGTGCGTGGATCGATGGATTGCTTCGCTTCGCTCGCAATGACGGTGTCTCACAGATTCACTGCACCAACAGGAGATCCCCATGAACTGGAACAAGTCTATTCGTCAGCTCCACCGCTGGCTCTCGATCGCCTTCACGCTGGCCGTGATCGCCAATATCGTCGCCATGATCCTGCAGCAGCCGGCGGTCTGGATCGGATTGCTCGCGCTGGTTCCGCTGATTCCCCTGCTGCTCACCGGCCTCTATATGTTCGCGCTGCCCTATCTGGCGCCACGGCGGATCGAGGGCTCGACCGCACCAGCACAAATGTGATTGCATCGGCCGCAGAAGCTAACGCGAGGCAGCAATGACGGCATCGGAACGGATCAACCGGATGATCGAGGAGATCGCGGACTGGCGCGGCAAGATGCTCGCCAGCCTGCGCAAGTGCATTCTCGCCGCCGACCCCGACATATCCGAGGAATGGAAGTGGATGGGCAGTCCGGTGTGGGAGCGCGACGGCATCATCGCGGTCGGCAATGCCCACAAGGGCAAGGTCAAGCTCACCTTCATGTACGGCGCGAACTTGCCGGACCCCGACAGGCTGTTCAACGCCGGCTTCGAGGGCAATGAGCGGCGCGCGATCGACCTGTTCGAGGGCGACAAGGTCAACGAGCGCGCGCTGAAAGCCATGATCCGCGCCGCGATCGCATTCAACCAGGCCAAAAAGAAGTCGGCGAAGAAGCCGGCCGCGAAAGGACGCACGACGGCGAAGACAGCGTGACTTGCACTCACGCCTCGGCGTCTGATCCGGCCGATCTGAATTGATCGTAACCAGCTCGCCGAACTGTCCGCAGTGCGCCGGCTAGGCCGAGATGTCGACTGCCTGGCCGGCCTTGCCGGCGTTCTTCTCGAACTGCTGCTCGATCAGATCCTTGATCTTCTGCTCGACCGCCTTCCGCTGCTCGGGCGACATGTTCTTCAAATCGTCTTCCGACAGGCCCATGCTCTTGAGGATGTTGGCGCGCATCCGGTCCATCGGGCTCATCTGCGCGTATTTGAGGAATTCCTGCTCGACGCTGCTGCCGCCAAGGCCGCCGGACGCGGATTGCGCCGAGGCTGTCGCATCAGCGTCCTGCGGCTTCTTCAGCGATCCGCTCCTCATGCTGGTCACCAGCGAGCCATAGGCCGAGATCGACGACGTCTGCATGCGCGTCCCCCAATGCAATGCGGCGCTTGCCGAGCAAATGCCGTGCCATGGCCCGCCGCCATGATTTCAACGGGATAGCGCCACGGCACGCACGCGCGCGCTGCGCGGCGGGCAGCTTCTGCCGGGCGAGGATTGCCGGGGGTGCGGCCGTCACGCCTTGGTATGCACGATCACCGGACCCGCAATCGCGGAGGCCTGGCCGACCAGCAGCGGGCCGAGATTGTCGTCGATCCAGGCCAGCGCGCGGCGGTTGGCCTCCTCGGCGCCGGCATGATTGTTGAAGACGCGGATCGCGGTGACGGTGTCGTCGCCGGCATAGACCACGTAATAGGCCATGAAGCCTTCGACGTCGCTGATGATCGGGATCGCGCCTTCCTTGATCCGGCGCGCGAGTTCTTCGGCGGTGCCGGTCTTTGCCTTGGCCTGACGGATGGCGGCATACATGGCTTGCTCCTTCCGGCTGGATCGATTGGCTTGCGCTGTGCGCGGGCTCGATCGTACGCCGGCTCGGGCGCGGATGCCACGAGGAATGGGATCAGGCGAAGCGCTTGGCCACCAGCGGCTTCACCGCGCGGCGCTGCGGCAATTTCGGCAGCCGCGCCAGATCGGCGCGCGCAGGGGTGCCCTTGGGACCCGGCGCGGGCTCGCTCTCCTGCTCCTGCAGGAACAGCGTCGCCTCGAAGCGCACGCCCGGGGCCTGCTTGGCCGTCCCCGAGCACACCGCGCGGGTGCCGTTGAAATGGCCGACGAGCTCTGCCTCGACCTCATCGCAGCCGAACACGGTGGTTGGCCCTTCGCCATACCTGCGCGTGGTCAGGACCGCCGTAAAGCGGTCGTCATCGAGCTGGTAGGAGCCGCCATAGGTGAACACGGCATCGCCGCCGGTGATGGTGCCGTTGGCGAGCTGGACTATTCCGGTGCCTTCGCCCCGTGGCGTCCGGAACCATGCCGCATATTGGCCGTCTCGTTGCATCGCTGTCATATGAAGCGAGAACCCTGCGTTGTCATCTTCCTATGTTGCAAGCGACGGGACTTCCACAGCGCGCTGCCGCGACGGTTAACGAAGCGAGAAGGCGATGGTGCAACTTGTGCGGAGAGGTAGCGGGCTCTCCGCTTTCATGGATCAGAGTGCCCTTTCTTCAGCGCCCGAATGTCATCTTGGTGCGCGGCAGAGTTGCAGGGAACGCCCAAATATTTCTGTGTTGAACTGGCGCATTAAAGAGCGCGGACCATGGAGGATGACTACGCAATTTTTCGCGATGCGGAGCTTTGATTGGCTGCGGTGGTCAGCTGCGGTCCAGCATTTCCGATTGCGGCCATGATGATAATTTCGGTGATCGAGCCGCGACTTCCGGAGTGATGCTACGCAACAGTCTTGTACGTGGGATCGATCGGGATTTGAGCTTCGTACTGTTTGGCTTTTTCAAGCAGCGCGTCACGAATCGGGCCTTCCGGTAGAAGTGCCGCCTGGTGACGTGCCTCTCTCGCACACTCCGCAGCCTTACTCGTCAATTCTTCAGCCTCATCGTCCATCGTGATTGCTCCACTCGATTCCCAACTCTTTGCGCACGGCGACGGCTGAATTGCCGACCTTTTCAACGACCCTTCGAAGTTCTTTCTCCGATATGCCGAGAGCGCGCGTCCAGTGTTTCAGGTCAGAGAGTTGATGCATGTTGATATGCAATCGGTCGGGTTGCTCCTTTCGGGTCAGCATGAAGACTTCCTCCCATCAAGAAAAAACGGCAGCGGACCCGCGATGTTCCAAGTTGCAGCGTGCGCGGGTCGCCAAGCGCGGCGGCATGCAATGCTGCCGGTAACGGCGGCCAGGTTTGAATTCTGCGCCCCAAAAAGAAGCGGCCCCAGCACCCTTGGAGGGCAATGCTGAGGCCAAGAATTCCCGCGCCGCAAAATAGCGGCTGGAAGGGCTGAAAAGAAACGGAATGAAAATACCTGCCCTTTAGTCGAATTATCCGACCGAACACGGGTTCCAAAAATATCGCGTGTGAATCTCTCCAAATAAATTCGCCTCATTCCCGGCTAGGAGAGTGCTGGAACGCTCGACGAGCAGGACGGAGCCCGGTCGATCGGGAATAAGTGGCATTGGAACCAAACGGGAGCTGAAACCATTTTTGGGGTGGGTGACGAATTTGTTGGTACGGCACCCACGACGACAGAAGCGACGACTTCGGCCCCACGCGTCCCCCAGCGTTGGGGCCGTTCTTCTTGATCCTTCCAGCCGTCGCAGAAGAGCGCCCGGATGACTTTGGCGCTGACGCGATCGACTCTCACCCGCGCAGCTTCCGCTAGTTTCGCAGCTCGACCGTCGTTTGGTTGACCCGTCTGGCGCCATCCCTGCGGCTGCAGTGAAGCAGCACTGCCGACCTAAGCGAGTGTCACTGACACGGACGATGCCGCCTGGAATGTCGCTCTAGAATCTAACTTCAAAAATGCCACGGCCCCCGCCAGGGGAGCTGGCGAGGGCCGTGTCGGTACATCGCGCCGCGCCTAGGTTCGCGACGAGATGTGGGAGCTCGTTAAAGTATCAGCTCAGCATGATCGAACCGGTTCGCACTTGTTCGGGATCATGCCGTCAGAACGGCAGCAGGACGTCCAGCACCTGCTGGCCGTAGCGCGGCTGTTGCACGTCGGTGATCTGGCCGCGGCCGCCATAGGCGATGCGGGCCTGGGCGATCTTCGACGAGTCGATGGTGTTGTCGCTCTGGATATCCTCCGGGCGGACGATACCGGCGACGATCAGTTCGCGGATCTCGAAGTTGACGCGGATCTCCTGCTTGCCCTCGACCACGAGGTTGCCGTTCGGCAGCACCTGGGTGACGACGGCGGCGACGTTGGTCTGCAACGCTTCCTGGCGGTTCACCGAGCCCTTGCCGTCGCTCGTGGCCGAGGAGTCCGCGGTGAGAATACGGCCGGGCAGGATCTTGTTGGGCTGCGTGATGGTCTGCGAGCCCAGGAAGTTGGTGATGCCGGAATCTTCCGAATTGGTGCGGCTGCGCTGGGTCTCGTTGGCGATCGCGGCCTTGTCGGTGAAGTTCACCGTGATGGTCAGGATATCGCCGACGCGGGCGGCGCGCTGGTCCTTGAAGAAGGCGCGCGAGCCGCTGCGCCACAGCGAGTTCGGGCTGTAGGAGGCGACCTCGGGCTTCGGCATCGGCATCTGCACCGGCTTGTAGCCGGGCTGCGTGGTCGGATTGTCGATCGCCGACAGCTTTGGCTGCTCGCCGATCTGCGACAGGCGGTCGATCGAGGAGCAGCCGCTGGCGACGGTGGCGAGCACGAGCAGCGCACCGGACAGGACGAGGCGGTTGATACGGTACTGGGACATGAACTTTACTCGGCGTTGGGTGCGACTGAACTCAGCTTGACGGGTGCGGAATTTTGTTCGGTGGCATCGGCGGCGGGCACGCCCTGCGGGGCCGCAACCGAGATCGAGACCTCGCCGCGGCCGGTGACGACGCCGGAGATCACGCGCTTGCTTTGCAGGTTCATCACGCTGACGACGTCGCCTTCGGCGCCGCCATCCATCGCCTTGCCGCGGATCGTCAGGTAAAGGCCGGCGGCGCGGTAGACCAGCGTGACGTTCTGGTCGCGAGTGACGAGATCGGGTTTTGCCAGATCGGCGACGCGCAGCGCCTGGCCAGCGCGGAGCTGGCGGCGGACCTGCATGCCGATCGTGCTGTCGCGCACCGCCGCGTCGTTGCCGACCTCGGCCTTCGGCCGCCGCTCGACCAGCACGTCGGAAGCCTTCAGCACGTCGCCGCGCTCGACGTTGCGCGCCAGCACGGCGGCCTCGATGGTCTCGATCGCAGTGCCGGTGAAGCGCAGCTTGATGGGCGCGGTACCCGCCTCGTTGGCGATCTCGAATGAGACGTCGAAGCGGGTCGAGCGCGGCTCGTAGCGCACGGTGACCGGCTGCATCACGCCGGAATTGGTGGCTTCGAGGCGGATGTCGCCGGGATCGCGGTCGAAGGTCACGTTGATATTGCCGGCCCGACCGAGGCCGTGGCGGTTTTCCAGCGCGCGCGCGACCTGCTGCTCGATCTCCTTGCTCTCGACGGTGCGCGCCAGCCGCGTCACCGTGATCACCTTGAGATCGCGGGTGTCGACGCCGATCACCTGGTGGGTGCGGAGTGCGTTCAGCACTTGCGCGACCGGCAGTGTGCCCGTGGTGCCGAGATATCCTCAGCGGAACAGGTTGGCGGTGGACTGCATCATCTGGTCGGCCGCGGAGACCACCTTGGAGTTCATCTCGTAGGCGCGCTGCGCGGCGATCAGGTCGGAGATTTCCGAGACCACCTCGACGTTGGCCTGTTCGAGACTGCTCTGCTGCATGTCGCCATAGCCGTCGGTGTTGGCGATGCCGTCCTGCGGCTGGCCGGAGGCCGGCGTCTCCTGGAACAGATTGTCGCCGATCGGCATCAGGCCGGCCTTGTTGATGAACCGCGTCAAGCCGATCTGGCCGATATTGGTCGATGCGGTCTGGCCGGGCAGCGTCACCGAGACCTGGCCCTGCGCGTTGATGGTGAGGCCCGAGGCGTTCTGCGGGATCGTGATCGTCGGCTGCAGCAAATTGCCCTGCGCGTTGACGATGCGGCCCTGGTTGTCCATCTGGAACGAGCCGTCGCGAGTGTAGGTGAAGGTGCCGTCCGGCATCAGGATCTTGAAGAAGCCTTCGCCGCGGATCGCGATGTCGAGATCGTTGCCGGTCGGCGACAGCGTGCCCTGCGTCATCATGCGCGGCGTGCCGACGGTCTTGACGCCGCCGCCGAGGTCGATGCCCATCGGCAGGATGGTGTTCTGGTCGGAGGCCTGCGCGCCGACCCGCCGCACATGGTCGTAGATCAGGTCCTGGAACGCGGCGCGCTGCTTCTTGTAACCGGTGGTTCTCAGGTTCGCGATGTTGTTGGAGATCACCTGAACGCTGAGTTCCTGTGCCGCCATTCCGGTCGCAGCGGTGTAGAGTGCGCGCATTGCTCAATCCCCGGGTCAGGCCGGCACATCGGCGAGCTTGTCGATCGCCGATTTGTGCAGGTCGCTTTGCTGCTGCAGCAGCGAGGCGATTTGGGTGTAGGTCCGCGTGATCTCGATCATGCGGCTCATCTCGACGACGGAATTGACGTTCGACTTCTCGATGAAGCCCTGGCGGATCTGCGACTTGGTCTCGGCGAGCGGCACCGCGCCTTCGCCGGCGGAGTACAGGTTGGAGCCTTCCTTCAGCAGGCGCTGGGCCTCCGCGAACGAGACGAGGCGCAGCTTGCCGCGGATCGAGTCGAGGCGGGACGTGCCCTCGAGCACGGTGATGTTGCCGTCCGGCGCGATGCTGACGTCGTGGTCGGTCTGCTGGAAGGTGATCGGGCCGGCGGTGCCGAGCACCTGGTAGCCGGAGGTCGTGACCAGCTGGCCGCGATTGTTGATCTGAAGATTGCCCTCGCGGGTATAGCGCTCGCCGGCGGGCGTCTGCACCACCAGAAAACCCTTGCCGTCGATCGCGACGTCGAGCGGGTTCTTGGTCTCCTCGGTCGGGCCCTGCGCGAAGTCGTGGAAGGTGGCGCGGTCCTGCACGAAGGAGATGCGGCGGTCCGAGGACATGAAATTGTCCTCGTGTGCGTTCGAGGCCAGATATTCCTGGAACAGCGACCGGTCGGCCTTGTAGCCGTTGGTGTTCATGTTCGCGATGTTGTTGGACACGACATCAAGCTGCCGCTCCAGCACCATCTGCTTCGATAGTCCGACCAGAAGCGCATTCTGCATCGGTGGTTCTCCCCTGTGAGGTGATCCGATGCGCCTGGCTCTCCCAAGCCGTCACGCCGGACCCGTCAGCGACCCCTTGGGCTCTCCCAAACCCTCGCGGTCACGCCGTCCTCTCAGCGAAAGCCGTGCCAACTCGAAATATGCTGATTATTGAAGTGGTTAGGTGTTTGACCGTACCAGGCGCAAGGCGGCAGAAAGGTCTTGTTGACCATGTTTGCTCGGCAGTTTTTTCCTAGTTGAAGCTAAATCCTAAGCTTCCGTTAACCATTGTTACCCTAGCGTTGACGGCAGTGGGGCGCGTGTGCGCCGGCGGCATTTGTATCGCGTCATCGGGCCAAGGCTGGGGCAATCGCGTTCGCATCCTTCCAAAACGAAGCGGGCGGGCGATGGCGGACGAGAAGACGGAAGGCGGGGAAGGCGCAGCCCCCGCGCCCAAGAAGGGCAAGCTCAAGCTGATCATCGCCGCCGTCGGCTTCCTCGTCGTAGTCGGCGCCGGCGCGGCGGGATGGTTCTTCTTCATGCGCGGACATGGCGAGGAGCAGCACGCGGAAGCGGCGCCGCCGCCGAAGCCGCCGTCCTTCGTCGACATGCCTGACATGCTGGTCAACCTGGTCGGCGCGCCCGGCGAGCGCGTGCAATATCTCAAGCTGAAGCTCGTGCTCGAGATCAAGGAAGAGAAGCAGGTCGAGCAGATCAAACCGGCGCTGCCGCGCGTCACCGACCTGTTCCAGACCTATATGCGCGAGCTGCGCCCTAGCGATCTCAACGGCTCGGCCGGCCTGTTCCGCCTCAAGGAGGAGCTGACCAAGCGCGTCAATCTCGCGCTGGCGCCCAACCAGGTGAACGCGGTGCTGTTCAAGGAAGTGGTCATCCAGTGACGGGACGGATGTAGCGCCATGGCCGGCAACGACCAGATGGACCAGGATGCCATTGCGGCACAGTGGGAGGCCTCGCTCGATTCCGAGGATCCCGTGGCCGCCGCGGAAGAGGCCGCCAAGAACGAACTCACCGAGAGCATGGCCCTGCAATGGGCGGCCATGGTCGAGGACGGCAGCCGCGATTTCGGCAGCAAGAGCACCAATGGCGAGCGCGTGCTGTCGCAGGAGGAGATCGACAATCTCCTCGGCTTCACCGTCGGCGACGTCAGCCTCGACGATCATTCCGGCATCCGCGCCATCATCGATTCCGCGATGGTGTCCTACGAGCGTCTGCCGATGCTCGAAATCGTGTTCGACCGCCTGGTCCGGTTGATGACGACCAGCCTGCGCAATTTCACCTCCGACAACGTCGAAGTTTCGCTCGACCGCATCACCTCCGTGCGTTTCGGCGACTATATGAACTCGATCCCGCTGCCGGCAGTGCTCTCGGTGTTCAAGGCGGAAGAGTGGGAGAATTTCGGCCTCGCCACCGTCGATTCAAGCCTGATCTATTCGATGATCGACGTGCTGCTCGGCGGCCGCCGCGGCCAGACCCAGCTGCGCATCGAGGGCCGGCCCTACACCACGATCGAGACCAATCTCGTCAAGCGGCTGGTCGAGGTGGTGCTGTCGGATGCCGAGCAGGCGTTCCGGCCGCTGTCGCCGGTGACGTTCTCGATCGACCGCCTGGAGACCAACCCGCGCTTTGCCGCGATCAGCCGTCCCGCCAATGCCGCGATCCTGGTGCGGCTGCGCATCGACATGGAAGACCGCGGCGGCAATATCGAATTGCTGCTGCCCTACGCCACCATCGAGCCGATCCGCAACGTGCTGTTGCAGATGTTCATGGGCGAGAAGTTCGGCCGCGACCCGATCTGGGAAGGCCACTTTGCGACTGAAGTGGCGCAGGCCGAGATCGCGGTCGAGGCGGTGCTCTACGAGGCCGAGATTCCGCTGAAGCAGCTGATGAAGCTCAAGGTCGGCGACACGCTGCCGCTCGAGATCGGCGCCGACGCCCAGGTCTCGGTGCGCTGCGGCAACGTTACCCTCACCGAGGGGCGGATGGGCCGGGTCGGCGACCGCGTCGCGATCCGCGTCACCAAGAATTTGCGTAAACCGCAAACCACCTTCGCGATGTTCGAGAAGGCGGACGAGCGAACCAAGATGATGGAGGCACCATGAGTCATGTGCTTGGACTTGCGATCGAGAGTCTGGTGGCCGTGCTGCTGATGCTGACGATCGGCTACTGCTGGCTGCTGAACAAGCGCCTGCAGCGGCTGAAAGCGGACGAGCATTCGCTGAAGGCGACGATCGCCGAACTGATCACCGCGACCGAGATCGCCGAGCGCGCGATCGGCGGGCTCAAGCATGCCGTGCGCGACGTCAACGAGGACTTGGGCAACCGGCTCGAGGCGGCGACGCAGATGTCGGTGCAGCTGAAGAACCAGCTCGCCGAGGGCGACAATGTGGTGCGCCGGCTGTCGAAGATCGCGCTGGCGGCACGGCCGGCGGAGCCGGCACCGGCCGCCGCGCCTGCGCCCGCAGCGGCCGCGCCGGCGCCCCGGCTCTCGGCCGCGCGCGCGGTTGCGGCGGCGGCTGAAGCCTTCACCGAGCGCAGGAGGGCCGGCGGCCTCGCTGCATGAAGTGGTTTCGTGACATCAGAGTGATGCCCGTCGTCCTGGTCGCGATCTTCGGCCTGATGGTGCTGAAGATCGCGGGCCTCGTGCTCGACGGCGGCTATGTGTTCGGCGACGTCGCGCAGGCGGCCGGGCCGCAGGCATCCTGGGCGCAGCAGAACTTCAACTTTCCGGGTGCGAGCAAGCCTGCCGCCGCCGATAGCAGGTTGAAGGGCGATCCCGCCGACATCACCGGCTCCGTGCACGGCAAGGAAGAAAAGAGAAAGGACGAGCCGCCGAAGCCGGCGGCTCCCGCGGCGGAGGCGTCCAAGCCTGACGGCGTGGTGATCAATCTCGATCAGCCCGCGCCGGTGCCGGCGTCCGAGCGCGCGATCCTGGAACGGCTGCAGGCGCGCCGCCAGGAGCTCGAGCAGCGCGCGCGCGAGGTCGAGATCCGCGAGAGCCTGCTGAAGGCCGCCGAGAAGCGCATCGAGGCCAAGGTCGAGGAGGCCAAGGCCAACGACGCCAAAGCCAGCGCCGACGCCGCGGCGAAGGCCGAGGCGGATGCCGCCCGCTTCAAGGGCATCGTCACGATGTACGAGAACATGAAGCCGAAGGATGCGGCAAAGGTGTTCGACCGCCTGGAGATGAACGTGCTCTACCAGATCGCCTCGCAGATCCAGCCGCGCAAGATGTCTGACATCCTTGGCCTGATGCAGCCGGAGGCTGCCGAGCGCCTCACCGTCGAGCTCGCCCGGCGGGCCAGTGGCGACAAGTCGGCCGCGGTCGAGGATCTTCCCAAGATCGAAGGCAAGCTGCTCGCGCCGAAGACGAACTGAGGGGCGGCGCGGTGCCGCAAGGCCGCAACAATCCATTGACGTTAACAGCTCCTTAACGCCGCCGATCCAAGATCGGACGGCGTTGAGCGAGGGCGCTTCGCGCTGATATGGCTGGGGTCCCGAGAAGACGTTTCGAGATGGCGCGAACGGCTGCCGCTGAAACATGGTCGCTAGGCCGCGCCTTGGCGCGGGCCGCGCGGCTGTGCCTGTTCGCGACCAGCCTTGCCGTTGCCCTCCCGGCCGCCGCGCATGCCGAGGATCCGGTGCCCGGCGTGGCGACGTTCTCCGCCGCCCACGGCTATGCCCGCCTGGTGCTGAAGCTGAAGGAAGATGTCGAGTCCGAGGTCACCACCGCCGGCTCGATCATCGTGATCCGCTTCAAGCGTCCGGTCGACATCCCCGTCGAGACGCTGATCGACGCCGTGCCCGATTATGTCGGCGGGGCACGGCGCGATCCCGACGGCTCGGCGATCCGCCTGTCGCTGGCGCGGCGCGTCACCATCAACACTATGACCGCAGGCGAGCGCATCTTCGTCGACTTCCTGCCCGACAGCTGGACCGGCCCGCCGCCGTCGCTGCCGCAGGAGGTGATCCGCGAGCTCGCCGAGCGCGCCCGTGCTGCCGAGCGGCTGCTGCGCGCCCAGCGCGCCGCCGATGCCGCCAAAAAGAAGCCGCCGCTGCGCGTGCGCGCTCTGGTGCAGCCGACCTTCGTCCGCTTCGTGTTCGAAGTGCCCGACGGCGTCGGCGTCTCGTCGGTGCTGAACGAGCAGAAGCTGACGTTGTCCTTCAATTCGGTGCTGACCTTCGACCTCGCCGACGCCAAGATCGCCGCGCCGCCGAACGTCGCCTCGATCAGCGCGCGCGCCGACACCGATACATCGGCGGTCGACATGACCTTGATCGGCGATGCCGACGTGCACTCGTTCCGCGACGAGAAGGACTACATCGTCGACGTCGCGATCCAGCAGAACGAGCCGCAGCCGCAGGCAAAGGCCACGGTCAACTCGCCGGCGCTGCGCGGCAAGAAAGGTGCGGCAATCGCGCCGGTAACGTCGGAAGCCATCGCGCGCGAGGCCAGGATCGAGATCAAGCCGGAACCGGCGAAGGCCGAGCCGCCGCAAGCCGAGCCCGCCGCCACCGAGCAGCCGGCCCAAGCGGCGCCTAAGGCGGAGCAGCCGCGATCGGAGCTGTCCAATCCGGAGTTGCCGAAGATCGCGGCCGCGCCGGCCATGCCGGTAGCGGACGACAAGGTGGCTCCCAGTGAGGCACCGAAGCCGTCAACTGCCGTTGCGGAGGCAGCCGCGACGGAGCCGCTGAAGCCGGTCGCCGCGCCGCCATCGCCTGCGAACGGCAAGCGCTCGATGGACAAGCCTTCGACGGACAAGGCTTCGGCCGACAAGCCTTCGGTCGAAGCCCAGCGTGACAGCGACGGGCTGCGCGTGTCTTTCTCATTCCCGGCGGCGACGCCGGCCGCGTTGTTCCGCCGCGCCGACACCGTATGGATGGTGTTCGACACGCCTGACGCGATCGACGTCGATCCGATCCGCGCCAAGGGCGGCTCGCTGATATCGGACGTGACGCGCGTGCCGCTGGAGATGGGGCAGGCGGTGCGCTTCCGCCTCAACCGGCCGCAGATGCCGGCGCTCGACAGCGACGACCGCTCGCGCGGCACCAGTTGGACGCTGACCTTCGCCGACCGCGTGCAGAAGCCGCCGCTGCCGCTCAACGTGCTGCGCAACATCAGCGATCCAGCCTTCGCCAATGTCAGCGTGCCGCTGGCCAATCCCGGCCAGTTGCACAAGCTCGTCGATCCCGACGCCGGCGACACGCTCTGGGTCGTCACGGCGCCGCCGCCGACCCGCGGCGTCATGAAGCGGCAGGATTTCGTCGAGCTGTCGCTGCTGGAATCGATCCACGGCGTCGTGGTTCACCCGAACGCCGACGACGTCAAGGCCGAGGTCGGCGCCGACAAGGTGACGCTCGGCCGGCCCGGCGGCCTGACGCTTTCGTCGGCCGACGTCGCCGCCGAGCGCGCCACCGCCGCGGTGAAGCCGCTGTTCGACATGGACGAGTGGCGCAAGAACCAGTCGGAGAACTTCCTCAAGCGGCTCGACAGCCTGATCGCGGCGGCGGCATCAGCCAATGCCGAGCAACTGCCGGAGGCGCGGCTCGACCTCGCCGATTTCTACATGGCGCACGGCCTGTATGACGAAGCCCACGGCGTCGCCAATCTGATCCTGTCCGAAAGCAAGCGCGGCAGCGAGGCGCCGTCGGTGGTGATGATACATGCGGTCGCCAGCATCCTGATCGGCCGTCCGGCGCAGGCCCTCAAGGACCTCGCCAATCCCGTGATCGGCAACGGCTACGACTCGCAATTGTGGAAGGGGCTGGCGTTCGCGCGCGAGGGCAAATGGGCCGAGGCACGGGAGAAGTTCAAGAACGCCGAGTTTGCGATCGCGACGCTACCGCCCGACCTGCAACGCATCATCACGATGGACTCGATGAAGGCCTCGCTCGAGGTCAAGGACTATGCCGGCGCGGCGCGGCGCAAGAGCGACCTCGACGTGGTCGGCGTCCCCGGCGAACTGAAGCCGGCGGCCGCCGTGCTGCGGGGCCGGTTGGCCGAGGCGCTCGGCCAGGAGAAGGACGCGCTCGACGCCTATAGGTTCGCCGCCAATTCGGCCGATCGCCAGGCCGCCGCCGAGGGCAAGCTGCTGGAAACCCTGCTGCGGCAGAAGCGCGGCGAGATCGGCCGCGACGACGTGCTCAAGGAACTCGAGCTGCTGTCGATGCTGTGGCGCGGCGACAGCATCGAGCTGAAGACGCTGTATGTGCTGTCTAAACTCTACGCCGAGACCGGGCGCTATGCCGATGCGTTCGCAGTGACGCGCGCCGCGACGCGGCTGCAGCCGAATGCGCCGGAATCGCGCCAGGCGCAGGACGCGGCCTCGACGCTGTTCATGCAGCTGTTCCTCGGCTCCAGAGGCGACGAGATGTCGCCGATCGACGCGCTCGGCACCTTCTACGAGTATCGCGAGCTGACCCCGATCGGCCGCCGCGGCGACGAGATGATCCGCCGTCTCGCCGACCGTCTCGTCGGCGTCGACCTGCTCGACCAGGCCGCCGATCTCCTGCAATACCAGGTCGACAAGCGGCTCGAGGGCGCGGCGCGCGCCCAGGTCGCCGCGCGCCTTGCGATGGTCTATCTGATGAACCGCAGGCCCGACCGCGCCATTGCCGCGCTGCGCTCGACAAGGATCGCCGATCTCTCCGGCGAGCTGCGCCAGCAGCGGCTGCTGCTGGAGGCGCGGGCGCAGAGCGACGTCGGCCGGCACGACCTCGCGCTCGACATCATCTCTAACATCACGGGACGCGAGGCGATCCGGCTGCGCGCCGACATCTACTGGGCGTCGCGGCACTGGCGCGAGGCCTCCGAGCAGATCGAGCTGTATTACGCCGACCGCTGGCGCGATTTCACCCCGCTCAATGCCGGCGAGAAGGCGGACGTCATCCGCGCCGTGGTCGGCTATGCCCTCGCCGAGGACGCCATCGGGCTGTCGCGGTTCCGCGAGAAATACGCGCCGCTGATGTCGGGCGATGCCGACAAGCTGGCGTTCGAAGCGGCCAGCAAGCCGGTTGCGACCTCGAGCGCCGAGTTCGCTCAGATCGCGCGGATGGCCGCCAGTGTCGACACGCTCGACGGCTTCATCCGCGAGATGAAGTCGCGCTTCGGCGACGCCACCGCCCGCGCGCCGCTGGCCGACCCGGTCACGACCGGATCGCTGCCGGACCAGCCGAAGGTCGAGCCCATCAGCGTGCTGCCGGCCATCAGGGGCGAGCGCCGCGCCAGCGCGTCACAGTAGTGCCCCCTCGACAGGCGGCTGCCAAATCGGCAACCTTGTCCTGGATTGCAAGCCGCCGGGGAGGATGCCGTCACCATGTCGAGACCGATCAAGACCGAAGCCGAACTCATCGCGATGGCGCGTGCCGAGTTGAAGGTGCATTCCGATTGCCCCGACGGCATCAACATCTCCGTGCTGCGCGACGGCGACAGCTGGGAATTCCGCGCCAGTGCCGACGAGGCCACGATCGCAAAACCCGGCTATCCCGAATGCGTCGCGATGCTGGTGCAGATCGGCGACCATCTCAGCAAGCAGTATGACGTGAAGGAGTAGCGGCGGCGCGGAGCGGGGGAGCGATGGACCGCATCGACGCCATGAAGGTCTTCGTCGCGGCGGTCGACGAGGGCAGCCTTGCGGGAGCCGGGCGGCGGTTGCGGCGGTCGCCGGCCGCGGTGAGCCGGGCGATCGCCTTCCTCGAGCATCATGTCGGCGCCGAGCTGCTTCATCGCACCACACGGTCGCTGAAGCTGAGCGAGGCCGGTCAGCGCTATGCGACGGCGTGCCGGCGCATCCTCAGCGAGCTCGAGGAGGCCGACATATCGGCCGGCGGCGAGCGCAGCGCGCCGCGCGGCACGCTGACCATCACAGCACCCGTGGTCGTGGGCGAAGATGTGTTGCGGCCGGTGCTCGACGCCTTCATGACCGACCATCCGGCGGTCACGGTGCGGCTCGTGATGCTCGACCGCACCGTCAACCTGATCGACGAGGGCATCGACGTCGCGCTGCGCATCGCCCATCTCGCCGATTCCAACTTCGTGGCGATCAAGCTCGGCGAAGTGCGCCGTGTGGTTGCCGCATCGCCGGGCTATCTCGCGCAGCATCCCGTGATCGGCGAGCCCGCGGACCTCGCCAAGCACCAGATCATCGCGATGACGCATTTCGGGCTGGATTCCTGGAGCTTTCCGCCGGCCGCGAAGTCGAAGGTCGCGCGCGCGGTCCAGTTCGCGCCGCGGCTGGTCGTCAATACCGTGCGCGCCGCGGTCGCCTCGGTTACCGAAGGGCACGGCGTGACGCGGCTGTTCTCCTATCACATCGCCGAGGAGATCCGCGACGGGCGGCTGCAGATCCTGCTCGCCAAGGACGAGCATCCGCCGCTGCCGGTACATCTCTTGGCGCCGCAGGGCCGCTTCGACGTGCCGAAGGTGCGCGCCTTCGTCGATTTTGCGGCGCCGCGGCTGAAGCGCTATTTCGAGCAGCTGTCGCGCGAGGCCAGCAAGGCCGGCGTCAGTCGTTCGCGGCGCGGAAGAGTGTCTGCCGAATAGCGGGCATTCGCGCGGAAAGCGGACGTATCTAGTTTGCTCTCCATCGAGGCGGTGCCGATGCCGCTTCAGCAACAGATGGAGAGAAATCATGGGTGCAGAGCAGAAGGTCGCCATCGTTACCGGCGCATCGCAGGGGCTCGGCGAAGCCATCGTCAGGGGCTATCGCGACCGCAACTATCGCGTCATTGCCAATTCCCGCAGCATCAAGCCGTCGACCGAAAGCGATGTGATGGCGATCGCCGGCGACATCTCCGACCCCGCGACCGCCGAGCGCATCGTGGCGCAGACGCTGGATCGTTTCGGCCGCATCGATACGCTGGTCAACAATGCCGGCATCTTCATCGCCAAGCCGTTCGCCGATTACACCGACCAGGACTACGCGCAGGTGCTGGCGACCAACCTCAACGGCTTCTTTTATATCACCCGCCGCGTCGCCAAGGAGATGGAGAAGCAGGGCTCCGGGCATATCGTCCAGATCACGACCAGCCTGGTCGATCACGCCAACAGCAGCGTGCCCTCGGTGCTGGCCTCGCTGACCAAGGGCGGCCTAAACGCCGCGACCAAGTCGCTCGCGATCGAATACGCCAGCAAGGGCATCCGCGTGAATGCGGTGTCGCCCGGCGTGATCAAGACCCCGATGCACGCGCCTGCGACGCATGACTTCCTCGCCAAGCTGCATCCTGTGCAGCGGATGGGCGAGGCGAAGGACATCGTCGATGCCGTGCTGTTCCTGGAGAACGCAGGCTTCGTCACCGGTGAGATCCTGCATGTCGACGGCGGCCAGAGCGCCGGTCACTGACCGAGGGGGCCGCCATGCCGATCGTCACCATTCAGGTCACGCGAGAGGGGACGGCGCCGGGCGCGTCGTCCACCACGCGCGAGCAGAAGGCCGCGCTGATCAAGGGCGTCAGCGAACTATTGCGCGACGTGCTCGGCAAGCCGACGGAATCGACCTTCGTCGTCATCGAGGAAGTCGACACCGACAATTGGGGCTGGGGCGGATTGCCCGCGCTCGATTACCGCAAGAAGCTCGCCGCGGCCGCCGCCTCGCCAACGCCTTCGACATGACGGTCTTCGTCAATTCGATCTGACGCCTCTCCCGACGGGAGAGGTTTTCTACCGCCATCGCTGCGAACGATCGCTGCGATCGGAACTAATCATTTTTCACGAACTGCCGAAGGGCCTATCGCCATGTCGATGTCCGCCAATGTCGACGATCACTGCCGTCAGCATGCCGCTCACCAGAACGCAGGCACGCCGCTGTGGCTCGCCGCGGCGGCTGGACTGTGCGCCTCGCTGGTCGGGCTCGGGCTGGCGCGTTTTGCCTACACGCCGCTGATCCCGGCGCTGATCGCGGCCAGGTGGTTCACGCCGGCGGAAGCGGTCTATCTCGGCGCCGCGAACCTCGCCGGCTATCTTGCCGGCGCGCTGATCGCGCGCGATCTCGGCGCGCGAATCGGACAAGTTTGGGCACTGCGCAGCATGATGGCGCTCGCCGCGGTCACCTGCTTCGCGTCTGCCGTGCCGATCTCGTTCATCTGGTTCTTCGGCATCCGCTTTCTCGCTGGTGTCAGCGGCGCCGTTATCATGGTCCTCGCGGCAACGACGATCCTGCCACACACTGCGGCAAGCAAGCGCGGCCTGGTCGGTGGCGTGATCTTCGCCGGTGTCGGGCTCGGCATCGCCGCGTCGGGCACGCTGGTGCCGCTGCTGCTGCAGCAGGGCGTCAAGCAGGCTTGGTATGGCCTTGGCGTGCTCTCGGCGGTGCTGACGCTGCTCAGCTGGAAGGCGTGGCCCACCGGGACGCCGGCCGCGCATGGCGGCGAAACGCATCATGCCGCGGCGCATGGCGTGCGCTCGCCGTTCCTGATCGCGCTGTGCGTCGAATACGGCCTCAATGCGCTGGCGCTGGTGCCGCACATGGTGTTCCTGGTGGATTTCGTGGCGCGCGGGCTCGGGCAGGGGATTTCTGCCGGCTCGCGTTACTGGGTGCTGTATGGCCTCGGCGCGGTTGTCGGCCCGCTCTTGACCGGGCATCTCGCCGACCGCGCAGGCTTTGCCGCGGCGCTACGTGTTGCCTTCCTGATCGAGGCCATTGCGGTCGCAATGCCCGCGGCAAGCGCGTCGCCGGCGGCGCTGATCGTCTCGAGCATCATCGTCGGCGGCTTCACGCCCGGCATCGTGCCGCTGGTGATCGGCCGCATCCACGAGCTGATCCCGCATTCCGCTGCAAGCCAGCGCGCCGCCTGGGCGCAGGCGACGACGACCTTCGCGCTGTTCCAGGCCGCGGGCGCCTACGGACTGTCCTATCTGTTTGCGCGCAGCGGCGGCGACTATGCGCTGCTGTTCGTGATCGGCGCCGTTGCGGTGGTCGCAGCGCTGGCAATCGAGCTGGTCGGCGTCGTCGCGACGCGGCGTTAGCGAAGTTTCTGTGCCAGCACCGCGACGAAGCGGTCGACATCCGCTTCGTCGTTGAAGACATGCGGCGAGATCCGCATCCGGCCGAGCCGCGGCGCGACATAGATGTTCTCGGCGGCAAGGCGTGCGATCAGATCCTTCGAGACGCCGCCGGCGACGCCGAGGCTGAGGATATGCGGCGCCCGTACGCGGCGGTCAAGCATGTCGAAGCCGAGCTCGCGCACCCCGTCGGCGATCCGCTGGGTGAGCATCGCGAGCCGTTGGCTGATCGCCGCAGTGCCCCATCCGGCCATCATCTCCATGCCGATCGAGGCCATCTCCAGCGAGATGAAGTAGTCGCGCTCGCCCATGTCGTAACGCTGCGCGTTGTCGACATAGCCGAGATCGCCGAAATAGACCGGGTTCTCGGAGTTGACGTTGCGGCGGCCGGAAGAGGTCTGCTCCAGCGGCACGCCGCCCTGGTGGCGCTTCGCCACGTAGAGGAAGGCACGGCCGTAGGGGCCGACCAGCCATTTGTAGGTCGGGAACAGCACCGCGTCGGGATCGAGCTGCTTCACATCCATCGCGATGACGCCCGCGCTCTGCGTCGCGTCGATCACGAACATCGCGCCGTGCCGCCGCAGCGCCGCCTGCACGCGGTCGACGTCGATCATGCCGCCGTCCGACCAGTGCACCGACGAGATCGAGGCGAGGCCGACCGGCGGCGCGCCGGGCCGCTCGATCGCGGCCGATACCGCCGATGTCCAGTCGCCGTCGGAAGGCTGGCGCACGGTCTCGACGACAAAGCCCTGCGCCTCGGCGCGGCCATACCATTCCAGCACCGGCGAGGAATGATCGTTCTCCAGCACGATGACGCGGGTGCCGCGCGGGATCGTCAGCACTTTCGCCATCGTCGCCACGCCATAGCTTATCGCCGGGATCAGCGCGATGTCGTCGCCGTCGGCATTGATCAACCGCGCCGCCGCGCTGCGCACACGCTCGTACTGGCGGTGCGCAAAGCCCGCATCCAGCGTCCACGGC
Organism: Bradyrhizobium semiaridum; assembly: GCF_020329505.1. Taxonomy (GTDB): domain Bacteria; phylum Pseudomonadota; class Alphaproteobacteria; order Rhizobiales; family Xanthobacteraceae; genus Bradyrhizobium; species Bradyrhizobium semiaridum. The sequence goes on from NZ_JAGKJJ010000017.1 coordinate 64,159, forward strand.
CGGCCTTTGCGTCCGACCGCCGCGCGGCCGGCCTCCTGCGTTGTCAGCGGTAGCGGGCTGTACGACGCCGAATTCAGGTAGCAGACGTCGCGCGGGACATCGAACAGGTCGCGTTGTGAAGGAAGCATGTCGTCTCGTGGTGCTCGTTGTGCGGATGATGGCCTGCTGCGCGCCGTCACCCGTCGTACTGATCCGGTCCCATCGCCCATGGCGACTGCTCGTGGCCGTGGGCGAAGGTGCGGTTGGTCTGCGCCGGGTTGCGGTTGATCAGCGGCCGCAGATACATCGGGTGCGTCGCGCTACGCATCTCGTGCTCGACGGTGAACAGGTGCCTGCCGTCGGCGGGATCGACGATATCGCAGAAGCGGTACTGGTACTGATTGTCCTCGCGCGAGATGAGGCCGCGCTGGCGCAGCCGGTTGTAGGGGCCGGAGAAGTCGGTGATGTAGATCTGGACGTGGTGGCCGTCGAACTCCGGCTGCGCCTCGTCGCTCTCGCGGAATTGCAGATGCTGGTCCTTGCCGACCTTTGCACGCGCAACGACGCCGCCGCTGTTCGCAAGGCTCGCCGGGATGCCCAAAACTTCCGGATAGAACCGGCTGATCGCCTCGGCGGTGCCGCGCGGCACGTCGAACTCGACATAGGGAATGCCGAGCGTGATGCGGCCGAAGCGCGGGGCGTCGGGCTCGTAGCAACGCAGCCGGTTGCCCCAGGGACAGGTGACCTCGACATGGTCGTTGTGCGCGCGATAGGCGAACGCGCTGCCCTCGAGCCTGGGTGCGACCGACGCAAGCCGCGCCAGCAGCGCCTCCCGTCCGGCGATCACGATCCCCGTATGCCCGCGCAGCACCTGCGGCCGCCCCGTCGGCAGATGAAACTGGCTGCGGCCGACATTCACCCACATGTTGCTGTCGGACACCATCAGATAGGGATCGCGCGTCAGCCCGATCCCGGCGACATAGAACAGCGTGGCGAGGCGCTGGTCGGGCACCTGCACGTTAACGTGCTCGAGATGGATGGAATTGCCGAGATCTTCTGCGGCGCGGTCGAACGGCTGCTGCATGGACGCTCATCCCTCGGATGCGGTGCCGCGCATGATAGTGCAACGCCGCGCCCGATCCAGCGCGGAGTCCATGAGCGTTGCGCGGGGCTACCTTGTCACTCCGCCACGCGCGGCTACCCCCCGTAGCTCTGCACCAGGCTGCCGGCGACCAGCGACCAGCCGTCGACCAGCACGAAGAAGATCAGCTTGAACGGCAGCGAGACCACCACCGGCGGCAGCATCATCATGCCCATCGACATCAGCACCGAGGCGACCACGAGGTCGATGATCAGGAAGGGCAGAAACAGCAGGAAGCCGATCTCGAAGGCGCGCTTCAATTCGGAGATCATGAAGGCCGGCACCAGAATGCGCAGCGACATCTCCTCGGGCGTCGCCGGCGGCGGCTCGCCGGAGAGGTCCATGAACAGTTTCAGGTCCTTCTCGCGCACGGTCTTCTGCATGAAGCCGCGCAGCGGCACCGAGGCGCGTTGCAACGCCTCCTCGACGCCGATCTGGTTGGCGACCAATGGCTTGATGCCGTCGTCATAGGATTTCTGCAGCACCGGCCCCATCACGAAGGCGGTGAGGAACATCGCGAGCGCGATCATCACCGAGTTCGGCGGCGCGGTGGCGGTGCCGAGCGCGGTGCGCAAGAGCGACAGCACGACCACGATGCGCGTGAACGACGTCATCATGATCAGGATCGACGGCGCGATCGACAGCACCGTGAGCAGCGCGATCAACTGGATCGCGCGCTCGGTGACGCCGCCATTGCCGCCGCCGAGATTGATGCTGATGTCCTGCGCCATCGCCGGATCGAGGGATCCGGCGACGATTAGGACAGCGATGAAAAAAACTCTACGCGGGACTGCCCGGAACCTCACGAAGGGTTCTTCGGCCGGCCGAGCAGCGAGGCCATCTCGTCCTCGAGATTCTCGAACCCGGTCTTCTGCGGGGCGGGCGCCGCCGGTGGTGCAACCGGCTCAAGGCGTGCCGGACGCGCCGGCGGTGCTTCGGGGGCCACCGGCGGTGCGACGGGCTCGCCGCCACCGGACGGACGGCGCAACGCCGCCTCGAGCCGCTGCGCCATCTCGGCCAGATTGGCATCGGCGTTTGAGGCCGGCGGCGGAGGAGCCGGAGGCGTCGGCGCCGCGGCAGCCGGGGGAGGCGGGGGCGGCGGCGGTGGAACGGCACGGTCGGTCGAGCGCAGCGGCGGCGGCATCTTCGGCGGCTCGGCGGCGCGCGGCGGGCGCGGGATCAAAGCTTCACTGCGCGGCAGGCGCGGCGGGATCGGCGGCATCGGATCGGGCCGCGGCTCAGTGCGCTCAGGGCGGGCACCCACCGGCTCAGGCGAGAAGCCCCCGAGCGGATCCGGGCGGCGTTCCGCGGGACGGCGAGGCTCGTCGGCGAAAGCGGGACGCGGCGGGCGCGGCGGCAGCTCCGGCTCATCGAAACTCTCGGTGCGGGCGGCCTCTTCGTTCCACGCGGCGTCCGGAAGCGGAGCAACGCGCGGCGGCGCGGCGTCGGGCGCAACCGCAGGACGCGTCGACATCTGATCGCGGCCGGGCATCGCGCGAACGATGTTCGGTTCCACGACGATGTCGGTCGGGCCACCGATCATCAGCAGATGCTCGATATTGTCGCGGCGGACCAGCACCAGGCGGCGGCGGCCGTCGACGGCGGCGGCGTCGATCACGGCCAGGCGCGGCATCCGTCCGCGGTTAGCGTTGGCGCCGAGGCGACTGGTGCCGAAGCGGCGAAGCAGCCAGCCGGCGACCAAAATCAGCGCCAGCACGGCCACGAACGCCACGACGAATGTCACTGTCTGCATACTGGAATCCCCGGCCATGTGGCCTTCCTCAGCTTCCGCCTTCAGCGAGCGCGGACTGATGGTGCTGTTTGCGCAAAGCGAATCGCGCCCGAGATTCGCCTCAATTCTTAATCCCACGCGGCTGTGCCGCCGACCGTTCTATTAATAAACCAAGAATCGCTTGTCCCAAAACGACTTCTCAGCGCCCCACGCCGGCTTGGCGGGTGCTGGTTAACGCAGCCATCGTGGCGAAAATGCGCTCGTACGCCGGGATTAAGACGTTCTCCACGCATCAGTCCGACATTTTAACCAAGCGTTAACCATACACCGGGCAAATTCTGCCTACCTCGGGCGGCCCAAGGGGCATCCAAAGGTTAACGGAGCCGCGTCAATGTCCATCAACGATCTCCCGATCCTGTCGGCGCTGCGCACCAAGATGCAGTGGCACCAGGAACGCCAGCGCGTGCTTGCCGAGAACATCTCCAATTCCGACACGCCGAACTTCCGGCCGCGCGATCTGATCGAGCCAAAGTTCGACAAGGCCGGCACCACGGTCGGCGGCGGCGTCGGGACGCTGCCGATGATGCAGACCAGCGCCACCCACATGGCGGCGGCGGGAGCCCCCGAGACCTTCGATAATGACCGCGGCAGGAGCGGCTTCCAGACCCGGCCGGCCGGCAACGCGGTCAATCTGGAGGAGCAGATGATGAAGGTCTCCGCCAACCAGATGGACTACGCGGCGGTGACCTCGCTCTACACCCGCAGCCTCGGGATGCTGAAGACCGCGATCGGCAAGCGCTGAAGCGCCGGAAGGACCAGACCATGGCAGACGGACCAGGTGATTTCGCCCGCTCGATGATGATCGCGACCTCCGGCTTGCGCGCGCAGGCGGGGCGGATGCGGGTGATCTCGGAGAACATCGCGAATGCCGATTCGACCGCGCAGGGCGCCGGCGGCGATCCCTACCGCCGCAAGGTGCCGACCTTCTCCTCCACGCTCGACCGCACGCTCGATGCGCAGGTGGTGACGCTCGGCAAGATCCGGCCCGACCAGTCGTCGTTCCGCGTCAAGCACGAGCCGGGCAATCCGGCCGCGGACGCCTCCGGCAACGTCAAATATCCCAACGTCAATCCGCTGATCGAAATGACCGACATGCGGGATGCCCAGCGCTCCTATGAGGCGAACCTCAACATCATCAGCGCGACGCGGCGGATGATCCAGCGCACGCTCGACATCCTCAAGTCCTGACGACGACAAGAACGATAGGGATCGCAGATCATGGCTTCACCGACAGTCGCCGCCAACGCCTACGCCAACCTCGCCAAGATGATGGAGCGGGGCGGTGCCGAGAAGGCGGGCAATGCGGTCGCCGGCCCGTCGTTCAGCGCGCTGCTGAAGGACTCGGTCGGCAGCGTGCTGGAAGCGGGCAGGAAATCCGATGCGCAGACCGTGGCGATGGCCTCCGGCAAGGCGAATGTGATGGATGTGGTGACCGCGATCGCAGAGACCGACGTCGCGGTGTCGACGCTGGTCTCGGTCCGCGACCGGGTGATCCAGGCGTACGAAGACATCATGAAGATGCCGATCTGACCAAGCGAATAGCGAGTGGCGAATAGCGAATAGGGACTGCGCCGATGCGGATCTACCCTATTCGCCATTCGCCATTCGCTACTCGCCATTCGCGAATGCACGCAGCAGAACAGCGAGAAACGAAATGACCGGCCCTGAAACCCTCGATGTGGCGCGCGATGCGATCTGGACCATCGTCATCGTGTCGTCGCCCTTGATGGTGGTCGGCCTCGTCGTCGGCGTCGTGGTGTCACTGTTCCAGGCGTTGACGCAGATCCAGGAGCAGACCCTGATCTTCGTGCCGAAGATCCTCGCGATCTTCGTCACATTACTGCTGGCGCTGCCGTTCATGGCGGACTCGCTGCACAGCCACATGATGCGGATTTCATCGCGAATCATCGGCGGTTGAGGCACTACAGCATGATCCGGAAAAGTGCGAAGCGGTTTTCCGAAAGGATCATGCTCAAACAAGGAGCTGGAACGCGACGCTTCGACCGAATCGTTTCCCGCTTTAGTGTGCCCGGGTCATGCGCATCGATGTCTCCGTACTGCCGGCGCTGGCCGCCATCTTCGTGCTGGTCTTCGCGCGCGTGGGCGCGATGGTGATGCTGCTGCCCGGTTTCGGCGAGACCAACATCCCGGCGCGGGTAAAGCTGTCGATCGCGCTGCTGCTGACGCTGATCATCCTGCCGCTGCATCGGGGCGCCTATCATGTCGACGTCACCTCGATCAGCTCGCTCGGCGTGCTGATGGTGCATGAACTGATCATCGGCGTCGTGCTCGGCGCCACCGCGCGGGTGACGCTGTCGGCGCTCAACGTCGCCGGCTCGATCATCGCCCAGCAGCTCGGGCTCGGCTTCGTCACCGCTGTTGATCCGACCCAGGGCCAGCAGGGCCAGATCATCGGCAACTTCCTCACCATCCTGGGCCTGACGCTGCTGTTCGCGACCGACAGCCACTATCTCGTCATCGCGGCGCTGAGCGAGAGCTACCGGATCTTCTCGCCGGGCGAACTGATGCCGACCGGCGACGTCGCCGCGCTCGCGACCAACGCCTTTGCCGCCGCCTTCAAGATCGGCCTGCAGCTCTCGGCGCCGTTCCTGGTGTTCGGTGTCGTCTTCAACATCGGGCTCGGCATCCTGGCGCGCCTGATGCCGCAGATGCAGGTCTACTTCGTCGGCGTGCCGCTCTCGATCATGATCGGCTTTTTGATCTTCGCCGTGGTCCTCGCTGCGATGATGGGCACCTATCTCGACTACTTCCTCGGCGTCATGCGCCAGGTCGCACCCATGAGATAGAGGGCGCGATGGCCGACGATACCGAAGACAAAACAGAAGACCCTACGCAGAAAAAGCTCGATGAGGCGCTCGAGAAGGGTGACGTCGTCAAGAGCCAGGAGGTCAACACCTGGTTCATCATCGCCGGCGCCACCCTGGTGCTGTCGACGTTCTCCGGCTCGGTCGGCGGCGGCATCATGATGCCGATGCGCAACCTGATCGCCAATTCCTGGATGATCCGCACCGACGGCCCGGGCCTGATGCAGCTGACCCAGTCGATCGGCTATGCCGTGGTCGCCGCGGTCGCCGTGCCGTTCCTGATGCTGGCGCTGGCCGCGATCGCCGGCAACATGATCCAGCACCGCCTGGTGTGGTCGGGCGAGCAGCTCAAGCCGAAACTCTCCAAGATCTCGCCGGGCGCCGGCCTCAAGCGGCTGTTCGGCAAGCAGGCGGTGGCGAACTTCCTGAAGGGCCTGTTCAAGCTGGTCGCGCTCGGCGCCGTCATGGTGGTGGTGCTGTGGCCGGAGCGGATGCGCATGGAAGCGTTCCTGCGCGTCGATCCCGCGGAGCTGCTGCCCGCCATCACCAGCATGACGGTGCATCTGATGGCCGCGGTGGTGGCGATCCTCGCTGCGGTGGCGATCGGCGATTATTTCTTCCAGTACCGGACCTGGTACGAGCGGCACAAGATGTCGCTGCAGGAGATGAAAGAGGAGTTCAAGCAGTCGGAAGGCGATCCTCACGTCAAGGGCAGGATCAAGCAGCTCAGGGTGCAGCGCGCCAAGAAGCGCATGATGGCGCAGGTTCCGAAGGCTTCAGTGATCATCACCAACCCGACCCACTTCTCGGTGGCGCTGGCCTACGACCGCAGCATGACGGCGCCGGTCTGCGTCGCCAAGGGCGCCGACGCCATCGCCTTCAAGATCAGGGAAATCGCCAAGGAGCACGACATTCCGATCGTCGAGAATGTGGCGCTGGCCCGGGCGCTCTACGCCACCGTCGAAGTCGACCAGGAAATCCCGGTCGAGCACTATCATGCGGTTGCCGAAATCATCGGCTATGTGATGCGGCTGCGGCGGGGGCTGTCGGGGGCCCGACAGTGAGGGGCGGAAAACCGCTTGAAATGGGCGTAACTTGCGAAATAGCGGCCTGATGGACTTGCGTTTTCGGGTCCGATTCAGGCACTCAGGGGCGAGGCGGCCGGACCCGGCGCCTTCGTGATGCAGACGAGCCATGTCTCTCCAGATGACCGCCGACAGCAACGATCATTCCGCGACTGAGCCCTTTGTGGCTCACGGGCCGGTGCGGAGGGGCGGCAGCATCCTGCTGGTGCTGCTGATTGCGGCCGGCATCGTCGCGGTGGCGGTCTGGCTGATGACCATCGGCCGCAGCCAGGCGCAGCCCTATATCCTCGGTGTGCTGGCGCTGCTCGCCACCGTCGGGCTGTTCAACCTGTTCGCCTTTGCCGCCGGCATCATCCGCTTCTCCGACCGCGCCACCGACGATCCCGTGATGGGGCGAATCGCCGATCACGCCCAGGAGGGGCTGGTCGTCACCGATTCGCGCGGCCATGTGGTCTATTCCAATGCCGCCTATCTGGCGCTGACCGGCGCGGCCTCGCCGCAGGAGGTCCGCCCGGTCGAGCGCGTCTTCATCGGCAATCCCGACGTCTCAGAGGCGGTGTTCCGCCTGCTGAAGGCCGCGCGCGAGGGCAAGCGGCAGCAGGAGGAGGTCCGCATCGCCGGCCAGGATGGCAGCCAGGGCCGCTGGCTGCGGTTGCGGGTCCGTCCGCTCGGTGAGAGCAAGCGCGACGCAAGATATGCGGTGTGGTCGATCGCCGACGTCACCCGCGACCGCGAACGCCAGGAGGACGTGTTTCAGGAGCTGCGGCACGCGATCGAATATCTCGACCACGCGCCGTGCGGCTTCTTCTCCGTCAATCCGGCCGGCGAGATCGCCTATGTCAACGCGACCTTGGCGAACTGGCTGGACTACGACCTCGCCGAGATCGGCTCGGGCGGCCTGAAGCTGTCCGACATCGTCTCCGGCGACGGCGCGGCGCTGCTCGCCGCGATCCAGCCGGTGCCGGGCGAGGTCAAGACCGAGGTGTTCGACATCGACCTGCGCATGCGCGGCGGCAAGACCGTGCCGGTGCGGCTCTATCACAAGCTCGCCTTCGGCGCCGACGGCGCGGCGGGCGCCTCGCGCACGCTGGTGATCAGCCGCGCCCGCGACGAGCATGCCGATCCGGAGCGCGCCGCCGAGGTCCGCTTCATGCGCTTCTTCGACCACACGCCGATGGCGATCGCGACCGTCGATCGCGGCGGCAACGTGGTCGGCGCCAATGCCCGCTACGTCAAGCTGGCGCAAGGCCTGAACCAAGGCCTGAACGGCGAAGGCGGTGCCGCGAAGTCGATCTTCCGCGCGGTCAATCCGCGCGACCGGGGCCTCTTGATCGCCGCGATCAACCAGGCCGCCGAAGGGCAGGGCGATATCCAGCCGGTCGAGGTGATGCTGGACAGCGCCAAGGAACGCTTCGCCCAGTTCTTCGTCACCACCGTCGGCAAGGACGAGCGCGACGCCGAGACCGCGATCGTCTACATGCTCGAGACCACCGAGCGGCGCGCGCTGGAGAACCAGATCAACCAGTCGCAGAAGATGGAGATGGTCGGCCAGCTCGCCGGCGGCATCGCGCACGACTTCAACAACGTGCTGTCGGCCATCATGATGGCGAACGACTTCCTGCTCAACGCGCACAAGCCGACCGATCCGTCGTTCCAGGACATCATGCAGATCAAGCAGAACGCGACCCGCGCGGCGACGCTGGTGCGTCAGCTGCTCGCGTTCTCGCGCCGCCAGACGCTGCGGCCGCAGGTGCTCGACCTCGGCGATGCCTTGAGCGACCTCACCATGCTGCTGCGCCGGCTGATCGGCGAGAAGGTCAAGCTCGACCTCGTGCACGGCCGCGACCTGTGGCCGGTGAAGGTCGACGTCTCGCAGTTCGAGCAGGTGGTGGTCAACCTCGCGGTCAACGCGCGCGATGCGATGCCCGACGGCGGCAAGCTGATCATCCGCACCGGCAACGTGCCGACCGAGGAAGCGGCGCAGCTCGCCAACAAGGGCATGCCAGCGGCGGACTATGTGAAGATCGAGATCTCCGACACCGGCACCGGCATTCCCGCCGAGATCATCGACAAGATCTTCGAGCCGTTCTTCTCGACCAAGGAAGTCGGCAAGGGCACCGGCCTCGGCCTCTCCACGGTCTACGGCATCGTCAAGCAGACCGGCGGCTTCGTCTATGTCGATTCGGTGCCCGGTGAAGGCACCACGTTCCGCATCTTCCTGCCGCGGCATCACGCCGAGCAGGAGGTTGTGGCCGAGGCGCTGGCCGGCAACGGCGCGGCCAAGGACGCCGCCGCGGTCGCCGAAGCTGCCAAGCCAAAGCCGGATCTTACCGGACAGGGCACTATCCTCCTGGTGGAGGACGAGGAAGGCCTGCGTGCGCTGAACGCGCGCGGCCTGCGCTCGCGCGGCTACAGCGTGATCGAGGCCGCTAACGGCATCGAGGCGCTGGAGGCGTTCGAGGAGAAGGACGGCGCCGTCGATCTCGTCGTCTCCGACGTCGTGATGCCGGAGATGGACGGACCGACGCTGCTCAAGGAAATGCGCGGCCGCAATCCGGAGCTGAAGATCATCTTCGTCTCCGGCTATGCCGAGGACGCGTTCGAGAAGAGCCTGCCCGAGAACCAGCAGTTCGCGTTCCTGCCGAAACCGTTCACGCTGACCCAGCTGGTCGCCGCGGTGAAGGAAACCATGGTCGCGAAGTAGGCGCAGGGAAGCTGCGGCCGCATCTTTGCGGATCAACGGATCGTCCACGGGCAACATTCACGGTGTCGTCCCGGCGAAGGCCAGGACCCATACTCCGCAGCGGTTGTTGTGAGGGGACTCGTCGTTCCACCTTCGCGGAGCAATCAACATTTGTGGTTATGGGTCCCGGCCTTCGCCGGGACGACACTGAACATGTGGCGCGGCCAAGGTTCCATGCCGTCATTGCGACGGGGCCGAGCAGCTTGCCTTCCCGAACAACGCTGATAGGACACGCTGTCGCAGCCACAAGGACCATAGTGTCACATCTCCGCGACCGAGGGCCGCAGCCATGGTTCCGGTTTCCTGCTTCACTTTTGACCGGCCCTGCCCATCTTAGGGGCGCTTCCCCATGGCGGGGAATCCTTTGAGGAAACCGATATGAATTTCTCGCAACGCACGCGTGGAATGGTTCGGGCGATCGCCGTCGCGATGGCGCTGGCGCTGCCCGTGGTGATGACCGTTTCGGCGGCCGATGCACGCGTCGGTGGCGGCGGCTCGCGCGGCTCGCGCACCTTCTCCGCACCGCCCTCGACCAACACCGCGCCGGGCACGGCCGCGCCGATGAACCGTACCTTCAGCCAGCCCGGCAGCCCCAACATGGGCGCGCCGGCCGCAGCCAACTCCGGCGGCCTGTTCGGCCGTGGCGGCATGGGCCGCGGTCTGCTCGGCGGCCTCGCCGCCGGCTTCCTCGGCGCCGGCCTGTTCGGCATGCTGTTCGGCGGCGGTCTGTTCTCCGGCCTCGGCGGCCTGTCGTCGATCCTCGGCCTGCTGCTGCAGATCGGCCTGATCGTGCTGGTGGTCCGGCTTGCGATGTCGTGGTGGCAGCGCCGCAACGCGCCGGCCCCGGCCTATGCCGGCGGCCCTGACGTCGGCCCGGGCGCGCAGCCGAACTATCGTTCCGGCTTCGGGTTCGGTCTCGGCGGCGGCGCCAATGCGCCGGTCGAGATCGCGCCCGCCGACTATGAGGCGTTCGAGCGGCTGCTCGGCGAAATCCAGACCGCGTGGTCGAACGAGGACATCGCGAAGCTGCACACGCTCGCGACGCCGGAGATGGTGTCGTACTTCTCGAAGGATCTCGAGGAGAACAAGGCGCGCAACGTCACCAACAAGGTGACCTCGGTGAAGCTGCTGCAGGGCGACCTCGCGGAAGCCTGGCGCGAAGGCGAGAGCGAATATGCCACGGTCGCGATGCGCTTCTCGCTGGTCGACACCATGCTCGAGCGCGGCACCGGCCGGCTGGTCGGCGGTGGCGAGCAGCCGCAGGAAGTCACGGAGGTCTGGACGTTCGTGCGCCGGCGCGGCGGCAATTGGGAACTTTCGGCGATCCAGCAGACCAACTGATCGATTGCCGATCACCGAACATGCAAGGCGCCGCGGCTCACCCCGCGGCGCTTTTGTTTTGGAGGTTTCATTGGTACAGCGCGGCAAGGGAATATCCGCCGAAGCCGTGGGTTGATCTCAGCGGACTTATACAGCCATCGGGAGGATGACATGAAGATCGAGGCTCTGATTGCGGTTCCTGCATGTCTTGCGTTTGTCATCGCGGCCGCGCCGCCTGCGGTGGCGCAGACCGCCGACACCAGCTTCTTCCTCACCAGCACCGGCATCGGCAATGGCGGCAATCTCGGCGGGCTCGCCGGCGCCGACAATCACTGCCAGACACTGGCGCAGGCCGCAGGGTTCGGCGCGCCGAAGACTTGGCGGGCCTATCTGTCGACGCAAGCCGCCGACGGCAAGCCCGCGGTGAATGCCCGCGATCGCATCGGCAACGGTCCCTGGAAGAACGTGAAGGGCGTCGTGATCGCCAAGGACGTCGCCGATCTGCACAGCGCCGGCAACAATCTCACCAAGCAAACCGCGCTGTCCGAGAAAGGCGACGTCATCAACGGCGCCGGCGACACGCCGAACCGCCACGACGTGCTGACGGGATCGCAGGCGGACGGCACCGCGTTTGCGGCCGGCGAGGACCGCACCTGCAAGAACTGGACAAGCAGCACGCAGGGCGCCGCCATGGTCGGGCACTTCGACCGCAAGGGCTTGCGCGACGACGAGCCGTCAAAATCCTGGAACACGTCGCACCCATCGCGCGGTCCTGACGGCGGCTGCTCGCAGGCGGATCTGAAAAGCACCGGCGGCGACGGCCTGATGTACTGCTTCGCGGCGAATTGAGGCGAGCGCGGGACGTCGTCCGAGCGTGCGCGAGCCTATGAACTTCGTCATTGCGACGAGCGCAGCGACGAAGCAATCCATCCATCCTCATATGCGGTGCAATGGATTGCTTCCACCTTCGCCAAGGCTTCGGCGGACAAGTCGCTTCGCTTGCAACCACGGGGATAGGCTAATGGCCGTCTCTGAACGGCGCCGTTTGTTTGCAGCGGTCGCTCAAGCCATTCGCTTCGTCTTGCTATCCGCCATGAGATGATTTCCTGTCGAAGGATTCGACATTGGAACCTTAGCGGCCCCTGTGCGGTTCGCGCAGATGGCCCGTGTGCGCTGGACGGCGTGATGACGGCACGGCTACGATCGCTGCGAAATCGCAGGCGGCGCGGGACGCCGTGGAGGTGAATGGATGCGCTATCAGCTTTACTACTGGCCGATGATCCAGGGCCGCGGCGAATATGTCAGGCTCGCGCTGGAGGATGCCGGTGCCGCTTACGATGATGTTGCGCGCGGCAAGGCCGGCATGGACGCGATGACGAAGATGATGGAGACGCACGAGGGCACGCCGCCATTCGCGCCGCCGTTCCTGAAGTCCGGCAAGCTGGTGATCGGGCAGACCGCCAACATCCTGCTCTATCTCGGCGCCCGCCACGGTCTCGCACCGAAGACGGAAGGCGGCAGACTGTGGGTGCACCAGCTGCAGCTCACGATCGCCGATCTCGTGCTGGAGATTCACGACACCCATCATCCGCTCGGGCCGTCGCTTTACTACGAGGACCAGAAGGCGCCGGCGAAGAAGCGCACCGCGGAATTCTGGGACTCGCGCGTGCCGAAATATCTCGGCTATTTCGAGGACCTGGTTGAGGCGGGTGGTGGCGCCTTCGTCACCGGCCGCCCTGTCACCTACGCCGACCTGTCGCTGTTCCAGATCGTCGAGGGCCTGCGCTACGCGTTCCCCAGGCGCATGGCGGCATTCGAGAAGAAAATTCCGCGCCTGATCGCGTTGCGCGACCGCGTCGCCGAGCGGCCGAACATCAAGGCGTATCTCGCCAGCGAGCGGCGGATCCCGTTCAACGAGGAGGGGATTTTCCGGCGCTACAAGGCGCTGGACGTCTAGATACTGTCATTCCGGGGCGCCGCGAAGGCGGCGAACCCGGAATCCATTTCTCAGCACGGACTCGCGGCATGATGGATTCCCCGATGCGCAATTGCGCATCTGAGGTCTGCGCCTCCGGCGCATCCCGGAATGACGGAGATCGTTGCATTTAATGGCTCCTTCCGTCCACCGGCGTCATCGCGATCTTCGACAGGTCGATTCCGTCGATGCAGCTGACATTCAGCGCGACCATGTCGGTGCCGTCGGGCTTCTTGCCGCGGGCGAACACCTCCACGCCGCAATCGATGCAGAGCTGGTGGTGGATGGCGTGCCGGTTGAACAGATATTCCTTCAGGTTCTCGGCTCCGGCACGAAGCTGGAAACTCGCGGGCGGCAGGAAGGCGAAGTGCAGGCCCTTCTTGGTGCAGATCGAGCAGTTGCAGGCCGTCACCATCGCCAGGTCGGTGGTGCATTCGAAGCGCACCTGGCCGCAATGGCAGCCGCCGGTGTAGGTCTTGCTTTCTGACATCGTCACCTCACTACAGCGCTTTCACCAGAGTCCCGGCACGAGGCGATAGCGCACCCGCGCCGTGTAATCGGCATAGCCGTTGAGCCCGGCGACCAGTGCGCGCTCCTCGATCCGCGTGCGGACCGCGAACATGGCGAAGAACAGCGGCACGAAGGCGAGGCCCCACCAGGATCCGAGCATGAGCGGCACGCCGATAAAGAACAGCATGACGCTCGTGTACATCGGGTGGCGCACCAGCGCATAGGGGCCGCTCGAGATCACCTGATGGTCGCGCTCGGTCTGCACCTTCACGACCGGGGCGGCGAAGGAGTTGGTGTGGAACACCCAGAGGATGAGCACGGTCGAGAGCGCATAGAGCGCGAGGCCAAGCAGCATGACCGGCGCGCCGGCGTTACCGCCCTCAAAACGCCGATCGAGCCCCATGACGATGAGCCAGAGGACGATCGCAACCATGATCGCTGCCACGAAATACTTGTCCGCGGTGGGCTGGCCTTCGCGCGCGGTGAACCGCATGCGCTCGGCGAGCAGGGCGGGATCGGTCCTGGCAAGCCACAGCCCGCAGGCCGGACCGATCACCGCGGAGGCGATCAGGTAGATCCACGCGCCAAGCCAATCCAGCGTGCCGGCGGCGGCGAACAGCAGCGCGCCCATGCCGATGACGAAGCAGGTGTTTTGCAGGAGGAGCTTTGCGATCATTGGCGGCTCCGCGCGATTCCGTCTGCGACTATCGCACTCTTTTCCCGGCGAACATGCGAGCGCCGATATCAACTTTCGGAGCGCATAAGGCGTTCCCGCATCGTCTCGGCGTTGACATTCATATAAGCTGTTGCTTATATATTTTCATGACCACAACCACGCAACTGACCAATGTGCTGAAGACCCTCGCGGACCCGACGCGTCGCGCGGTGTTCGAGCGGATCGCGCGGGAAGGCGAGGTCGCCGCGACCTGGCTGGTGCAGGGATCGAAGGTCTCGCAGCCGGCGGTATCGCAGCATCTGCGCGCGCTGCGCGATGCCGGGCTGGTCGCCGAGCGGCGCGAGGGCCGGCACATCCACTATCGCGTCGCGCCGAAGGGGCTCGGACCGCTGATCGACTGGCTCGGCCACTACCAGACGTTCTGGCAGGAGCGCTTCGAAAATCTCGAGAAGCTGCTGAAGGGGAGTGAGTGATGAGCGAGACGCACGCGATCACGGTCGAGAAGGTGCTGCCCTACGCCGTCGACAGGATCTGGCGCACGCTGACCACGAGCGAGCTATTGGTGAAATGGCTGATGCCGAACGATTTCCAGCCGACCGTCGGCCACAAATTCAACTTCCGCACGCGGCCGATCGGCGATTGGGATGGTGTCGTGCACTGCGAGGTGCTCGCCTGCGAGCCGCCGCGCTTGCTGCGCTATTCCTGGAAGGGCGGTGCCGACACCAATCCGGAATACGGCTCGAAGCTCGACACGGTCGTGACCTGGACGCTGACACCGGTCGAGGGCGGCACGAAAGTGCGCATGGTGCATGACGGCTTCGTCTTCCCCGGCAACCGCTACGCGTTCGACATGATGAGCCCGGGCTGGGGCAAGATCGTCGATGCGATCGGGCGGGTCGCCGCGGAGACCTGACGGCTCACTCGTCCTTGCCGCGGCGGACCGTGATCGAGGCCTCCGTCCTGGTGCGCGTGCATTCGAGGTTGAGACGGCGATAGCGCATCGTGATGGTGTTGCCGCGCAGGATGCCCATCCGCTTCAGGCAGCGCGAGGTGCCGGTCGTGGCATCGTCCTTTGGCACGGTGAAGATCAGCGCGGTGGCCGCGCCGACCAGGTTGAAGAACTCCGGCTTCATCTTGCGGTCGGTCTTGGCGTAGAGCTCGGTCGAATAGTCCTTTCCGCGGCAGCCGATCGACAGCTCCCTGGCCGCCGGGTGCTTCAGATAGGTGATGTTGGCCGCGGTGAAATTGACCTTCAGCCCGTCGATCTGGCTGGCGAGCTGCTTGGCGATATCGGCACAGGCATCGGCGTGCGCCGGCGCGGCGGCGAAGCTCGCGGCCAGCGCCAGCAGCGCGGCCGGCAGAAGGGAGCCGGTGCTCCCCGGCAAATGTCGGCGCAACGATCCCGTCATGAAGTCCCCCGCGGCATGAAATGCGCGAAGGTTCATGCAGGCTCCGGCGCAGCGCGTCAATATGTGCCGTGACTGCGTGACGCAGTCACGCAGCCTAAAGCGCGATGAGATTTGATCGAACCGTCATCACGCTTTAGCTGTCTGTTTGAGCATGATCTTTTCGGAAAACCGCTTCGCACTTTTCCGGATTATGCTTTAGTAGGCCGGATTCTTGCACTGCCGTTGTGCAGCTTGGAGACGCCGGCGGCCTGGCGCTCGCAATCATTGCCGTAGGTCTTGCCGTCACAGCCGCACACCGGCTTGAAGATCCTGGTGCAGACCGTCGGCTTGTGCGCGCAGATGCCCATCAGGTCGGCGCGGCCGCATGTGCCCGGCTTGAACTGGCAGAACTCGTCGGACCCGCACTGCAGCGGAACGATGCCGCCGCACTGCTGGCCGGCGGCATTGGCGGCGGAGGGGATCGCGATCAGCAACGCCAGCGCCGCGACCGACGCGAAAAGCCCGGTCTTCATGATGGCCTCTCTTGATCGGTGCATTGGAAGTCTGTCATAGCACGACCTTAGATTGTATAGATGTGATAAATCGCACATGGATTGCTGCGCGAGGCGACCGGGAGCCATGAGCGTTCCGTGGGCGTTTCAGGAGCCTTGTTCCTTCCCTTTGTCGGCAAAAGGCTTAGAACGGCTCTATATTGCCGCCGGCCCTACTGTGGCCGATACGGCCTATCGAATCGAACGAAGTAGCCAAAGAGAAGCCCATGAACGCCCCCACCGCCTTCCCCGACCAGCAGAAGCCCGTTCCGCCCTACAAGCACACGCCGCTGTTCCCGCTTGGCGCGGATACCACGCCCTACAAGAAGGTCACCAGCGAGGGCGTCCGGGTCGAGAAGGTGCTGGGCAAGGACATGCTGGTGGTGTCGCGCGAGGCGCTGCGGGCGCTGTCCGAGGCCGCGTTCGGCGACATCAACCACTATCTGCGGCCGGGGCACCTGAAGCAGCTCCGCAGCATCCTCGAGGACAAGGAAGCCAGCGACAACGACAAGTTCGTCGCCTTCGACTTCCTGAAGAATGCCAACATCGCGGCAGGCGGCGTGCTGCCGATGTGCCAGGACACCGGTACCGCGATCATCATGGGCAAGAAGGGCTGCAACGTCATCACCGACGGCGACGACGAGGCCGCGCTGTCCGAAGGTGCGCGCGACGCCTATCTGCGCCGCAATCTGCGCTATTCGCAGGTGGCGCCGCTGTCGATGTATGAGGAAAAGAACACCGCCAACAACATGCCGGCGCAGTGCGAGATCTACGCCGAGGGTGATGACGCCTACAAGTTCATGTTCATGGCCAAGGGCGGCGGCAGCGCCAACAAGAGCTTCCTGTTCCAGGCGACGCCGTCCGTCCTGACCAGGGACCGTCTGCTGGCGTTCCTGAAGGAGAAGGTGCTGACGCTCGGCACCGCGGCGTGTCCGCCGTACCACCTTGCGATCGTGATCGGCGGCACCTCGGCCGAGCTCTGCATGAAGACCGTGAAGCTCGCGTCCGCGCGCTATCTCGACGCGCTGCCGACCCACGGTTCGCCGGACGGCAATGCGTTCCGCGATCTCGAGATGGAGCAGGAAATTTTGAAGATGACGCAGTCGCTCGGCGTCGGCGCGCAGTTCGGCGGCAAATACTTCTGCCACGACGTGCGCGTGATCCGGATGCCACGCCACGGCGCCTCGCTGCCGATCGGGCTCGGCGTCTCCTGCTCGGCCGACCGCCAGGTGCTCGGCAAGATCACCAGGGACGGCGTCTATCTCGAGGAGCTCGAGCACAATCCGGCGCAGTATCTGCCCGCGGTCGAGCAGTCGCTCGGCGGCGAGGTCGTCAAGATCGACCTCAACAAGCCGATGAAGGAGATCCTCGCGACGCTGTCGCAGTACCCGATCAAGACCCGCGTCTCGATGACCGGCACCATGATCGTGGCGCGCGACTCCGCGCACGCAAAACTGCGCGAGCGGCTGGAGAGGGGCGAGCCGCTGCCGGATTACTTCAAGAACCATCCGGTCTACTACGCCGGTCCCGCCAAGACGCCCGATGGCTACGCCTCCGGCGCGTTCGGCCCGACCACAGCGGGACGCATGGACTCCTTCGTCGACCAGTTCCAGGCCGCCGGCGGCTCGATGGTGATGGTCGCCAAGGGCAACCGCGCAGTCGCGGTGCGCGAGGCCTGCAAGAAGCACGGCGGCTTCTATCTCGGCTCGATCGGCGGCGCCGCGGCGAACCTCGCCGAGCACTGCATCAAGAAGGTCGAGGTGGTCGAGTATCCCGAACTCGGCATGGAAGCGATCTGGCGCATCGAGGTGGTCGACTTCCCCGCCTTCATCATCATCGATGACAAGGGCAACGACTTCTTCAAGGAACTGAACCTCGGTTGAGGACGGTCGGCCTCGACGGATTTTTCAAAGGCTGGGTCGCCGTCTCGATCGACGGCGACCGGCGGACAATCTCCTTCCACACCGACATTGCGGACGCGCTGGCGCATCCGTTCGACCGCGCCGGGATCGACATCCCGATCGGCATGACCGACGACGGCGAGCGCTGCTGCGATCGTCTCGCCCGTCAACGCCTGCGCCCGCACACGTCGCGCGTCTTCACCGGCGCGCGGCGCTGGCTGTGGCAGGAGTTTTCCGATCCCGACAAGGCGAATGCGGCAGCAGGGCGCCGCGGTCAGACGAAGGTCTCGCGCCAGCTCTGGCATCTCGGCAACAAGATCATGGAAGTGGATGCGTTCCTCCGCGCCAATGCCGGGCGCGACCTCCGCGAGGTGCATCCCGAACTGGTGTTCCTGCGGCTGAACGGCGGCAAGCCGCTGGCGCCGAAAAAGTCGGAGGAGGGTGATGCCCTCCGCTGCAGCCTGCTCAAGTGCGCCGGCTTTCGCACGCTCGATCGCTGGCTCACCGAGGCGAGGATCGGCACCGGCGCCAAGCGCGACGACGTGCTGGATGCTTGCGCCGTGGCGATTGCCGCGCGCGAACCGTTCGGCTGCGTTCCCGTGGGGACGCCGCCGATGGACGCGCACGGCCTGCCGATGCAGATCTGGTTCTGACAGCGCCCTCAGGCCATATCCCTTGTATTAACCACGATGCGGCTGCGACGTTTTGGCGCGTGCCAGGTTGCAGCTCGCAAAGAAAGCAACTGAATTCCGCGAAGGAGCCTTAATCTTTCTCGCCGACCCTGCGCGCCATCCTGCCGAAGGAATGAGCAGGGGGGCGGCATGACACAATCGACGATGCAGCGGATCGGATCGGTGGCGCTTGTCTTCAGCGCGCTCCTTGCAGCGCTTGGCCTTGCCGGCTGCAAGGAAGAGCGGCCGCCGGGCGTCTATGACATCAGCGTCAGCGAAGCCTATCAGCGCCTGTTCGCCGACAAGCTTGCCGACATGGTCTACGCCAAGCAATGCGGCATTCTCATTCATGTGACGCCGGTCGGCGTCCCCGACCGCCAGGTCACCTGGAAGGTACACAGCAGCGGCCGCGAGGTGGTGCAATTCACCGCCGTGCTGACGCCGTTCAAGGAGAAGCAGACCAAGGTCGAGATCCGGATTCCTCCGGCCGGCAACGGCGAGATGTATGACGGCTCGCAATTCTACAAGCGGCCCGCTTTCAACCAGCCGCTGCGTCCGGCGGTGCAGGAGCAGGTCGCCGCAATTCTCGAAGGCCGCAAGTTCGACGTCCAGCGCGTCGGTCCGGGCAAGGACACGGTCTGCAACGTGCAGCGTGGCGGCCTCGGGTCGGGCCTCGTATTCCGCGTCGACGATTGATCGACATGCAGGGAGATTGATGATGAAGGCGTTGTTTGGTGGATTTCTCGTCGCCTGCGTGGCGGCCTATCTGTACTACATCTATCCCGGCGAGGGTAACGCGGTCTATCGCGTGCCGATCGGCCAGGCGCGGCAGGACCTCGCGAAGGCCCAGCTCCCGCCGCAGGTGTTCGGCAGCCAGCCGCTGGATACGACGGTCCGCGCGAGCGACACCGAGGTCGTGTGGATCGTGCGCAGGAAGAACGAGGAGCTATTCCGCTACACCGCCCAGCTCACGCCGGAAGACAAGGGCGCCGCGACCCGCGTCCAGCTGAAGCTGGAGGGCGCCAGGGGGAAGACCGAAGACTACGCCAGGAACCTGGCTGACAACCCCGGGATCCGCGACCTGTACCTGGTGGCGATGCAGGAACGCATCTCTTCCACGCTCGAGCGGCGGCCGTTCGAAATGTCGCGCATCCATCCGGCGATGGCCGCAGCCGCGGTGGCGAACATGGGCAACATCCAGAAGTCGGCCGACGCCGCCGCGGCAGCGTCCATGGAGCTCGAGCGCAGCAACATGCAGAAGGCCTATCGCAACGAGTCCAACGGCCGTCGCTGAGCGATCGTCCGTCGGACAAGCGATCAGATCATGATGCGATTGAAATTGAATCGCATCTGATCGAGGCCTACGCCCGCGTGCCGGTGAACGGAAAGCTTCCCATCGGGCCGATGCCCATTTCGCCCGAAATGCTGTCGCCGGCCACCGCGCCGGTGAATTCGAGGGTCAGCGGCATCGGGTTGGTGATCGACACCTTCCAGGCGACGCTGTCGCCGTTCACGGTGCCGTCGAAAATGTCGGTGGAATTGCCGTCGGCGCCCTGCGTGCCCGTGAGCGTGCCACCCGAGCTTTGCAGCGACAGCGTCGCCTTGCGCTCGCCCATCGGCGTTGTCAGCACAAGATTCCAGTTTCCGTCCACTGCCATTGAGTTCTCCCCTCGAGGTAAGGCGTTTTCAAGCGAAGTGGCTACCGGTTCGCGTGAAGAAAACGCGTCAAACAAGAACTTGGCGTATCGGTTCGCAGAACCGATACGCCAAGGCGTGCGGTATAACCTATCTTGCAATCCAAGCCTAGTTTACCGCTGCGGCGATCAGGCGCGGGCGGCGGCGCGCAGCCGGTTGCCGATCAGGACGCGGAAGGCGACGTACTGGATCGCGAAGGCGGCGATCTTGGCGCCAAGCAGCACGACCGAGACGTAGAACGCCCACAGCTTCATGTCGCCGGTCGCGGCGATCGCGATGGTGCCGCCGGCGAGCATGAACATCAGGACGGCCCAGGCGTAGCCTGCGAAGGTGGCGTAGTCCGGAATGGTCTCGGTCACGATCGGCGGCAGATAGCGCAGCATCCAGCCGCGCTTGAGCATGATCAGGCCGATCGCGATATGGCCGATCGCGGGCTTGGCCAGCACGAAGCGCGGATCATGGGTCAGCAGCGTCGCGCCGCCGAGCACGATCACCAGCGCAAGGCTCGCCCAGGTCATGTAGCCGAGCGTCTCGCTTTTGATGCGCGCATAGATCACCTGCGCGATCGCCCCGGCGACGGCAACGCCGGTCGCGATCAGGACGTTGTCGGTGGCGAAATAGACCACCAGGAACACGATGGTGGAGAGGAAGTCACTCGCGAGCCTGGCAAATACGCTCTTCATCGTCGTGCTTTCCGTTTCCTCGGGGTGACGATTGTCTAACGATTGGCGTCTCAGTGCGAGGGCAGCGCGCGGGCCGGCGGCGCGCTGTCCTTGGCCGTGCGATAGTGCGGATACCATCGCGTGAAGTAAACCGCCGCATTGCGTGCGGCGAAGGCGACCAGCAGGCCGGCCCACAGCGGCATCGAGGGCACGTAGAGCACCGCGATGTTGCTGATCATCATCAGCAGCACGGCGCCGGCCCAGGCCCAGGTGATCAGGTAGTTGGCCTTGGCGAAACCGGGCAGCTTCGCGGTTTCGGCGTCGACCTCCTCGATCGCATATTGCCGCGTAAAGGGATGGCCGGCCAGGATCGACCCGAGCGACACCGCCAGGATGCCGGCATCGACCGCGATTTTCACCGCGGTGGCGCTCAGCGTCGCGTCGACGAAGATCAGGTAGAGGCCGATCGCAGCGAACACGATCACCGAGCCGACGCCGAGGATCTTGATGCTGCGGCCGCGCGCGATATCGAGCGCGATCACGCCGAAGCAGATCAGCGCAGCAGCGAGCAGGCTTACGGTGGCTGATGTCACCAGCATCAACATGGCGAAGGCACCGTAGGGAGCGAGGATCAGGAAGATCGTCATCGGAAGCCTCATGGGTGATCTTTACACCGTAAAGATAGCCTAGGGGCAAACGGTGGGGGCGTCAAGCGAAATCTTTACAGTGTAAAAATCGTAAGGCGAAGAGAAAGATGCAAGTAATTACATTTGCTTGGTTTGGGGGGAGGGTCATGGCCGGGCTTGTCCCGGCCATCCACGTCTTTCCTGCAACGGGCTGCAAAGACGTGGATGCCCGGCACGAGGCCGGGCATGACGATGAGAAGCATCCGCGCCCTGACGCCAGAATTGGCGCCGCTACTCCGCGCCGACCCAATTGCCGTGGAAGCCGTCCGGCACACGGTGGCCGAGATGCACCAGCGCGGTCGGGCCCGACTCGACATTCTGCGCGTTGAAGACGGCGAGGTCGCTGCGGTTCTCGCGGGCGCGCCAGACCACGGCGAGCAGCCAGCCGTCGCCCTCGGCGGCATCAGCGCTGCGTTCGACGAAGACCGGCTCCGAGATGGTGTCGCTGGCGGGCAGCAGATAATGGCCGAGCCGCTTGCCCTTGCCGTCGACATGGACGATGCCCGCCAGCGCGAACATCGGCAGATCCGGATTGGCGCAGGCGTACCAGCCGTGGTTGCTCGAAAGCCCCGCCCGGCGGTCGTCGACGCGCGGGAATTCGCCGGTGAGATCGTCGAGATAGGTTTGCGTGAAGCGGTCGGTATTGCCCGAGAGGTCGAAGGTCCAGCGGCAATAGCGCGCGCGGCTCTTCTTCGGATCGGTCGGCGAGCCGTCGGGATGGTTGAACAGCGGCGCTTCCTCGAACTGCATCACGTCGGCGATGATGCGGTGGCCGTCTTCCCAGGCGTTCATGACGTGGAAGACGTAGCAGCTCTCGGCGCGGAACCAGACGATGTCTTTTGCAGCGCCGCTGCGCTTCATCACGCCGACATAGGCGCCTTTCTCCGGCTCCCAGGCGTACGGCGCCTGGCCGCGCATCGCGCGCTGCATGCTGCCGGTGATCGGCAGCACCGGAAACAGCACATGATTCTCGGTGACGATGAAGTCGTGCACCATGCTCGCATAGGGCGCCTCGAAGCGCTCGAACCGCGTCACCAAGCCGGACGAATTGACCGCGCCGAACGACAGCGCAGGGGTCAGCGGGCCGGCGGCGTTATAGCCGAAGAACACCAGTTCGCCGGTGACGGGATCGATCTTGGGATGCGCGGTGAACGGGCCTGATATCGCGCCCTGGTAGTCGCAATAGCCAAGGCGGTTGAGCGTGCCCGGTTCGATCTCGGTCGGCAGATGGCCTTCCTCGAGCGCGAGCAGGCGGCCGGCATGGAAGATGATGTTGGTGTTGGCGACGCCGCCATCGGTGATGATCGTATCAGGCGCGTCGGGCAGCTTGCGACCGAAGCCGCCGAACAGCGCGCGGCCGGCGTCGTGCTCGGCCTGCCATTTCGGGGTGCGGACCCAGCGGTTGCGATAGCTGGCGCGGCCGTTCTCGAGATGGAAGGCGTGCAGCATACCGTCGCCGACGAACCAGTGCGCGCCGGGCGCCTCGAACTGCGGGTTGGGCCCATTGCGATAGAGCGTGCCGTTCAGCTCGCGCGGCAATTCGCCGGAAATCTTCAGGAAGGGCGCATCGGCTTCAAACGGAATCGGCGCCAGGTTGGGTCGCACCGTGTCGAGCGTCGCCTTGTCGAGCATTCGCGTCTCCTCCAGTTATCTTTACATCGTAAAGATATCAGTAGAGGCGACATGCCCGATCGTCAAGCAAAATCTTTACAGTGTAAAAATTGCGTCATATAAGGTGACCCGTACCAGGTGACCGATGGCAAGATTATCCAGAGAACACAAAGCGAGCCGCCCGGCGCCGGCGCGGACTCGCCGTCTCGTGCGAACCGCATCCGATCGTACGGCATCGAAGCGGCGCGCCAGCGACGCGCCGTATCACCATGGCGATCTGCACGAGGCGCTGCTGAAGGCGGCCGAGCAGGTGCTCGAGCGCGACGGACTGCCGGGGCTGACATTGCGCGCCGTGGCGCGCGAGGCCGGCGTGTCGCACGCCGCCCCAACGCATCATTTCGGCGATCTCACCGGCTTGCTGAGCGAACTCGCCGCGATCGGTTTCCGGCAATTCGGCATGGCGATGGCGGCTGCGAACGCGTCGGCGGCCACGCCGGGCGAGAAGGGCATGGCGAGCGCCAAGGCCTATGTCGCCTATGCGCAGGAACATCCCGGCATGTACGGGCTGATGTTCCGCAGCGAGAAGCTCGACTATGCGCGGCCGTCGCTGCACGAGGCGTCCGAAGCCTCATTCGCAGGGCTGGCGCGCGGCGTCGGCGCCAGCCGGCAGGAGCAGATTGCAAGCGACGCACTGTCGCTGGAGCAGGCTGCCGCGATCGCATCGGCCTGGTCGCTGGTGCACGGTTTCACCATGCTGCTGCTCGACGGGCGGCTCTCCAAGATCTTGAACCTGGCGCCGGAGGGGACCACGGCCGAAATGCTGTTGACCGCGATGCTGCGGCGAACTACCCCCATCCGCCACGCATCTCACGACGCACGTCGGCCTCCCCCGCAAGCGGGAGAGGCGAAGTGAACCAGCTTATAAGCTCATGCGCCTCATATGCGTTCGTCCTGGTAAGAACGGGGAGAGGGGAAGGGCCTATCGCTTCACCAGCGACGTCGTCCGGCCGCTCTGGCCGATCGTCTTCACCTTGTCCTCGCCGCATTTGAAATCGCGGGCGAAGTCGTCGGCGGCTTGCCGGGCCAGTTCATTGGCATTGGGATTGGCCGCGACATCGACATAGGCGACGTGACACACCGCGCCCGGCGGCAGCCGGGTCACCGCGAGCATCGGTCGCGACTTCGGGCTGCTGCTCCTGTCCTCGTCGCTGTTATCGGCGATCAACCAGCGCTGGATGATGGCGAAGGGCTTGCGGCCGGCGGCGCGCCATTCGACGGTATCGCCGGTCGAGCTGAACGGGCCGAACCAGGCCTGCGCCGCTGGTTCCCGGGCGGCGGCCTGCCTGTTCGGACCCACCGAGACGACCTCGCGCAGGTCACCCTCGCTGACCAGCACCACGAGGCCGGATTTTCCCGGGCAAACACGGGTGGTGCTGCCGTCCTCCTCGTCGGGCTTGCCGATCATGCGGCAGGCCTTCGGCGCCGTCGATGTGTAGCTGCTGCTGATCGTCTCCGCGCCAGCCCGATCGGGACATGCGGCAAGCGCCATCATGGTTGTTGCAAATGCAAGGTATTTCATCGGGGAAACCTGCAATCCGGACGTTACTTTGTCTCTGACTTATGCAATCTGGGGAAGGTTCAACAGACATGCGGGAAACACCTGACAGGCGCGCGGAATCGTCCTAGAAGGGCGGCTTCGCAACTTTATCGCGTGCGCTTCCGCGTGCCGTAACCTCGATCATCATGCCCACGATATCACCCAACAAGCCCTACCGCGTCGGCCGCTCCCGTACCGGCCTCGGCCTTTTCGCCACCAAGCCGATCAAGAAGGGCGACAAGATCATCCGTTATTTCGGGCCGCTTCTCGATTCGAAAAAGAAGGATGAGGACGCGATCGAGAACAAGTATCTGTTCGAGCTCACCAACCGCTGGACCATCGACGGCTCGATCCGCGAGAACATCGCCCGCTACATCAATCATTCCTGCCGGCCGAACGCCGAGTCCGACGTCCGCCCACGCAAGCGCAAGGTGTTCATCCGCGCCATCAAGAACATCGAGCCGGGCGACGAAATCAACTACGACTACGGCACCGATTATTTCAAAGCCTATCTGAAGCCAATCGGCTGCAAGTGCGATTCCTGCGAGCGGAAGCGCAAGAAGCGGCGCGCCGAGGCGCGCGCGGAACGGCAGCGGCTGAAGGAAAAGGCCGAGCGCAAGGAAAAGCGCAAGGCCGAGAAGCTCGCCAAAGAGCGGGCAAAAGCGAGGACCAAGGTCAAAGCGAAGTCGAACGGCGTGAAAGCCAACGGCAAGGCGCTGAACGGCAAGCACCTGAACGGCCACGGCCCGACCAAGCCGGCGGGCAAGAAGACTGCTTCCTCAAAGCGAGCGTCGGCGCGAGCGCTGTACGCCTAGCTCATCTCGATGCCCGCGCCGAACGGCGCGGCAGGTACGCGCATTCCGCCAGCGTGGTTCCATCGAGCTCGCGCATGAAGGCCTCGCGCGCCGCCGCGAGTTTTGCTTTCAGCCGACAGCGCGGCAGCAGCACGCAGTCGCCGCCACCAACCCTGAAGCACTCGGCCAGCGCGCTGCCGCCCTCCAGTGCGCACTACCTCGCCCAGCGTGACCGTCTCCGGCGGCCGCGCCAGCACAAATCCGCCGCCGGCGCCGCGCTGGGTGGCGATGAAGCCGGCCTCGGCGAGGTCGCGCACCACCTTGGCGAGATGATTGCGAGAAATGCCGAACTCGGCCGCGATCTCGCCGGTGGCAAACGAGCGGCCGGGCTCGCCGGCCAGCCGCATCAGGGCGCGCAGGGCGAAGTCCGTGAACGACGTCAGGCGCATGGAAGCTCCTCGCAATCGGAACTTGGCAAATCTGCTATAGCGCTCTAAATCGGTCTTTGAAATACCTATTTAATGGAGACCGCGATGACGGAGGCAGAGCGCCGCGATCAGATCACGGCCGGCATTGTCGAGCGCACCGGCATCACCGAGACGATGATCGAGCAGCTGGTGCACGGCTTCTATGCCAGGGTGCGCAGCGATCCGATGCTGGCGCCGGTGTTCGAGGCCAGGATCGCTGACTGGGAGCCGCATCTGGTGCAGATGTGCGCATTCTGGTCCTCGGTCGCGCTGACGACCGGGCGCTATCACGGCACGCCGATGGTCAAGCACATGAAGCTGCCGGTCGACGCTGCACATTTCGACCGCTGGCTCGAACTGTTCGAGGCGGCCGCGCATGAACTGTGCCCGCCGGTCGCGGCCACGCATTTCGTCGAACGTGCCCGGCGCATCGCCGCAAGCCTCGAAATGGGCGTCGCCAGCGGGCAGGGCGTGATGCTGGGGGTTGGAGAGCGGTTTCGAAGCTCGTCATCGCCAACGAGTCCGCGCGAAGCGCGGCCCGATGACAGGCTCCGCGAGAGCCGGGAATCGATCGGGCCATAGATTCCGTGGCGCAATGGATTCCGGGCTCGCGCCAAGTGGCGCGCCCCGGAATGACAGTTCATCGTCTAGGCCGCCACCACACCCTCACTCCGGCGCATGCCGACATATTGCAGCTCGGCGAAAACGCCGGTCGCGATCGCCTGCGCCACCACCACGATCGCGCCGAGTAGGTTCGGCGACACCGCGCCCGAGAACAGCAGCGCGATGCTGGCGAGCGTCCAGGCCGCGTTGCCGACGATCACGAGCATCACCAGCGGCCTCGGCACATCCGTGCGCGTGCCGAGCCAGCCGACCAGCGCGGTGTAGGCGATCAGGAACAGCCCGGTTTCGCGCAGCAGCGCCTCCGGCAGATTGAGCCACGAGGCCAGCGCGCCGGCATCGAGCACCATCGCGACCGCCGATACGCCGCTGAAGACGGCGTCGGCGATGAACGCGCGGCGCAGCAACTGGGATGAATGGATCATGGCAGTATCTCCTCTCGTTGGGGCTGGGGTTAGCGGAACCAGGACTGGAGCTGGCGCCACAGGCGAAGCGGACACAGTGCCCTGCCGACCCGCATCTCCACCGCAGTGACCTGCGCGACCACGAACAAACCGGTGTGGTGCACCAGCGGCTGCGGCATGTTCAGGGAACGTGCGACCAGCCAGCTGGCCAGATGGGCCAGCCAGGGAATCGCAACGGCAACGACGCGGACAAGGGACAGCATCAGCATGGGTCATCTCCTGTGTTCGGGAAGATGACCGGCCGTGCGCGCCAATTCGATTACCTCAGGCGTAATGGAACGGGCGAAATTCGCATGGTAGGTTTTGCGCCATGAACGCACATGCATCCACGGCGCGGGCAGAGTCCGCGCGACCCGTCCATATCGGAGAACACCTGCGCGAATGGCGGCAGCGCCGCCATCTCAGCCAGCTCGACCTTGCGGTCGATGCCGAGATCTCGGCGCGGCATTTGAGCTTTGTCGAGACCGGCCGCTCGGCGCCGTCGCGCGACATGGTCCTCAAACTGGCGGAGCGTCTCGACGTGCCCTTGCGCGAACGCAATGTGCTGCTGGTCGCCGCGGGTTTTGCGCCCGCATTTCCGCAACGCCCGCTCGACGATCCCGCGCTGACATCGGCGCGCGAGGCGATCAACCTGGTGCTGAAGGCGCATGAGCCCAATCCGGCCCTAGCCTATGACCGGCACTACAATCTGGTCTCGGCCAACCGCATGGTGGCGCCGCTGCTCGATGGCGTGCCGCAGCGGCTGCTCGGCCAGCCCTTCAATATTCTGCGGCTCGCCTTCCATCCCGAGGGACTGGCGCCGCGCACCGTCAACCTGTCCGAATGGGCCGCGCATCTGCTGGAGCGGCTGCATCGCCAGTGCGAGGCGACTGCCGATCCGGAACTGCTGAAGCTGTATCAGGACCTGAAGTCCTATCCGATCCCGGCGCGATCGGCCCCGATCACGTCAGACAACAATGTCGCGCTGCCGTTCAAGCTGCGGCTCAACGGCGAGGTGCTGAGCTTCATCTCGACCACGATGGTGTTCGGCACGCCGGTCGACATCACGCTGCAGGAGCTGGCGCTGGAAACCTTCTTTCCCGCCGACGAGCTGACCGCGGAGCGGATGCGGCAGATGGCTGCCAGTATGAAATAGCGGCTTGTGTCGGGGCGCTTTCCGCCTAACTTTGGGGTTCCATTTTGCCGGAGCCCCGCAATGAGCACCCTGAAACCGCTTCGCCTCGACATCGTCTCCGACGTCGTCTGTCCCTGGTGCTACATCGGCAAGCATCGGATCGAGGATGCGCTCAAGCTGGTCCCCGACGTGCCGGTCGAGGTGCACTGGCGACCGTTCTTCCTCAACAACTGGATCCCGCGCGAAGGCATCAGCCGGGAGGAATACCTCACCGCCAAGTTCGGCTCGATCGAAGCCTACAAGGGCATCGCCGGCCGCGTGGTTGCGGCCGCAAGCGAGGAGGGGCTGAGCTATCATCCTGACATGGTCAGGCGCCAGCCCAACACGATCGACTGCCACCGCCTGATCCACTGGGCCGGCGCGCAGGGCAAGGCGGCCGAGATGAAGCAGCGGCTGATGGAGCTCTATTTCCGCGACGGCGGCGATCTCACCGACACCAACGTGCTGGTGCAGGCGGCGGCCGATGTTGGCCTCGACGCTGATGAGGTGCGAGCGCGCCTTGCCACCGACGAGGATGTCGCCCGCATCTCGGCGGACGCCCAGGAGGCTGCGGACAAGGGCATCTCCGGCGTGCCGACCTTCGTGTTCGCGCAGAAATACGCGGTCTCGGGCGCCCAGCCGGCCGAACAGCTCGCCCGCGCCATCCGCCAGGTCTCGGCCGAGATCAACGCAGAGGCCGCGGAGTAGGCAGCTTGAAATTCGTGGACGCTCGCGCAACTATCCGTTTCGGAGAGATCGATGAAGATCAAGATCGTCGTGCATGAGGCTGAGGAGGGGGGCTTCTGGGCCGAAGTCCCTGCGATTCCCGGCTGTGCCAGTCACGGCGAGAGCATGGAAGAGCTCATGCAAAATCTGCAAGAGGCGATCGAGGGCTGCCTGTCCATCGAGGTCGCCGCGCCCGAGCCGGGTGGTGTCGAGCGGATGCTGGAATTGCCAGCGTGAAAGCCCTATCCGGCCGAGAGTTCGCTCGTATCATCGAGCGTCACGGCTGGACGTTGCTGCGCATGAGCGGGAGCCACCACATCTACGGAAACCCGGCAGCATTGTGAGGCTTTCGGTCCCGATCCACGGCAACAGGCCGCTGAAGACGGGCCTGCTGCGACATCTCGCCAAGCTTGCCGAAATCCCAGATGAGGATCCTTAAAGCGTCGTCTTCTCCATCCATTCTCCGATAGTTTCAACGTCAAGCAAGAAGATTGGAAAGCGTCATGATCTATGAGCTGCGAACCTACACTGCCCGTCCGGGCACGGTCGGCGAGGTGGTCAAGGCGGCGAGCACGCTGT
The DNA here is from genome assembly GCF_020329505.1 of Bradyrhizobium semiaridum. Taxonomy (GTDB): domain Bacteria; phylum Pseudomonadota; class Alphaproteobacteria; order Rhizobiales; family Xanthobacteraceae; genus Bradyrhizobium; species Bradyrhizobium semiaridum. The sequence continues at coordinate 93,771 of NZ_JAGKJJ010000017.1, forward strand.
CGCGTGACATCCGCGGCGACAATTTCGGTAAGCTGGAAGGCTACTGGATCACCGAGATCGGCCCGCTGAACCAGGTCATGCACATGTGGAGCTACGCCGATCTCAACGAGCGGACGCGGCTGCGCGGCGAGCTCGGCAAGAACCCGCGCTGGACGGGGGAGTATATTCCGGCGATCCGTCCGTTCCTGGTGCGGCAGGAGGTCCGGTTGCTCAACGCGATCATCCCGCCGGTCGCGCCGGCCACCTCGGGCAACGTCTACGAATTCCGCAACTACCGCGCCAAGCCGCTCGGCGCCTCCAGGCAATGGCAGGACTTGTTCACCGGCGTGATGCCAACGCGCGAGAAATATTCGAAGATCGTCGGCCTCTGGTACACCGACGCCGGCCAGCCGAACGAGGTCTGCCACATCTGGGCCTATCCCGATCTCAACGCCCGCGCCGAGGCGCGCGGCAATGCGATGAAGGATCCGGCCTGGCAGGAATTTCTCGGCAAGGGCACCCAGCTGCTGGAAGAGATGCACTCGACCATCATGCTGCCGGCGCCGCATTCGCCCCTGAAGTAACGGCTGCGGTGTCCGCGCGCCGCGTCACGAAAGCCGGGTCACAAAAGCCATGGCCGCATCATGTTGCGTGACGCCGCTCCTTCCAGCGCGGCTATTGCGCCGGTGCAGACTTGCGCCGGTCGCGGACGAGGTGGATTGCGCTGCGCGCCGCGTCCCAGGCGAAGCCATGCAATCTGAGCGCGGCAACGATCGCCGGGACCAGCGGATCGCGGCGCCGCAGCGGCAGCAGCACGTCGCCGATCGCGAACCGGCCGCGCCAGATCGGATCGATCATGGGATGGCCGGGCGCCGCAGTGGAATCGGCCGAGGTGATCGCGGGATCGGCGCACAGGTGCCGCGTCAGCTCCAGCGTCAATTGCGTGCCGGGCGAATATTTCGCGAAACGCTCGTCGATGCCGATCTTGAAGAAGTAGGCGCGGTGCCGGTCCCGCACCACGATGCCGCCCGCGACCGGCGTCTCGCCGGCATACAGCGTGATGATCTCGCAGCGGCCGGACTCGGCCATCGCGGCCGTCGCTCGGCGGATGAAGGTTGCGTCGCCGGCATGCTGGCCGAGCGCGGTGCCGCGCTGGCCCTTCCAGCCGCCGGCTTCGAGCGCGAGGAAGGTTTCGAGCGCGGCGGCGACCTCGCGCGGCGTGCGTGCGACGTCGAAGCGCACGGCGCCGTGCTCGGCGAGGCGCTTGCCCTGCCGGCGCAGCTCCTTCGCTTTCTTCGTGCCGAGCGCATCGCGCAGCAGATCGTCGGCATCGCGCGTCGCGTCGAGCTCGGCGCGCTGATAGGCGCTCAAGATGCGCGGCTGCAGGCCGTCGCGCGCCAGCACTGCGCGGATCGCGGCCATCGCCGGACCCTCGAGCGACATCGTGCGCAGGATCAGCGCATGCGCGCCCGCATGGCGCGCCTGCCGGAACATTCTGGTGACCGCATCCTCGGCCGCGTCGCGATCGAGCAGCGGCGTGCAGAGCGTGCCGTAGGGCTCGGCGCCGACCAGTGCGGGCAGGGGGATCTTGTAAATCCGTTGCATCGGGACGACCGGCAGCACGCCGATCAACTCCCCGGCATCGTTGCTGGCGGTCAGCACCGAGGCATCGGTGCGGCCGCGCGCGGAGGCGTCGACCGCCAATTCCCAATCGGGCTGATAGTAACCGTTGGGCTCGATGGCGCGATCGGCGAGCGCACGCCACGGGCCCGCGGGCGTTGCAGCCAGCGGCGGCAGCGCACGCACATCCTTCGCATCCCTGGCATCCCCATCGGATGCGCGGCGGATCATCGCCCGGTCAGCAATATCGGCCACGTCGCTATTCCCCATGCCAGGCCGTCCCTGTCGGCCTGCATTCGTCAGCGGTCACGCTAGCGGAAAGAAATGGATAATGCCGTTGAGGCTGTCCGGCAATTTGAGCGGTAGCATTAACGGGCCGTTCAGCATGCAGAGGCCGGGCATGACGAGGCCGCCGGAGCACCGGCGGCCTCATCGTGCCGCAAGCGGGTTACCAGCGATCGTGGTCGACGCCGACACCGACACTGACGCCGGGCGCGCGGATGCCGACACCAGCGCGCGGGCCATCATCCCAATCGCGATCGCGATAGACGCGGCGTTCGATGTAGCGTTCGCGCGGCTGATAGCCGTAGGATTCGCGCACGATGGTGCGGCTGCCGCGGCTGCGGTAACAGCGTCCGTCCTCGTCGCAGACCGTGCGGACCTGCTGCACCAGACCGGGGTTCGCGTATTCCGTGCTGCTGACCATATCCGATGCCTTGGCCGCGCTGCCAACCGACAATGCGCCGACGCCGGCAAGTAGTGCGATCGCAATATTCCTCATGGTTCCACCTCCTCGTACCGGTACTGCCCTCCGCGAGACAAACAAGGGCGAAGGCATTCGTTCCGAGGGTTCCCCGAGTTTCGTGCGGTGCCATGCAAGCTACGCTCATGCGGGCCACACGCTGCGCCTAGATCGGCGTGTATGTCTCCGTCAGGCAATTGTCATCCTCGCCAACGAGCCGGCGGTCGAGGATCACGCTGTCGTTGATGAAGACGCGATAGGTCTGTGTGCCGAGCGGCTTGCCGATCACCGAGGTCAGCTCGGCGCGCACGCAGGCCGTCCAGCCGGTGCCGCGCGGATCGTGCAGCGGCGCCGAGACCCGGACATGGGTCGGCTGCGAGCCGGCGGTGAACACCGAATCCAGCTTGGTGCCGACCAGTTTCTTGACGTCAGGCGGCGACTCGAGCGGCGCGGGCTCGGAGGCCTTGACCTTCAAGGCCTCCGGCCACACCGCGTGGCTGTCCGCGAGGCCGCAGCCGCCCAGCATGAGCGCCGTGGCCGCGAGCAGCGCTGCGATTGAAAGCTGTCCCTGTCCCATGGAACTGATTTAATATGCGGCCACCAAGATTGCGCCCCCTGACGGGATTGAATTTGTCTCAGGCGGGCGCTTTGTCGATCAACAAATGTCGAGAGACAAGTTATGTTTGGCGCGGCGGTATTGCGGGATGTTTCCAGGGGCCGCAGGGGAGAAGGACTGACATGAAGCGCATTTCGGTGGCGGCCGTCATTCTCGCGCTGATCGCGACTCCGGTCCTGGCGCAGGGGCGGCGCGGCGGGGGAGGGCAGGACAAGGCGGCGGACACCAAGCCCAAGGTCGACGAGAAGGCCTACAAGGCCGCGCTCGAGCGCATCCCCGAGCCCAAGGAGAAATACGATCCCTGGGGCATCACCAAGCCGGCCGAGCCCGCCAAGAAGCCGAAATAGGTTTGCCCTCGCGCGGCTCGTACCCTGCGACAAATTCGACCGTCGGCCGGCTGTGAGCGCCGTCACAGATCGGCGTGAACCTTCGTCCGATACTTCCGACCCATTGTTGATTCCGTTGTCGGGAGATCGCCATGCTTCGTCGCGCGCTGTTCAGCCTGATCCTTCCGGCTGCGATTCTCTTCGGTGGCGGTCCGGCGCGCGCGGAGAGCCGTCTCGCGCTGGTGATCGGGCAGTCGGCCTACAAGTCGGTGCCGGCGCTGCTCAATCCGGCCAACGATGCAAAAGCCATGACGCAGATGCTGACCGATGCCGGCTTTGCCGTGACCTCGGCCTCGGACCTCTCGCAGGACGAGATGCGCGCCACGATCAGCGACTTCGCCGGCCAGGTGTCGGCAAAGGGCGCCGACACGGTGGCGCTGGTGTTCTATGCCGGCCACGGCTTGCAGATCGACGGCGAGAACTACCTGGTGCCGGTCGATGTCGATCCGAAGCGCGAGGCCGACATTCCGCTGCAGGCGGTCCGCCTCAACGATATCCTGAACACGCTGACCTGGGTGCCGAGCCGGATGCGGATCGTGCTGCTCGATGCCTGCCGCAACAATCCATTCCCTGAACTTGGCAAGAGCACCGGCCACGGGCTCGCCATCGTCGATGCCAGGATCGGCGCGCCCGGCACCTTCGTGTCGTTCTCGACCTCGCCGGGCGCGGAAGCCGAGGACGGCAGCGGCGCCAACAGCCCGTACACGACCGCGCTGCTGGCGACCGCCAGGGAGCCCGGCATTGCCATTGAAGACACCTTCAAGCGGGTGCGCCTTGCGGTGAACAAGGCCACCGACGGCCGCCAGACGCCGTGGGACTCCTCGTCCCTCACCGAGGATTTCCGCTTCATCGCCGGACCGGCATCGGCGCCGGCGCAGGCCCAGGCATCCGCGGATATGCCGAAGCCCGAGGCGGCCAAGCGCTCGGTCGACCAATGGAAGCAAGAATTGCAGGGCAAGCCGATCGAGGTCGCCAACGAGATGATGGTGGTCGACGGCACCGATGAGGCCTACGAGGCCTTCGCCGCGCTCTATGCCGGCACGCCGCGCGGCCTGCAAGCGCGCGACTGGCTCGACCGGCATCGCCGCATGGTGGCGTGGAACAAGGCCGTCATCACCAACACCGCGGCCGCCTATCGCGCCTTCCTCGTGCTGTATCCCGACAGTGATCTCACCGCGACCGCGCGCAAGATGATCGAGCGGCTGCGCTACCGTCCCGACACCGCGCCGGTCGCGGTCAGCGCGCCGGCGACCAATGTCGCGCTGGCCGGGCCGACGTGTCCGTGCAACGCGGTGCCGCCGCCGCAGCCGCAACTGCTGCCGCAGCAGAAGAAGGCCGATGCGCCGGCGAAGAAGAAGCGCGCCGAGCCCGAGCCGCCGCGCCGCGCCGGCACGCGTCCGCCGCGCGTCGTGGTCGAGGAGGATGTCGTGGTGGTGCGCCGTCCGCCGCCGCGCGTGGTGTACGAGCCGGTGGCGCCGCCGATCGGCATCGGGATCGGCATTGGCCTCGGCGGCGGCGGTTTTCGCGGCGGCCATGGCGGCGACGGTTATCGCCGGGGTGGCTACTGAGGCGCCGATCGCGTAAATGCTTTCTCCGCTCAGGATGCGGCAGTGCTGGAGTGATCGCATCGGGCGGAGGGCGCGATGCGATTGCTGTTTCGTCTCGTTGCGGTGTTGCTGCTCGGCAATATGCCAGCGTTCGCCTGGGAATATTGGGGCGGCGATTGCGGCGGACAGCGCTTTTCCGAGCTGACGCAGATCACGCCCGAAAATGTCGGCACGCTGCTGCGCGCGTGGGAATTCCGCACCGGCGATCTCGAGACGCGCCCGCCCGAGGTGATGAAGCGGACCAAGTTCGAGACGACGCCGCTGTTCGTCGAGGACAGCCTGATCTTCTGTACGGCGTTCAACGAGGTGATTGCGCTCGATCCCGGCACCGGCGCGCAGAAATGGCGCTACGATCCGAAGATCTCGATCGCGCAGCGACCGGCCAATCGTTACGTCTGCCGCGGCGTCGCCTATTGGGTCGACGATCGCGCACCAGAGGGCGCGGCCTGCCGGTCGCGGATCTTCACCGGCACCAACGACGTGCGCGTGGTCGCGCTCGACGCCAGGACCGGCAAGCCCTGCGCCGATTTCGGCACTGGCGGCGAGATCAGGATCGACGCGGGGATGAAGCTGGAATGGCCCGGCGAATTCCAGATCACGTCGGCGCCGGTGACCGGCCGCGGCGTCGTGGTGGTGGGATCGGCGATCGCCGACAACCGCCGGGTCGATGCCCCGCTCGGCGCGGTGCGCGCCTTCGATGCGCGCACCGGCGCGCCGCGCTGGAGTTTTGATCCGCTGCTGCATGACGGCGTCGCCGCCGGCCACAGCAATGTCTGGGCGCCGATGTCGGTGGACGAGGCGCGCGGCCTCGTGTTCCTGCCGACGACATCGCCGAGCCCGGATTTCTGGGGCGGCAACCGGCCCGGCAACGACGAGCACGGCAACTCGGTGGTAGCGCTGCGGATCGAGACCGGCGAACTGGCCTGGGCGTTCCAGACCGTGCATCACGACGTCTGGGACTACGACCTGCCGGCGCAGCCGACGCTGGCGCGGATCGACACCGGCGACGGCCAGCGCGACGTCGTGATCCAGCCGACCAAGCAGGGCTTTGTGTTCGTGCTCGATCGCGATACCGGCAAGCCGGTGTGGCCGGTCGAGGAGCGCGCGGTGCCGCAGGACGGCGCCGAGGGCGAAATGCTGTCGCCGACGCAGCCGTTTCCGACCCATGTGCCGCCGCTGCTGCCGCAACGGATCACGTCGGATGATGCGTTCGGCCTGGTGCCCGGCTACGAGCGCGCGGCTTGTGAGAAGCTGCTTGGTCAATTGCGCAATGAGGGTCTCTACACGCCGCCATCGACCCAGGGCACGGTGGTCTATCCGATGACCGGCGGCGGCGTGAACTGGGGCGGCGCGGCGTTCGACCCGGTCAACCAGATCCTCTACGCCAATGTCAGCCACGCCGTGCACATCGTCACGCTGATCCCGCGTGAGCAGGCCAGGGGCTTCAATCCGCCGCCGGGCCACGATTTCGGCCGGCAGGACGGGTCGCCCTTTGCAATGTCGCGGGCGGTCGCCAAGTCGCCGCTGGGCACGCTCTGCAACAAGCCACCATGGGGCGAGACGGTCGCGGTCGACCTCAAGGCCGGCAAGATCCTCTGGCATGCGACGGTCGGCACCAGCGAGGATCTCGCGCCGCTCGGCATCGCGCTCCGCACCGGCACGCCGTTGGTCAACGGCGTCGCCATCACCGCGGGCGGGCTGGTGTTCACCGGCGCGATGGATGCCTATCTGCGCGCGTTCGATGCCAAGTCTGGCCGCGAGCTGTGGCTCGGCCGGCTGCCGGTGCCGGGCGTCGCCAATCCCATGACCTATCTCTGGAAGGGCGAGCAGTATGTCGCGATCGGCGCCGGCGGGCACTCCGAGGCCGGCACCTCGATCGGCGACAGCGTGGTCGCGTTCCGCCTGCCGCGCGCCGGCGAGGGCGCTTCATGGTGGTCGCGCATCATCGACCGTCCCGGCGGGCGATTTGCGGCCAAGGCGGTCGTGGCCGGCGTCGTGCTCGTCGTCCTCGTCGGATTGCCGTGGCGCTGGCGCAGGCGGCGTCGCACACGATCCGGCTAGCAAAACCCCCGCCGCAGGCGCGCCACCAAAAACATGGAAAACAACCCCATGCAAAGGAGCAGGTGGGCTGCCGGCAAGGCAATTGACATGTCGGGCAACTCAGGGGTATTCTTCCAATATTCCGAAATTGTCCCGTGGGTCACTCCTCACACGTCGCCCGATCAAGCCAGGCGACGACAGCGGTGGGTGGGGGACGCAGCTTCACATCATCGCAGGATGAGGAGATGCAACTATCCTATCCGGGCAGCATCGCGAAGGCGCTCGATACCATTGCCACCGGCTTGTTGTCGGTGGAGGAGAGCAGTGTGACGCGGCCGAAGCTCATGGTGCGGCCGAGCCGGACCACGCGCGCGTCCGCGAGCACGTCGGAGGCGGTCACCGCGCGCATGAAATGCGTGGTCTGGTCAACGGTCGTCATCGGCCGGTAGCCCTTGTTGGCGGCGAGGTTGGCGATCACCATCGCGGTGTCGGCGAACGCCATCAGCGCCTGGCCGCTGACGGTGCCGCCGCTGCGGCAGAGCCGCTCGGAGAACGGCAGGCGCAGCACGGCGCCGGGCTGCCAGTCGGCGCCGCCATCGGGCGGCGGGGCAAACTCGAACTGCTCGACCGACAGATTGAGGTCCTGTACCCACGGCGCAAAAATGTCGCCGAGCGCGCGCCGCGCGTCCTCGATCCCAAATTCACCCACCCCCTGCTGCATGATGTTCCGTTTCCTCTAAATGTTGCGCATGATCTATTTGGCGCGGGATAGTTTCTACTCCGAATTGAGCACCGGGCTCCGTTTACCTCGCTCAGCTTGCGGGGAGAGGTCGAAATTCAAGCGCAGCTTGAATTTCGGGTGAGGGGGAGGCTCCACGTGTCCGGCTGTCACCGTCTATGTGGAAGCAGCCCCTCACCCCAACCCTCTCCCCGTAAGAACGGGGCGAGGGAGCGCAGCGCCGTCGCCATTCAACCCAATCCCATTGCACTCTAGTTCCGCGTGACATGCACGCGCGGCGTCTCGCCGTTGTTCCACTTGCCGTCGATGGCGCGCTCGATCTGCGCCGCGAGCTGCAGCAGCAGGCCGTCATTGGCCTGCCTTGCAATCGCCTGGATGCCGAGCGGCAGGCCGTGCTCGTTGGTCGCGAGCGGCAGCGAGATCGCGGGGATGCCGCACAGATTGGCGAGCGGCGTGAAGGCGAAATTGCGCCAGAGATTGCCGAACCAGTCGAGCACCGACGGATTGTCCGAGATGGTGAGATATTCGGTGGTGCCGACCTTCGGCGTCGGCAGCGCGGTGATCGGCGTCAGGATGATGTCCCACTCCTCGAAAAAGGCGCCGAAGCCGCGCGAAGTGGTGTTGAACACCGCCTGCATGCGGGCGCGATCGGCGAAGCTGGTGTCCTTGCCGTGCTCCCAGATCCGGATGTTGATCGGCTCGATCAATTCGGCCGGCGGCCGCTCGAGAGCGCGCGCGGCCAGCAGGTTGCCGATCACGACAGCGAAATTGCTGATGTAGCAGGTGGTCTGCGCCGCGAATGCCGCCGCGTAGTCGATCGCGGGCAGGGCGTGGTCGACGTGATGGCCGAGTCCTTCGAGAAAGCGGCCGACCCGTTCGAGCTCGGCGGCGATGTGCGGTGTCGCACGATAGTCGCCCCATTGGTGCGACAGCGCGATTTTGAGCGGGCCGGGATCGCGCGCGATCATTTTGGTGTACGGCTCCGGCGCGCTCCAGTACGGCATGAACTCGCCCGGCGCGCCGCCGCGGCACGCATCGACGAAGGCCGCGGTGTCGCGCACCGAGCGCGACTGGCAGCCCTGGATCGAGACGAGGCCGGTGAGATCGGACAGATGCGGCGCGATCGAGAACACGCCGCGTGAGACCTTCAATCCGATATTGCCGTTGACCCCTGCGGGAATCCGGATCGAGCCGCCGCCGTCGGTGGCGTGCGCGATCGGTACCGCGCCGGCCGCGACCATCGCCGCGCTGCCGGCCGACGAGCCGCAGGTGGTGTAGTCGGTATTCCAGGGGTTGCGCGTGACATAGACCGCGGGATTTTCCGCCGAGCTGCAGACGCCGAACTCCGGCGTCGTGGTGCGGCCGATCAAATTGAGGCCGGCCTTGCGCATCTGCGTGGTCAGGAAGGTGTCGGCGGTGGCGCGATTGCCGCGCATCATCAGCGAGCCCATCTCCTGCAGGCGGCCCTTCAGCGTCGGGCCGAGGTCTTTCATCAGGAAGGGCAGGCCGGCGAACGGACCATTGAGATTGGCGCCATCGCGTGGCGGGTCGGCGATCACATCGTCGAACAGCTCGACGACGGCGGAGAGCGGGGGATCGACCTTGGCGACCGCGGCGGCGGCCTGGGCGGCCAATTCGCGCGGCGTCAATTCGCCCGCTCTGACGCGCCCGGCGAGTGCCGTCCCGTCATGCCGCGCCCACTCGTCCCAGCTCATCGCCAAAGTCATGCCTTCGATTCCTTTTCTGCTTTGTGTCGCACTGTAATTTGCGCCGGCGCCGGGTCAAACCATCACGGAAGGTTGCGGCGCGCGGCCACCTGCCACGGCTTGAAAATGCCCCAGTTTTGACGCCCCATGGCGCCTTCCTCAGGGGGTGGGGCTATTCATGTTCCGCAGATTGATCATGCTCGGCGGCGTCATCGCGATCGGGTTTGCGCTCAGTGGCTGCACCAAGTGCGGCCCGATCTGGGACGACTGGATGCAATCGCCGAAATCCTGCAAATCGGACAACCTCTAGGCCGCAGCCAGCGCGCTTGGCGCCGGCTTTTCTGCGGTGATATACCCGCAGCGGATATGGAAGGGAGCGCCTTGATGAGAATTCTGAGCGCGGTTGCGGTCGTGATGCTGCTGTCGGCGCCGGCCTATGCGCAAGTGCCGAACATCAACCTGATGCCCGAGGTCAAGAGCAAGACCCCGGAGGAGAAGGAACAGGACGCCATCAACCAGAAGGCCTACAAGGAATCGCTCAGCAAGATTCCCGACGCCAAGGTCTCGAACGATCCCTGGGGACAGGTGCGCAGCGACGCGCCGAAGGCGTCAGCCAATCCGGCCAAGCCGAAGGCCAAATCCGGCAGCACCGCGCAGCGCAACCAGTAACGCTCGCCGCGCCCGCGCCGAACCAGGTTCCCGCCGACTCGGATTCCGCTGCCGCCGGCCCTATATTGGGGCCGGTGTCGTCAGTTGGTCCGGAGTTGCGACAATGGTGTTTCGCCCGCGCGATCTCGCCAGCCGAATGGCCGGACGGCGCAAGGCCGGCGACGGCTATCTGCGCGAAACCTTCACCCTGCCGCGCGAGCAGGCCCGGGCGCGGGCGCGCGACTTTTTCGCGCGCTACCCGAAGGCGGCCTATATGAGCTCGGTCGAGAGTTGGCGCGAACTGCCCGGCGGCGACATCGAGTTCACGATGCGGCGGCTCGCGAGCGCGGACTGACGGCGCGCGACGATCGCGATTCCCCGGTGTCCTGTGCACCGGTCATTTCCAAGGCCGTTGCTGTGCGTCAGTCGCGGCGTTCGCGGGTCCGGTCGAGACCGAGCTTCTTCAGCTCGCGGTCGATGCGCAACTGCACCCGGCGGATCGCCAGCAAATCGAGCTTTGCCTCGGTCTTGCCGGCGAACACCCGGTCGCCGATCTGGAAGCGCCATGTCCAGATCCCCGCCATCGTCTGCGTGACGCTGTATTCGATGCCCCTGTGGATCATCAACAAAGGTTCCGTGACGACTCAAACGACCTAAACTTAAACCATAGGTTGTGTTAATTAACTAAGCCCGTCAAATGATATGCAGCGCCGCGAACTCCCATAGAGGTGGCGCTTACCGCGACGGATCCCCGCTGGAGTCGGCATGTTCCCCTGAAGATTACGCAGTCTTTTCGCGGCTCATCAGTGTACCAAGGTACTAGGCGCCGACACCCGCCGCTGCACTCTGTACCCCCTTGATTTCCTTGCAAGAAGTTGAGTTCGCGCGATGCGGTTTGCCGCGCTTTGGAACTTTGTTCTATGCCGGAGAACTACGGACTACGGCCCACCGCGGGTCGCTTTCGCGCGTTGCAGCCCGGCAGGCCATGACGTGTCGCGTTGCTGGCCGATCCGTCCCAGTGCATCCGGATATTGCGGCGTCGCCGTGGGATGCTCCACGACAATTTTGCCCGGCGAACGCCCACTAAGCGATGGTTTCTGCTGGGTTAATGTGAGCAGGAGATCGGAAGCGCAGGCGGATCGAGAGCTTGGACACGGATTCAGACGCCATGCAGCGGTGCTGTCCTAGTTAGGACACTCGACAGGGCAAATTAGGACAGAAAGCAATAGGCCCATGCACGGCGAGGCGGCCTTAGTGCTTCGGATCAAAGCTGGCGATCCGGCGGTCGCCTTGCCACAGCTCTACGACGTGGCCGTCAACGAGCTGCTTTGCGCGCTCGCGGGCATCGTTCTCTGTCTCGCAAACCAAGTCGATCCGTCGAGCAACGCGCCCGTCGGGACCGATGATGTAGGCCTTGTACTCATGCTGCACGGAAGTTCGTCCGAACACCCCTTACCCGTGCGAATTTTAGAACTGGTCTAGAGCCGGAACAAGTCAAAGATGGAACTCCGTTCACCCACGGAGACAGGATTACTAGGGCCAGCACGCCAAACGCAATCGAGCTGTAAGCAGCAATTGTGATGAGGGTATCGCGGCTTATACCGATATTCGGCATTCCGTATCCGTTCCAGCCGTTGATCTAAAGAACGGGACGCAGGTGCCCCTTGGTAGTCCTACCGAGAACAACGGCTAAGAATTGGTTACGATTAGCTCAATCGGAATTAGGACACTCTCAAATTCAAATTCGGACACTAGGGCTTAAATACAGACAGCACCCCATGCAGCGAAAAGAACATATTGCGAACGGAGAACAAACATGGTACGGTGTTTCCATCAACAGCGCATTCCGCCCGGTCGCATCCGCCCCGTTTGTCCTGCTAGCGAATCCTCGCCATAAGGAGCACATCCCAAATGTCCGTCACCGCACTGCGTATTGTCGAAGGATCCTCTATGGACAAGTCCAAGGCGCTCTCAGCCGCGCTCTCCCAGATCGAACGCCAGTTCGGCAAGGGCTCGGTGATGAAGCTCGGCAAGAACGACCGCTCGATGGATGTCGAGACGGTGTCCTCGGGATCGCTCGGGCTCGATATCGCGCTCGGTGTCGGCGGTCTGCCGAAGGGCCGCATCGTCGAGATCTACGGGCCGGAATCCTCGGGGAAAACCACGCTGGCGCTGCACACGGTGGCGGAAGGCCAGAAGAAGGGCGGCATCTGCGCCTTCATCGACGCGGAGCATGCGCTCGATCCGGTCTATGCGCGCAAGCTCGGCGTCAATATCGATGAACTCCTGATCTCGCAGCCCGACACCGGCGAGCAGGCGCTCGAGATTGCCGACACTCTGGTGCGTTCCGGCGCGGTCGACGTGCTGGTGATCGATTCGGTCGCGGCGCTGGTGCCGAAGGCCGAGCTCGAGGGCGAGATGGGCGATGCGCTGCCGGGCCTGCAAGCCAGGCTGATGAGCCAGGCGCTGCGCAAGCTCACCGCCTCGATCAACAAGTCCAACACCATGGTGATCTTCATCAACCAGATCCGCATGAAGATCGGTGTGATGTACGGCTCGCCGGAGACCACCACCGGCGGCAACGCGCTGAAGTTCTATGCCTCGGTCCGTCTCGACATCCGCCGCATCGGCGCGATCAAGGAGCGCGACGAGGTGGTCGGCAACACCACCCGCGTCAAGGTGGTGAAGAACAAGCTGGCGCCCCCCTTCAAGCAGGTCGAGTTCGACATCATGTACGGCGAGGGCGTCTCCAAGATGGGCGAGATCCTCGACCTCGGCGTCAAGGCCGGCCTGGTCGAGAAGTCCGGCGCCTGGTTCTCCTATGACAGCCAGCGGCTCGGCCAGGGCCGCGAGAATTCCAAGGCGTTCCTGCGGGCCAACCCCGACATCACCGCGAAGATCGAGGCCGCGATCCGGCAGAACTCGGGCCTGATCTCCGAGCAGATCCTCGCCGGCACGCCCGAGCGCGACGCCGAGGGCGAGGAGCCGACCGAGGAGTAGGCCTCCGGGCGACATAAGTTCGCTGCAAGCGGGCGCTGAGGACGTTGAGTTGCCGACGTCTTCGGCGCCCGTTTCGTTTGTGTGTAGCGCTCAATGAGCGGACCGGTGAAGCGTTTGATTTTGACCAGCTCGTCCGGCTCCCGATCAAGTCGTCGTTGCCCCTCGCAACGTGAACTCACATGACACGCCTCGTTCTCACCTTTACCGATAGTGGCGCGGGCGGCCTGAAGGCGGCAGAACTCGCCGATTGCGTGATTGCCGTCGAGCTGCGGTTTGTCTGGGGAAGATTGCAGCCGCCGAGTGAGCTCGATTCTTTCCTCTTGCCGCGCTCGGCATCGAACAGTGCGCCAAGGTCGCATTGGCTCGACAATCTTACCAGCAGACCATTCGACGAAGCGCGTCGTCAAGGACTTGGATTGATCGAATTCTGCGAACATTTCGACGCGATCGATCTGTGGGTCGATCCGGATCCGAACTCACAGTTGCAGCTGATCTGGCTGTTGGACTATCTGCGTCGGCATGCGAATGTGGTGTCGAAGGCTGCCATCCTGCATGCGGACAGCGCGATCGGCCGTCAGCAGCCCAATCAATTGGCCGCGTCACAACTGCGGCTTGTCCCACTTGGCGACCATCATCTCAAAACCGCCAGCGCGGCGTGGACGGCCTGGCGCGCGCCGACGCCCGAGGCCTGGTTCGATCTATTGCCGCAGGACTTGCGTGCGCTTCCGCAGCTACGAAATTCGGTCACTGCGCTCCTTGAAGAGCTGCCCTTGCGCCAGTGTGGACTTGGCGCGACGGAAATGCGGATGCTCGAATTGCTATCGGCCGGACATGTCCATCCTTACGACCTGTTCCCGGGCACGAGAAAGCCAATGACCGCCAGACGTTCGGCTACTGGGAGGTCGGCGCCCTGCTGGACGGATTGGCTCGTTGCCCTGTGCCCGCCATATCCGGCCTCGACGAGGGGCCTTTCGATCTAGCATGCACGATCAGCCCGACCGTCACAAGCGCTACAAGCAGAGCTGGCTTGCGCTGACCGAACTCGGCAAGGCGATTGTCGCACGCACCGACGATTTCAGCCGGCACAATCCGATTGATCGCTGGTGGGGCGGTACCGAGTTAACCAATGACAGGTTGTGGCGCTGGGATGCCGAGACCCGCGCGCTGGTGGCGCCGTAACTTGACTGAAGTCTGTCGGGTCGTCGCATCTATCCCTTAAGCCAGCGCCTTCTCCCGGCTCGCGATCAGCGCCCGCAGGTCTTCCGTCACGGCGACGGACTGATGGGTCTTCTGGTCGGCGGCGACCCAGATGATCTCGCCGGTGGCGCGGAGGTCCTCGGAACCCGTCCCGGAGCCTTTGGCGAAGATCGCGAGCGCAAGGTTGATCGAGGAGCGGCCGATCCGCGCGACGCGCACGCAGACGTCGATGTCCTCGTCGAAGCGGATCGGCGCCTTGTACTCGACCACCGACTTCACGGTGTGGAAGTCGATGCCGGTGCGCGCGACCTCGCCGAGATAGTCGTAGCCGAGCGCGCGGAAATATTCCGTGATCGCGGTGTCGAAATAGGTCAGATAGTGGGCGTTGAAGACCACGGCCTGCGCATCGACCTCGGAATAGCGGACGCGAAACGGGAAATGAAACCAGAATTCCTCGCGCATGAATCCTCCTGCCGCGCGCAGCTTCGGACCGCGGGATGGGGAAAGCCGCTGGCTCTGCCCATCCTGCAATAACGTCTATTCCGCCGCCTGTGCGTAATCCTCGACCGGCGGGCACGAGCACACCAGGTTGCGGTCGCCATAGACATTGTCGACGCGGCCGACCGGGCTCCAGTATTTGTCGGAGCGCGATACGCCGGCCGGGAAGCAGCCCTCGGCCCGGCTATAGGCGCGGTCCCACCCATCGTCGGCGATGTCGTGCACGGTGTGCGGGGCGTGACGCAGCGGCGACGCCTCGATCGTCCAGCGGCCCTTCTCGACCTCTGCGATCTCGCCCCGGATCGCGATCATGGCGTCGCAGAAGCGGTCGATCTCGATCTTCGACTCCGACTCCGTCGGCTCGATCATCAGCGTGCCCGCGACCGGGAAACTCATGGTCGGAGCGTGGAAGCCGTAGTCGATCAGCCGCTTCGCGATGTCGTCGACGGTGACGCCGCTTGTCGTCTTCAGCGGCCGCGGGTCGACGATGCACTCATGCGCGACGCGGCCGCGGGCATTGCGGTACAGCACCGGGAAATGCGGCTTAAGCCGTTCCGCGATGTAGTTGGCGTTGAGGATTGCGACCTCGGTCGCGCGCGTCAGCCCTTCGCCGCCCATCATCAGGATGTAGATGTAGGAGATGGTCAGGATCGACGCCGATCCGAACGGCGCCGCCGACACCGGGCCGACCGGATGCACGGTCGCGCCGTCGGTCGCGGGATGGCCGGGCAGATAAGGCGCGAGGTGCGCCTTGACGCCGATCGGGCCCATGCCGGGGCCGCCGCCGCCATGCGGGATGCAGAAGGTCTTGTGCAGATTGAGATGGCTGACATCGGCGCCGTAATCGCCGGGCCGCGACAGCCCGACCTGCGCGTTCATGTTGGCGCCGTCGAGATACACCTGTCCACCATGCGCATGCACGATGTCGCAGATCTCGCTGATATGCTCCTCGAACACGCCATGCGTCGACGGATAGGTGATCATCACCGCGGCGAGATTGGCGGAATGCTTCTCGGCCTTGGCCCGCAGATCGTTCACGTCGACGTCGCCGCGCGCATCGCACGCCACCACCACGACCTCCATGCCGACCATCGCCGCCGAGGCCGGATTGGTGCCGTGCGCGGAGGAGGGGATCAGGCAGACCTTGCGGTGCGGCTCGCCGCGCGCGAGGTGATAGCCCCTGATCGCCAGCAGCCCGGCATATTCGCCCTGCGCGCCGGAGTTCGGCTGCAGCGACACCGCGTCATAGCCGGTGATGTCGCACAGCCACTGCTCCAACCGCTTGAACAGCGCATGATAGCCCTTGGCCTGATCCGCAGGCGCGAACGGATGCAGCTGGCCGAATGCCGGCCAGGTCAGCGGGATCATTTCCGTGGTGGCGTTGAGCTTCATCGTGCAGGAGCCGAGCGGGATCATCGCGCGGTCGAGCGCGAGGTCGCGGTCCGAGAGCTTGCGCATGTAGCGCAGCAGCTCGGTCTCCGAGCGATGGGTGTTGAACACCGGATGGGTGAGGAAGGCGCTGGTGCGCTTCAGCTCCTTCGGCAGCCCCTCGCGCGCGGTCGCCTCGATCTCGGCAAAGCTGAGCTTGCCGCCGAACACGCGCCACACCGCCTCGACGGTCTCGGGCGTCGTGGTCTCGTCGACCGCGATGCCGAGCGTGGTGTCGCCGATCCGCAGATTGATCCGCTCGGCCAGTGCGCGGGCGATCAGCTCGTTCCGCTTCGCGCCGGCCTCGACGGTCACGGTATCGAAGAAGGCTTCACTGGTCGGCGCAAAGCCGAGCTTGCGCAGGCCGGCGGCCAGCACCGCGGCGCGGCGATGCACGCTGCGCGCGATGTGGGTCAGGCCCTCGGGACCGTGATAGACCGCGTACATCGAGGCGATCACGGCGAGCAGCACCTGCGCGGTGCAGATGTTGGAGGTCGCCTTCTCGCGGCGGATGTGCTGCTCGCGGGTCTGCAGCGCAAGCCGATAGGCAGGCGCGCCGCGCGAATCGACCGACAGGCCGACGATGCGGCCGGGCAGCGAGCGCTTCAGCGCATCGCGCACCGCCATGTAGGCGGCGTGCGGTCCGCCGTAACCCATCGGCACGCCGAAGCGCTGCGCCGAGCCGACCGCGATGTCGGCGCCGAGTTCGCCGGGCGAGGTCAAGAGCGTCAGCGACAGCAAATCGGCGGCGACGATCGCCAGCGCGCCCTTGGCGTGGAGCGCGGCGATGGCCGGCCGCAGGTCGCGCACCGCGCCCGTCGTGCCCGGATATTGCAGCAGCGCGCCGACCACGTCGGCCTTGTCGAGTTCGGTGAGGGGATCGCCGACCACCAGCGCCCAGCCGAGCGGGGCGGCGCGGGTGCGCATCACCGCCAGCGTCTGCGGATGCACCTCCTTGTCGACGAAGAACAGTTTCGATTTCACCTGCGAGTGCCGCTCGGCGAGCGCCATCGCCTCGGCCGCCGCGGTCGCCTCGTCGAGCAGGGAGGCATTGGCGACATCGAGCCCGGTGAGATCGCAGATCATGGTCTGGAAGTTGAAAAGCGCCTCCAGCCGGCCCTGGCTGATCTCCGGCTGATACGGCGTGTAAGCCGTGTACCAGGCCGGGTTCTCCAGGATGTTGCGCTGGATCACCGCGGGCAGGATGGTGCCGGAATAGCCCTGGCCGATCAGCGAGGTGAACACCTGGTTCTGGCTCGCGAGCTCGGTCATGTGGGCGAGCGCTTCGGTCTCGCTCAGCGCGCGGCCGAGATCGAGCGGCGCTTTCTGGCGGATCGAGGACGGCAGCGTCTCGCCCATCAGCGCCGACAGGCTTGCGGCGCCCACCGTCTCCAGCATCGCGCCGATGTCGCGCGGCGACGGGCCGATGTGGCGGCGGACGAAATCGGTGGCGGCTTCGTTGCTCGGCTTGAAGGGCGCGTTCATGGCGTGATCCTCGTTTCTTACCGTCATACCCCGCGAAAGCGGGGTAGCCAGTACGCCGGGACATCAGCGCTCATGCCGAAGGGCCGCGGCGTACTGGGTCGCCCGGTCGAGCCGGGCGACGACAGCGGGGGTGTGGTCGCAATTTGCTTCATTCGCTCAGGCGGTGTGCGCGGCGTAGGCGGCCTCGTCCATCAGGCCGCCGAGCTCGCCCTTGTCCGCTATCTTCATCTTGAAGAACCAGGCCTTGCCGCCGGCATCAGAATTGACCAGCGCGGGCTCGGCCGCGAGCGCCTCGTTGACCTCGATCACCTCGCCGGTGATCGGGGCATAGACGTCGGAGGCGGCCTTGACGGATTCGACGACGGCGGCGGCTTCGGTCTTCTTCAGGCTGCGGCCGACCTTGGGCAGTTCGACGAACACGACGTCGCCGAGCTGCGATTGCGCGTAATCGGTGATGCCGATGGTGGCAACGTCACCCTCGATGCGGAGCCATTCGTGGTCGGATGTGTACAGCGTCGTCATGGAGAACCTCTAGCGTTTGTAGGTATTGGGGACGAAGGGCGTGGCGGCGACCTTGAGCGGCAGCCGCTGGCCGCGCACTTCGGCGAAAACGGTGGTGCCTGTGGCGGAAAGCGAGGTCGGCAGGTAGCCCATCGCAACCGGCGCATTGAGGCTCGGGCCGAAGCCGCCCGACGTCACCTTTCCAATCGGTTCGGCCGATGTCGGATCGGCAAACAGCACGGCGCCTTCGCGCACCGGCGCGCGGCCCTCCGGCCGCAGCCCAACGCGCCGGCGCGCCGCGCCCTGTGCGAATTGGGTGAGGATCTTGTCGGCACCCGGAAAGCCGCCGGCGCGGGCGCCGCCGCTGCGGCGGACCTTCTGCACCGACCATTCCAGCGCGCCCTCGACCGGCGTCGTCGTGGTGTCGATGTCGTGGCCGTACAGGCACAGCCCGGCCTCGAGCCGCAGGCTGTCGCGCGCGCCGAGCCCGATCGGCAGCACGTCGGGATCGTCGAGCAGCGCTGTCACCAGCGCCTCGGCCTTGTCCGATGGGACCGAAATCTCAAAACCGTCCTCGCCGGTATAGCCGGAGCGGGACACGAAGCAGTCGATGTCGGCGACGCGGCGCGGGCCGGCATCCATGAATTTCATCGAACCGATATCTGCGCAGAACTTCGCCAGCGCCGTTTCGGCCTTCGGTCCCTGCAGCGCGATCAGCGCGCGGTCGGCCAGCGACACGATCTCGCAAGTCTCGGAGAGATGCGCGCGCAAATGCGCCTCGTCTTCATCCTTGCAGGCGGCGTTGACCACCAGGAACAGATGATCGCCGAAATTCGCCACCATCAGGTCGTCGAGCAGGCCACCGTCGGCGTTGGTGAATTGCGCGTAGCGCTGCCGTCCCGGGGCGATTCCCAGAATGTCCTGCGGCACCAGCTTTTCCAGGGCGAGCGCCGCCTCTGCCATGTTGCCGGATCTGGCCTTCAGCGTGAGCTGGCCCATATGCGAGACGTCGAACAGCCCGGCATTGGCGCGAGTGTGCAGGTGCTCCTTCAGCACGCCGGCCGCGTATTGCACCGGCATGTCGTAGCCGGCGAACGGCACCATCTTGGCGCCGCGCGCCAGGTGCAGCGCATGCAGCGGGGTCTGTTTCAGCGGGGAGGTTTCGCGCGCAAGCATCACAGGGCCCTCGCGGTTCCCGTCGGGGACCCATTTCCCCTTGAGAAACCTGCAGAAAGCCCCATCTGTCGCTGTGCCTGAGAGTATTATCCCGTCGGCGGACGCATCGGGGAGAACCCCAGCGCCTCTTTCCAGATGTCAGACGTCACGCGGTCCTTTTGCCTGAGAGTTTCCGGGGCGGTTGCTCCTTCGGCGCCGGCCCAGGGCCGGTCTCTCCCGACGTGACTACTAGGTACAGGTAGGTAAGAAACACGGTGCCGCCAGCACTGTCAACGCAGCCGCAGCAACTATCCAACGGGCTTTGTGCTGCCGCGGCAAGCTTATGATTTGCCTGCACAGTTTCTGGACACCGTAGCTGGCCTTGTCTAAAAGCGTTCGGCCGGAAATGACGCCAATTTGCGCCTGACCGGCCCCTTTTTCCGGTTGGGTGAGCCATGAGCAGCGTCAACGACATCAGGTCGACATTTCTGAACTACTTCAAGGACAACGGCCACGAGATCGTGGCGTCGTCGCCGCTGGTGCCGCGCAACGACCCGACCTTGATGTTCACCAACGCCGGCATGGTCCAGTTCAAGAACGTCTTCACCGGGGTCGAGAAGCGTGCCTATCAGCGCGCCACGACGTCGCAGAAGTGCGTCCGCGCCGGCGGCAAGCACAACGACCTCGACAATGTCGGCTACACCGCGCGCCATCTCACCTTCTTCGAGATGCTCGGCAACTTCTCGTTCGGCGATTACTTCAAGGAGCGCGCGATCGAGCTTGCCTGGAACCTGATCACCAGGGAGTTCGGGCTGAAGAAGGACAAGCTGCTCGTCACCGTCTACCACGACGACGATGAGGCGGCGGGGCACTGGAAGAAGATCGCCGGCTTCCCGGACGACCGCATCATCCGCATCTCGACCTCGGACAATTTCTGGGCGATGGGCGACACCGGTCCGTGCGGTCCGTGCTCGGAAATCTTCATCGACCGCGGCGAGCACATCTGGGGCGGACCTCCGGGCACGCCGGAGGAGGACGGCGATCGCTTCCTCGAATTCTGGAACCTGGTGTTCATGCAGTACGAGCAGGTGACGAAGGAGCAGCGCGTGGCGCTGCCGCGTCCCTCGATCGACACCGGCATGGGACTGGAGCGCATGGCGTCCATCCTGCAGGGCGTCGAGAGCGTGTTCGAGACCGACCTGTTCCGCCATCTGATCGACGCCGCGTCGTCCGCAATCGGACACGGCCCGAATGAGCAGAACGTCGCCTCGTACCGCGTGATCGCGGATCATCTGCGCTCGTCCGCGTTCCTGATCGCCGACGGCGTGCTGCCCTCGAACGAGGGCCGCGGCTATGTGCTGCGCCGGATCATGCGCCGCGCGATGCGCCACGCGCAGCTGCTCGGTGCGAGCGAGCCGCTGATGCATCGGCTGGTCTGGGCGCTGGTCCGCGAGATGGGCCAAGCCTATCCGGACCTGGTGCGCGCCGAGAACCTGATCGAGGAGACGCTGCGGCTGGAAGAGACGCGCTTCCGCAAGACCTTGATGCGCGGACTATCGCTGCTCGACGAGAAGAGCGCCGGCCTCAAGAAGGGCGACATGTTCGACGGCGACACCGCCTTCACGCTGTATGACACGTACGGCTTCCCGCTCGACCTGACGCAGGACGCGCTGAAGTCGCGCGGCATCAGCGTCGACCAGGCGGCATTCACCGATGCGATGGAGCGCCAGCGCGAGAAAGCGCGCGAATCCTGGAAGGGGTCGGGCGAGGCCGCGAGCGAGGCGATCTGGTTCCCGCTGCACGAGAAACTCGGCGCGACCGAATTCCTGGGCTACGAGACCGAGAGCGCCGAGGGCGTGGTCGCGGCGCTGGTCAAGGACGGCGCCGAGGTCGACAGCCTTAAGGCTGGCGAGACTGGCGCGATCGTGCTGAACCAGACGCCGTTCTACGCGGAGTCCGGCGGCCAGGTCGGCGACATCGGCGTGCTGACCAGTGAGGGCGTCACCTTCCGCGTCACCGATACGCAGAAGAAAGCCGGCGATCTGTTCGTGCATCTCGGCACTGTCGAGCAGGGCATGCTGAAGGTCGGCGCCGCGCTGCAGCTCGAGGTCGATCACGCCAGGCGGGCGTCGATCCGCGCCCATCACTCGGCGACGCATCTGCTGCACGAGGCGCTGCGCCAGGTGCTCGGCGATCACATCGCGCAGCGCGGCTCGCTGGTCGCGCCGGACCGGCTGCGCTTCGACTTCGTGCATCCGAAGCCGATCACGCCGGAAGAGCTGGCGCGGGTCGAGGACATCGCCAACGACGTCGTGCTCGAAAATGCCGAGGTCACCACCCGCATCATGGCGGTGGACGACGCCCGCGAGGCCGGCGCCCGCGCGCTGTTCGGCGAGAAGTACGGCGACGAGGTTCGTGTCGTCTCGATGGGCAACTCCGCCCGTGAGCACGGCCAGAACGCGCTCGGCTGGTCGGTCGAATTGTGTGGCGGCACCCATGTGCGCCGCACCGGCGATATCGGCCTGATCTCGGTGACCGGCGAGAGTGCGGTGGCGTCGGGCGTGCGCCGCATCGAGGCGCTCACCGGCCGCTACGCGCGCAAGCACGCCAACGACACGATGGCGCTGGCCAAGACCGCGGCGCTGGAGCTGCGCACTACGGTCGAGGATGTGCCAGCGCGCATCGCCGCGCTGATGGAGGAGCGCAAGAAGCTCGAGCGCGACCTGTCGGATGCCCGCAAGAAGCTGGCGATGGGCGGTGGCGGCGGATCGAACGGCGCGGCCGCCGCGGTCCGCGAGGTCGGCAACGTCAAGCTGCTGGCGCGCGCGGTCGAGGGCGTCGAGACAAAGGACCTGAAGAGCCTCGTCGACGACGGCAAGAAGCAGATCGGCTCCGGCGTGGTCGCCATCGTCGGCGTCACCGAGGACGGCAAGGCCGGCATCGTGGTCGGCGTCACCGCCGATCTGACCTCGCGCTTCAACGCGGTCGAGCTGGTGCGCAAGGGCTCCGAAGCTCTCGGCGGCAAGGGCGGCGGCGGCCGGCCCGACATGGCGCAGGCCGGCGGCCCCGACGGCGCCAAGGCCAACGCTGCATTGTCCGCGATCGAAGAAGCGATGGCCGGCGCCTGACGGCGCGGTGCTCCCGTTCGCCGCGCTGCTCTATGCGATCGAGCACACGGTGCAGTCGGGAAAGTTCGCAGCATGCCGCAGGCGATGTGGTGGCGATCGTGACGCTCGGCACCGTCGGCTATGGCGATGTCGTCCCGGTGACGCCGCTGGGGCGGATCGTCACGGTGTTCGCCATCGTGGTCGGCTTTGCGATGATCGCGCTGCCGGTCGCAATCGTCTCGACCGCCTTTTGACGAGGAGGTGCGGCGCCGCGGTTTCGTCGTCACCAGGGGCATGCTGGCGCGGGTGCCGCTGTTCGCCCATCTCGGCGCGGCCGAGATCGCCGACATCATGCGGTTGTTGCGCTCGCAGACCATCGAGCATGGCGAGGTGCTGGTGCGGCGCGGCGAGGCCGCCTCGTCGATGTATTTCATCACCTCCGGCGAGGTCGAGATCGACCTGCCGAGCCAGCGGGTGCGGCTATCTGACGGCAGCTTCTTCGGCGAGATCGCGCTGCTCCGGCGGACCAGCGCTCCGGCACCGTGACGGCGACGTGCAAAACGCGGCTGCTGGCGCTCGATGCGCAGGATTTCCACGCTCTGATCGAGCGGATGCCGACGCTGGCGGCGCATTTGAAGGATACCGCGGAAGCCCGGCTCGCCGACACCGGCGCGGCCGGCGGCGATGTCGCGGCCGAAGAGATCGCGCAGGCGGCGCCGGCCGAAGTCGACGGCGGCAACCGGGATTAAGGCGGGATGGAATTAGGTTGAGCAGGCGCGGCAGCGGCGCTTCACCTCTCCATCGGGGTTTGCGGCGCAACAATCGTTCTACCGCTGCCCTGCGAACCTGTTTCTTGGTATATATCGGTCGATGCCGACACAGGCAGCTCGGCTTGTCGATGTATTGCTTCAACGGGGGG
The DNA here is from genome assembly GCF_020329505.1 of Bradyrhizobium semiaridum. GTDB lineage: Bacteria > Pseudomonadota > Alphaproteobacteria > Rhizobiales > Xanthobacteraceae > Bradyrhizobium > Bradyrhizobium semiaridum. Next base: position 117,144 of record NZ_JAGKJJ010000017.1, read on the forward strand.
AGCGCGACCATGACGCTTCGATTCCGAAATGCAGTCGCAGCGCTGGCTCTGCTATCGGCCGAAGCGTCTGCGCAGGAGCAGCCGCGGCCGACGAATTGCGAGTCGGCGCCTCTGATGGCTGCATGGAATGAATTCGGCGAAAAAGGAAAAGTCGCGCAGTTCCTCGAGATTGCCGTCTCGCAGAAGATCGAGCCTTACAAGGCTTTCGATAACGTCTACTACGTTGGAATTTGTTGGGTCTCAGCCTGGCTTCTCACGTCGCCGCAGGGACATGTGCTGATCGATACCCTTTATGAACCGTACACCGAGCAACTCTTGGCGAATGTCCGTGCGCTCGGGCTCGACCCCAAGGACATCAAGCTTGTCGTCATCACGCACGGTCATTTTGACCATGCCGGCGGCGCAGCGCATCTTAAGTCCGTGCTGGAACCCGGGACGCGCTTCGCCATGTCGCGCGAGGGCTGGCGCGAGGCCGCAGAAGAGGCTGCACTGTCAGCCACCCGTCCCAGACCGTGGACGATGATAGAGCCTGACATCGTGCTTACGGATGGTCAGGTGGTCACCGGCGGCGACGTCACCATTCAGGCGTTCGAGACACCAGGTCATACAATGGGAACCGTCTCGTTCGCATTCGATGCGCGTGATGGCGCTCGCACCTACCGCGCGTTCACGGTCGGCGGCCTCGGGCTCAATCGCATACGTGGGCCTGATCAAGTGGAAGCGTACATCGCCAGTGTAAAGCGAATCCGCGCCCTCACGCAGGATGGCGACCGTCCCGTAGAGTTGCACATTGCCACACATGGCTTCTCGACGGGGCTCACCGAAGCGAAAGATCGGCTGAAGACGCGCAAACCTACGGATCCGCATCCTCTCGTAGACTTGCCCGGTTTCCGCGAGCAGCTCGACAATTTGCAGGCCAATGCCGAGAAGCGGCTCGTTGTCGAGCGTGAGAAGAAAGCGAACTGATGTCGATGCCGCCTATCAAAGGCCTTCAGAGATCGGGGGCGCATCAAGGGACAGGACCAATGCCCGATTGAGCATTTCTGGCGGAGATGCTGCATCTGCTCGCGGCTGCACCTGCCCCTTAGCCGACATGACCAAGCGCGCCATTTTGTCAGCTCCCATTCGTTATGCCGACGTTCGTCCAGCAGGCGGAGTTATGGATTAGACACCCCAGCTAAAGCGCGATGAGATTTGGTTGAATCGTCATCGCTTTAGCTCTTTTTGCGCATGATCTGTTCGGAAAACCGCTTCGCACTTTTCCGGATCATGCTTTAGTGTCCGTCGTTCTTGCGCAGGAAGACGTAGTCGGCGGAGTAGGGGGCGGCTTTCAGCGCGCCGGCCTTGTCGCAGGGACCCTCGAGCTGGCCGCCGGAGGTGTTGATCCGCTGCACGGTGGTGACGGCGGACAGCACGCCCTCGCCGCGGCGGGAGATCACGGATAGCTTCAGCCAGGGAACATCGGAGGCGGCGGCGCCCGCCGCGGAGCCTGCGGTGCGGCCGGTGATGGCGCTGCCGTCGACATGCTCCCAGTTCGGGCCGGCATAGTGCCGGCCGACGGTCCGGCCGCCCTCGATCAGGGTGGCGACCGGCTCTCGGAACGACCAGGCGAGCTTGCCGTCGGTGACCGGCTTGCACTCGTAGACCTGCGCCCCCAGCGCGTGGACGGTGAGCACCGCGGTCTCGCTCGACGCCGCGATCGCTTCGGGCAGCGGATCGGCAGCGAACGCCGCCGATCCCGTCAGCAACATCGATGCGAGCGTGACGGCTCTGGAATGGATCATGGTCACGCTCGCTGCTGTAGTCCGGTAGCGACAGCCGTCAGGCCATCGCCTTCACGAGATTGTCGGAGACCTTGTCGAGGAATCCGGTGGTCGAGAGCCAGCGCTGGTCGGCGCCGACCAGGAGCGCGAGGTCCTTGGTCATGTAGCCTTCCTCGACGGTCGAGACGCAGACCTTCTCCAGCGTCGAGGCGAACTTCGCCAGCTCCGGATTGTTGTCGAGCTTGGCGCGGTGGGCGAGGCCTCTCGTCCAGGCGAAGATCGATGCGATCGAGTTGGTCGAGGTCTCCTTGCCCTTCTGGTGCTCGCGGTAGTGGCGGGTCACCGTGCCGTGGGCGGCCTCGGCTTCCACCGTCTTGCCGTCCGGGGTCAGCAGCACCGAGGTCATCAGGCCGAGCGAGCCGTAGCCCTGCGCCACGGTGTCGGACTGCACGTCGCCGTCATAGTTCTTGCAGGCCCAAACATAGCCGCCGGACCACTTCAGCGCCGAGGCGACCATGTCGTCGATCAGGCGGTGCTCGTAGGTCAGGCCCTTGGCGTCGAATTCCTTCTTGAACTCGCGGTCGAACACGTCCTGGAAGATGTCCTTGAAGCGGCCGTCATAGACCTTGAGGATGGTGTTCTTGGTCGACAGATAGACCGGATAGTTGCGCATCAGGCCGTAGTTGAACGAGGCGCGGGCGAAGTCGACGATGGAGTCATCGAGATTGTACATTTCCATGGCGACGCCGGCGCCGGGGGTCTTGAAGACCTCCTTCTCGATCACCGTGCCGTCCTCGCCGACGAACTTCAGCGTCAGCGTGCCCTTGCCGGGGAAGCGGATGTCGGTGGCGCGGTACTGGTCGCCATAGGCGTGGCGGCCGATGATAATCGGCTTGGTCCAGCCGGGAACCAGCCGCGGCACGTTCTTGCAGATGATCGGTTCGCGGAAGATCACGCCGCCGAGGATGTTGCGGATGGTGCCGTTCGGCGACTTCCACATCTCCTTCAGGCCGAATTCCTTCACCCGGGCCTCGTCCGGGGTGATGGTGGCGCATTTGACGCCGACTCCGACCTTCTTGATGGCGTTGGCGGCGTCGATGGTCACCTGGTCATTGGTCTTGTCGCGGTATTCCATCCCGAGGTCGAAATAGAGCAGCTCGACATCCAGGAACGGGTTGATCAGCTTGTCCTTGATGTACTGCCAGATGATCCGGGTCATCTCGTCGCCATCGAGTTCGACGACGGGGTTGGACACCTTGATTTTTGCCATGACGGAGAGGCCCTCTTGGGAACAGCGCGCTTTTGACGGCGGGGGTGGATTCCCCCGCGCTATAGCACCGCCCGGGGGCGGGCGGAAGCGGACCGGTTATGCAGTTTCGCCCATCTTTTAGCCTGGAAAGGGGACTTGCGTCGCGGTCCCGGCGACGATGTACCAGGTCACGAGCAGGCCGGAGATCAGGGCGCCCGGCAGGCTCGATCCGGTCCGCCGCCAGGTGAAGGTCGCGATCACCGCGACGATGGCGAGCAGCGGCACGAACTGGATCGCGACGATGGTCGAGAGCGGGACGAAGCCGGGGTCGGGGACCGGGTTGAACAGCTTGCCGGTCAGCCACATGGTCCCGTATTGCAGCACCAGCAGCACGATGAAGCCGAAGGTCAGCGCGAAGATGTTGGTGAGGTAGAGCGCGCCGCGCGGGGCGTCCATGGTCGAGAAATTGCGGTGCAGGACGTGTAGCGCCACGACGAAATACGCCGTGAACGGAATCAGATAGATCAGGAAGATAAGGAATTGCTTCGCGCTCATCAGCTTCAACGCGACGATCCAGAACCTGAAGTCGATCTTGAAGGCGAGGTAGGCCAGCCACAGCGCGGCATAGCCGACCGCCACCGCGGCCAGCGCGATTACGACGGACTGCCCGATAAGGCCGCCGCGGCTGGCTCGCTTCGGTGCGAGGCGCATCAGGACCAGCGTGATCAGGCCGTTGACGATGGCCCAGACCAGGATCTGATTGGTGATGCCCTGCGGCAGCACGGCTGACGGCGTGACGAAGGTGCCGCCCAGCGCGAAGGCCGGATAGTAGGTCAGCGCCGGAAGGAACGCGGTCAGGATGAAGGCCGCGGTCCAGCGCCGGCCAGTGGCCGCCTCGTGCGGCGGCATGGTGCCGTCGGCGACCGCCGGCAATCTGAGGCGGGAGAACGCCGGCGCCTCGAGCAATCCGTCGAACGTGCCGATGACCAGCGCGATGAAGCCGAGCAGCGCAAGCAGCGTGCCGAGCTCCTTGCGGAACCAGATCTGGTCGTCGACCGGGCGCGGCGTGCCGCCCTTCAGCGTGGTGGCGAACCAGTCGAGCGCATAGCCGATCGCCTCGGAGGAGATGTGCTCGGCCGGATGGGTGATCGCGGGCGTGTAGAGCACCCGGGCGGTGCCGGCGGCCGGATCGCCATAGACCTTGCCCGGCTCGACCGCGCTCTGGGTGCCGAACAGCGCCCACAGCTTCGGGCTTGCGGTGACATCGCGGGCGCGCTGGACACCCCACATCAGGTCGGGAAATTCCTCGTACTGCGCGAACACCAGCGCGGTGTTGCGCGGCCAGCTCGTGGTGCCCTCGGCGGCGAACGGTTTTCCGGTCGAGGAGCCCTCCAGCACCATCGATTTGTAGTCGTTCGGCATCGCCGCGGCGGCAGCCAGCACCGTCCAGCCACCCATCGAATGGCCCTCGAGGCCGATGTTCTCCTTGTCGACGATCTCGAGGCTGCGGAGATAGGCGAGGCCGTCGGGCCCGCCAAAGCCGTTGGCGAAGGACGGCGGATCGCTGTAGCCGTGGCCGGTCTGGTCGAGCGCCAGCACGACATAGCCGCGGCGGGCGAACTCGATGGCGAAGCCGTCCTGGGTCTCGCGCGAATTGATGTAGCCGTGGACGGCGAGGATGCCGGGCACCGGAATCTGCGGCGTCGCGTTCGGCGGGATGTAGAGCAGGGCGCTCATGGTGTTGCCCTTGGCGCCCTTGAAGCGGACGTCCTGGATCCGGATGCCGCCAGCCGTCTGGGTGACGTAAGCGAGCAGTCCGCCCGCCACGATCAAGACGATCCCCAGCATCGCCAGCGTCCATCTGCCCCGCATCGTCGTCACTCCCCAGCACCTTGCCGTTCGACCGGCGTCGCAAGCGTGCCTTTACAGCTTCGCTTTGGTTGTGGTTGATAGCCTATCCGAGGGCAAAGCGCGCGCAAGGCGCGGTCCTGCGCGGGCTCCATTGCGATTCCGGTTGAGGATTCGCAAACGCCGCTAACCCTGTTATCTCCTTGGAGAAATTGCCTGTGGGCAAGTCCGGTGCGGAGCCGGTGCCCGCAAGCCTGCATGAGGTGTTGAATCAGTTTCCTCGGAAGCTGATTCAAAGTCTTCAGATGTTGAATCAGAAAGTGAAGTGAGATGTCCGGCACCGACAAGACCAAGACAGGGCACGACCTTGCCGGTCCCGTCGTCATCCTGGTCGAGCCGCAGCTTGGCGAGAACATCGGCATGGCCGCGCGCGCGATGGGCAATTTTGCGCTGACCCGGATGCGCATCGTCAACCCGCGCGACGGCTGGCCGAACATCGCCGCGCAGCGCGCCGCCGCCGGCGCCGATCACATCGTCGGTTCCGTCGAGCTGTTCGACACCGTCGAGCAGGCGATCGCCGACCTGACCCTCGTGTTCGCCACCACCGCTCGCGCCCACGACCAGGCCAAACCGGTGGTCGGCCCGGAGGCCGCGGCAAGCGAGATCGTCCGCCACGTCGCCGCCGGCGGCGGGGCGGGCATCCTGTTCGGGCGGGAACGCTCCGGGCTGACCAACGAGGAGGTGGCGCTCGCCAACCGCATCATTACTTACCCCGTCAATCCGGGTTTCGCCTCGCTCAACCTCGCGCAGGCGGTGCTGCTGATGGGGTACGAGTGGTTCAAGCTCTCGACCGCGGGCGCGCTGCCGTTCGCGATGCCGGAAAGGTCCGAGCCGGCCTCCCAGCACCAGATGCAGGCGTTCTTCGATAATCTCGTCGCCGAACTCGACAAGGTCGAGTTCCTGCGCCCGGCGGAGAAGCGCGACACCATGCTGGTGAACCTCCGCAACATCTTCACCCGGATGGACCCGACCAAGCAGGACATGCACACGCTGCACGGCGTGGTGATGGCGATCGCCGAGGGCCGCAAGGGTCCGGCCAAGGGCGGCGTGCTCGACGGCGCCCAGGCCACCCGCCTGCGGGCGCTGCTCGCCGAGCAGGGCCAGGGCGGCGCCACCGCCGACAACAGCTCGACCGTCCGCGGCCTCGCCCGGCTGCTCCGCCGCAATCCCACCGACGCCGAGCGGATGCTGTGGCAGGCGCTGACAAAAGACCGCCGCTTCGCCGGCCTGTTCAAGCGCCAGACCCCGGTCGGCCGCCACATCCCGGATTTCGTCTCCTTCGTTCACCGCCTCGCGATCGAGCTGGTCAATCCCGGCGAGAGCGATGCCATCGCCGCCGACCGCGCCAAGCGCCGCGCCTGGCTCGAGGCGCGCGACTATCGCGTGGTCGACATCCAGGTGGCCGACGTCGAGCGCGATCTCGACGGCGAGCTGGTGCGGCTGGAGGCGGGACTGACGCGGGGGCGGTGAGCTTTCGATGGGAGGCAGCTTTTTGCGCGAGATGCGCAACTGCCGAATCCGTCACCCTGAGAGAAAGTGAATGTATTCACCGTCGTCCTGGCGAAAGTCAGGACCCATTACCCCAATCGCTTGCGGCGCTGGAGTCACTATCCCGCTCTCAATCGAATTCGGTGGTTATGGGTCCTGGCGTTCGCCAGGACGACGACGTGGGCAAGGCTGTTCGCTACAATTCTCACACCGTCATCGTGCGAGGGCGTGAAGCTTTGTCCTCACCCACCGCTGTCATTGCCCCGGCCTGTGCGCAATTGCGCACATGGACCGGGCGACCCAGTACGCCGCGGCCTATCGGCTCAATCACGACTGTCTCTGGAATACTGGATCGCCGGTCGAGCCGGGCGATGACACCGACCATACCCTGAGGGCGCGCATGGCGCGGAGGGACTAGACCGCGGCGAGTTCTGCCGCGCTGCCCGCGCGCTTCGCTTTCCTCGCCTTCGCCGGCGCAAGCAGATTGCTGGCGGCGAGCCCCGCAGTGTCGGCGACATCCGGGTCGCAGGACACCATTGCGGCGACGATGGCGCCGTCGATCAGCAGTGCGAGCTGATGCGCAAGCACCGCGGGCTCGGCGGCGCCCATCTCGCCTGCGAGCTTCTCGATATGCGCCAGCACCACCTTCTTGTGCTTCATCGCGATATTGCGAAACTGCTTGGCATCCTTGTCGTGCTCGGCGACCGCATTGATGAAGGGGCAGCCGTAGAAGCGTTCTTCCGCGAACCAGCTCTTGAGCGCCGGGAAAATGCGCGACAGCTTGGTCTGGGCGTCGCCGCCGCCGGCCTCGATCGCGCCGATGAACCAGTCCCGCCACTGCCTGCCTTCGCTTTCCAGCACCGCGTGGACGAGGTTGGTCTTCGAGCCGAACAGCTTGTAGAGCGTGGTCTTCGCGGTGCCGGCCTCGTTGATGATCGCATCGATTCCTGTCGCGTTGATGCCGTTCTTGCAGAACAGCCGGGTCGCCGCGTTCAACAGGCGCCCGCGCGCCGATTCATCGTCGCCGGCGGAAAATGCCGCGGCAGGTTTTTTCTTCGCAGGCGATTTGCTCATGCGCGGCAGTAAATCGAACCGCGGCACAATCATCAAGCCGCATCTTCACGGCGCCGGCGATCGGCCAGTCTTGCGCTCAAAATAATCGTGTCCTCGCGGCAGATGCATCGCGCTTGAGCAGTGGTGCAGTGGTCAATCGGTGGGCAGCCCAGGCTAAGCGCCTGCGCGCCTTCGCCTTTTGAATCGGCCGAAATCTGGCACGGCTTATGCAGGAAACAGACCGTTCGGTATCCTGAAATCCACCGCTCCAAGGGAGAAAACTGATGACTGCTGTCGCTCAAAAAACCGCTCTGACCGGCTGCCTCGCGCCGATCGACAAAGGCGGGCTCGAGCAGCTCATTGCCAACGGCAAGGCCAACCCGAAGGTGATCAAGACCCTGAAGTGCAAGACGGTGGCCGAGGGCAAGTTCCGTCACGCCAACTACATTCGCAACCTCGCGCCCTACATCGTCGACGAGCCGCCGGGCCTGCTCGGCGACGACACCGCGCCCAATCCGTCCGAAGCCTCGCTCGCCGCGCTCGGCTCCTGCCTTGCGGTCGGCCTGCATGCCAACGCCGTGCACCGTGGCTGGATCGTCAACAAGCTCGAGCTGGAGCTTGAAGGCGATCTCAACATCACGGCGGTGTGGGGCACTGGAGATGTCAGCGAGAAGCCGGTCGGCTTCACCGACGTCCGCGTCAAGGTCGACATGGAATGCGAGGGCATCTCGCAGGGCGAGATCAACGCGCTGGTGGCTCACGTGAAGAAGTGGTCGCCGGTCGCGAACACCTTCACCCGTCCGGTCAATCTCGAGGTCGGCGCGTAGCGTTCGACCGGCAATTCAAGGTGCGGAGATCATCCATGAGTTCACTGGCTCTATCGCGGATCGCAGCTCAAGATCCCGCACCGACCATTGCGGACGAGGTCGCCCGCCTCGCGCGTCAGGAGCTGGCGCCGCTCGCATCCGCGATCGATGCCGGCGAGGTCTATCCCAGCGACTTTCTGCGCCGGCTCGGCAAGGTCGGCGCGTGGAGCAGCCACGTGCCGCAGGAGGGCCCGGCGGACCTGCGGTGGGCCATCCAGTCGATGGTTGCAATCGGCGAGGTCTGCGGCGCCACCGCCTTCATGGCCTGGTGCCAGAACACGCTGGTCTGGTACGTCGCCAATTCCACCAACATGAAGCTCGCCGCGCGCTTCGGCAACTGCTTCTCCAGCGGACGTGCGCTCGGCGGCACCGGGCTTTCCAACCCGATGAAGAGCTTGTTCGGCATCGAGCGGCTGAAATTGAAGGGACGCAAGGTCGAGGGCGGCTACATCGTCCGCGGCACGCTGCCCTGGGTGTCGAATCTGGGGCCTGACCACTACTTCGGCACGATCTTCGAGTGCCAGGACGACGGCGCCAAAGGCGAGGCGGGCGCTACCGTCATGTTCCTCGCAGATTGCTCCGATCCCGCGATCACACTAACGCCATGCAAGCCGTTCCTGGCGATGGACGGCACCGGCACCTATGGCGTCCAGTTCCGCGACGCGTTCGTGCCGGACGAATTGATCCTGGCCGCCCCGGCCGCGCCGTTCGTCAAGAAGATTCGCGCCGGCTTCATCCTGCTGCAGGCCGGCATGGGCCTCGGCCTGATGAAGGATTGCATCAACATCATGGACGAGGTCCATGCGCCGCTCGGCCACGTCAACCGCTATCTGCCGCAACAGCCGCAGCAATTCCGCGAGCTCTATGCCGAGCTCGAGAAGGAAGCGATGGCGCTGGCAAGCGATCCCTACAACGCCGATGACAGCTATTGGCGGCGCGTCGTCGCGCTGCGCCTGCGCATCGGCGACGCCAGCGTCGCGGTCGCGCATGCCGCGATGCTCCATTGCGGCGCGCGCGGCTACCTGGTGAGCCACCGCGCCCAGCGCCGGCTGCGCGAGGCGTATTTCGTCGCCATCGTCACGCCCGCCACCAAGCAGCTGCGCAAGATGCTGGCGGACGGCTGAGGAGTTCGGAACCACCAAGACTGCAACCACAGACAGGAGAGGCTGCCATGACGGACGTTCTGATCACCGCCGGCGAACTTGCCGAGCTCGTCACGAAAGAACCATGTGTCATCATCGATACGCGGAATCCGGATGCCTATGCGGCGGGACATCTGCCCGGCGCCGTCAACGTGCATGACGTCTTCACCTACCTCGCGACCTCGACGCCCGAGGGCATGCACGAGCTGAAGACCAAGTTCGCCGACGCGTTCGGCGCCGCCGGTCTCTCCGGCAAGGAGACCGCCGTGATCTACGAGCAGTCGATGAACTCCGGCTTCGGCCAGTCCTGCCGCGGCTACTATCTGCTCACGATGCTCGGCTATCCCAAGATCAAGGTACTGCATGGCGGCTTCGACGCCTGGAAGGCGGCCGACCTGCCTGTCACGACCGAAGTGCCGGTGCCGGCGAAGGCGGCGTTCGCGATCGTGCCGGAAGCCGGCGACATCATGATCGATGCCAAGGCAATGCTGGCCGCGGTAGGCAAGCCCGGGGTCGCGATCCTCGATGTGCGCGATGTCGACGAGTGGATCGGCGAAAGCTCCTCGCCCTACGGCAAGGATTTCTGTCCGCGCAAGGGCCGCATCCCCGGTGCGGTCTGGCTGGAATGGTACCGCATGATGAAGCCGACCGCGGAAGGCCAGCGCTTCAAGTCGAAGGACGAAATCCTTGCGGAATGCGCCACCGTCGGCATCTCGCAGACCACGCCGGTCTATCTCTACTGCTTCAAGGGGGCCCGCGCCTCGAACACCTTCCTGGCGCTGAAGAACGCCGGCGTGAAGGATGTGCGGATGTATTTCGGCTCTTGGAACGAGTGGTCGCGCGATCCGGCGCTGCCGATCGATGAAGGGTTGCCCACCGCTGCCGTCGTAACAGGCAAAGCGGCATAGAACCTGCATGCATGTCACCATCCGGCGGCGCAAAACGCGGCCGGATGGTGATCAATTGACCGGATCGCAGCGTGCTCTGCGGCTCGGTGCGACAATGGGGCGCAGCATGTCCACCTTCGACGATCCGTTCGATGCCGACCGCGAACTCACCCGATCGGCTTGCGTGTGCGGTCGGCACCGCTCCACTGCCGAGCACGAGCATGCCGAGCGCGTGCTGCGCTGCGAACCGGTCGCGGTGAGTGAGGAGCAACGCTACGAGGGCGTCGTCGCCTCCGCCGTGATGCGCGCCGTGTTTCCGCAGGACGCCGCGCGCCGCGCGTTCCTGAAATCGGTCGGCGCGTCGACGGCGCTCGCCGCGCTCTCGCAATTCTTCCCGCTGAAGAGTGCGACGGAAGCCTTTGCCGACGCCGGGCCGCCCGAGAAGAAGGACCTCAAGGTCGGCTTCATTCCGATCACCTGCGCGACCCCGATCATCATGGCGGCGCCGCTCGGCTTCTACGCCAGGCAGGGATTGAACGTCGAGGTCGTGAAGACCGCCGGCTGGGCCGTGATCCGCGACAAGACCATCAACAAGGAATACGACGCCGCCCACATGCTGGCACCGATGCCGATCGCGATCTCGCTCGGGCTCGGCGCCAATGCGATCCCGTTCACGGTGCCGGCGATCGAGAATATCAACGGACAGGGCATCACGCTCGCCATCAAGCACAAGGACAAGCGCGATCCGAAGGACTGGAAGGGCATGAAGTTTGCCATTCCGTTCGACTATTCCATGCACAACTACCTGCTCCGCTATTATCTCGCCGAGCACGGGCTCGATCCGGATACCGACGTGCAGCTCCGCTCGGTGCCGCCGCCGGAGATGGTCGCGAACCTGCGCGCCGACAACATCGACGGCTTCCTCGCGCCCGACAATATCTGCCAGCGCGCGATCTATGACGGCGTCGGCTTCCTGCACATCCTGTCCAAGGAGATCTGGGACGGACATCCGTGCTGCAGCTTTGCCGCCAGCCGCGAGTTCATCACCACGGCGCCGAATTCGTTCGCCGCCCTGACCCGCGCCATCGTGGACGCGACGGGCCATGCGGCGAAGGCCGAGAACCGCAAGCAGATCGCGGAAGCAATCGCGCCGGCCAACTACATCAACGCCCCGGTGACGGTGCTGGAGCAGGTGCTGACCGGGACCTATGCCGACGGCCTCGGCGGCGTGAAGACCGATGCCAGGCGGGTCGATTTCGATCCGTTCCCCTGGCAGTCCTTTGCAGTGTGGATGCTGACGCAGATGAAGCGCTGGGGCCAGATCAAGGGTGATGTCGACTACAAGGCCGTGGCCGAACAGGTCTATCTCGCCACCGATACCAGGAAGGTGATGGCCGAGATGGGGCTGACGCCGCCGGCGACAAGCTACAAATCGTTCGCGGTGATGGGCAAGACCTTCGATCCGGAGAAACCCGACGATTATCTCGCGGGCTTCAAGATCAGGAAGTCGTCGTGATGGGAGAGGCCGCTGTCTCTTTGCCTCGCCCCGCTTGCGGGGAGAGCAGTAGGCCGCCTTCGGCGGCCTACTTTAAGAACGCCGAAGCGCTGCTTCGGCTATGTCGCACCGCACGATGCGATACGGGTGAGGGGGAGCCTCCGCGAGTCCGACTCCCTGCGTTCTCGCGGAGAGCCCCCCTCACCCCGACCTTCTCCCCGCAAGCGGGGCGAGGGAGATGAGCATGCCCCTCCGCCTGCGCGCGGCGATCGTCTCCCTCGTGCTGCTCGCCGTCTTCCTCGGCGCCTGGCATCTCGCCACCCGCAGCACGGGCACGGCCGCCAGCATGAGCCCGGAATATGCAAGGCTGATGGGGCTGACGGCGACCCAGGGCAAGTCGGCGATGCCGGGTCCGCTCGATGTCGGTGCCAAGCTGTGGGAGCATCTGAAGCGGCCGTTCTACGACAACGGGCCGAACGACAAGGGACTGGGCATCCAGCTCGCGTATTCGATCGGGCGCGTCGGGCTCGGCTACCTCATCGCCGTCGTCGTCGCGATCCCGCTCGGTTTTTTGATCGGCATGTCGCCGCTGATCAGCAAAGCGCTCGATCCATTCATCCAGGTGCTGAAGCCGATCTCGCCGCTAGCCTGGATGCCGCTGGCGCTCTACACCATCAAGGATTCCTCTGTTTCGGCGATCTTCGTGATCTTCATCTGCTCGGTATGGCCGATGCTGCTCAACACCGCGTTCGGGGTCGCCGGCGTGCGGAAAGAATGGATCAACGTCGCACGGACGCTCGAGGTCGGCACGGTCAGGCGCGCCTTCACGGTGATCCTGCCGGCGGCGGCGCCGACCATCCTGACCGGCATGCGGATCTCGATCGGCATCGCCTGGCTGGTGATCGTCGCTGCCGAGATGCTGGTCGGCGGCACCGGCATCGGCTACTTCGTCTGGAACGAGTGGAATAATCTGTCGATCACCAACGTGATCATCGCGATCCTGCTGATCGGCATCGTCGGCATGCTGCTCGACCAGGTGCTGGCGCGCATCACGCGCCTGGTGACGTTTCCGGAGTGATGATGTTGTTCACAAGTGTCGCCGTGTCTTCACCTCGCCCCGCTTGCGGGGAGCGGTCGATCGCGCAGCGATCGGGTGAGGGGGGCTCTCCGCGAGTCCAACTCTCACCGACATTGCGGAGAGTCCCCCTCACCCCGACCCTCTGCCCGCAAGCGGGGAGAGGGGGAAGGGGGCGTCCGCGATGACCGACAGGTTCATCTCGATCGAAGCCATCGCGCGGCGCTATCCGGCGGCGGGCGGCGGCAGCACCACGATCTTCGAGAACCTCTGGCTGTCGATGGCGCGCGGCGAGTTCGGCTGCGTGATCGGTCATTCCGGCTGCGGCAAGACCACGGTGCTGAACATCCTCGCCGGGCTCGACGAGCCGAGCGAGGGGACGGTGATCGTCGACGGGCAGGCTATCGACGGCACCAGCCTCGACCGCGCCGTGATCTTCCAGAGCCACGCTCTGCTGCCGTGGCGCACTGTGCTCGGCAACGTCGCCTACGCCGTCAGCTCGAAATGGCGCAAATGGGACCGGGCAAGGGTGAAGGCCCACGCGCAGAAATTCATCGATCTGGTCGGGCTGGCCGGCGCCGAGCACAAGTATCCCTCCGAATTGTCGGGCGGCATGAAGCAGCGTGTCGGCATCGCGCGGGCGCTGTCGATCACGCCGAAGATCATGCTGATGGACGAGCCGTTCTCCGCGCTCGACGCGCTGACGCGCGGCACGCTGCAGGACGAGGTACGGCGCATCTGCCTGGAGACCGGCCAGACCACGTTCATGATCACCCACGACGTGGACGAAGCGATCTTCCTCGCCGACAAGATCTTCCTGATGACCAACGGCCCCGGCGCGGTGCTGGCCGAGATCGTCGAGAATCCGCTGCCCAAGGAGCGCGGCCGGATCGATCTGCACCGCCATCCCTACTACTATGCGCTGCGCAACCACATCGTCGATTTCCTGGTCAGCCGCAGCAGAAGCTTTGCCAGCGACGTGACCGATCGCGATCCGCGCCACGTGCCGACGGTACGGCCCGGCGTCGGCGAGCCCGTCATCGTCTCACCGCCGCGCGTCGTCGACCCCAATCCCGCGCAGAGTGCTGCGCGCTGAAACCTCAAGAAGGAACCACATGAAACGCGAAGACCTCACCGAGAAGCTGCTCGACATCAAGCGCGAGAAGGGCTGGAGCTGGAAATACATCTGCGAACGGATCGGCGGCTATTCCGAGGTCTTGATCGTGGGCGCGATCCTCGGCCAGATGAAGCTGACGAAGCCGCAGGCGGCCAATGCCGGTGAACTGTTCGCGCTGTCGAAGGCCGAGACCGCGATGCTGAACGAGGTGCCGATGCGCGGCACCGGCACGCCGATGCCGCCGACCGATCCGCTGATCTACCGCTTCTACGAGATGGTGATGGTCAACGGTCCGGCCTGGAAGGCGCTGATCGAGGAAGAGTTCGGCGACGGCATCATGTCGGCGATCGACTTCGACATGGGAATCGAGCGCGTCGCCAATCCGAAAGGCGATCGCGTCAAGATCACGATGTCGGGCAAATTCCTGCCCTACAAATACTACGGCGCCAGCGGCAACGTGCCGGAGTACGGATTCAAGGAAGAGTGAGAGCGCGAATAGCGAGTGGCGAGTAGCGAATCGGATCACTTCTCTACTCGCCATTCCCTATTCGCTACTCCCTATTCGCTCCTTGCTGCCGCGAACGCTTCGCGCACCTCCTTCACCGGCGCCATGTCGCGGACGAAGCTGAATCTGCCCTGATCCTTCATCTCGTGGGCACAGCGCAGAAACGCCACCAGCGCGTGGCGCTGCATCGCGCCGCCGACACTGATGCGCTTGACGCCGGCGGCCGAGAGCTGCTCAAGCGTCAGGGTCGGGTCGGCAAAGCCCATCACGAGGTTGAAGGGCTTGTTCAGCGACGACACCACGGTGCGGATGGTCTCGATGTCGTACAGGCCGGGCGAATACAGCACGTCGGCGCCCGCGGCCTCGAACGCCTGCAACCGCCGGATCGTGTCGTCGAGATCCTTGCGGCCCCAGAGAAAATTCTCGGCCCGCGCCGTCAGCGTGAACGGAAAGGGTAGCGCCCGCGCGGCCTCGACTGCGGCCTGCACGCGCTCGAGCGCATGCTGGAATTCGTAGATCGGCTGCCGCGGATCGCCGGTGGAATCCTCGATCGAGCCGCCGACGGCCCCGGCCTCGGCGGCGCGCGCGATCGCCTTCGCCGCGGTCTTCGGATCGTCGGCGCCGCAATTCTCGAGGTCGGCATTGACGGGCAGATCGGTGGCCGCAGCGATCGCCCGGCAGTTCTCGATGATGGCATCGAGGCTGACGCTGCTCTGTCCGAGCGTATTGGCGAGCCCGAGACTCGTGGTGGCGAGCGCTTCAAAGCCCATCGCCGCGAGCAGCCTTGCGGTGCCGGCGTCCCACGGATTTGGAATGATGAAGGCGCCGCGTCTTTGATGCAGTTCGCGAAACCGTGCCGCCTTGTCCGCCTGGGTGCGCATGTGAACTCCTGTTGTGGCGCAATCGACGGTCTTGGAGGGTAGGGTGGTTTCGCCCATCAGCCAAATCTGTTATTTCTCTCGACAGCATCAGTTTTTTGCATGGACGGAAATGGACAGCGACGCGCTCAACACCTTCCTGGTGGTGCACCGTCTTGGCGGCATTTCGAGCGCCGCGAGGGCGCTGCACCGCTCGCAGCCGGCGATCTCCCGCCGCATCGCGCTGCTCGAGCAGGAGCTAGGCGTGCCGCTGTTCGAATGGATCGCCGGCAAGACCCGGCTGAGCGATGCGGGGCGGGTGATGGTGCCCTATGCCGAGCGCGCGGTGGCGGCGGCGCAGGATGCCGAGCACGCGGTGCGCGCGCTTCTGCGCGACCATTCCGGCCCGGTGGCGCTGGCGGTGACCGGCACGCTTGCCGGCATGCAGCTCTCGAAGGTGCTGAAGCGCTTCGCCCGCCAGCATCCGGATGTCGAGCTGTCGCTGCGCACCGCGACCAGCGCCGAGGTCAGCGACCTCGTCCGGCGCGGCGAGGCGACGATCGGACTGCGCTACGATCGCGACCGCTCGCGCGAGCTCGACTGCGAGCTGCTGTTCGCCGAGCCGCTTGCCGTGGTCTGCGCGCCGGATCATCCGCTGGCGCGACGGCGGGTCGCGAAGCTGGCGCGGTTGCGCGACGAGCGCTGGATCGCATTCCCGATCGTGCCGGGACGCCGCGAGATCACCGCATCGCATGTCTTCGCGCTGTTTCAGACCCACGGGTTGGGCGAGGCGTCCTGGACGCCGGTCGACAGCCTGACCGCGCAGAAGCGCCTGGTCGAAGCCGGATTCGGCATCGCGCTGCTGTCGGAAAGCAATGCGGCCGAAGAACTCGGCCGCTCCACGATTTCAACCATCGCCGTCGGCGATCTCGCCGCGAGCCACGACGTCGTGACGGTGACGCGACGCGGCGGCTTTCTGAGCGCGGCATCGCGGCTGTTGCTGGAGATGATCCGTGCCGAACTTGGTAGTTCGAAGCCAGGGGCTCGGTAACGAGATCGGGAAGGCCCAAGGAGTTTCTCGCGAAGCGGGCGCCGCGGTATTAGCTGGACCTGTAGCGCATCAACCCCGTCATCCTGAAGGTGCGAGCTCTTGCGAGCCTCGAAGGATCGACGGCCACCAGCCGGGCCAACGCATCCTTCGGAGGCTCGCAAGAGCTCGCACCTCAGGATGACGGAACTGATAGCAAGCTCTGTTAGCGAACCGAGCGCCGACGCCGGCCTACGCCCACAAACGAGGCGCGCCGGAACGGTGTCCGGCGCGCCTCGTCGAGTTCGATATGGATCTTGCGAGACGTTGACGTTCCAGCCCTTACGTCCCCGCCTTGACTTGGGCCGCGGCCACCGCCAGCAGCTCGTCCATCTTGGCGCGGATGTCGCGTTCGGTGACGGACTGGCCCTTGGCGGTGAGGTCGCTCAATACCTTCTTGAGCACGTCGCTGTCGCCGGCTTCCTCGAAGTCGGCGGCCACCACTTCCTTGGCATAAGTGTTGGCGGCATCGCCCGAGAGGCCGAGCTTCTCGGCCGCCCACAGGCCGAGCAGCTTGTTGCGGCGAGCCTCGGCCTTGAACTTCTGCTCCTCGTCGAGGGCGAACTTCTTCTCGAAACCTTCCTCGCGCTTGTTGAATTCGCTCATGCCGAAGTTCCAATCCCCTGGTGAATGGTAAGCTGTGGTCTAAGGCCTTGATGTAACGCCTTGACGTCGGTTGCGGTCGTCCGATCACTGCCTAGATAAGTAGACGGAAACGGCAAGACAACGAGCCGTTAAGCCGCAGTCGAAATCGGCCAAATCCGGCCCCGGCTCTCCCTGGCGATAGGGCCGGTATAAGTGCCCGCAAAGGGGCGGTATCGATTGTGCTGGATAGGCCAATCGGATAGGTTGCCGTCAGGCGTGGTTCTTGTTCTGTTTCCAATTGGGATTCTGAAGGTTCCAGGCCTCCGCGGCAGCTCCGTCGTGGGTCGTAACCCAAGTCATCCGGAGCACCCAAATCCATGGATTTCAACAAAACACGGTACATCCCAATGAGCCGTCGACGCCGTATCTATGAAGGCAA
Source organism: Bradyrhizobium semiaridum (assembly GCF_020329505.1). GTDB lineage: Bacteria > Pseudomonadota > Alphaproteobacteria > Rhizobiales > Xanthobacteraceae > Bradyrhizobium > Bradyrhizobium semiaridum. Next base: position 134,660 of record NZ_JAGKJJ010000017.1, read on the forward strand.
GGCCAAGGTGCTTTACGAAGGCCCCGAGCCGGGAACCCTGATCCAGCACTTCAAGGACGACGCGACCGCGTTCAATGCCAAGAAACACCAGGTGATCGAGGGTAAGGGCGTCCTCAACAACCGGATTTCGGAGTACCTGTTTCAGCACCTCAACGATATCGGGGTGCCGACCCATTTCATCCGCCGCCTCAACATGCGCGAGCAGCTGATTCGCGAGGTCGAGATCGTGCCGCTCGAGGTGGTGGTGCGCAACGTCGCCGCCGGCTCGCTGTCGCAGCGCCTCGGCATCGAGGAGGGCACCCAGCTGCCGCGCTCGATCATCGAATTCTATTACAAGAACGACCAGCTCAACGACCCCATGGTGTCGGAAGAGCACATCACCGCCTTCGGCTGGGCCACGCCGCAGGAGATCGACGACATCATGGCGCTGGCCATTCGTGTCAACGACTTCCTCACCGGCCTCTTCCTCGGCATCGGCATCCGCCTCGTCGACTTCAAGATGGAATGCGGCCGGCTGTTCGAGAACGAGATGATGCGGATCATCGTCGCCGACGAGATCTCGCCGGACAGCTGCCGTCTGTGGGACATCAAGTCGAACGAGAAGCTCGACAAGGACCGCTTCCGGCGGGATCTCGGCGGCCTGCTGGAGGCCTACACCGAAGTCGCCAAGCGGCTCGGCATTCTGATCGAAAATGAGCGGCCGGCCGGCAGCGGCCCGGTGCTGGTGAAGAGCTAGACCTGAGGGGCTGTCGTGAAGGCACGTGTGACTGTGACGTTGAAGACCGGCATCCTCGATCCGCAGGGCAAGGCGATCGAGGGTGCGCTGAAATCGCTCGGCGTCGATGGCGTCGCCAGCGTTCGCCAGGGCAAGGTGTTCGACATCGAACTCGCGGCGACCGACAAGGCCAAGGCGGAGGCGGCACTGAAGGCCGCCGCCGACAAGCTGCTGGCGAACACCGTGATCGAGAACTACCGGGTCGAACTGCTCTAGGCCGCATCACCATGAAATCAGCCGTCCTCGTCTTCCCCGGCATCAACCGCGAGCGCGACATGGCGCGCGCGCTCAAGCTGGCGTCGGGCAACGACGCCGCGATGGTCTGGCACGCCGACACCGCGCTGCCGTCAGGCACCGACCTCGTGGTGGTGCCCGGCGGCTTCTCCTATGGCGACTACCTGCGCTGCGGCGCGATCGCCGCGCGGGCGCCGGTCATGGACGCGGTGCGCGATTTCGCCGCCAAGGGCGGGCTCGTGCTCGGCGTCTGCAACGGCTTTCAGATTCTCTGCGAGTCCGGGCTCCTGCCGGGCGTCTTGATGCGCAATGCGCAGCTCAAGTTCGTCTGCCGCGACGTGCACATGAAGGTCGAGCGCTCCGACACCCCGTTCACCCGCGGCTACAATGCCGGCCAGGTGATCCGCGTGCCGGTGGCCCATGGCGAAGGCAATTACGAGGCCGATGGGGAGACGCTGAAGCGCCTCGAAGGCGAGGGGCGGGTGCTCTACCGCTATTGCTCGCCGGAGGGCGTGGTCGATGAGGCCTCCAATTTCAACGGCGCCGCCAATTCGATCGCCGGCATCGTCAACGAGCGCGGCAACGTGCTCGGCATGATGCCGCATCCGGAAAACCACGTCGAAGAGATCATGGGCTGCACCGACGGCCGCGGCCTGTTCGCGGGTCTGGCTCAGCATCTGAAGGCGGCGTGAGGCATCGCGTTTTCAAGCGAAGTGGGGGCCGGTTCGCGTGAAGAAAACGCGCCAAAACAGTAATGCGCTGGTTCGTTGGTTTGCCGCAACCGCGGCGCTCCTGCTTGCGACGGCAGCCCAGGCGCAGGACTTCCCGAAACGCCCGATCACGATGATCGTGCCGTTCGCGGCCGGCGGCACGTCGGACGTGATCGCCCGCGCGGTGGCCGACCAGATGGGCATAGCGCTCGGCCAGAGCATCATCATCGAGAACGTCGCCGGCGCCGGCGGCTCCACCGCGCTGACGCGCGCGGCGCGCGCCGAGCCGGACGGCTACACCATCGCGATCGGCAATGCCGGCACCAATGCCGCCACCTACACGATCTATCCGAAGCTTGCGTTCACGCCCGACTCCTTCGCGCCGATCGCTGTCGTCGCCAAGACCTTCGGCATCGTCGCGTTGCGCAAGGATTTTCCGGCCAAGGACCTGAAAGAATTCATCGACTACGCGAAGAGGAATCCCGGCAAGGTCAATCTCGGCCATGCCGGCGTCGGCTCCTCGAATTACCTGATCTGCAAGAGCTTCGTTCATGCCGCCGGCGTCGACGTGACGCTGGTCGGCTATCGCGGCGCGGCGCCGGCGCTGACGGACGCGATCGGCGGCCAGATCGACGGCGTCTGCGATGCCGCTGCCTCGGTGTCGCAGGCGATCGACGACAAGCTGGTGAAGGCCGTCGTGGTCGGCTCGACCGTGCGGCTTGCGAGCCTGCCGGAGCTGCCGACCTCGGCCGAAGCGGGCCTGCCGGAGTTCGAGGCGCAGGGCTGGAACGGCCTGTTCGCGCCCAAGGGCACGCCGGCGGAGATCATCGCCAAGCTGAACGCGGCGGCGCGCAGCGCGGTCGCGAGCGAGCCGGTGAAGAAAAGGTTCGCCGATCTGTCGACAGTCGCGCCCGACGCGAACGAGCTGCAGCCCGAGGTGCTGCAGCAGCTCGTCACGCGCGACGTCGCGAAATACCGGACGCTGCTGGCGGACGACAAGAAATAGCGCGTCGCGACGTGCCCTCAGGGAATTCGGACCGTGAACCTGATCCGCTCCGAGCGAGACCAATGCGGTGTAGCCGCTGCCGTTTTACGATCGCTTCACGCTAGCATCGGTCCCATCGCTACCGGGGATTGTCGCAGCGCATAGGGCGCGTTATGACGGAGGCGATTTGGATGATCCGTCCGGTTCGCAGGGGTCCGCATGCCCGTCGCGTTGGTCGTGTTGCTGCTCGACATCACCCTGATCTACCACGCCGCGCGCACCGGGCGATTGCAGCCATGGGCCTTCATCATCTTGATGGTGCCGCTGATCGGCGCGCTCGCCTATATCGTCGTCGAACTGGTGCCGGAATGGTGGGGCGGGCCGGGCGGTGCGCAGGCGCGCAAGCGGGCCGCCAACCGGCTTGATCCGGAGAAGCAGTATCGCGACCTGTCGGATCGCCTTGCCACGTCGGACACCATCGCCAATCGCGTGACGCTGGCCGCGGAGTGCCAGAACGTCGGCCGCTACGAAGAAGCGGAGAACCACTACGACCATGTCATGCGGCAGCCGCAGGGTGACGATCCGGCCTATGCGCTCGCCAAGGCGCAGGCCCAGTTTGCCCGCAAGCGGCCCGACGACGCGCTGGCGACCCTCGATGCCTTGCGCGAGCGCTGGCCCGATTTCCAGTCTGCCGACGGGCATCTGCTCTATGCGCGCGCGCTCGCCGAAGCCGGCCGGATCGACGAGGCGCTGGAGGAATATCAGGCGGTCTCGCAATATTTTCCCGGCGCGGAGGCGCGCGTCCGCTATGGCCTGCTGCTGCAGGTGGTCGGCCGCAGCGCCGAAGCGCGCATGGTGTTCAACGAACTCCTGATCCAGATGCGCCGCGCCCCGCGCTATCTGCGCAACGCGCAGGCCGAGTGGCTCTCGATCGCCGAGAAGCAGCTGTCGGCGTGAGCGGTGCGGGCCGTCCGGCAACGATTCTGTTTCACTTCGTCCAGATCGACTGGCTGCCTTGCCAGCGTAAGGAGCGCGCTGGCGGAAGGGGTCCTTCCGGAACGTTAGGGAGAGGGGTGGCGCGCGATGCGCTCTCTCGATGCGATCGCCGATGGCGCGATATCGAAATTGCGAGCACGGCGCCTTCAATTGATCATCTCGCCCCGGGGCCTACCCCTCTCCCCAGTCCTCCCCCTCAAGGGGGGAGGGAGCTCTACCGGCGCGTTCACCTTACGTGGCTGCGCTATCGCTTGCGCATCCGACTCACCGCGCGCTTGAATGCCTCGCCAGGCACGGTCATCGCGGCGACGCCGGCCATGACCAGCAAGAGGCCGAGCGCGAGGTTCGACGGCACGGCTTCGCCGAGCAGCAGCACCGATAGCGCGACGCCGATCGGAATGCGCAAATAGCCCTGCGCGTTGGTGGTCAGCGTGCCGAGCCGCGTCAGGCACATGTAGAACAGCATCAGGCCGAACGCGCTGGAGAAGATGCCCATCGTGACGGTCGCGGCCAGTGCCTGCGGCGTCGGATGCAGCGTCCAGGGCCGATCGACGATCAACGCGAGCGGCAGCAGCACGGTGCCGCCGAACAGGAGCGAGCCGGCCGCGACCACCATCGGATCATAGTCCGACAGCCGCAGCCCGAAGATCGTGGCGCAGGCGAACGAGATCGTTGCCAGCAGGATCGCGATCTCGGCGAAGATCTCCTTGCCGAAACCTGCGAGCGCATCGAGGCCGATGATCGCGACCGTGCCCGCAAGGCCGAGGATCGCGCCGGCCAGCTTGAGCAGAGAGGCCGGCTCGTGCCGCGTGATCGCCCAGGTGATCAGGAAGGCGAAAATGGGCGTCGTCGAGGCCAGCACCACGGTGTTGGACGCCGGCACGTAGAGCTGCGCCCAGGTGATCACCAGGAATGGGATCGTCGAGTTGATGGTCTGCTGGACCGCGAACAGCTTCCATGCCTTGATGTCGGTCGGGATGCGCAGGCCGCGGATGCGCAGCACGATCAGCAGGAAGGCGGCGGCGACAAGCGAGCGCGCCGAGATGAAGGTGATCGGCGGGATCGAGCCCAGCCCGATCTTGGTCAGCGGATAGGTCGAGCTCCAGCAGCAGGCCAGCGCCAGCAGCAAGGCATAATCGCGCCAGCTCCGCGCGCCCGGCGCGGTGGATGGAGTGGGCGTCTGCACGGCAGCCATCACGCCACCCGTCTTCGCTGTGCTCTTCGGCACCTTGTCTGGTTCTCCCCGCGCATCGGCGCACGATGGCGAATGTAACGTGGCAGCGCGGCGAAAGGCTAGGGCGTCGCATTGATGTGTTTGCTCAGCGATGCCGTGTTGCGGAATTTCCGGCGCGGAAGCGACATGCGGGAGCGGAGTCGGTTGACGAATCGGCCCTGGGTGTCGCTTCGCTCATCCGGGCCACGTTCTGGGTCAACGCGTGGACTCATCAACGCGATGCGTCCACGCCCTAACCCGGCAAGCGCTCAGTAGTCCCAGTACACCGGCACCCAGCGGAAGTTGTCACCGTCGGCCGCCACATGGCCGACCGATGGGAACGGCAGGTGAGTGGCCACCAGCAGCCCGCCAGTCGTCGCCACTTCCCGCAACAGCTTGACGCGAACGCGGGCCGCCTCCTCGGGGTCGTGCTCGAAGCCGTTGTACCACTCGGGGTGTTCGAACCCGACCTGGAAGACGAGATCCCCCGCGAACGTCAGGCGATCACTCCCGGACACAACGCGGACCACGCTGTGCCCGGGGGTATGGCCGCCGGTGCGCGAGACGATCACGCCCGGCGCGACCTCGTGCTCCTCGTCGAACAGCCGCAGGTGGCTCTGGTACTCTTTCCTGAAACGCTTGGCAGCCGATCGCAGCGCGTCCGGGAATCCCGGCGGCATCGAGACGTGGGAGAAGTCGGGCGACTCCCAGAACTTGACCTCGGCGGCCGCCACGTGGATCCGCAGGTCCGGACTCAACTGCTCCTTCACGCCGTCGACCAACAGGCCGCCGACATGGTCCATGTGCATGTGGGTCAGCACCACGTCGGTCACCGACCCGAGATCGATGCCGGCGGCCTCGAGGCGCTTGATCAGCTGCCCGGCGCGCGGCAAGTGCAAATCCGGGTCGAGGCCCAGCCCGGCGTCGACCAGGATGGTCTGGCTGCCGCTGCGCACCACGACCACGTTGAGCGCCCAATCGAACGCGTCCGGCGGCAGGAACATGTCCTTCAGCCAGGTCGCCCGGACCGACGGGTCGACGTTATGCGCCAGCATCGCGGTCGGCAGCGGCAGCACGCCATCGCTGACCACCATGACGTCGATCTCACCGATCTTCAGCGCGTAGCGCGACGGAACCAGCTCGTCGGGCTGCGACCGGCCAGCGTGTACGGTGTTGTCCTGTCTCGTGGCAGGGTTTGTGGCAATCATCGTTTGTCTCCATCCGTGGTGAGGATGGCGATGGTGTAACGGATCGGCTCTGCGGCTGCCCCAGCGCGGTTGCCGTCGCTATAGAGCAATTGCTGCGAACGCAAGTCCCCCAAGTGTATCGATCAGTGCGTAGCCCGCATGAACGCAGCGACATGCGGGAACGGCGGCGGCGGCTAGAGCGGTCCCGGACATCGCTACCCTCATCCGGGCTGCGTGGGCCGATGTCCGTCAGTAGGGCAATGCAGTCTCGAGATCGGCGAAGCCGAGCGGCCGCCAGCCAGGCAGACCCCAGACGCTACTTGAATCCGATCACCATCGAATCCGGACCAACGAGAGGCTCGAGCTGCGTCCTCGAGAATCCGGCTTCACGCATCCAGGCTTGACAGTCCGCGCCCGTATAGTCGAACCCACCTTCGGTTTCGATCAGCATATTCAGGCTCATCAAGAGACCAAACGCGTTTTCGCGGCGGTCATCATCGATGATGGCGTCATAGACAATCACCGCGCCACCCTTCGGCAGCGCAGCAAATGCCTTGGCGAGCAGCGCCTTCTTCTCGGCGAGGTTCCAATCATGCAGGATGTGACCCATGATGATGACGTCGGCCTGCGGCAGCGGGTCCTCGAAGAAATTCCCGCCGCGAAACTTCACGCGATCCTGCACGCCGCGCTGCGCGATAAACTCCTCGAAGACCGGCTTGACCACCGGAAGGTCGAAGCCGATGCCGATGAGGTGCGGATGGGCAGATGCGAGCGTGGCAGGAACCATGCCTTGCGCCGACCCGAGATCCATGAAAGTCTTGTAGTCGCGCCATGGAAACTTGCCGGCAATGGCCTGGGCCGCACCGGCGCTGATCGCGCTCATTGCGGCCAGAAAGCCGCGCAAACGTGCCGGATCGGCATAGAGCGCGGCAAAGAAGTTTTCGCCGCCCTTGCCCTCGTTCTGCAACTCGCCGCTGCGCAGCGCCTCGGTGAGTGAACCCCAGAAGCGATAGAGCCGGGCATTTGCCATCTCCAGGATGCCGCCGATATAGGACGGCTTGGCGCTATCGAGATAGAGATCGGTCTCGGCGGTGTTGCGGTAGATGCCGTTGTCGCGCTCCAAGAGCTTGAGCGCCACCAGTGTATCGAGGAAGTCGCGGGCCGATCGCGGATGCAGCGCAAGCTTCTTCTGCAGTGTCGGCAGGTCGGCGCCGCCATTGGCCAAGGTGCTGAACACGCCGAGCTCGACGGCGCTCAGCAGCGTCTTGGAAGCCCAGAAGCCCATGCCGATCTGCATGATATGGTCGGGTGTTGCTGTGCTCATGATGTGATCCCAAATTGGCTGTCGCCGCTGTTGCAGCGTATGAAAATTTCGATCTGGATTCGGACCTGTACGCCGGAAGGTGGCAGGGACGTGCCACGGCGTCATTTCAAATAACGGCAAACAAATTTGATCGTAACATGTTGAACCGGTGAACGCCATCGGCGAAAAACCAGCGAAATAAATGATCGATGGATGCCAGTCCGGCATCCATCGATCATGTTTGGCTAAAGCGCGATGAGATTTGGTTGAATCGTCATCGCGCTTCAGCTCTTTATTTGAGCATGGTCTTTTCGGAACTCCGCTCCGCACTTTTTCCGGATCATGCCTTAGCGCAGGACCTCGCGCAGCACGTCGCCGTCGACCTGATGCGGTGCGGCGCCCAGGATCCGCATGATGGTCGGCGCCACGTCGATATTGCGCATCCGCCGCACCACCGTGTTCTGGCGGATCTGCGGCCCGGCGGCGATGAACGTCGCGCTCATCACCGGGAGCTCCGGATCGTGGCCATGGGCGCCATAGAAGTTCGGCATCGACAGCGTGGTGGTGGCCGCGTTGAATGCGGCGTCCCCCTTGCGCGCGACGCCGGGATTCTGCACGCCGTCGAAATTGTAGCCGGGAGCCATCAGCGCGAACACGTCGCCATAGTCCTGGCCGATGGTCTTGCTGAGGCACTGGCCGGTGCCGGCGTCGCATTGCAGCGGCCGGGTCTCGACGACAGTGAAGATGCGCTGGTCATTGAGCGAATAGTTGAAGCGCACATTGGGGTCGACCGCGTTCTTCACCGCATCGGTAATCTGCGTGACGAGGGCCCGGTAGGTCGCCAGATCGACGGTGCCGCCGAGCTCGCGGTTCTGCAGGTTGACATAGATGTCCGCAGCCGGACCTGAGGTGCGGATCGCGATCTTGCTGGTATCGATGCCAGCGTTGCGCAGGATGTTGGTGAGATTGACCGAGGTGTGGAACGGCGCGAAGCCGTGATCCGACACCACGATCACGTTGCTGTCGCGGCCCGCCGCATCGGCGATCCGCTTCACCGCCTTGTCGGCGGTCTGGTAGGCGAAGCGGATGTAGGAGGCGTAGCGCTTGACCTTGTCAGCATCCTGGTTGGCGCCGATCGAATTCGGGTCGGCGGGGTTGGTGCCCTGGCGGGGATCGGTCAGCAGGAACTGGTGCTCGGAGCCGTCGGGTTGTTCGATATAGACCATGACCAGATCGGCGTCGGGGTGGGTCTTGATCGCGCGCTCGCCGATGTCAGCCTGGTAGCGCACGAAGGTCTTCACCATGTCCTCGTACATCGTCTCGATCTCGATATCCGGGAAATTGGTGAACCCCGGGCTCAGGCGCTCCGGGATGCGGAAGTCGGCCTGCGGACGCCAGAACCCGATGTTGTTGTTGATGTCGTCGACATCGGCGAGAACCGGCGTGTTGCGCGGAATGAAGTTGGCACCGTAGCGGGCGAAGCGCACCGTCGAGAGGTCGGGCGCCAGCGCCGAGACGAAATACGCGGCACCGACCTTCGCGCCGCTGCCTTCGAAGAAGAACGGCGCGTTCTCACCGCCGAACTTGGCATAGGCCGGTCCGGTCGACGGCGCGTGGAACGGTCCCGCGGTGATGCCTCTGATAGCATCGAAGAACACCAGCGTGTCGTAGTTGACCTTGCGGTCATTGGTGGTGTCGATCGCCGCGACGCGGATCGAATATTTGACGTCGAGCGTCGAGGCGTTGGTGCAGGTCGCGGTCGCCGCCGAGGAGCAGGAGAACGTCTCGATCGGATTTGTCGTCACCAGCACCGGGCTGTAGGAGAAGCGGCCCGCAGCCTGCAGCGCCGTCACAATGCCCGGATCGTTCGTGAAGTCGCTGCGCGACAGCGAGAAACCCTGGGCCCCGATGCCGCCGAACGCACCGAACGGCACGGTGAAGTCGGTGGTGCGGATCGGCTGTGCCGCCTGCACCACGGTGTTGTTGATGGAGATGGTGGCGCCGTCGCCGCGCCGCTGATGCTGCCGGAGATCGGCCCGACGATCGGCTGGAACGTGTTCGAGGGGATGTCGTTATGGACCGCCGTCGAACCAGTCGCGATCGCGATGTGCGACACCGCGGTGAGCGACGGCGATGCCGTCACGTTCTGCAGCGCCACTGCGCCGCGGCGAGAGAGCCGGGCGAGGCCGCCGTCACGCGGCAGCACGCCTTCCTCGATGTATTTCTGGATGAAATCGGGCTTTGCGCCATCGAGCGAGATCATCACCACGCGCGGCTTGCGGCCGTGATGGCCGCCGTCATGGTCCTGATCGTGATCATGACCGCGGGAATCGCCGCCGCGATCACCATTGTCGCCGTCCTGGCCGGCGCACGCCGGAGTTGCAACGCACGCCAGGGATGCGACAAGCGACATCGCCGACGTGATGGAAAGGAATGTCTTCAAGTTCATCAGAAAGCCCCTCGTGGTCGCTGCGCAAATGCGGAAATGCTCAGCAATCTTCGAGGGCCTGGCTGACGCGCATGTGACGCGCGTGCGACGAGGCAACGACAGGGCGTCGTTGTGTCACACGCGCCATGTGGGCTCACGCGAAGAACCTTCGTGAACACAATGCGCTAGTGCATGATGCGGAAAACTGTGAAGCGGGTGTCGCTCGCGACAAACGCAAAGTGTTTGCGCGGAGACCAGGTTCAAAGAGCGGGCCCAAGCGCGATGACGATGGTTCATCGCGCATTTCAACCTGTGTTTTCGTATCGAGTCGGCCGATGTAACGGCTGGATGACGACGCGTTACGGCGTCGGTGCCGGCGCCTTCCGCCGCACTCGCTTGATGGTGCCGGAGAAAGAGAACAGCGGCCGCGTGCCCGACATCAGCATGCCGCGCACGAAGATCAGCGACATGCCGGCACGCATGACTTCGCCCACACATTCGATCAGCTCGCCCTTGCGGGCGGCGTCGAGGAATTCCGAGGCGAACGACACCGTGACGCCGGAACCCTGCAGCACCGGGGTGGCGAGGGCGAACAAGCAGTAATCGGCGAATGTCATAAAGCAGCCGCCATGGACGTTGCCGGAGCCGTTGAGGTGCTTCTCGACGACCCGGAACGCGCAGGTCACGCGGCCGTTCTCGTCGACCCGATGGTAGAACGGCCCGGTATGGGTCTCGAAATTGTCGCGCCGCCAGGTTCGCCAGCCGGCGAATTCGCCGTCGGTTTCGATCTGGATGCCGTATTTGTCGAGGGATGCAGTCTGGGACAGGTCGTTCACGAAAATGGGCCTTCAATCCGGAGTTTCGGTCCTTAAATCCGATCCGTCCTCAATGTGCAAATCCGGCGCCCGGTGGCGGGCGGCCGCAAAGCTCTGGACAGGGGCAAAATGCCCCCTAAAAGGCCTTTTCGCCCCCGTTCGATCTACCTATTAAGGGTCCCATGACCGCGCCCAAGAATGAGCCCCAGATCACCCCCGAACTCGTCGCCGCCCACGGGCTGAAGCCGGACGAGTACGAGCGCATCCTGAAGCTGATCGGGCGGGTTCCGACCTTCACCGAGCTCGGCATCTTCTCGGCGATGTGGAACGAGCACTGCTCGTACAAGTCCTCGCGCATCCATTTGCGCGGGCTGCCGACCAAGGCGCCCTGGGTGATCCAGGGCCCCGGCGAGAATGCCGGCGTGATCGATATCGGCGACGGCCAGGCGGTGGTCTTCAAGATGGAGAGCCACAACCACCCGAGCTACATCGAGCCCTATCAGGGCGCGACGACAGGCGTCGGCGGCATTTTGCGCGACGTCTTCACGATGGGCGCGCGTCCGATCGCCTGTCTCAACGCGCTGAGCTTCGGCGCGCCGGAGCATCCGAAAACCCGGCACCTCGTGTCCGGCGTGGTCGCGGGCGTCGGCGGCTACGGCAATTCGTTCGGCGTGCCGACGGTCGGCGGCCAGGTGCGCTTCCACACCCGCTACGACGGCAACATCCTGGTCAACGCGATGGCGGTCGGCCTCGCCGACGCCGACAAGATCTTCTACGCCGCGGCTTCCGGCGTGAACATGCCGATCGTCTATCTCGGCTCCAAGACCGGCCGCGACGGCATTCACGGCGCCTCGATGGCCTCGGCCGAATTCGACGACGCCTCCGAGGAGAAGCGCCCGACCGTGCAGGTCGGCGATCCCTTCGCTGAAAAACTGCTGTTGGAAGCCTGCCTCGAGACGATGGAGCAGGGCTGCGTGATCGCGATCCAGGACATGGGCGCGGCGGGCCTGACCTGCTCGGCGGTCGAGATGGGCGCCAAGGGCGATCTCGGCGTCGAGCTCGACCTCGACACGGTGCCCACGCGCGAGACCGGCATGAGCGCCTACGAGATGATGCTCTCGGAGAGCCAGGAGCGCATGCTGATGGTGCTCAAGCCCGAGAAGGAGAAGCAGGCCGAGGCGATCTTCCGCAAATGGGGGCTCGATTTCGCCATCGTCGGCTACACCACGCCGACCAAGCGCTTCGTCGTCAAGCATGGCGGCGACGTGATGGCCGATCTGCCGATCAAGGAGCTCGGCGACGAGGCGCCGGTCTATGACCGCCCGCACGTCGCCTCGAACGCCCTGCCTGTGATCCGCGGGCAGGACGTCAAGCCGCCGTTCGGCATCGCGGAGGCGCTGCTGAAGCTGATCGGCACGCCCGAACTGTGCTCGAAGCGCTGGGTCTGGGAGCAGTACGACCACGTCATCCTCGGCAATACCGTGCAGCGGCCCGGCGGCGATGCCGCGGTGGTGCGCGTCGAGGACGGGCCGAAGGGACTCGCGCTCACCGTCGACGTCACGCCGCGCTATTGCGAGGCCGATCCGTTCGAGGGCGGCAAGCAGGCGGTGGCGGAAGCCTGGCGCAACATCACCGCGGTCGGCGGCCGGCCGCTCGCGATCACCGACAATCTCAATTTCGGCAACCCCGAGCGCCCCGAGATCATGGGCCAGTTCGTCGGCTGCCTGAAGGGCATTTCGGAAGCCTGCCGCGCGCTGGATTTCCCGGTCGTCTCCGGCAACGTCTCGCTCTACAACGAGACGAACGGCCGCGGCATTTTGCCCACGCCCTCGATCGGCGGGGTCGGCCTGCTCGACGACTTTACGAAGTCGGCGACGCTGGCGTTCAAGGCGGCGGGCGAGGCGATCCTCCTGATCGGCGATGCCCAGGGCTGGCTCGGCCAGTCGGTCTATCTGCGCGACGTCTGCGGCCGCGAAGAGGGCGCTCCGCCGCCTGTCGATCTCGCCGCCGAGAAGCGCAACGGCGATGTTGTCAGAGGCATGATCCATGCCGGCACCGCGACCGCGGTGCATGACGTTTCCGACGGCGGCCTCCTGATCGCGCTTGCCGAGATGGCGATCGCCAGCGGTATCGGCGCGCAGCTGCTCGCCGCACCCTCGTCGATCGTGCCGCATGCCTACTGGTTCGGCGAGGATCAGGGCCGCTACATCGTCACCGTGCCGGCGGCCGACGCGGGTCTCGTGCTGGCGAAGATGAAGGGCGCGGGCGTGCCCTGTGCGCGCATCGGCACCACCGGTGGCGATGCGATCGCGGTCGCCGGCGAAAAGCCGGTCGCGATCGAAGACCTCTCCCGCGCCTTCGAGCACTGGCTGCCGAATTATATGCGCGGCGCCGCCGCCTGATCCGGCAGGAATTTACCTCGCCCCGCTCACGCGGAAGGGAGTATCGACCGCTTTATCTGCCGCGGATGGCGCGCCACAGGAAGATGATGATGCAGGCGCCGATGAAGCCGGCGACCAGGTAGGCGATCCAGCCGCCGCCGAGCGACACGCCGATCAGGGCCAGCAGCCAGTTCGCCAGCGCCGCGCCGACGATGCCGAGGATGATGTTCATGAGGATACCGGTTCCGGACTTCATGAACATCTCGGCAAACCAGCCAGCCAATCCTCCGACGATGATGGCGGCGATCCATCCGATTTGCGGGTCGTTCATCTGACACTCCCTGGGTCAAGCAGTATCGAGAGCATAACCGAGAATCACCGACCGGCATGTGTCAATCGTCACCTGTCCCCCGCTTGTCGGGCGTGGCCGGCTTGATTCGTTGCGCCGAATCGGGACGCGCGAGGCTGGGTCTCAGCGCTGCCGCTTGCGGGCGCGCCTCCGCTCGGCGGCGGTGATCAGGATGCGCGGGCCCGCGCCCTGCGCCCCGAGCCTGTCGTCGGCGTTGCGCAGCGGGCAATCGGTGACCGACAGGCAGCCGCAGCCGATGCACTTGAACAGCTTGTCGCGGAGGTCGGTGAGGTCGTCGATCCGCTGTTGCAGCGTCTCGGTCCAGGCGCTCATGGCGCGCGACCATTCGCGCATGGTCGGGGCGCGGTCGAGCGGGATCGCCGCGAAGGTCCGCCTGATCTCCTCCAGGGGAATTCCGGCGCGCTGTGCGATTCTGATCACGGCGATCCGGCGCAGCACACCGCGCATGTAACGCCGCTGATTGCCGCTGGTGCGCCGGCTCGCGATCAGTCCCTTGCTCTCGTAGAAGTGAAGCGTGGAGACCGCGAGCCCGCTGCGCCGCGCCACTTCGCCGACCGAAAGCTCCGCTGCCAACGCCATTGTTAGAAGTCCTGCAAGCCGCCCGCCTTGACCTCAACTATACTTGAGGTTCTATATCATCGGCCGGCTTGCAGGGGCAAGCTTCCGGCGGCATTCCGTCGGGTTCGCTGTTCTGGATTGGAAATGCCGTCCGCATCATCAGATTCGCGCGGGTCGCTGCGCGCTCGCGCAATGCCGTTCGGCATTGTTCTCGTGTTGATCATCGCAGCCGCGGCCGCGCTGTTCGCCTCGCGCGGCGACCGCGCCGCGGCCACGACGACCGCCGAGCCGCCGCCGACACCGGTCGCGGCGATGATGGTGCGCAGCGAAGCCTTGCCGCGCTCGATCGAGGCGATCGGCTCGCTGCAGGCGGTGCGCCAGGTGACGCTGGCGCCCGAGGTGGCCGGACGCGTCACCGCGATCAATTTCGAGGCGGGCACCGATGTCGCCGCCGGCACCGCGCTGGTGCAGCTCTATGACGCGCCGCTGCGTGCCTCCCGCACCGTTGCGGTCTCGAAGGGACGCTTCGCGCAGTTGCAGGAGAAGCGTTCGCAGGGGCTCGCGCCGTCGGGCTTCGTCACCCAAGAGGTGTTGCAGCAGCGGCAGGAGGATCTCAAGCAGGCCGACGCCAGCGTCGAGCAGCTCGATGCGCAGATCGCGCAACTGACGATCCGGGCGCCGTTCGCCGGCCAGATCGGCCTGCGCAAGGTCAATCTCGGGCAATACGTCAATGCCGGCGACGCGCTCGCCACGCTGACCGCGCTCGACCAGCTCTACGTCAATTTCACCGTTCCGCAGCAGCGCCTGTCAAATCTGAAGGTGGGAGGCGCGGTGACGATCCGTACCGACGCTTTCCCCGATCGGGAGTTCGAGGCGAAAATCAATGCCATCGAACCGCAGGTCGCCGAGGACACCCGCAATGTCCTCGTGCAGGCCCTGTTCGACAATCCCGACCGGCTGCTGCGGCCGGGCCTGTTCGTGATGGTCAATGTCGTGCTGCCGCCGCAGCCTGACGCGATCGTGGTGCCGGTCACAGCGATCCAGACCTCAGCATCCGGCGAGAGCGTGCTGGTGGTGCGCGACAGCAAGGCGGTCGCCGTCGCGGTCAGGACCGGCCAGCGCATCGGCGAGCGCGTCGTGGTCGAGCAGGGGCTGTCGGCGGGCGACCATATCGTCACTGCCGGCCAGCTCCGCGTCATGCCCGGCGCGACCGTGCAGATGACGATGGCCGAGGAGAAGGGGCGCTGACATCAGCGCCGGGTCAGCATCATGCATTTCACCGACATCTTCATCCGGCGGCCGATCCTGGCGACCGTCGTCAGCCTAATGATCCTCTTGATCGGCTCGGCGGCATTGCTGTCGCTGCCGGTGCGGCAATATCCCAGCATGGAGAGCGCGACCATCCAGGTCGACGTCTCGTTCCCCGGCGCGACCCAGGATGTCATGCAGGGCTTTGTCACCTCTGTCATCGCGCAGTCGATCGCGACCGCCAACGGCATCGAGTACATGACGTCGAACTCGACGCTCGGCCTCAGCCAGATCAAGGCCAAGCTGGTGCTCAACGCCAATGCCGACCGCGCCATGACCGAAGTGCTGGCCAAGGTGCAGCAGGTCAAGTACCGGATGCCGGCCGGCGTGTTCGATCCCGTCATCACCAAGATCACCGACGGCGCCTCCGCGGTGCAGTACATCGCCTTCACCAGCGACACGCTGACGCCGGCGCAGATCACCGATTTTGCCACCCGCGTGGCGCAGCCGCTCTTGACCTCGGTGCCCGGCGTGGCGTCGGCCGATACTTCGGGCGGATCGTCATTGGCGATGCGGGTGTGGATCGATCCGTTCAAGCTCGCCGCGCGCGGCCTGATCCCGGCCGACGTCGCGGCTGCTCTGCGCTCCAACAACGTGCAGGCCGCCCCTGGGCGGCTGCGCGGCGAGATGACCGTCACCAACATCACCGCGGCGACCGACCTGCGCAATCTCGATGACTTCCGCCGGATGGTGATCAAGACCAGCGCGGGCAGCGGCGGCCTGGTGCGGCTCGGCGACGTCGCAACGCTCGAGATCGGTGGCGAGAACTACGATTCCAATGCGCGCGACAGCGGCAAGCCGACGGTCTACATCGCGGTGCAGCCGACGCCCGACGGCAATCCGCTGGAGATCGTCGCCGCCACCGGCAAGGTGATCGAGGACCTCAACCGCGTGGCGCCGCCCGGCCTGAAGATTGCCGACGTCTTCAACATCGTGCATTTCGTCAAGGCGTCGATCTCCGAGGTGCAGCACTCGCTGGTCGAGGCGATCGTGATCGTCGTGGTGGTGATCCTGCTGTTCCTGGGCTCGTTCCGCTCGGTGCTGATCCCTGTCGTCACCGTGCCGCTGTCGCTGGTCGGCACCGCCGCGATGATGCTGGGGCTCGGCTTCTCCATCAACCTTTTGACCTTGCTCGCCATGGTGCTGGCGATCGGGCTCGTGGTCGACGACGCCATCGTCGTGGTCGAGAACATCCATCGCCACATCGAGGAGGGCCTTCGCCCCGGCGAGGCGGCGCTGATCGGCGCCCGCGAGATCGTAGGTCCTGTCATCGCGATGACGATCACGCTCGCCGCGGTCTATGCGCCGATCGGCCTGATGGGCGGGCTGACCGGCAGCCTGTTCCGCGAATTCGCCTTCACGCTGGCCGGCTCGGTGGTGGTGTCGGGTGTCGTCGCGCTGACGCTGTCGCCGATGATGAGCGCGCAGCTGCTCGGGGAGGCGAGCACGCATGGCCGCTTCGCCCGCTTGGTCGAGCACCAGTTCTCGAGGCTGTCGCGCGGCTACAGCCGGCTGCTGGCGGCGACGCTGAAGATGCGCGCCGCGGTGCTGCTGGTCGCCGTCAGCGTGCTGGGGGCGATCGTGGTGCTGTTCTTCGGCAGCCAGCGCGAGCTCGCGCCACAGGAGGACCAGGGCTATGTGTTCACCGTGCTGCGCGCGCCGCAATATGCCAGCGTCGACTACACCACGCGCTATACCGACCAGATCGAACAGCTCTATCGCTCGTTTCCGGAATATCATGCGAGCTGGGTCGTCAACGGCACCGACGGCCAGAACCATGCGTTCGGCGGCATCACCCTGACCGATTGGGACAAGCGCAAGCGCTCCGCCAACGACATCCAGAACCAGCTCTACGGCATGTCCTACGGCGTGCTCGGCGCGTCGGTGACGCCGTTCCAGCCGGCGGCGCTGCCGGCGGCGACCGGGGGCCTGCCGTTCCAGATGGTGGTGCGCTCGGCCGGCAGCTTCGCCAGCATCTATCAGGAGGTCGAGGGCCTGAAGCAGGCCGCCTGGAAGAGCGGGCTGTTCGCCTTCGTCGACAGCGATCTCGCATTCGACAGCCCGACCGCGCGGATCACTATCGATCACGCCAAGGCCGCCGAATCCGGCGTCAGCATGCAGACTATCGCCGACACGCTCGCGGTGCTGGTCGGCGAGAACTACGTCAACCGCTTCAACTTCTTCGAGCGCTCCTATTCGGTGATCCCGCAGGTGCGGCAGGCCGACCGCGTGACGCCGGAAAATCTCGGCAGCTTCAACGTGCGCTCGAGCGCGGGGCGGATGTTCCCGCTGTCGACGGTGATCAAGGTCAACGTCAAGCCCGAGCCGAACCGGCTGCCGCAGTTCAACCAGATGAATGCGGCGACGCTCTCGGCGGTGCTGAAACCCGGCGTGACGATGGGGCAGGCGGTCGCCTTCATGCAGGGGCAAAAGCTGTCGCCGGGCATGACGATCGACTGGCTGTCGGACAGCCGGCAATACGTCCAGGAGGGCAACCGCCTGATCGTGACCTTCGGCATGGCCTTGATCGTGATCTTCCTGGTGCTGGCGGCGCAGTTCGAAAGCTTTCGCGATCCGCTGGTCATCATGGTCACGGTGCCGCTCGCGGTCTGCGGCGCGCTGCTGCCGCTCTATTTCGGTTTCACCACGCTGAACATCTACACCCAGATCGGCCTCGTCACGCTGATCGGGCTGATCTCCAAGCACGGCATCCTGATGGTCAGCTTCGCCAACGAGATCCAGCACAATGAGGGACTCGACCGCGTCGCCGCGATCCAGAAGGCCGCCGCGGTGCGGATGCGCCCGGTCCTGATGACGACGGCCGCAATGGTCGCGGGTCTGGCGCCGCTGCTCTATGCCGACGGCGCCGGCGCAGCGAGCCGCTTCGCGATCGGCATCGTGGTGGTGATGGGCATGCTGATCGGCACGCTGTTCACGCTATTCGTGCTGCCGACTTTCTACATCCTGATCGCCCGCGACCACCGCGCCGCAGCTGCCCCGAAGCTGGAGCGCGTGACGGCGCGGGGCGAGATCGCGGCGTAGACTACAGCACGTATTTGGCGCCCGGAATCTTGCGCAGCACGGCGGTGGCGGCCCAGCTCAGCGCCACCGTGGCGAAGAACGCGATCGCCGCCTTGGCGATCGCCGGCAGATCCATATCGAACAGCCAGTATTGCAGCCACAGCACGATCGGATAGTGCACCAGGAACATGCCGTAGGCATCGGCCTGCATGCGGTCCAGCAGGGTTGGGCCGGATGCCTTCGATTGCAGGAAATAGGCCAGGATCGCGAACAGGATCGAGGCGCTGAACAGCACGAAGAAGGTACCGTAGATCGCGAGATACCAGGACGGCAGCGGATCCGGATTACCGATCACCTGGCGCTTGACGTAGATCATGACCCACATCATGGCGTAGGGGATCAGCGTGACGCCGGTCCAGAACCAGCGCCGCTCGGTCAGCCGTCCGTGCGCGCTGAGCACGCCGCTCTCGAGCTGTGCCGCGCCGATGCCGGCACCGATGAAGAAATAGGACGCGTACAGCAGCACGCGGCTCGCCTGCACCGAGAACGGCCCGAATTCGAACCAGCGGTTCTGGCCGAAATAAACCAGCAGCGGCAAATAAAGCAGCGCGCTGCCCACCACGAGAAACAGCCAGAACTTCGAGGGACGTTCGAATCCCTTCAACGAGAGGCGGTTGATCGGATCGAGCAGGCGCGGCGAGATGCGGTAGAGCAGGCTCGCGGTGACGTCGAACGCCATCAGCACCCAGACGAACCAGATCGGTCCGGCCGGCCAGGGACCGACGGTCATGGTCTTGCGCCAGAACTCGCCGAAGCTGGTGCCCGGCGTGTGGCGCAGCTCGATCGCCCAATAGGCGAGCGGGATCACGGTGACGGCGCAGACCACGAACGGCAGGCCGAGCCGCAGCAGCCGGTCGCGCAGGAAGATCAGCCACGGCTTGTGGCCAAGCCCGGGCCAGACGAACAGCCCAGACAGGAAGAAGAACATCGCCATGAAGAAGCTGTCGGTCGCCAGCACCACGCCGTCGAAGCCGATCCAGGACGTCGGGTCGGTGTGGCCGAAATAGGTGTAGGGGATCACCGCGTGGTGGAGCAGCACGACCAGTGTCAGGAAGGTGCGCGCCCGGTCCAGCGCTACGTTGCGCTTGTGGAGCTTCGGTGCTGCCTGGACGTCGACGTCCGGTGCCGCATGCGCAATCGATTTCATGGTGTCCCCAGCCGGGTCCGCAGCCGGATGTTGCAATCGGGCGCCGGATTCAGCAAGGCCCAATCGTCCCGCTTGGCGGGCATCGAGGTCGAGGTTGGTCATTCCGCGGGTCTGGTTCGTTTTGGAACTGTGGTTGGTAACGGGCGTTATCGGAGGAATTGGCAACGCGCGGGGCGCGGCCACGAGGAGCAAGCAATGACGATTCTGAAATGGGCGCTGATCTTCCTTGTCGTGTCCATTATTGCGGGCCTGCTCGGCTTCACCGGCATCTCAGCCGCCTCTGCCGACATCGCGCGCTTCCTGTTCTATGTGTTCGTCGTGATCTTCCTGGTGCTCCTGATCCTCGGGCTCACAATATTCCGGGCCTAGCGGGAGACCGCGCTCAGCTCCCTTCTTAGTGCCCGGCTGCCCCGGGCACCCAGGTCCAGATCGAGCGGCGTGGAGGGCCGGGACGCCCCGTCGTAACAGCAATAAGCGAGGTCTGACCCTAGGCCACTTCCTCGATCTTCACCTTGTCCGGATAGAACGCCAGGTGACCTGTGATCTCGGCCATCGCCGGGAAAGGCGTCTCATAGGTCCAGATCGCGTTGTCCAGCGTCTTGCCGTTGGCCTTGACGCTGAAATAGTTCGCATCGCCCTTGTAGGGGCAGTGCGTGGTCCGCTCCGTGCGGACCAGCAGCTCCATCTTGGCATCCTGGCGCGGCACGTACTGCACCGCCGGATAGCTCGCTTCCTTCAGGGTCAGCGCGTGCGTGGTCTCGGCGATCACGACGCCGTCGGCGGTGACGCGGACGCGCTTCGGATTGGGGGTGATGGTGATCGGATGATCGGGGCCGGGGAG
The DNA here is from genome assembly GCF_020329505.1 of Bradyrhizobium semiaridum. GTDB lineage: Bacteria > Pseudomonadota > Alphaproteobacteria > Rhizobiales > Xanthobacteraceae > Bradyrhizobium > Bradyrhizobium semiaridum. The sequence continues at coordinate 154,992 of NZ_JAGKJJ010000017.1, forward strand.
CTTCATCGGGCTGCGCCTTTTCTGGTCATTTCGGCGTGAATACTTGTGACCGATTGATGCAGGTTTCAATCGCTGCGAATGGGCATATAGTGACGCCCGGGATGACCTAGAAGACCGCAGGGACTAGGTTTTATCCTGTCACGGCCGCGTGAGCGGGCCCGTGATTCGCATGGCTTGATGGAGGTTGACTGGGATGCCGATGGACGCCCGTGATATCGAATCGATGATCAAGGCCGCGATCCCGGATGCCGAGGTAACGATCCGCGATCTGGCCGGCGACGGCGACCACTATGCGGCCACTGTCATATCCGAGTCCTTCCGCGGCAAGTCCCGCGTCCAGCAGCACCAGATCGTCTACCAATCGCTGAAGGGGCAGATGGGCGGGGTGCTGCACGCGCTGGCATTGCAGACCGGGGTGCCGGGAGGCTAGCCCCCGGCAAGCTGAGGGGCTGGGCGATGGCGGACAATCCGCGCGGCGCGATGTTTCGCGTCATCGTGCCGAACCAGCACAGCCGGGTCACCAACGCCGAGCTGTTCTTCGACCTCGTCTTCGTCTTTGCCGTCACGCAGCTGTCGCACACGCTGCTGCACCATTTTACCCCGCTCGGCGCCGTCCAGGTCACGGTGCTGTTCCTGGCGGTATGGTGGGTGTGGGTCTTCACCACCTGGGTCACCAACTGGCTCAATCCCGAGCTCACGCCGGTCCGCCTCCTGCTGTTCGTGCTGATGCTGGGCGGATTGCTGCTGTCGACCTCGATCCCGGCCGCATTCGAGGGGCGTGGCCTGTGGTTCGCCGCGACCTATGCGGCGATGCAGACCGGCCGCACCCTGTTCTGGCTGCTGGCGACGCCGCGGCGGCGGACGGCGGTGCGTCACAATGCGATCCGGATCCTGACCTGGCTCTGCTGCTCGGCCGTGCTCTGGATATCAGGCGGCCTCGCCGAGCACGAGACGCGGCTGTGGCTCTGGATCGCGGCGCTGACCATCGAATACATCGCGCCGGCGGCGCGGTTCTGGACACCGCGGCTCGGCCCGTCCTCGATCGAGGCCTGGTCGGTCGAGGGCGGCCACATGGCCGAGCGCTGCTCGCTGTTTGTCATCATCGCGCTCGGTGAGACCATCGTCGTCGACGGCGCGACCTTCGCCGAATTGACCTGGACGCCGGAAAACATGGCTGCGTTCGTCTGCGCTCTGGTCGGCAGCATCGCGATGTGGTGGATCTATTTCCACAAGGGCGCCGAGGCCGGCTCGGAGATGATCTCGAAGTCCGAAGAATCCGGCCGCGTGGCGCGGCTCGCCTATACCTATCTGCACATGCCGATCGTCGGTGGCATCATCCTCACCGCGGTGGCCGACGAACTGGTGCTGAAACACCCGGGCGGACATGCCGACCTCAAGACGATCGTCAGCTCGGTCGGCGGCCCGATGTTGTTTCTGGTCGGGACCATCCTGTTCAAATACGTGATCCGCAATTTCCTGCAGCTCTCGCACGGCGTCGGCATCATCGCGCTGGCGGCGGCGGCCTGGTTCGCCAGCGAGATGTCGCCGCTGATGCTCTCGCTAGTGACGACCACGATAATGATCGTGGTCGCAGCGTGGGAATCGCTCTCGCTGCGGTCAGGTACGGTCGAGGAATAGCGGCGCAACTCCATCCACGTCATTGCGAGGAGCGAAAGCGACGAAGCAATCCATCTGTCCGCGCATGTGGAACGATGGATTGCTTCGCTTCGCTCGCAATGACTGCGGAGAGACCTGCGCTGCTACTCCGCCGTCAGCGCATGCACCGAGAACATCCCATCCGCGTCGGTCCAGCTCTCGCGTACCGACCATCCGGCGCTGCGGGCCAGCGCAGTGAAACGCTCGAGCGAATATTTGTAGCTGTTCTCGGTATGAATGCTCTCGCCGGGGCGGAACGCGAAGGTGTTGCCGAGGATGCGCACGGTCTGCGCCTTGCGGCTGATCAGGTGCATCTCGATGCGATGCCGGTCGCGGTTGTAGATCGAGCGGTGCATGAAGCCCGAGAGATCAAAGTTGCCGCCGAGCTCGCGGTTGATGCGCGCCAGCACATTGAGGTTGAAGCGCGCGGTGACGCCGGCGGCGTCGTTATAGGCGTCGTACAGCACGCGCTCGTCCTTCTCGAGGTCGACGCCGATGATCATCTGGGCACCGTGACCGAGGATGTTGCGCGCGCTGCGCAGGAACGCGGCGGCCTCGTTCGGCTCGAAATTGCCGAGCGTCGAGCCCGGGAAGAAGCCGACCTTCGGCATGGCGGCGACAGCCTCGGGCAGCGCGAACGGCGCCGTGAAATCGGCGGCGACCGGATAGATACCGAGAGCGGGGAAATCCTTGCGCAGGCCGTCGGCCTGAGCCTTGAGGAAATCGCCTGAGATATCGACCGGCACGTAGGCGCCGAACTCGCAGTGCTCGAGCAGGAGGCGCACCTTAGTGGTGGCGCCGGCGCCGAACTCGACCAGCGCCGCGCCTTCCGGAATGATCGCGGCGATCTCGGCTGCGCGATCGCGCAGGATGCCGAGCTCGGTGCGCGTCGGATAGTATTCCGGCAGCACGGTGATCTGCTCGAACAGCTCCGAGCCGGCGGCGTCGTAGAAATATTTCGGCGACAGCCGTTTCGGATGACGTGCGAGATCGCCGATCACGTCGCCGGCAAACGCCGAAGTCGCCTCGTCGAACGGATACGCTTTGGTCAAAGCGGCGGCATGCACATTCATGATACTCTCCCGAACGCGCTTACCGGCGCGCTATTGATGTCGACAGGGCTCAATCAGGCGTAGTCTGCGAGGCGTAACCCCGTGAATTGCCAGCGATGGAACGGATAAAAGAAATTGCGATAGGTGACACGGCTATGACCTTCCGGCGTCGCCAGCGATGAGCCGCGCAGCACCAGCTGGTTGACCATGAACTTGCCGTTGTATTCGCCGAGCGCGCCCTCGATGGCGCGATAGCCCGGATAGGGCGAATAGGAGCTGCGGGTCCACTGCCAGACGATGCCGTAGGCGTCGTTGAGTAGGCCGGCGCGCGCGGCGACCTCCCATTCCGTCTCGGTCGGCAGATGCTTGCCGGCCCAGCGGGCGAAGGCGTCGGCCTCGTAATAGCTGACGTGACAGACCGGTGCCGACGGGTCGATCGGCTGCAAACCGCCCAGCGTCATGATCTTCCATTCGCCGTCGATCTCGCGCCAGTGGCCGGGCGACTGCCAGCCTTCATTGGTGACGGCGCCGAAGCCGTCCATCAGCCACAGCGTCGCGGTGGAGTAGCCGCCGTCCTTCATGAAGGCGAGCCATTCGGCATTGGTGACGAGATTTTTCGCCAGCTTGACCGGTCCAACGAGGGCGCGATGCGCCGGCTTCTCATTGTCGAAATGGAAGCTGTCGTCGCCATGCCCGACGGTGTGGATGCCTTCGTTGAGCGTCACCCATTCCTCGCCGCCGCGATGCGAGGCCGGGAAGCGCCACGCCGGATCGTAGGCCGGCGGAATCGGATTCTGCGCAAAGGCGTGCAGGATGTCGGTGTACATCAGTTCCTGATGCTGCTGCTCGTGATTGAGGCCGACCTCGACCAGCGACACCAGCGCCTGGAGCTTCTCTTCACCCGCAGTCTGGAAGAATTTCACCACCTCGGCGTCGACATGGCGGCGGTAGGTAGTGACCTCGTCGGCACTCGGACGCGTCAGATGGCCGCGCTGATGGCGGGCATGCCGCGGGCCGGCGCTGACGTAATAGGAATTGAACAGATAGGCGTAGTCCGGATGGAAGGGCGTGTAGCCGGCGACATGCTCGCCGAGCAGAAACTGCTCGAAGAACCAGGTGGTATGGGCGCGGTGCCATTTGGCGGGGCTCGCATCCGGCATCGACTGGATCAGCTGGTCTTCCGCCGACAGCGGTGCGGCGCGGCGCTCCGTCTCTCCGCGGACCGCGAGATAGGCATCCATCAGCCGCTGGGCGAGCGGGCCGGATACGGAGGGGCGTGACGGGGAAGCGGTGGCCATGGCGGCCGCGGCAGAGGCTGGTTTCGTCACGATGGTCTCCGGTTCAGGGGGAGAACGTTGCTTCGGCGAACTGGTTCCTTGACGGACAGTTCGTCCTAGATGGGGGCTCGGTTACGGAAAAAAAGCCTCACCGGTGATGATATTAGCCCCATCAGATGATCCGCAGCAGCGGCGCCCGGCGCCCGCCGCATGCCAGATTTCCGCCATTTTGCTTTGGATGCACAATGGTTTGAGTTACATATATAGCCAGTCACGGGTTAGAAGGGCGGGCCGGCCGAACAGGCTTGAGAGCGCCGCCCGAAAAGGAAGCGAAAATGAGCATCGAGCAATTCATCGACAACGAAGTGAAGTCGAACGACGTCGTGCTGTTCATGAAGGGCACGCCGCAATTCCCGCAGTGCGGCTTTTCCGGCCAGGTCGTGCAGATCCTCGACCACATCGGCGTCGGCTACAAGGGCCTCAACGTTCTCGAATCGGCCGAGCTGCGCAACGGCATCAAGGTCTATTCGAACTGGCCGACTATTCCGCAGCTCTATGTGAAGGGCGAGTTCGTCGGCGGTTGCGACATCATCCGCGAGATGTTCCAGGCCGGTGAATTGCAGCAGCTGTTCGCCGACAAGGGCATCCCGGTCGACGTTGCCGCCTGATTCCGGCCGCCTGACCTTGTCCGCGCGCCAGATCGGCAAGGCACGGCTGGAAGCGATTGTTGCCGACATCACCACGTTGCGCGTTGACGCCATCGTCAACGCAGCCAATTCATCGCTGCTCGGCGGTGGCGGCGTCGACGGTGCGATCCATCGCGCCGCTGGGCCGGAGCTCTTGGCCGAGTGCCGTACGCTGAAGGGCTGCAAGACCGGCGATGCCAAGATCACGAAGGGATACCGGCTCCCGGCCAGGCACGTGATCCACGCCGTCGGTCCGATCTGGCACGGCGGTACGCAGAACGAGGATGCGCTGCTCGCCTCCTGCTATCGCCGCGGCATCGAGCTCTGCCAGGCCCATGGTCTGGGGTCGGTGGCATTTCCCGCCATTTCCACCGGCGTCTACCATTTTCCGCCCGATCGCGCCGCCGCTATCGCGGTCAAGACCGTTGTCGACGCCCTGACGGCGGCTTCAGGCGTGACGCATGTCACCTTCTGCTGCTTCTCGGCGGCCAGCGGCCAACTGCACGCGGCCGAATTGGCCAACTTTGGCAGCCCTTGTGCCTGATGCCGCGGCGGCTACACTTCCCCGTGATCACCGGAGGGGGAGTTTCATGAATTCATTTCGATTGCTGTGCGCCGCGGCGGTTGGCGCGGTGCTCCTGGCCGCGCCCATGGCGCGGGCCGAGGGCACCTACGAAATTCCGGCAGGTGCGCATTTCAACAAGGACAAGCTCGCCAGGATCGGCGAGTTTTTCAAGAACGAGGTCGCGACCGGCAAGATCCCCGGTGCGATCGTGCTGATCCAGCAGCACGGGAAGCCGGTTTATCACGAATTCTTCGGCGTGCAGGACGTCGTCAGCAAGGCGCCGATGACCGACAAGACCATCTTCCGCCTGGCGTCGATGACCAAGGCGATCACCGCCGTGGTGTCGATGCAGCTGTTGCAGGACGGCAAGTACAAGCTCGACGATCCCGTTTCGAAATACATTCCCTCCTTTGCCAACATGAAGGTCGGGGTCGAGAAGAAGGCCGACGACGGCAGCAAGACGCTTGACCTCGTGCCGCTGAAACGGCCGATCACGATCAAGGATCTGATGACGCATACGTCGGGCGTGACCTATGGCTTCTACGGCGACAGCCTGGTCCGCAAGGCCTACAAGGAAGCCAATATCTATGCCGGCGATTTCGATCTTGCCGAGTTCGCCGAGCGGATCGCCAAACTGCCGCTGCACAACCAGCCCGGCGAGCTCTGGCAATACGGCCATTCCACCGACATCCTGGCGCGGGTGATGGAGATCGCTGCCGGCAAGCCGCTGCTTGCGATCGAGCGCGAGCATCTGCTTGATCCGCTCGGGATGAACGACACCCGCTTCTTCGTCACGGATCCCGAGAAGCAGAAGCTGATGGCCGAGCCGATGCCCAATGACAGCGACTTCCGGGTCGGCCGGGTCAACGATCCGACCAAGGTCAAGAAATGGGAATCCGCCTCCGGCGGCATGGTCTCGACCATGGCGGACTATTCGCGCTTCGCGCAGATGCTGCTCAACGGCGGCACTTACGACGGCAAGACCTATCTGACGCCGGAGACGTTCAAGCTGCTGACGACCGACTATGTCGGGCCCGACTCCGGGGTCGAGCGCGACTATTTCTATTTTCCCGGCGACGGGTTCGGCTTCGGGCTCGGGATCGCGGTGCGGACCGATCCGGGCAACGCGAAGCCGCCGCCGCCCGGCAACCTCGGCGAGCTGAAATGGGACGGCGCCAGCGGCTGCTATTTCGTGATTGACCGCAAGCAGGACATGTTCTTCATCCTGCTGGAGCAGACGCCGACCGAGCGTCAGCGCATCCAGCGGACGTTGAAGCTGCTGGTCTATGAAGCCATGGAGAATTAAAGCGGTTTCGAGCGCAGTGGATGCCGGTTCGCGTGAAGAAAACGCCTCAAAACAGAGGACTCGACATGCGTGGGTGCCGCGCGGTCGTCGCGGCACTCGTGCTCGCGCTCGGCGCAACAGGTGCGAAGGGTGAAGGCGAGAAGCGTGCCCCGCACAGCTTCTCGCCGGAAGGATTGGCGAAGGTCTCGGACTACATCAGGAACGAGATCGCAACCGGGAAGATTCCCGGCGCGATCCTTCTGCTGCAGCAGCACGGCAAGCCGGTCTACTACGAGAAGTTCGGCGTGCGCGACATCGCGACCGAATTCTCGATGAGCGCGGACACCATCTTCCGCCTCTATTCGATGTCGAAGCCGATCACCACGGTCACGGCGATGATGCTGGTCGAGGAGGGCAAGCTCGCCCTCAGCGATCCGGTCTCGAAATACATTCCGGCCTTTGCCGACATGAAGGTCGCAGCGGACAGGCGCGGCGAGGACGGCAAGCCGGTGATGACGCTGGAGCCGCTCAAGCGTCCCGTCACTATCGAAGACCTGATGCGCCACACCGCCGGGCTGCCTTACGGCTATTACGGCGGCGGCCTCGTCAACAAGGCCTATGCGGATGCCGGCCTGTTCAAGAACGATCCCAGCAACGCCGAACTGGTGGCGCGCATCGCGGCGCTGCCGCTGGCCGAGCAGCCCGGCACGCAGTGGGACTACGGTCATTCCACCGACGTGCTCGGCCGCATCATCGAGGTCATTACCGGGAAATCGCTGTTCGAGTTCGAGAAGGAGCGGCTGCTCGGCCCACTCGGCATGAACGACACCGCATACTATGTCGCGGACCGCGCGAAATGGCCGCTGATCGCGGAGCCGATGCCGAAGGATCGCGTCATCAGTCCCGTCGCCGAGGTCCGCGATCCCCGAAAGCCGCTGCGATGGGAATCCGGCGGCGGCGGACTGGTCGGCACGATCGGCGACTACGCGCGCTTTGCGCAGATGCTGCTGAACGGCGGCACCTATGACGGCAAGCGCTATCTGAAGGCTGAGACCATCGCGCTGATGACGTCGGATCATATCGGCCCCGAGACCGGTGTGGTGCGCGATCAGAACTTCTATCCGGGTCCGAATTCGGGCTTCGGCCTCGGCTTTGCCATCCGCACTTCGGTGCCGCCGAACACGGACTGGCCGGTCGGCGAATATCGCTGGGACGGCGTCGCTGGCACGTTCTTCTTCATCGATCCCCAGGATGACCTGTTCGGAATCCTGATGATGCAGACGCCGACGCAGCGCGGCCGGATCCAGCTCGAACTCAAGACGCTGATCTATCAGGCGATGGGACGGTAGAGGCGTGGGGTGACCGATCGTTCATCGCCAGGCGTTGGCGTAAGCCACGCTCCAGGCAGAGGAAATCAATCCCGGTTGTGACGGCATTGGCCCAAAATTAACATCGGTTGTGGGACGAGCCCATTCGCTAAGAGATTGCAAACGGCATTCGTCCGATGCTGGCCCGATCCACATTCGGAGGTGTCACATGGACGCCAGACTCATTTCCACGCTGGGCGCTCTAGGTCTGGCCGGCGGCTACATCGCCTACGATGCATCGAACTCCGATCCGACGATTTATCCCTATTCCAGGCAGCAGGCCCAGACCATGCTGGTGGCTGCGAAGACCACTCTTCCAAGGCGAGACAACAGCGGGCAGATCGAGATCTGGAGCACCGGCCGCTCGAGCAAGGGCGTCATGCTCAACATGAAATATTCAAGCCGCGCGCCGCTGATCACGTGCGACGTCGCGATCACGGATGCCGGGCCCGACAAAGTCCGCGTCGTTCCGGATTGCGGCGCTGATCCGAAGCAGGAGTCCGCGATAAATCGGACGTCCAATGAACTACGCGTTCCCATGTTCGCAGAGCATGTCGAGGCGACGCTCAACAAGCGAGAATTCAGCCGAGAGCGGGTCAGCCGGAAGGAAGTTGCGATCACGTTCAAGAATCTGAACGAAATGCAGAAGGAAGCGCTGCAAACATATGCCGATGAGCAGCGATTGCTGCACGACGCGTATTCTACGAAGCGGTAAGGCTGGTTTTCGCACGTGCGTAGCCCGGATGGAGCGCAGCGTAATCTGGGACAGCATCCCGGATTGCGCTTCGCTCCATCCGCGCTACAGGACGTCACGCCCCGCGCACGATGTCCCTGACGTGGCCGATTGCCTCCTCGATCATTGCAGCTGTGACGTCGAGATGGGTGCAGGCTCTGATTCTGCCGTCCATCATCGCCAGCGCCACGCCGCGCTTGCGCAGCTCGGTGACCATCTTCTCGCCGGGCACACCGGCTCCGTCGGGCTTGAAGAACACGAGGTTGGTCTCGGGCGTCTGCACCGTGATGCCGTTGATCTGCGACAAGCCGCGCGCCAGTGCGCGCGCATTGGCGTGGTCGTCGGCGAGGCGGTCGACGTGATGGTCGAGCGCATGGATGCAAGCGGCAGCCGCGACACCGGACTGCCGCATCGAGCCGCCGAGCCGCTGCTTCCAGCGCCAGACGTCATCGATGAAGGCGCGCGTGCCGGCGATCACGCCGCCGATCGGCGCGCCCAATCCCTTCGAGAAATCCATCCAGGCCGAATCCCAGCCCGCCGTCATGTCGCGCGGCGAGATGCCCGAGGCGACGGTGGCGTTGAGCAGCCGCGCGCCGTCCATGTGGGTGGCAAGGCCATGCGCCTTCGCGATGCTCGCGATCTCGTCGAGCGCGGCCTTCTTCCAGATCGTGCCGCCGCCGATATTGGCGGTCTGCTCGACGCTGACCAGCACCTGCGGCGGCTGGTAGCGGGTGCGCGGATGCAGCGCGGCGCGGAACGTCTCCGGCGCGAACTGGCCGTCATCGCCCGGCAGCGGCGTGATCTGGAAGCCACCCAGCGCGGCATGCGCGCCGCCCTCGCGGGCAATGATATGCGCGGTCGCATGCGCCAGGATCTCGTCGCCGGGGCGGCAATAGGCCAGCGTCGCGGCGACGTTGCACATCGTGCCCGAGGGCATGAAGACGGCCGCCTCCTTGCCGAGCAGGTCGGCAACGCGGGCGTTGAGCTCGTTGGTGGTCGGATCGTCGCCGACCTGCTCGTCGCCGACCTCCGCGCGCGCCATCGCCTCGCGCATCGCCGGCGTCGGCCTGGTCTGCGTGTCCGACAACAGGTTGATGCGGACGGCGGGAGCCTTCGGATCGGGCGGGGCAGGGGTGTAGTGCATGAGGTCTCTCTCGTTCGGTGTGCGCGGACTTTAGCCAAACAAAAAGGCCCCGGCAAAACCGGGGCCTTTCAATCTCGCAATACTTGTCACGATCAGCGCGAATAGAATTCGACGATCAGATGCGGCTCCATCTGCACCGGGAACGGCACGTCGGAGAGGCCGGGGATGCGCGCGAACTTCGCGGTCATCTTGCTGTGGTCGACCTCGATGAAGTCGGGCACGTCGCGCTCCGGCAGCTGGCTCGCTTCCAGCACGGTGGCGAGCTGCTTGGAGGCTTCCTTGACCTCGATGATGTCGCCGACCCGCAGCATGTAGCTGCCGATGTTGACCTTGCGGCCGTTCACCTTGACGTGGCCGTGGTTGATGAACTGGCGCGCCGCGAACATGGTCGAGACGAACTTCGAGCGATAGACCACGGTGTCGAGACGGCGCTCGAGCAGGCCGATCAGGTTCTCGCCGGTGTCGCCCTTGAGGCGGCTGGCCTCGACATAGATGCCGTGGAACTGGCGCTCGGAAATGTTGGCGTAGTAGCCCTTGAGCTTCTGCTTGGCGCGCAGCTGCACGCCGAAGTCGGAGAGCTTGCCCTTGCGGCGCTGGCCGTGCTGGCCGGGGCCGTATTCCCTGCGGTTCACGGGGCTCTTCGGGCGGCCCCAGATATTCTGGCCCATGCGGCGATCGATCTTGTACTTCGCCTCACTACGCTTTGTCATCGCGGTCCTCTTTGGATAGCCGTCGCGAACAGCGCCGGCGTTTTGTCAGTTTCAGGTTGAGGAGACGCGCCCTCCTGTGTACCGGCCAAAAGGCCTGTACCGACAGATCCGCCTCGAAAGCTCGAGGACGAACCACGGGTCGCGAAACGCATCGCGGGCCGAAACCGGCCCGCGAGCAAGGGTGGTCTTAAGGACAAAGCACGGCCCTGTCAAACGAAACGACCGGCTTTTTCGGCTGTTTAGCGGGCAAAATGGCAGTTTTCGCCCGCAGGACCGGTTCCCGAGCGCCCGAACCCGCCGGATGCCGGTTTGCCGGGTGAGATCCGGGAAATCCTGCAGATCGGTGGTTGGCGGGCTAGGAAACTTCAGCGTTGAAGTTTGTTGAGGCGGTGGGCCTAGGATCCCTGATCCGGGCCTGCACGGTCCTCGCCACAGCCCCCAACCCCCAAGGGCGGGACCGTGCCCCGGACAGGGCCGGGACCACGGAGATTTCCATGATGAAGCTCGTTGCGATTGCCACCTTTGTGCTGATCGGCGGCCAAGCCTTCGCTGGGGAAACTGGCCCGCTTCCGCAGGCCGGGATGGAGCGGCCGGAAAACACCAATGGCGCCACGGAAAAGGGTTCGATGGATACCACCGGCATGAACGTTAACCGCGCCAACAAGTCCGAGAAGGACAAGGCCAGCCGGGAGCAGCGGAAGAACGGCGATGCGAAGAAGTAGGTGACCGCGCATTCACGCCGTCAGGTCCGTGGCTTCAGCGCTTCGGGCCTTGCCCTCCCGGCTCGGATGTCCCGCGCGCCGGGTCATCCGTGGGCACGGCGGCTTCCACGAATTGCAGCACAAGTTTCCGCTTGTCGGGATCCTTAATCTTCGAGAATGCCCGAATGAGTCGCAGTGTCTCGAGTTCTGCGAGAAAGTCCGTCATGACGCTTCTGGTGCGATCTCGGGACGGGCCAGCGCCGCTTCGATGAGATCGACCTCCTCCTGGAGCGTATCGATCACGGTCGACGGGTGGAAGCCGGCGCCGCTGCGCATCAGGGTCTCCTGCAGCAGCCGCCTGCGATGATCTCTGATGTTCTCGAGCGCGCGGCGATCCTTCAGAGACACGTATCCCGCGATGATCTGTTCTATGGCCTTCATCTCAAATGCTCTTCAAAATAGTAAGGTACTGGAATCGCAGTATTAAAGCGGCCAAATCTCGCCCTCGCAAGGGGGCGGACGGTCCGTAGAAATCGGGAGGCGGCCATCCCGGATCGCGCTGCGCCTATCCGGGCGAGGCGTGCCAAGCCGTGAGTGCGAGGCGGTTGCGGCCGTTCACCGGCGGATGCCAGCGAACGCCGCTGCTATTCCACGCTGGAACAGCGACCAGTCGAAGCCGAGCGCGAGCGCAAGGTAGCCGCGGTCGATCATCGCGTTCGCCTGCTCGGCCGTGCGGGCGACGCCGCCGATCGCCACGCCACTTCGCATGATGCCGTCCTCGGCACGCTGCATCAGCGCGACCACCTCGGGATCGTCGGGCAGGCCGCGCTTGTTGATTGAGGTGGCGAGGTCGCCGGGGCCGATCACCGCGAGGTCGATACCGGGTGTGGCCATGATCTCGTCGATGCGATTCACCGCCTCGACATGCTCGATCGTGACCATGCAGATCATGTCGTCGTCGGCGGTCGCCATGTAGTCGTTCATCGAGACGCCCCAGCGGAACGGGGCGTGGAACGGGCCCCACAGCCGCTCGCCCTGCGGCGGGTAGCGCACGCTGCGCACCGCCTTCGCGGCCTCCTCCGCGTTGCAGACCATCGGAAAGTTGATGCCGAGCGCGCCGATGTCCATCGGTGCCTTGGCGAGGTGCGGCTCGTTGGCCGCGATCCGCACCATCGGCACGCAGGGCGTGCCTGAGGTGGCGACGATCATCGCATGCGCGGTGGAAAGCTCGATGGGGCCATGCTCCAGGTCGACGATGATCCAGTCCAGCGACTGCGCCATGATCTGCACGGTCTGGATGCTCGGGATCGTCGCGATCGCGCCGAAGGTCGGGCGCTTCTCGCGCCACTGTTGTCGCAAGCGGTTGAGCGGCGTCAGCGATGCTGAGGTCAAGGCGGTCCTCCCGTCGGCGGGCGAATGCGGGCTGGAGCATGCATTCATAGCCGTTCGCCTTGCAGGGGCAAAGCGGACAGTCGCCGGGATCGGCTGTCATCGGCAGGCTGGTGGACCGTAGCGGCGATGCCGAGCGCGCGTTGAGGCCGCGGCATTGTGGTATGCCGCAACATCAACGGGCGCGACACAGCGGTGGCGTGCCTGGAGAGGATCGCCACCGCTGCGCTAGCGGGAACGGGCTATCGCCGGTGCAGATCAGGCGACCCGCTCAGACAATGTGCCAGTCGTTCGGGACCACACCGGCGCTGGCGATAATGTGGGCGCCTCCGATCTGGCCGTTATCCCAGATCGACACCGCCGAATTATCGTTGCGCAGGAGAATGTCGCTCTGCCCGTTGCCATCATAGTCGCCGACGTCGGCAACATGCCAGCCATTGGAGAAGGTGCCGACGGGAGCGATGAAGTGCGCGCCGCCGATCTGGCCGTTGTCCCAGATCGACGCCCTGCCGTTGTCGTTGACCAGCAGGATGTCGCTCTGGCCGTTGGCATCGAAATCACCGGTGCCGGCAAAATGCCAGCCGCCGGAGATGGTGCCGGCAGGAGCGATGATGTGTGCACCGCCGATCTGGCCGTTGTCCCAGATCGACGCCTTGCCGTTGTCGTTGAACAGCAGGATGTCGCTCTTGCCGTTGCCGTCGAAATCACCGGTGCCGGCAATATGCCAGCCGCCGGCGATGGTGCCGGCAGGAGCGATGATGTGCGCGCCGCCGATCTGGCCGTTGTCCCAGATCGACGCCTTGCCGTCGTCGTTGACCCACAGGATGTCGCTCTTGCCGTTGCCGTCGAAGTCGCCGGTGCCGGCAAAATGCCAGCCGCCGGCAATGGTGCCGGCGGGAGCGACGATGTGCGCGCCGCCGATCTGGCCGTTGTCCCAGATCGACACCTTGCCGTTGTCGTTGACGAGCAGCATGTCGCTCTTGTGGTTGCCGTCGAAGTCGCCGGAGCCGACCACATGCCAGCCGCCGGAGATGGTGCCGGCGGGAGCAATGACGTGCGCGCCGCCGATCTGGCCGTTATCCCAGATCGATGCCTTGCCGTTGTCGTTGACCCAGTTGATGTCGTCATGGAAATTGCCGTCGAAATCGCTGCGCGTCACCGGCGCAAAGGCGAAATCGTCGGCAACGAGATTGGCTTTCGTGACGTTTTTCAACGTGAGAAGATCGCCGTCGAAGTTGAAGACGGTGTCCGCGCCGACCTGGGTCGCAACCGAGAGCGCTTCGGTGAAATTATGGATGAAACCGATTCCGACCAGGCTGATCCTGTCGACGACGCCGGCCCCTCCCACAAAGTCCGTGACGGTATCGTTGCCGCCGCCCACCGAGAAGACAAACGTATCGCGGCCGAGGCCGCCGGTGAGCGTATCGGCTCCGGCCCCGCCGTCCAGGACGTCGTTGCCATTGTCGAAAGTCGTCCCGCCGGTGCCGAAGGCGTTGTCGTAGAGGTCCACCCCGTCGTCGCCGACGAGGAAATCGTTGCCCGCGCCGCCGGTCAGATGGTCGTCGCCATTCTGGCCGATCAGCCGGTTGTCACCGCTGTCACCGGTGATCCAGTCGTTGAATTCGGTGCCGACCACGCCTTCGACGTTGGTGATCGTGTCGGTGCCGCCGAAACCATCGGATGCCGTGTGCGTCGCGAGATTGACCGTGGCACCCGCCGGCGCGCCCCGATAGACCACCCGGTCGAGCAGGCCGCCGCCGCCATCGATCGTGTCGTTGCCGGCATCGCCGTAGAACTGCTCGGCCTGCGCGCCGTCGCTGCCGGTCAGCGTGTCGTTGAAGCGCGAGCCAAGAATGCCGTTCACGCCGCTAAGGGTGTCCACGCCGACGTTGGCCGCATCGGCGACGGTGGACTGTCCGATGCCAGTCTGGAGATTGACCGTCACGGCGGCGAGCGCGTTGCTGTACTGGGCCCAGGTGTGGCCATTGCCCGAAATGCTGTCGCTGCCGCCCATGCCTTCGAAGAAGTTCGAGTTGCCGAACGGTCCGTTGAATCCGGCATTTGCAGTGAAGCTGTCGGCAAGATCGGATCCTCTGACACGTTCGATGTTGATCAACGTGTCGGTGCCTGCCGCGTTACCGCCGGGCTTGTCAGTCACGGTTGAGACGGTGTCGAGCACGACGACCACGCCGGTATTCACCACGCCGGCCGCAAGGGGATAATCGTAGCGAGCCGTGTTGTTGTCGAAATTGTTGATCGCCTCTGCCGAGCCCGTCAGGATATCGTCGCCGCCAAGTCCGATGAACTGAAAGAAGCCGCGGGCACCGGCGGCCGTGATGGTATCGGCGAATTCCGAGCCGCGCGCCGCATTCACGGCATTGATGTTATCGGGCCCGACCACCCCGGCGAACGAGTCGACACCGATTCCGGCGGCATCGCCGGCAGCGATGGAATGCGCGTTTCCTGCCAGGAGGTCGATGGCGACGCCACTCGCCGCAAGGCCATAAGCGACCCGGGTAACGCCGTTTCCGCTGATGACGTCATTGCCGCCTTGTCCTTCGAACTCGGTATACGCGCCGGATTCACCAACGAAACTCGAGGTGGCGGTGAAGCTGTCGGCAAAGTTGCTGCCCCTGATGTTTTCGACGCTGATAAGGGTATCGACGCCGACGGATGAATTGCCGGTCACGGTCGAAGTCGCCGACATTACGACCGTAATGGCGGCGGTTGCGTTGGTGTAATTCGACATATCAAATCCGGCCCCGCCATCGATGATGTCGTTGCCGCCGCCGCCGCCGATGAAGTCGTTGCCTTTGCCGCCCCTCAGCACATTGGCCGCGCCATTGCCGAACAGAAGATCGTTGAAGTCCGATCCGATCAGATTCTGGATGTTGCTGTAGGTGTCTCCCGCGGCCTCTCCGGTATTCGTCCCGGGGTTGAAGAGATCCGCGCGCACCGCAGCCAGTGCGTTGTCGTAGGAGACCGTGTTGTTCCCGCCGCCGCCGGCAAAGGCGTCGCCTCCGGGGCCGCCGACGAAGAAATCGTCGCCTGCGAAGCCGGTGAACGTATCGGCATTCTGGAAGACCAGATGAAACGCCGACCGGTTGCCGTCATTGGGCGAGGTGATCAGGTCAACGAGCGAGGTGTTGAGGCCCGTTACGGTCTCATGGATGGTTGCGCCGTCGAAGCTGGTGCGGTCGATTTCCGAAATCGTGCCGCCGGTCGGCGTGGTTCCGTTGTAGGTAAAGCCCGTGCCGATGATCCGCGTCAGGGTCCCATCCGAGTTGATGAGAACCATCGTGGTGCCGGTCTGGGTGACGGGGACAGTCGTGTTGATGCTGACGTTGTACCAAGCGATCCCGGACGGAACGGCGTTAGCGGTGTGCGTGTATGTAGCCATTGTTGGCGCTCCCTGATGAATTGATGATCGAAATTCTTGCTGGCGATGAGTTAGCGGGGGAGATCGCTGGCACTGGCGGCGCGCGCGGTCGCGTGGCCTGCTCCGGTCCGAGCGCAGTCGCGCATTGCCTGATGGATTTCGACGGTGTCATCCCCGGCCGGCCCCCTCAAAAAGTCAGCGCCCATCCCGCCGTTCAGCGCGTGGAGCAGCCCCAACTGTTGAGGTGTCATTGCCAGTGGCGTGCTTAGCGAAAATACGTGCTAGAGCCCTTCGCCGACCGAGATGAAATTGAATGCACCGAAAAGTTGTGGCCCTGGGAAAAAACGCTTCTTTGAAAACTTTGGAAAATATATCCGTAGGTTTCTTAATGATGCAAATTGTAACTATTATGTCAATCGGTTCGTGTCAGCCGATCGCAGTGATCGCGCAAGGCGAGTAAGGCCGTGGACACGAGCGCTGACGTGCTGCAGTGCAAGGACGCTGGATCAGGCCGGAACGCGGCCGCCGAAGAACGGCGTGAGTGCCGCACTCAGCGTGTGCGGGCGTTTTGAAGTGAAGATCATCTCGGCGCCGGCGGTGTCGCTCTCGGTGCCGGGCGACCCGAGCAGGTCGGAGACGCGGCGGGCGATCGCGGGCGCCGGATCGATCCAGTCGACCGGCCACGGCGCAAGCCTGGTCAGGCGATCCAGCAGCAGCGGATAGTGCGTGCAGGCGAGCACGACCGTATCGGTGCGCGCCGGGTCGGCAGGGCCGTTGCCGACGAAGCAGGGGGCGAGCTCGGCGGCAATATCCTCGTCGCGCACGGCCTGTCCGCTGAGCGCAGCCTCCGCCAGCGAGGCGAGCTCGCCGGAGCCGACCAGGGTGACCTCGCAGCCCTGCGCGAAATCGGAGATCAGCTTGCGGGTGTATTCCCGCTTGACGGTGCCGCGGGTGCCGAGCACCGAAACCCGCCGCGTCCTCGACGAGGCGCAGGCCGGCTTGATTGCCGGCACGGTGCCGACGAAGGGCACCGAATAGGCGTCGCGCAGATGCGACATGACAATGGTCGATGCGGTGTTGCAGGCGATCACGACGAGGTCGGGCGCGTGCGCCTCGATCAGCTCGCCGATCAGCGGCACCACGCGGGCGACGATCTCATCCTCGCCGTGGTGGCCGTAGGGGAAGAACGCGTCGTCGGCGACATAGACGTAATGCGCGTCGGGCCGGGCGCGCACGATTTCGCGCAGCACGGTGAGGCCGCCGAGGCCGGAATCGAACACAAGGATGGTGGGGGGACGCGACACGTCCGGCAGATTATCCGATCCGGGGTTACGATTCAGTTGTTTTTGCGCGCCGGGCGCACAAGGCGGTGAAGTCGGGGAATTTCTTATGGCCTTGGCAGATACCTGCCACTATCACGGCAAGCCATTGCCATGGCATGCGAAATCCGGGCGGGCCGCAGGGCAGGTCAGACATGATGCGAACAGTTCGACCGATTGGGACTGGCTGGCCCGCGCGTTCCACTGGGGACTGGGCGCGGCCATCATCGGCATGCTGGCCTATGGCTGGTGGATGAACCACATCCCGGCGCGCCGGACCGCTTCTTTCACCGCTCGATCCACGCCGATATCAGCTATCTCGTGCTGCTGCTCACCGTGCTCCGGCTGCTCTGGCGCGGCCTCAATCCAACGCCGGCCTGGCAGCGGATCGCGGCCAGAGTCAGCCATGGCGGGCTCTATCCGATTCTGCCTGTGATTGTATCTTGCAAGTGACGCAATTTCAGGCAAGCATACTGCTTTTGCGATTTTTCAGGCAGAAGCGCCATGGCAAAGAATATTGTCTTGCTGTCCGACGGGACGGGAAACAGCTCCGCGAAGGTCTTGAAGACCAACGTCTGGCGGATGTTTCAACTGCTCGATCTGCGCGACCCGCTGCGCCAGATCGCGTTCTACGATGACGGCGTCGGCACGTCCTCGTTCAGGCTGTTCGCGATCCTTGGCGGCATCTTCGGCTTCGGTTTGAAGCGCAATGTGATCGCGATCTATAGCTTCTGCTGCCGAAACTACCAGCCGGGCGATCATATCTATTGCTTCGGCTTCAGCCGGGGCGCCTTCACGATCCGGATCGTCGCCGGCCTGATCGCCTCGCAGGGCATCGTCGCCTACAACAACAGCGAAGCCGACCTTGCGCGCTTCGCGGCCGATGCCTATCGCGCATACCGGCGCCGCTACAGCGGCGGCATCCTCAAGGCGCTCGGCGGCGTCGGCATCGATCTGCGCGCCATCAGGGATTTCGGCATCCGCAGCTGGCGGCGGCTATGCGGCCAGGCCGTCGAGGCGCCACCGCCGATCGAGGTCGAGAGCATCCGATTCGTCGGCATCTGGGACACGGTCGATGCCTATGGCGGGCCGATCCAGGAGATGACGCGCGCGATCGACTACTGGGTCTGGCCGCTGTCGATGCCGGACCACTTCATGAGCGCCAAAATCCATCGCGCCTGCCATGCGCTGGCGCTGGAGGACGAGCGTGATGCGTTTCATCCCGTGATCTGGGACGAGCGCTACGTGCGGGGCACGGACGTTGTCCCGGGGCATCGCAGGACCAGCTGGCTGTTCGACGTCAACCACGACCCGAGGGACGAGGCGACGCGGCGGGACGATCCGTTGCCGCACCTGCGCACCGATCTGCCGCTCGCCGATCGCGAGCGCATCAGCCAGGTGTGGTTCACCGGCGTGCATACCGACATCGGGGGCGGTTATCCGCAGAACGGCCTGTCCTATGTGACGCTCGATTGGATGCTGGATCGCGCCGCGGCCTATGGCCTGCGCTATCTCGACCGCCAGCGCGAGATCACGGTCGATCCGCTGATCGATCCGATGGACAAGCTCAACGACTCCCGCAAGGGACTTGCGAGCTACTACCGCTACAAGCCGCGCAATGTGCGCGACATCTACCGCGAGCCGTCCTACAAGCTGTCGGTCCGTGACGATCTGCGCCGCATCTGGCGGCTGCTGCGCCATCTGCCCGATCCGCAACACGAAATCCTTGCCGACCTGCATCCAAGCATGCCGCGCACGGTGTTGCCGGTGCCTGAGGCGACCATCCATCATTCGGTGTTCGACCGTATCGTCGGCGGCAACGATCGCTATGCGCCGGTGGTCGTTCCGGCGACGTACAAATGGGTCGACGAGGCCGGCACAGCGCATCCGGGACCCTGCCAGCCGCCCGACCTCGCCGGGCTGCGTTCGCGCGTCCAGGACGATGTCTGGAATTGGGTCTGGCTGCGCCGCGTGGTGTATTTCCTGACGGTGTTCGCGACCGCCTTCGTCGCCTTCATCCCCTATTTCGTGATCTACGCGCCGGGCTTCGGACGCGCCGCCGTCGGCGGTTTCGTCAATCCGATCGTCAACGCTGCCGCTTCCTTCCTGCCGGGCTTTCTCGAGCCGTGGTTCGTGGCGTTCCGCAATGCTCCGGGATTCGTGCTGATCGGCGCGGTCGCAATCCTCGCTTTGATGTTCGTCGGGAGCGGGCTGCAGCAGAAGGTGCGTGACGTGGCGCGCATTGCCTGGCATGCGCCGCAGAACTATCCCGAATTCACCGGCTGGCGCGCATCCGTCTACTGGCTACGCCGGCGCGGCTGGTACCGGGCGGGGTTCTATGTGCTGACGCACTGGATATTCCCGACGCTGATCATGTGGTGGCTGTTTTGGTGGCTTGCGTTCGGCGCCGCCAACACGCTGGGACTGGTCTGCAAGGGGACCGGCGGAGTGCTCGTCGAGGGCCAGGCGTCGGCATCGACGCCGATACTCACCGCCAAGGCCTGCAACGTCACCGGGCTGCGCGTCCTGCAGGACGAGACCTACCGCATCACGTTGACGATCGGAGAGCCGTGGAAGGACTCGACGACCGAAACCGATCCCAATGGCTTCGGCAATGCGCGCGCGTCATGGCTTCAGATAGTCGGCTGGCCGTACAAGCGCCTGATCTGGTCGAACTGGTTCGCGACCATCCTTCGCGTGGGCGGCGGCGGGTTCGAGGAGCACCTGCTGCGGCTGGAGCAGAAGGACGGCGCTTGGACGACCATCTTCGTGCCGCGCGCGACCGGCGAGGTGTTCCTCTATGTCAATGACACCACGCTCAGCCTGCCGTGGATCTACGACTACTTCTACGAGTCCAACAATCACGGCACCGCAAAAGTGACGATCGAAAAGCTGCCGAAGCAGGGCGCCACCTGACGGCGGCGGCCTGCGCGTCGGCAAAGGGTTATCCCGCCGGCATCTGCTTCTCGACCAGGCGCGCCCAATAGGAGGCGCCGTGGCCGAGGATGTTGTCGTTGAACTTGTATGCCGGGTGGTGGCACATCGGGCCGTCGCCCATGCCGAGAAAGACGAAGGCACCGGGCCGGGCTTCCAGCATGAAGGCGAAATCCTCGCCACCCATCACGGGTGTCAGGTTCTCGTTGACGCGGTCGGCGCCGACCACGTCGCGGGCGACCTCGGCGGCGATGCCGGCCTCGCGGGCGTGGTTCATCGTCACCGGATAGAGGCGGGTGTATTTGGTCTCGGCCGATCCGCCATAGGCCCGGGCAGTGTTCTCGGCGACCTCGGCGATGCGGCGCTCGACCAAATCGCGCACGTCAGGATCGAGCGTGCGCACGGTGCCGCCGAGCTTCACGGTCGCCGGGATGATGTTGAAGGCCGTGCCGCCCTGGAACATGGTGATGGAGATGACAGCCGATTTCAGCGGATCGACATTGCGCGCGACGATCGATTGCAGCGCGCTGATCACCTGCGCGCCGATCAGCACGCTGTCGATGGCCTCGTGCGGTGCTGCGCCGGCATGACCGCCCTTGCCGTGGATCGTGATCTCGATGGTGTCGGACGAGGCGAGCATCGGGCCGGGCGTGGTGGCGAAATGGCCCTCGGGCAGGCCCGGCATGTTGTGCAGGCCGTAGACCTCCTGAATGCCCCAGCGCGTCATCAGCCCGTCGTCGACCATCGCCTTGCCGCCGGCGCCGCCTTCTTCGGCCGGCTGGAAGATCACGATCGCCGTGCCGTCGAAATTGCGGGTTTCGGTGAGATATTTGGCGCCGCCCAGCAGCATCGCGGTGTGGCCGTCATGGCCGCAGGCGTGCATCTTGCCGGGGATTTTCGAGGCATAGGGCACATCGGCGGCTTCCTCGATCGGCAGCGCGTCCATGTCGGCACGCAGGCCGATGACCCGGCCGGCGGTGTTCTTGCGGCCGCGGATCACGCCGACCACGCCGGTCCGGCCGATTCCGGTCACCACCTCGTCGCAGCCGAACTCCCGCAAGCGCTCGGCAACGATGCCGGCGGTGCGATGCACCTCGTAAAGCAGTTCGGGATTCTCGTGGAAGTCATGGCGCCAGGCGGCCATTTCATCCGAGAGGGCGGCAACGCGATTGACGATGGGCATGGGTTCGGTCCGTTTCTTGTGAGTTCGCAGGGCGGGCAGCGTAGCCTAACCCGCCGCGATGTCACGCGGGAATGGCATTACCCCATCTACGAAGCGCTCAACTTTCCCCGAACACCCGCTTGAAGATCGTGTCGACGTGCTTGAGGTGATAGCCGAGGTCGAACTTCTCCTCGATCTCGGCGTCCGTCATGTACTTCTTCACGTCGGCGTCCTGCTTCAGCAGGGTCTGGAAATCGCCTTCGCCGCGCCACACCGGCATCGCGTTGCGCTGCACGAATTTGTAGGCGTCCTCGCGGCTGGCGCCCTTCTGGGTCAGCGCGATCAGCACGCGCTGCGAATGCACGAGGCCGCCGAGCCGGTCGAGGTTCTTCTGCATGTTCTGCGGATAGACGAGCAGCTTCTCGATCAGGCCGGCAAGGCGGACCAGCGCGAAGTCGAGCGTGACGGTGGCGTCGGGGCCCATCATGCGCTCGGCGGAGGAATGCGAGATGTCGCGCTCGTGCCAAAGCGCGACGTTCTCCAGCGCCGGCGTCACATAGGCGCGCACCATCCGCGACAGGCCGGAGAGGTTTTCCGACAGCACCGGGTTGCGCTTGTGCGGCATTGCCGAGGAGCCCTTCTGGCCCTCGGAGAAGAACTCCTCGGCCTCCAGCACCTCGGTGCGCTGCATGTGGCGGACCTCCACCGCGAGCCGGTCGACCGAGGCGGCGATCACGCCGAGAGTGGCGAAATACATCGCGTGGCGGTCGCGCGGAATCACCTGGGTCGAGATCGGCTCCGGCCGCAGGCCCATTGCCTTTGCGACATGCGCTTCGACGCGCGGGTCGATCTGCGCGAAGGTGCCGACCGCGCCGGAAATGGCGCAGGTCGAGATTTCCTCGCGCGCGGCGATGAGGCGGGCGCGGGCGCGAGCAAACTCGGCATGGGCATAAGCGAGCTTGAGGCCGAAGGTGACGGGCTCGGCATGGATGCCGTGCGAGCGCCCGATGGTCGGCGTCATCTTGTGCTCGAAGGCGCGGCTCTTCAGCGCCGCCAGCACGCGGTCGAGGTCGGCGATCAACAAATCGGCGGCGCGCTTGAGCTGGACGTTGAGGCAGGTGTCGAGCACGTCGGAGGAGGTCATGCCCTGGTGCACGAAGCGCGCTTCGGGCCCGACGATCTCGGCGAGATGGGTGAGGAAGGCGATCACGTCGTGCTTGGTCTCGCGCTCGATCTCGTCGATCCGCGCGACGTCGAAGGTGGCGTCCTTGGCCTTGGCCCAGATCGTCTTGGCGGCTTCCCTGGGGATCACGCCGAGCTCGGCCAGCGCGTCGGCGGCATGCGCCTCGATCTCGAACCAGATCTTGAAACGCGTCTGCGGCTCCCAGATGGAGGCCATTTCCGGGCGGGTATAGCGGGGGATCATCGACAGCTCCGAGGCGGGCAGGGGGCGCAAAAAGCGGCTCTCGGCCGATTTGTTTTTTACGCCGTGCTTTAGCAAATCGGGGTCGGCGAGGCCACCTCTATGGGGGATTTCGAGGGGAAAACCGAGCTTTCTGAGGGCTAAAGGGGCGGACGGGTGACAAGGGCTCTGCTTCGCCTCTCCCCGCCTGCGGGGAGAGGCCGGAACGCATCGTAGATGCGTTCCGGGTGAGGGGGAGCCTCCGCGTGTCCAATCGCCACTGTATGCGCGGAGATAGCCCCTCACCCCAACCCTCTCCCCGCGAAGAGCGGGGAGAGGGAGCGGATGGGCTCGCAGCCCGGATGAGCGGAGCGATACCCGGGGCTCTCGCGATCGGTCCCCGGGTGTCGCTTCGCTCACCCGCTACGGAGCTGCTACAAGTTCGCCAGTCCGCACTCCACGGCGAGCCGCACCAGCTGGGCGTCGGTTCGCATCCCGGTCTTGGCCTTGATCAGATAGTGGTAGTTCTGCACGGTCTTGGTGCTGAGGTTGAGATTGGCGGCGATCTGCTCCTTGGTGCTGCCGGCCGCGATCTGCCGCAAGATCTCGATCTCGCGTTCGCCGAGCTGGTCGAGCGCGGACTTGCTCGGCACCAGGCTGTCCAGCGCCAGCACCCTTGCGACGTCGTCGCTCATCGCGTGCTCGCCGCGCGCCACGGCGCGGATCGCGGCGATCAGCTCGGCGGGCTCGCTGCCCTTGGTGACGAAGCCGCTGGCGCCGGCGCCGAACGCCGCCTTCACCTGTGCCGCCTCGCTGTGCATGCTGAAGGCGAGAATGCGGGCATCGGCATTGCGCGCGCGGATGTTGCGGATCGCTTCCAGCCCGCTCGCACCCGGCATCGAGATGTCCATCACCACCACGTCAGGCGCGTGCGACTTGAAGGCGCGATAGGCATTGGCGGCGTTGTCGGCCTCGGCGACGACGCGAAAATCGTCCTGATGCTCGAGCACGCGCCGGTAGCCCTGGCGGACGACGGGATGATCGTCGACCAGGAGAATTGCGATGCCGGCAGTCTTGCGGGCAGTCATCTCAGGCGGCGAGCGGAATGGTCGCGGCGACGG
>NZ_JAGKJJ010000018.1 GCF_020329505.1 Bradyrhizobium semiaridum
CTGATCGCGGCGCTGAAGGAACAGACCGCCGAGATGCGGCGGGCAGCCTAACCAACGGAAACGATACCGATGACCAGCAAGACCGAAGCGGGCGAAGGGGCGATGGCGGAATACGTCACCGCTGTGATCGGCGGACAGCTGTTCGGCCTGCCGATCTCGCGGGTGCAGGACGTGTTCATGCCGGAGCGGCTGACGCGGGTGCCGCTGGCGTCCAGCGAGATCGCCGGCGTGCTCAACCTGCGCGGCCGCATCGTCACCGTGATCGACATGCGCGCCCGGCTCGGCCTGCCGAAGGCCGACGACGGCCAGGTGCCGATGGCGGTCGGCGTCGACCTGCGCGGCGAATCCTATGGCCTCTTGATCGACCAGATCGGCGAAGTCTTGCGGCTGCCCGATGCCGGCCGCGAGGACAATCCGGTCAACCTCGATCCGCGCATGGCCAAGCTCGCCGGCGGCGTCCACCGCCTCGACGGCCAGCTCATGGTCGTGCTCGACGTCGATCGCGTGCTCGAATTGATGCCTAAAGCAGATCTGAAGACCGCAGCGTAATGCGCCGCCGCGACAGACGGCGGTTCAAAAGGGAGTGCAACAGATGAAGACATGTCTCGTCGTCGACGATTCCGGAGTGGTCCGCAAGATCGCCCGCCGCATCCTCGAGGGAATGGGGTTCACGGTCATCGAGGCCGAGGACGGCGCGGTCGCGCTCGAAGCCTGCAAGCGCGCGATGCCGGAGGCTGTGCTGCTCGACTGGAACATGCCCGTGATGGACGGCTTCGAATTCCTCGTGCAGCTCCGCCGCCTGCCCGGCGGCGACCAGCCCAAGGTGGTGTTCTGCACCACCGAGAACGGCATCGACCACATCTCGCGCGCGCTGCACGCCGGTGCCAACGAATACATCATGAAGCCGTTCGACAAGGACATCGTGATCGCGAAATTCCAGGAAGTGGGCCTGATCGCGCTCGACGCGCCGACCGAAGCGTGAAGCCAGTTTCATCCGTCTTTGTCTTTGTGAGGCTCCCGTGACGCCCCCCGACTTCGAGTATCTGCGCAAGCTGTTCAAGGACCATTCCGGTCTCGACCTCTCCGCGGACAAGCAATATCTGATCGAGAGCCGCCTGCTGCCGCTGGCACGCAAATGCGGCCTCGCCGGCATTCCCGACCTGGTGGCGAAGATCAGAAGCGGCTCGTCCCAGCACATCGTGCAGGCGGTCGAGGCGATGACCACCAACGAGACGTTCTTCTTCCGCGACAAGGTGCCGTTCGATCATTTCCGCGACACCATCATGCCGGAACTCTTGAAGGCGCGCGCCGCGCGGCGTGCCGTGCGGATCTGGTGCGCCGCCGGTTCGACCGGACAGGAGCCCTATTCGCTGGCGATGTACCTGAAGGAGATGAGCGCGGCGCTGGTAGGATGGCGGGTCGAGATCATCGCGACCGACCTCTCGCAGGAGGTGTTGGAGAAATCCAAGGCCGGCATCTACAGCCAGTTCGAGGTGCAGCGAGGGCTGCCGATCCAGATGCTGGTCAAGTACTTCAAGCAGTCGGGCGAATTCTGGCAGATCAATCCGGAGCTGCGCGCGATGGTGCAGCATCGCCAGCTCAATCTGCTGCACGACTTCTCCCAGCTCGGCAGCTTCGACGTGGTCTTTTGCCGCAACGTGCTGATCTATTTCGATCAGGACACCAAGATCAACGTCTTCAACCGGCTCGCCCGGTTGATGGACACCGATGGCTTCCTGGTGCTGGGCGCCGCCGAGACGGTGGTCGGGCTCACCGACACCTTCAAGCCGGTCGCCGACCGCCGCGGCCTGTACCGGCCGAGCGGCTTGCGGGCGGCCGGGGCCGTGACGCCAAGGCTTGCCGCGCTGGCGGCCGGACATTGAGCGATGACAGACGAGGGCAAAGTCGTTGAGCGGGTCACCTTCAGCCGGGGCTTCGACGTCTGCATCATGGCGATCGACGGCACCTGGCGGCGGGATTGCCTGCTCAACGCCATCTCCGATACCGACGCATCGCTCACCGTCGAGGGTTCCATCCAGGGGCTGAACCTGAAGGAGTTTTTTCTGCTGCTGTCGTCGACCGGGCTCGCCTATCGCCGCTGCGAGCTGGTCCGCGTCAATGGCACCGAGATGGACATCTGCTTCATCAGGGGGCGGCTGGGCAAGAAGCGCGCGGGAGATGCCGATCGGCTCGGGGCGTGAACCCGTCGCCACGCCGACGCTGCCTTTCCCGATGCGCGGAACCGACCGTTGCCGCCTCAGAGGTCAATTCGCCAAAAATGCAGGGCGGGTGATTTTCGCCCCAGCGGATCAGTTGAGGCGATGCGCCGGGACTGCCGCATCGCACAGCGGCCAATCAAGCGCCGCGCTGGCGTCCTGCTCGGTGAGCGGGGCCTCACTTGCAATCGCGGCTTCGATCAGCCGCAGGCTCCGTTCTTAGGGAATGTGCTGCTACTTGTGCGCTAAGCTGCCGTCCCGTACAAATACGGGACCATTGATCGCGAATGATCAGAGATGTGCGGTCACGCGCGATGCTGTACCACTGACGGACGATGCATATGGCTGAGAATGGTGCTCCCCGCGGGGAGATTTTCGTAGTCGACGACGATCCAGCCGTTCGCGAGACGCTGTCCGTAGTCCTGTCGACGGCGGGCTACAAGGTGATCTGCTTCGCCGACGGCGCTGCGCTGCTCGCCGTTGCGCGCTCCCGGACCCCGGCCTGCATCCTGCTCGACGTGCACATTCCCGGCAAATCCGGCCTCGATATCCTGCGCGAGCTGCACGGCGAGGACTATCCGGCGCCGATCTTCATGATCTCCGGCCAGGGCGATATCGCGATGGCGGTCAGCGCCATCAAGAACGGCGCGCTCGACTTCATCGAGAAGCCGTTCCGCGGCAATGAGATCGTCAGCCGGCTCAACGAGGCGATCGAGGCCTACACGCGAC
This sequence comes from Bradyrhizobium semiaridum, assembly GCF_020329505.1. Lineage (GTDB taxonomy): Bacteria > Pseudomonadota > Alphaproteobacteria > Rhizobiales > Xanthobacteraceae > Bradyrhizobium > Bradyrhizobium semiaridum. The sequence goes on from NZ_JAGKJJ010000018.1 coordinate 2,946, forward strand.
GCCGGAACGAGAGCTCGGCTTCGCGGATCGCCTCGCTGCACTTCCCGGGACGCGAGCCGCTGACCCGCAGGGAGCGCGAGGTGCTCGAGCAATTCACCTCCGGCGCCTCGAACAAGGAAGCCGGCCGCCAACTCGGCATCAGCCCGCGCACGATCGAGGATCACCGCGCCAACATCATGAAGAAGCTCGGAGCGCGCAATGCCGCCGACCTCGTCCGCATCGTGATGACGGCGCAGCGCCAGGCGTGATCTTGGCCGCTGAATTTCACCTCTGATTCTCTTCCCGCGGAGTTTTGCGGCGCACCCGTGCGGGGCGCGCCGCGCGCGTGCGGGCAATGTCAGGAAACATGGCGCATCGATCATGATCAGCAAGAGCAAGACCCCCGATCAACTGCGCAGCGCGCGCTGGTTCGCACCGGACGATTTGCGCGCCTTCGGCCATCGCTCGCGCGCGATGCAGATGGGCTATGCGCCGCAGGAGTGGCGCGACCGCCCGGTGATTGCGATCCTAAACACCTGGTCGGACGCGCAGCCCTGCCACATGCACTTCAAGAGCCGGGTCGACGACGTCAAGCGCGGCGTGCTGATGGCCGGCGGTTTCCCGCTCGAGCTGCCGGCGCTGTCGCTGTCGGAATCGCTGCTGAAGCCGACCACGATGCTCTACCGCAACATGCTGGCGATGGACGCCGAAGAGCTGCTGCGTGGCCATCCGGTCGACGGCGTCGTGCTGATGGGCGGCTGCGACAAGACCACGCCGGGCCTCTTGCTCGGCGCCACCAGCATGAACCTGCCCGCGATCTATCTGCCGGCGGGGCCGATGCTGCGCGGCAACTGGAAGGGCAAGACGCTGGGCTCTGGCTCGGATGCCTGGAAATACTGGGACGAGCGCCGCGCCGGAAAAATCTCCGACAAGGACTGGGTCGACATGGAGGCGGGCATCGCCCGGAGCTACGGCACCTGCATGACCATGGGCACGGCCTCGACCATGACCGCGATCGCGGAGGCGATCGGCATGACGCTGCCCGGCGCCTCGTCGATCCCCGCGGCCGACGCTAATCACATCCGCATGAGCTCGGAAGCCGGCCGTCGCATCGTCGAGATGGTGTGGGAGGATCTCACGCCGCAGAAGATCCAGACCCGCAAGGCCTATGAGAACGCGATCACAGTCGCTATGGCGATGGGCTGCTCGACCAACGCGATCATTCACCTGATCGCGCAGGCGCGCCGCGCCGGCCAGGATATCTCGCTCGACGATTTCGAGATCGCGAGCCGCAAGGTGCCCGTCATCGCCAATGTGCGGCCGAGCGGCGACACCTATCTGATGGAGGATTTCTTCTATGCCGGCGGTCTGCCCGGCCTGATGGCCCGCATCAAGCAGCATCTGCATCTCGATTGCATAACCGTCTCCGGCAAGACGCTCGGCGAGAACATCGAAGGCGCCGAGGTCTACAACGACGACGTCATCCGCACCGTCGAGAACCCGATCTACAAGGAGGGCGCGCTCGCGGTGCTGAAGGGTAATCTCGCGCCCGACGGCTGCGTGATCAAGCCGAGCGCCTGCGATCCGCGCTTCCTCAAGCACACCGGCCCGGCGCTGGTGTTCGACGATTATCCCGCGATGAAGACGGCGGTTGACGATCCCGATCTCGACGTCACGGCCGATCATGTCCTGATTCTGCGCAATGCCGGCCCGCAGGGCGGGCCGGGCATGCCGGAATGGGGCATGCTGCCGATCCCGACCAAGCTGGTGAAGCAGGGCGTGCGCGACATGGTGCGGCTGTCGGACGCGCGGATGAGCGGCACCTCCTATGGCGCCTGCATCCTCCACGTCTCGCCGGAAGCCTATGTCGGCGGTCCGCTGGCGCTGGTGAGGAATGGCGATCGCATCACGCTCGATGTTGCCGCGCGCACCATCAGCCTCGATGTCTCCGAGGCTGAACTCGCAAAGCGCCGCGCCGAATGGCAGCAGCCCGAGCGCCGCTTCGAGCGCGGCTATGGCTGGATGTTCTCCAGGCACATCAAGCAGGCCAATGAAGGCTGTGACTTCGATTTCCTCGAGACCGGCTTTGGCAAGCCGGTTGGCGAGCCGTCGATCTATTAGTCACTATCATTCCGGGGCATCGCGAAGCCATGAGCCCGGAATCCATTTCGCCACGCTTGATGCGGCTTAATGGATTCCGGGCCTGCGCCTTCGGCGCATCCCGGAATGACGAAGGGAGAAGGCAAGCACCATGTCCAAACTCAGCGACACCACCCGCAACAAGCTCAAATCCGTCTCCACAGCAACAGTCGCGACCGCGCTGTTCAAGCGCGGCTTCCGCATCCAGACGATCCAGGATGTGCATCCGCTCGGCCCAAACCAGCCGACCATGGTCGGCGAGGCCTTCACCCTGCGCTACATGCCGGCGCGCGAGGACCTCAACAAGATCGAGGTGTTCCGCGACCGCGCGCATCCGCAGCGCAAGGCGATCGAGGATTGCCCGCCCGGCGCCGTGCTTGTCATGGACAGCCGCAAGGATGCGCGTGCGGCAAGCGCCGGCGCGATCCTGGTGACGCGGCTGATGAAGCGCGGCTGCGCCGGCGTCGTCACCGACGGCGGCTTTCGCGATGCGGCCGAGATCGCGCGGCTCGGCTTCCCCGCCTTCCATCACCGTCCGAGCGCGCCGACCAACCTCACCTTGCACCAGGCGATCGAGATCAACGTCCCGATCGGCTGCGGCGACGCGCCGGTGTTTCCCGGCGACGTGATCCTCGGCGACAGCGACGGCGTCATCGTGATCCCCGTGCATCTCGCCGACGAGATCGCCGACGACACCTTTGAAATGACCGCGTTCGAGGATTTCGTCACCGAGCAGGTCCACAACGGCCGCGGCATCTTCGGCCTCTATCCCGCGACCGACGAGCAGACGCTGAAGGATTTTGCGGTATGGCGAAAGGCGAAGGGGAGGTGAGGCTCTTCGCCTCTCCCCGCCTGAGGGGAGAGCCCGGATCGCATGAGATGCGATCCGTGTGAGGGGGAGCCTCCGCGAGTCCGTCCCTAGCCATTGATGCTGATGCAGCCCCTCACCCCAACCCTCTCCCCGCAAGAGCTGAGCGAGGGAGCTAGAGCCGTCGTCCTGGCGAAAGCCTGGACTTATTTGCCGCGGTACTACGACCGCCGCGTTGCAGAGATCACGCGGTACGGGTCCTGGCCTTCGCCAGGACGACGATGGGGGGAAACCCGCGATCAACGATGATCCGTAGCCCGGATGAAGCGAAGCGTAATCCGGGATTCTCGCAATTGGAAAGACTGCCCCGGATTGCGCTGCGCTTCATCCGGGCTACGAGAGCTACACCTCGGCCCGTTCCGCCATTCCCACCGCCCACAGCGCGAACGCGTAGACGATCGCGATTTCATCGAGACGGTTGAAGCGCCCCGACGCGCCGCCGTGGCCGGCGCCCATGTTGGTGCGCAGCAGCACCGGGCCGCCGCCCGTCATGGTGGCGCGCAGCCGTGCGATCCATTTGGCCGGCTCCCAATAGGTGACGCGCGGATCAGTGAGCCCGCCCATCGCCAGGATCGCCGGATAGTCCTGTGCCGCGACGTTGTCGTAGGGCGAGTAGGACAGGATGGTGCGAAAGTCCTTTTCGCTTTCGATCGGGTTGCCCCATTCCGGCCATTCCGGCGGCGTCAGCGGCAGCGTGTCGTCGAGCATGGTGTTGAGCACGTCGACGAACGGCACCTCGGCGACGATGCCGCCGAACAATTCGCCGGCGCGGTTGGCCACCGCACCCATCAGCATGCCGCCGGCCGAGCCGCCATGGCCGACGATACGTTTCGCGCCGGTGTAGTTCGCTGCGATCAGCGCGCGTCCGGCGGCGGCGAAGTCGTCGAACGTGTTGGTCTTCTTCTCGCGCTTGCCGTCGAGATACCAGCCCCAGCCCTTGTCGGCGCCGCCGCGGATATGTGCGATCGCGTAGACGAAGCCGCGGTCGACCAGCGAGAGACGGTTGGCGTTGAACGAGGCCGGCATCGCCATGCCGTAGGAGCCGTAGCCATAGAGCAAGAGCGGTGCCTTGCCGTCGCGGGCAAGATCCTTGCGATGCAGGATCGAGACCGGCACCTCGGCGCCGTCATGCGACGTCGCCATGATGCGCGTGGTGACGTAATCCGCCGGGTTGTGCCGGGACGGAATCTCCTGCCGCTTGCGCAGCACCCGCGCCCGCGTCGCCATGTCGTAGTCGTAGACCTCCGATGGCGTCGTCATCGACGAATAGGCGAAGCGCAGATTGGTGGTCTCGAATTCGTAGCCGCCCATCGTGTCGAGCGAATAGGCCGCCTCGTCGAACGCGATGGCGTGCTCCTCGCCGGTTGAGAGATCGCGGATGACGATCGCCGGCAGCGCGTTCGCACGCTCCAGCCGCACCATGTGGCCGGCATAGAGCTCGACGTCGAGCACGTAGACGCCTTCGCGATACGGGATCAGGTCGCGCCAGTTGGCGCGCTCGGGCGCCGCGAGCGGCGCGGTCACCACCTTGAAGTCGATGGCGTCGTCGGCATTGCTGAGGATGTAGAGCTGATCGCCGCGGTCGGCGACCGAATATTGCACGCCTTCCTCGCGCGCCGCGACGAGGCGCGGCGGCGCATCGGGATTGGCGAGGTCGATCAGCCGCTGCTCCGAGGTCTCGTGGTCGCCGCCCGCGATCACGCAGAAGCGGCCGCTGGCGCTCTCGTGCAGATGAGTGAACCAGCCGGAATCCTGCTCCTCATAGATCAGGATGTCGTCGGCCTGCTTGGTGCCGAGCCTGTGCCGCCACACCTGCATCGGGCGGTGATTGTCGTCGAGCTTGACGTAGAAGAAACTTTTGGAATCCGCCGCCCAGACCACGCCGCCGTCGGTCTCCTCGACGCAATCGTCGAGATCGGCACCCGAGGCCCAGTCGCGCACGCGAATCGAGAAATACTCGGAGCCCTTGGTGTCGGCGCTCCAGGCGTGCAGCCGATGGTTGTTGGAATGCCGGCTGCCGCCGAACTTGAAATATTTGTGGTCCCGCGCCAGCACGTCGCCATCGAGCACCACATGCGCATCGCCGCCGTCGCGCGGCATGCGGCAGAACAACTCGTGCTGGCCGCCTTCGCGAAACTTCCTGAAATAGGCAAACGGGCCGTCCGGCGACGGCACGCTGGAATCATCCTCCTTGATCCGCCCGCGCATCTCCTTCACGAGCTGCTTCTGCAAGCCGTCGGTGTGGCCGAGCAGGCTCTCGGTGTAGCCGTTCTCGGCTTCGAGATAGGCGCGGATATCGGGATCGAGGATCGCGGGATCGCGCAGCACCTCCTGCCACTTCGGGTCCTTGATCCACGCATAATCGTCCGTCACCGTGATGCCGTGGGTGGTGAAACTGTGCGGCCGGCGCGGCGCGACGGGGGGCTTGCTGGCAGATTGGGTCACGCGGTCCTCATTGTGCGGGGGTACCGCTGTATATCGGGACGAATGTGGCGATTGCCAGATGGAAACCGTTGGTTTGGCGCTCCGCTCTACCCCCGTCATTGCGAGCGAAGCGAAGCAATCCATGCTTCAACGTATGCGGAGCCATGGATTGCTTCGCTTCGCTCGCAATGACCGGGGAGAGGGCGTGGGCTAACCGTTCCGCAGCTTCGCGCCGGCATTGCCGCCGGACATCGGAATCTGGTTCACGGCCAGCACCACGGCGAAGGTGATCACCAGCATCGCGATGCCGAGCACGGCGATCGCGGCGAGGTCGCCGCCCTCGTTGAGGTCGTAGATCAGGACGCTGAGCACCTTGGTCTGCGAGGTGAACAGCACGATCGCGGCCGACAGCTCCCGCATCACGCCGATGAAGATGAAGCACCAGGTCGCGATCACGCCGGTGCGCAGCAAGGGCGCGGTGATCTGGCGCAGTGCCTGCAGCCGTGTCGCGCCGAGGATGCGGCTGGCCTCCTCGAGCTCGGGATGGATGGTCGCGAACGCTGCCTGCAATTGCTGATAGGCCGACGGCAGATTGATGGTGAGGAAGGCGAGCAGCAGGATCCACAGCGTGCCGTAGAGCACGAAGGGCGGCCGCGTGTAGCTCAGGAACAGCCCGACGCCGAGCACGATGCCGGGGACGGCGACCGGCGCGGTGGCGAGGAAGCCGAGCACGCGGTGGCCTGCGATCACCTTGCGCGTCGTGACATAGGCGATGACCAGCGCGAGGAGGGTGCCGATGGTCGCGGTCGCGGTGCCGAGGATCACGGTGTTCCTCAAGGCCAGCTGGGTCGACGACAGCTCGGTGAACACGAAGACGATGTTGTGCAGCGTCGCCGTCGACGCCGTCACCAGCGTGGTGGCGTTCGGCGAGAACGCGGCGTTGAGCAGCGCGAAATAGGGCAGGAACACCGGGTTGAGCAGCACCACGAGGCAGAAGCCGAGCGCCGCCCAGCGCCAGCCTTTCAGCTCGACCCGGCGCGGCGCGCCGTATTTGCCGCCGATCACCGAATAGCCGCGGCGGCCGAGCAGCGCCTTCTGGCCCTGCAGCAAGAGGATCGTCAGCAACAGCAGCGGCACGGCGGCGGCTGCCGCGAGCTCGAGCTTCGGCGGATACTGGAACAGGCTCCAGATCTTGGTCGTCATGGTGTGGAAGCCGGCCGGCAGCGCCAGGATCGCCGGCGAGCCGAACAGCGTCATCGCCTGCAGGAAGGCGATCAGCGCGCCGGCGACCAGCGCCGGCAGCGCCAGCGGAATCGTCACCCGCCGCGCCGTGGTCCAGGCCTTGCCGCCGAGGATCGCGGAGGCGTCCTCCAGCTCGCCCGGCATGGTGTCGAGCGCATTCGCCACCAGCACGAACACGAACGGGAACGTGTAGCAGGAGATCACGAAGATGATCCCGGTCAGCGAATAGATGTTGAACAGGGCATCCGCGTCCTCGCCGGCGAACAGCCGATAGAGCTGGTTGAGCAGCCCGGAATTCGGCGCCGCCAGCAATTCCCAGGCCACCGCGCCGAGGAACGGCGGCGTCACGAACGACGCCGTCACCAGCGCGCGGATGGTCTGCCGACCCGGCATGTCGGTGCGCGACACCAGCCAACTGATCGGCGCGGCGACGATGCAGCAGATCAGTGCCGACGTGGTTGCGATGATTGCCGTGGTCAGCAGCGGATCGAGGAAATCCGGATTGCTGAACAGCGTGATGAAGTTCTGCAGCGTCGGATGCCGGCTCTTGTCGGTGAAGGCGAACACCGCGAGCCACGACAGCGGCAGCAGGATGAGGAGGACGAGCACGGCGGCGAACAGCCACAGCACCGGCCGGGTCCAGTCGAAGCGGGATTTGGGGGAGGTGGTGGTGATTGTTATCATGCTAGTCCGGACTGAGTTGCTTCAGCCCCCTCGCCCTGCTCTTGCGGGGAGAGGGGGGTGAGGGGCTGTTTCAGCGAGCGCGATGCGCGGAGAGTCCCCCTCACCCGGAGCGCATCTAACGATGCGCTCCGGCCTCTCCCCGCAAGCGGGGCGAGGCAAGGAAGCGGCGCCGCGGCGCGCGCCGGTGCAGCAAACACTGTGCTGAGCGCGAGCGTGGCCGCGCCTTTCAGAACATTGCGTCTGGAAATTCGCTTCCGCATCGCGCCGCTCCGTTTCTGTCGTTATCGGCTGAGCGCCCGGCAGCGTTCGGGCGGCAGGGTCAGCCAGACCTCGCTGCCCTTGTCGACCGCGGTCTCGGTCGGCGTGCTCACGCGCAGCGAGGTGCCGTCCGGTGTTTCCACCATGTAGTCGCGGTTCATGCCGAGATAGACTTGCCGGGTCACGACCGCCTTCAAGGTGTTCTGCTGCGATGCGGGTGCCTGCGTCGAAAGCTGGATCTCGTGCTGGCGGATCGCGACCGGCGCGCTCTGCCCGGCGGTGAGTTTTGCGCCGACCACTTCAAGCGTCGCGCCGGCGAATGCGACATGGCTCGCATCGCGCGCGATGCCCTTGATCACGTTGGCGGCGCCGATGAAGCGGGCGACGAACTCGGACTCGGGCCGCGCGTAAATGTCCTCGGGCGTGCCGAGCTGGTCGATCTTGCCGGCGTTCATCACCGCGATCAGATCGGCCGTCGTCATCGCCTCGGACTGGTCGTGGGTGACGTAGACCGTGGTGTAGCGATATTCGTCGTGCAGCCGGCGGATCTCGAAGCGCATCTCCTCGCGCAGATTGGCGTCGAGGTTGGACAGCGGCTCGTCGAGCAGCAGTGTCTCCGGGCCGACGATCAGCGCGCGCGCCAGCGCCACGCGCTGCTGCTGTCCGCCCGACAGCTCGCCGGGATAGCGCTGCGCCAGCGGCTCGAGTTTTGTGGTGGCCAGGATCGCGGCGAGCTTCTTCGCAATCATGTCGCGATCCATCTTGCGCAAGCGCAGGCCGTAGACGATGTTCTCGGCCACCGTCATGTGCGGCCACAGCGCGTAGCTCTGGAAGATCATCGACATGTTGCGCTGCTCAGGCGGCAGCGTGCGCGCGCGCGACGACACCACGCGTTCGCCGACCCGGATCTCGCCGCCGGTGGGTTCCAGGAACCCGGCGATCAGCCGCAACGTCGTGGTCTTGCCGCAGCCCGACGGCCCGAGCAGGCAGACCAGCTGGCCGTGATCGATCGTGAGTGAAACATCATCGACCGCGACAAACGACCCGAACCGCTTGACCAGCCCGCGCAACTCCACCGCCGCCAAGCGATCCCTCCATCTCATAGTGTCGCTGGGATCAGTGCCCGGCTGTTGCAGGCAGTAAAGCGGAAAAAGACGACGACGAAAAGTGTGGGGCTCTCGCAAAAAGTCGGGGCACCTCTTCATTTGATCATCCTGTGAACGTCGTTCCGTCATCCTGAGCAGCCGCGAAGCGGCATCTCGAAAGATCGACGGCGCGGATATTTTTCGCGTCCTCCGATTCGTTGCGGCGGCAGCGCGGCCATCGATCCTTCGAGACGGCGCTTCGCGGCCTCCTCAGGATGACGGGATTGGCGCATGAACTCGCAGCCGCTACGCCTTCACGTTCTCGCCCAGCCACTGCACCGCGGCGTCGACGCCGCCGCGGCCGTGCGGGATCTTCAGGGCGGCGAGGGCGACTTCGATGACGCCGAGGGTGCCGAGCACCATCGGGGCGTTGACGTGGCCCATATGGGCGATGCGGAAGGCCTGGCCCTGCAGGTCGCCGATGCCGGTGCCGAGCACGACGCCGCATTTTTCCTTGGCGTAGCGCTGGATCGCGGCGGGATCGGCGCCCTTCACGGTCACTGTCGTCACCGTGTTGGAGCGCTCGGCGGGCTCGGTGATGTTGAAACCAAGCACCTGGCCTTCGGCCCACACCGCGACCGCGCGGCGCACCGCTTCGCCGAGCAAACGATGCCGCTCGAACGCGTTCTCCAGCCCTTCGGCGTGGATCATGTTGATCGCCTCGCGCAGCGCGAACAACAGATGCACTGGCGCGGTGCCGGCATATTTGCGGTAGTGCTCGCTTCCCTCGCGCTCGGTCCAGTCCCAATAGGGCGTGCGCAGATCGGCCTTCTTGTGCGCCTCCCAGGCGCGGTCGTTGGCAGCGACGAAGCCGAGGCCGGGCGGCGTCATCAGGCCCTTCTGCGAGCCGCTCATCGCGACATCGATGTACCATTTGTCCATCTCGAACGGCGTGCAGCCGAGCGAGGCCACCGTGTCGACCATGAACAACGCGGGATGGCCGGCGGCCTTGATCGCCTTGCCGATCGCCTCGATGTCGTTGTAGGCGCCCGAGGCCGTATCGACCTGCACCGCGAGGATCGCCTTGATCGAGTGCTCCTTGTCGCGTCGCAAGCGTTCCTCGACCTCGGCGGGACGGATGGCGCGGCGCCAGTCGCCCTTCAGCACCTCGACTTCGGCGCCCATCGCGGCGGCAGCCTGGCCCCAGCCGATCGCAAAGCGCCCGCTCTCCAGCACCAGCACCTTGTCGCCGCGCGACAGCACGTTGGACAGCGTCGCCTCCCAGGCGCCGTGGCCGTTGGCGATGTAGATGTACGACTTGCCCTGGGTGGCGAACAGTTTCGACAGATCGCGCAGCAGGCCCTCGGTCAGCTCGACCATCTCGGTGGAGTAGATGTCGAGCGCCGGGCGATGCATCGCCTGCAGCACCTGATCCGGCATCGTGGTGGGCCCGGGGATGGCCAGAAATTCCCGGCCCGCGCGAACGGTCATCGTCCTGTTCCTTGTCGGTGAAGCGCGCAAATCATGCGTGTGAGGGGTTGAGGCCGGAGGATATGCCATCGAGCCGCCGATTGCGAGCATGGCGAAGCAATCCAGAGCTTCAAAAACTGCAAGGCCGCGGCCGCTTCACTTGCCGATCGCCTGGACCACGGCGCGCCAGACCTGGTCCTTGAATTCCGTCGCGGCCGGGCTCGGGAGGTTCTCGACGGCGCCCTCATGCTTCACGCAGTTCTCGACCAGCCGCAGTGCCCAGATCTCGCCGTCGGTGAAGTAAGGATCGCCGCCGCCATTGCGGCCGTTCAAGGTCGGGCCGATGCCGGTGACCTGATATTTCGCCGTCACCATGCCGGCCGCTTCCAGATCGCTCGCCAGCGTCGCGCGTTCGGCGTCGAGGTCGGCGGCAATGTGATGGGTCACCGCGCCGGTGTAGTGGCTGATGCCGACGCTGCGATCCAGCGTCGCGGCGCCGAGCCACACCGGGCGGTTCTCCTCGCCCTGGTCGAGCACCTTCCAGAGCCGCACATGGTTGCGGCGGTCGGCGCTCGATCCCACCGGCTTCTCGAAGGCGAGGTCCTCGCGGCGGCCGAGATAGAACAGATTGCTGACCGGCGCGTCCTTGTAGGGACGGTCGAGCAGCACGCTGCCGACGATCGCGATCGAGGATCGCAGCGTGATCGGGTCGGCCGGATACCAGCCCGCGTGGTGCATCGCGCAGATCACGTCCCGGTGGTCGCCGATCAGGCTGACATTCAAGGGATCGCCAGGAATGTCCTGCGCGGTGCGCGTCACCATCGGCAGCTTGGCAAGCCCCTTCTGGTGCTCGTAATGCGTCCAGAACGCCGGCAGCAGCAGATAGGCCGCGAGCAGATAGGCCGCCAGCACGAGCAGCAGCAGCCATCGCGCGCGCCGCAGGCGGCTGCGCTTGCGCGCGTTGACGTCGCTGTCTGTCTGAGCGTCCACGGCGTCATCCGCGAGTTCGCTTCACCAAACTGCCGTCCACCAGATGTCAGCGCCGCGTCTCGCGGCAGCCGGCGGCCTCGGCTTCCTCGACCGAGCAGAACCAGCGCGTGCCCTTGCTGATCTTCATCTCGATCTTGGCGTACCAGCGGCTGGTGCGCTGGTGGAAGATGCATTCGCCAGAGCGGTTGACGTTGCCCTTGATGGTGCAGTCGGGCGAGGGCGCGACCGGGCCCGAGGCGGACGCGAGCAGGATCGCGATGGCGGCCTCCGGCGGCTTCACGGCGCCGAGCACATGGGTCTTCTTGTTGCGCACGCGCCAGTCCCACGGCGCGATGAATGCGCCCTGCCACATCCCGGCCTTGGCTTCGCGCGCAGTCTTCTCGTCGGCCTCGTAGTCGCGCGAGACCCGGGTATTGGCCAGCGCCCAGCCGTTGCTGACCAGCCACTTCTGGATGTCTTCGCCGTCGGCTTCGCAGCGCGCCACGGTGCGGCCGCGGCGATCGACCGAGCGGGTGTGGCAGGTCCAGCTCTTGTTGCCGACATGCTTGATCAGTTCGTCGCGCGCGGCGACACCGCAGGTCCAGCGCTCGCCCTTGGTGTTGAGGCAGAGCTGGTCGGTCGACGGCGCATCGACGCCGCCGAGCCGGATCCGGGTCGAGCCGATCATGATCTGGTCGCCATCGCGAATCTTGGGGACGCCGGTGATGTCGGCGGCGAATGCCAGTGACGGCAACGACAATAGCGCGGCGGCGGTGAGCAACGTCTTGAGCATCGGCAATCCCGACGGGGTTGAGCAATCGATCGTCAGTGCCGAGGAATTGTGCGGGCAATTGGGCAGCGGTGCCAGTGGCGATATGTTGCAGGCCGTTTCAACTTTGCGAGAGGGCGAATAGCAAATAGGGAATAGGGAATAGGGATAGCGAATAGGGAAGAGGACTCAGTCTCGCAGCTTCCTTCCCTGTTCGCCACTCGCGATTCGCTATTAGCCTCTACCCGCCAACCGCTTCCTCGCCAACGCCAGCGCCATCAGCACGAAGGCCGACGTCACCTCCGGCCCGCCGACGAGGATCCGCGTCGGCGTCTTCATCTTGTTCCATTCATAGGCCTTGTAGGGCCGCTTGCGGCCGCCCTCGCCGAAGCCGTGCACGATGCAATGCAGTGCCGGCGAAAAGGTCGACACGTCGGCGTTCAGATGCGCCAGCGCGATCAGCGCCAGCGCGGCGTCGAACGGGTTCATCTCATGGGCGATCAGTTCGCCCGTGACATAGCCGAGCACGCGGGCGCGGATCAGCGCGAACACATTGCCAGGATCGATGATGCGCTGCGCCGTCAACGGCAGCGCGACGAACGCGGCATAGCAGCGGCCGAAATAGGCCGAGTACAGCTCCGGCAGATAGTAGATGTGCGAGCGTGGGTCCTTGAACGCGCCGCTTTCCACCAGCCGCGCCTGGAAGGCGATAATGCGCTGCAACGTCTCCAGCCGCTGCGGTGTCTCGATGATCTGCCAGCGCTTGAGGTTGCGGAACGAGACCTCGAGGATGTCGAGGTTCAGCGTCGGATCGAGATCGTTGCCGTAGGGCCGCTCGCCCTTGAGGTTGTCGATCCAGGTGACGATGCCGCCCTCATAGTCGATGTGGTCGTTGAGCGGCACGGTGACGCGCGGCTCGTTGGCGCCGGAGCGCACCTGGTAGCCGCGATAGAAGTCCACCAGCGGCTGCTGCAGCATCGGATCGCCGGCGCCGGCCTGCGTCGCAGCCGAGAACGCACACGCCGTGGTATCGCAGTCGGGCACATAGACGCCGAAGCCGAGGTCCTGCTTGATCTGGGCGAAGAAACGCGAGAAGCGCGGATGCGGCCCCGGCGCCAGCGCAGTGATCACCTTCACCGTGGAGCCGTCATGTGACGGCACCTCCTCGGCGCTGGTCTTGAGGCAGAACGCCACCATCTCGTCGATCGCGCGGCGCGCGGCACTGGCCTCGTCCGGCCGCGCCAGCCCCGTCTCGAGGAAGCCGAGCAGCGCCTCGGTGAAGAAGGCGTCGTAATAGGCCGAGCGGTGGCGGATCTGCACCGGCTCCCACATCGGCTCGGCGATGCCGCGCCACGGCGGATTGATCAGGGCGCGCGCCGGCGAATGCGCGATGAAGATGCGGGCGAGCGAGAACAGCAGTGTCGAGTTCTTGTAGCCGCGCGCGTTCAGCCCGGTCAGCGCCATCAGCATCTCGCGCCCGCCGATGTCGGCATCGCCGAGCAGGTTGAACGCGGCATAGGTCGGAATGAAGCCATTCTTGCCGAACGAGCCGACCAGGTGCGATCCGGTGGCGCGGATCACCCGGTCGATCTCGGCCATCGCGGGCGGCCGCCCCGGCGCGCCGGCCGGCGGCGGTGAGGGGTGGCGGAGATCCATGCCGTCCATCAGCGCCGCGACCGGTGCGCCGACCGCGGCCCAGTCCGGCGCCTCGTCGTCGCGCGCCGCGGTCAGTGCCGCGCGCAGGCCGGCCAGCCGCTCAGTGTCGGCCAGCGCGGGCAGGCCGGTGCGGCGGAGCAGCGCGCGCAGCGGCGGATTGCCGAGCGCGGTCTTGTAGAATTTCCCGAGATGGGCATCGCCGCCGCGATAGCTGGCGAGCACCGGATCGCAGACGTCATAGAGCGACGGCCCGTCCTTCTTGGCCGTCAGCGCCCGGCACACCGCCCCCGCGATCCCGTGAAACCCCATGAAATCCTTTCTAGGAGCGTTTTCGAGCGAAGTGGACGGCCGGCTCGGATGAAGTGGATGCCGGTTGGGCGAATAAGAAACTCCTTCCCCGGGAACCGGTTAACGCCACAAGCCGCGGCGATGTTTCTCCCGGCCGGTGCTGGAATTGCGCGAGTCCCCGGCAAGTATTTGGAAAACTATATGAATCGGCAGAGAACGCAAATGTGATGGAGGTCACGTAACTGGATCTTAACCGCGTCAAGTCTCTCTGCCGGTCGGCCGCATGCGGCAAACCGGGTTGCTCCACGCGCCCGGCCGGGTTAAGGAGTGTTTGTTGCGGCGCCGCAAATTGAGACCAATTCAACGGCACAGACCCCACAACCCCATTAAACCTGACTGTGTTTGAAGCGACTAACGGGCGCGGCCTTAACTGGAAGCGCCTTTGGGAAAATGATTGGGACCAGGAACGCCATGAACCTTAGGCAGCTTCGCATTTCCCGCCGGACCATCGCGGTGGCCGTTGCCGTTGCCGGCACGGTGTCGCTGGCGATCGGCGCCCATGCTGCGCTGAACAAGCGTCCGCTGGAGGCCGCCAAGGCCGTCACCACCGAGCACACCGGCAGCATCGCCGCCGGTGCCCCCCGCCTCGCGCTGGTGATCGGCAATGGCCATTATCCCGACGCCGCTGCCCCGCTGACCCAGCCGATCAACGACGCCCGGACGCTGTCGGCCCGGCTGCGCCATGAAGGTTTTGACGTCGACATGGTCGAGGACGCGACGCGCGACGACATGCTGCGCGCGGTCGAGCGCATGAAGGCCAAGATCCGCCCCGACACCGTGGTGATGCTGTTCTTCGGCGGCTACGGCGTGCAGGCCGGCCGCGACAGCTACATGATCCCGGTCGATGCCGCGATCTGGAAGGAAGCCGACGTCAAGCGCACCGGCGTCAGCGTCGAGGCCGTGCTCGACGTGATGAAAGAGCAGGGCGCCAAGACCAAGCTGGTGGTGCTGGACGCCTCCAGGCGCAACCCCTATGAGCGCCGCTTCCGCTCCTATTCCCACGGTCTCGCCCCGATCTCCCCGCCGGAGAACACGCTGGTGCTGACCTCGGCCGCGCCGGGCAAGGTTGTCGACGACGCCCGCTCGCCGAACAGCGCGCTGGTCGCCGAGCTGCTCAACAACCTCACCGGCGACGCCGGCGCCGAAAGCGCCTTCAACAAGACCCGCCTCGCCGTCACCCGCGCCTCCGAAGGCGAGCAGGTGCCGAGCGTGTCCTCCTCGCTCCTGGAAGACGTCAAGCTCGGCGGCTGAAGCGCGAATAGCGAGTGGTGAGTGGCGAATAGCGGCCCTTGTAGCCCGGATGGAGCGCAGCGAAATCCGGGAACCGCGCCTCCGCGGATATTGGCCCCGGATTACGCTTTCCGCTCCATCCGGGCTACGAACCCCTATTCGCTACTCACCATTCGCCATTCGCCCCCCTCACTTCGCCGCGGTATCGCCCACCGGCCGCACCGGATCGCCTTCGCGCAGCAGCGCGCCGGCGCGGGCGACCACGATGTCGCCTTCCGCAACGCCGTCGCGGATCTCGACCTGCCCGGCCGACATCAGCCCGGTCTCCACCCGCCGCGTCTCGACGCGGCCGCCGCGCACCACCTGCACCACGGTGCCGGCGGTCGAATAGAGGATCGCGGTCAGCGGCACCGCGACGCCGCAGCTCTGCCCGGTCTTGATCTGCGCGCGGCCGGATGAGTTCACCAGCAGCTTGCGGCTGGCGCCGATCGCCACGAACACCTGGCCGAGCTGGCTGTTCGGCTCGACCGTCGGCGCGATCCGCCGCACCTTGCCGTCGAGCTCGCCGGCGCCCGAGATCTTGATCCGCGCCGTCTGGTCGGCCTTCAGCCGCGTGATGTCGCGGGTCGGCACCATGCCGACCAGGTCGTACTCGCTCTTGACGATGATCGAGAACAGCGCCTCGCCCTTGCCCGATGCCGGCGCGCCGACGATCGCCGTCGACGCCGACACCGTCCCCGCCACCGGCGCCGTGACGTTGACCGAATTGGCCCCATCCGTCAGCCGCGCCAGCGCCTGCCCCGCGCTGACCGTATCCCCGGCATCCACCATCACCTCCGCCACCTTCAATCCGAAGCGGTCAGGCCGAACCTGCTGCTCGTCGCGCGGCAGCACGAAGCCGGTGACCTCCGCGATATTGTCGAAGCAGAACTTCGAGGCTTTGAGCACGGTGACGGCGGCGCCTTTCGGTGTGGCGTCGGTCTCGCCGGCGGCGAAGGCGGGGGATGCGGCGAGAAGCAGTAGCGCGGAGGCGAGGGCGGAGAGGCGGGATAAATGGGGCGTCATCGGCGGATCATTCCCAAAGTATGCGGCTCTTGACTCGTATGGCGATCATCGTCGGCTGCGGAGCAGTACATTGTAAGAAAAGCGTTATGACAGCCAATCCCCGATGACAAGTGCCGCAAATCTCTGGTTTAGTAGCTAAAAATCGATTCGATGGGGAAGCTCACTAGCATGACACGTTCCGGCTCGGCGAAATTCACGGTCATAGAGAACAACTCTCTACGACCGGTGACCAAAGCCAATCAGGCGATGCACCCCCAGATTGTATCGGAGGAGATATTTACGTCTGACGAAATTCGCAAGCTGGCTTATTACGCAGACGAGACCACCATTATTCTTCACGCCGACGTACGAGAGGGTGTCAAAACGCTGGCGGAGGCAGGGATCGTCGCTAATTGCATAGTCACTTCCCCCCCATTTTACGGTCAGCGCGACTACAAAATTAAGCACCAGATTGGTCTTGAGGATCATCCTTCAGAGTATATCGAAGCGCTGATTGGGGCCTTCGACAACATGAGCACTGTGCTCGCCGAAAATGGAAGCCTCTGGATAAATATCGGCGACACCTATTGGAGTGGAAAAGGCGAGCACAAAAGCTCCGAGGCAAAGCAATCGGCGCGTCGTTTTGGAGTGAGACCGCAAGACCGGAAAGGCGATGGTAAGTGGTGCGTTCCAAAACAGCTCTTGCTGATCCCCCATCGCCTTGCAATCGGCTTGCAAGAGAAGGGCTGGTTGGTTCGCAATGACAACGTTTGGGTAAAGCCCAATCCGATACCAGATCAGGTTCGAGATCGATGCTCGGTATCTCATGAGTACGTCTTTCATTTCGTGAAAGAGCGCTGGTACTATTTTGATAAGAACGCAGTTGGTCGGACAACTGATTCAGGCTCTGTGCTGCCTCCGCTCGACACTTGGGAAGTTCCTCCCGTGCGCAATGGGCAGTCCACTCAACACAAGGCGAGATTTTCCGAAGAACTCGTTCGAATTCCGGTCCTCACCACTACCCCGCCGCGTGGAGTTGTTTTGGACCCGTTTGCTGGTAGCGGAACTGCACTGCAATTTGCGCTGAGGCACGGCTTCCGCTGCATCGGAATCGATGCGAAGAAAGAGTACTGCCAACTAATGGTAGAAATGGTCAAAAAGCTCACTGAAGATGATCAGCCTGTTGAATAACGAGATATGTACCTAGCTGCGCAAACCGTTGTCTCCGCTATTCGCTCCCTCAAAGCGCAGACACATCCGTTTGTCGGAATAACCTTCCTCGCATGTAAAGAGCATGGGCTCAAAGTTGGAGGCACAGAGCAACTTAGCCTCGACACGTTGACGAGAAATCACCTTGGCAGGCATCACGTCCTTGATCGTCATAGCAGTTACTATTTTCAACCGTTCAAAAGCCAAGCTTACTGGGTCGTCCCAAGATACCCATCTACGGGACTGCAGACGGTAAACACACAAACGTTCAACGATGTGTTTATTCATCCACGAGGGACGTCTAAGTGGGGTTTCGTTAAAGACTACGTCGACAAAGTTAAGAGCAAGCTTCGCGAGATAAACTTCGCGGATAGAATCGGCATCGATGCGTTGGCCGTTTGGATTTACAAAGGCAGGGATGTTGGTGACCTAGCCGATATCGACGATATAGTCGCTCTCTTTGCCAATGAATTTCAAATTACGGAAGAAGAGCGCCGCGAGCTATTTTCAGAGAGATGGCTTACGCCGTCTTTGTTATTGCCGGGCTTCTCCGAAGATCCCCTTATCGTTACAGATGTTGCGAAGGAATTTCCAGCGCCACCCGATGCAGAATTGGAGATTGCAAAATCGCTCTCATTCATGCGGCTGACTAACGTCGGTCCTGCGTCAAATATGTCGATTTCGTTTGGCGAACGACTAACGCTTATCACAGGCGACAATGGGCTCGGAAAGTCCTTTCTACTAGATTTTGCTTGGTGGGCAGCAACTGGGGCTTGGCCCGAACGACCGATATTGCCTTCAATGCGTGGAGACGAAGAGGCGACCGTCGAATATTCGTTCCGAGCTTCATCGGGACGAGCGCTTGCCGCCAAGCGGGAATTCGATCCGCGAACCTTCTCTTGGGGGCAGCCCGAGCAAGGACATGTGACTGAAGCGCTCGCTGTATTTTCGCGTGCGGATGGCTCATTCGCCCTGTTCGATCCATTGCGAAAGAGATTTCAGGGCTACACAACGACGAATATCCTATCGGCATATGAGGTTTGGAACGGGAAGCCCGGCGTGATCGAAGGCCTGCTTCGCGACTGGCCCCGCTGGCAGTCGTCTCCAGACAGAATAGCCTTCGACAGGTATGCTGCGGTTCTTAGGCGACTCTCGCCAGAGGACCTCGGAGTATTGTCGCCTGGTCAGAGTGTACGCATCCCGGGGGACCCCCGCGATATTCCGACTGTCCAGCACCGCTACGGAACAGTGCCCGTTACTCAGGCCTCCTCAGGCGTGCAACGCGTCCTTTTGCTCGCGTATCTGATCATCTGGTCTTGGCAGGAGCACGAACTTGCTGCTTCGCAATTGGATGAGTTGCCTCTTCGTCGGATGCTCGTGATTGTTGACGAGCTTGAAGCTCATTTGCATCCGAAGTGGCAACGCATTGTATTGCCGGCATTGATGAGTGTTGGAGGCTTCCTAAGCGCTGATCTCGCAATGCAAATGATCTCAGCTACGCACTCGCCCATGATTCTGGCATCGGTAGAAACTCATTTTAGCAACGAGACGGATACACTTTACCATCTTTTCGGAGAAGGCGCAGAGGTGAAGCTAGAGGAGGTGCCCTTTGTTAAGTACGGAGATGTGTCGGGGTGGCTGACGTCGCCATTGTTTGGCCTCCGGCATGCAAGGTCGCGTGAAGCCGAGCAGGCCATTGAGGATGCTAAGGCACTACAGCAGCAGGAAACCCCAAGTGTGACGGCTGTGGTAGAGGTGTCGGCAAGATTGAAGATGCATTTGGCTGATGATGATAAATTCTGGCCCCGGTGGCTCTATTTTGCCGACAAGCATGGGGTCGAACTTTGATAAGAGTTGCTGCGAAGCTGGAATATCCCGATTTTGATGCTCAGGTCCGTCAGCCAGGAGCGGCATACCTACGCACTTGTCCGACTCCGAACTCCGAACAATTTCGTAAGAAGAACTTTTGGTCGCGCGCGGCAAAAGAACTGCACGCTGCGTACTCAGGAATTTGTGCCTACACTTCTATGTACCTGCCGGAACAAGGGTCTGTCGACCATTTCGTCCCTAAAACTATCAACCCGGCTCTGGCTTACGAATGGAATAACTTTCGGCTGGCCAGTGGGCGCGTCAACAGTGCGAAAGGCAATCAGACCCATATCATCGATCCGTTCCTCGTCGACAACGATTGGTTTCATCTTGACCTTCCTAGTTGCCTTTTAAGAGCAAATCCCGACTTGGATGTGGCACTTAGAGTCCGCATCAACGGCACGATAAATTCTTTGCGGCTGAACGCTGACGATTTTTATGTTCAGGAACGCTGTAACATCTTGATTGAACTTGCGAGGGGAGAGATTAGCTTGGGTTTCCTCGAGCGACGGTATCCGTTTTTGGCCAAAGAAGTCGCCCGTCAGAATGTCGGTGCTCAACTAACTCAGCTTTTCTGCATTTGACGGCCGATCGCCATCCCGCGACGGGAGGACAACCGACGTTCGGCAAATTGATATGCAGTGTGTAAACTCGTTAGGAGATGGGCGCGTGGCTCAAACTTCAATCGAAGTAGATATCCTCTTTTGCTTTCTACCGCTGTACTCGCCTGACGTTCTCCTCGGCGAAACTGCCGAATCGCTCGTACTGATGAATCGACCTCAGTTCGTCTCGCCCGATAGTCACCTTCACTTACGATTTTCGTAATTTTCCTTGACTCCACCCCAACTCACCTGTACAACTTCCCCCGTCCCGCCCGGCAAGAGGGGCGTTTCGCGAGCGTCACGGACGTGCGGCGGGATGCGATGGACGCTTGGCGGCGCGAGGACGATGCGCGGCCGTCGGCGTACGGCGAAATCGTGTGGTTCTGGCGCCCCAGTGGCAGGTGCCCAGTCAGCGAAGCGCGAATGCGGTTCGCTGGCGGCGGTGACAACAAGGCCTGGTCTCACCGGGAAGAGCACGTATAAGCCGTCAAACCGTCGCGCAGGGAAGGCCGGATGTTTCCGGTTGAACCTGTGGCCCTACCTCCCGTGCTTCCTATTTTGCACGGGACCCACGGGTGCGATCGGCACCCGGCCTTCCCTGCGCCCTCTCGCTTCTGACGAGGGCGAGACGATCGCACAGCTCGGGCGCTTCGCGCCGCGATGATGCGAACGCGCGTCTCCCTTGAAAATCTGCTGTTTGAAATTCGAATCAGGGGCGCTTCGCGCGGCGCGCGGGCTTCGGTTCGGTTGCGGGTAGGGGTTTGGGGGCCGGGTGGTTCGCTGCCTCGGCGTCTCTTGCCTCGCGGAGCGCGCGCAGGCGCTCCATGTTCTTGCGCACGGCGATCTTGTCGCGCTCGACCTCGGCCATCACGCGCGCGCCTTCCTCGGCCGCAAGCCGCTGGCGGTCCGCTCTTGCGAGGCTGCCGGGCGACGGAGTGGGAGGCGTCTTGGCCATGGCGTCCTTTTGCGGTGCGTCATATCGACAACGCGGAAGTCGTGAAAACGTTGCTGTTGCAGCGCGTCGAAGCCCGCTCGACCTTCCGATCGAGCGGGCCGCGCCGTCCGCATGCACGGGTGCTGCGCGCTGCGCGCGCCGCGTCAGAAGAAGTTGACGCAGCCGCAGCCGTAGAACTGGATGCTCGGGTCGTGGATCTTCAGGCAGCGGAATTCGCGCGGCAGCTGGCCGCAGCCACTGCCGCAGGCGTCGTCGTCGCCGCCGATGTGGTGGCAGGCGGCGGTCTCGATCGGACGATCGCTCGGGAAATCCGGCATTGCCGCGCGCAGCACCTTGACGCGGTCCTCCAACGTCGCGGGCTCGACATACTTCTTGCCCTTGTCGTCGCGGATGAAGAAGCCGTTGGGAAACCGCACGTCGCCGAGACTGACCGCCTTCAGGGCCTAGTTGGCCGGATGATAGCGGTCGCGGGCTTCCTCGGCGGTCATGAAGGTGATGCCGTTGCGCACGATAGCCAAGCCTCCGTTGCAGGGGTGCGCGGATGCTATCAGGCACGTCCGGCTTGTTGTGTGAAGCGGTTCACGGTGGACAGAATGCCGCGCTCTGCTCTCAACTTGCTCGGTGTCGTCGCCGGGCCTGTGCGCAATTACGTACATGCACCGGGCGATCCAGTATCCCAGAGACCGTCGTTATTGAGCCGATAGGCCGCGGCGTACTGGGTCGCCCGGTCGAGCCGGGCGACAACACCGGTGGATAGGGGCAAAGCTTCACACCCTCTCAAGGTGACGGGACGAGAGCGCCGCGACGACCAAATGAAAAGGTGCCTCGCCGCTACTCCGCCGCTGTTGCTTCCGCTGCCGGCTCGCCCTTCCAGCGCAGGATCTCCGCCGCAAGAACCGGGTGGTTGAAGCCCTTCACGGTGAGGTCGTCGATCGGGCGGCCCTCGACGAAGGGCTCGACGATGCCGTAGACGCGGCGGCTGACCACGATCTGGTTGGGCTTGGCCTCGCCGCAGAGGCGGGAGGCGAGGTTGGTGACGCTGCCGATCGCGGCGTATTCCAGCCGCTGCTCGAAGCCGACCTGGCCGAGCGTGGCGTAGCCGACCGCAATGCCGATGCCGAAGCCGAGGCTGTGCCCGCGGTTGCGCCAGCGCTCGGTGAGCGGGCCGATCACCTCGCGCATCTCGACCGCCATCTGCACGGCGCGCGCGGTGTGATCCTTGAGCAGGATCGGCGCGTTGAACAGGATCATCACGCCGTCGCCGGCATATTTGTCGAGCGTGCCTTCGTACTTGAAGATCAGCTTTCCGAGCGCGGCGTGATACTCGCGCAGCACGTTCATCGCCTCTTCCGGCTCGGTCGCCTCGGTGAACGCCGTGAAGCCGCGCAGGTCGCAGAACACCACCGTCACCTCGCGGCGGTGGCTGTCGAGCAGGCCCTCGGGATTGTCCGACGAGGCGATCAGCTGCGCCACCTGCGGGGCCAGGAAACGCTCCAGCCGGCGGGTGCGCTCGAGCTCGCCGAGCTGGGTCTCGACCCGCTGCTCCAGCGACCTGTTCCAGTCCTTGAGCTGCTCGGTCTGCTCGCGCAGCTTGTCGGCCTGCTCGCGCACGATGCTGTTGGCTTGTTCCAGCGCGTGGCTCTTCTGATCGACTTCGGTGAACAGCCGCGCGTTGCGCATCGCCAGCACCGCCTGGTGCGCGAACGTCTTCATCAGGCCGATCAGGCCGGCGGGGAAATCGCCGGCCGCCTTGCGCAGCACCACAAGCGCGCCGAGCACGCCCTGCTGGTCGACCAGCGGCACCACCAGCACCGAGCGGAAGCCGGCGCCGACCACGACATCGCGCAGCGGATGCGCGGGGCTGTTGGCGAGATCGGGGATACCGAGCGGCTCGCCATTCGCGGCGGCCTCGCCGAGCGGGCTGCCGCTCGCCTCGATGGCGCGGTGGCGGCCTTCGGCCTCGCCGTCGATGCCGATCGAGTGCGTCAGGTCAAAGCTGCGGCGCGCGGCGTCGTAGCCATAGATCAGCACGGCGTCGGCATGGGTGATCTCGAGCGCGCGGGCGGCGACCGTCGGCAGCACCGCGTTGAGGTCGAGCGAGGAGGCCACCGCGCGGCCGACCTCCTCGAGCACCTTCAGCTCGTTGATCGATTGCGCGAGGTCGCGGGTGCGCTCTTTCACCTTGGCCTCGAGGCCGGAATAGGTTTCCGCGAGCTGGCCGGCCATGCTGTTGAATTGCTCCGCGAGTTCTTCCAGCTCGTCCGATGTCTTGACCTCGATACGATGGTCGAAATCGCCGGCGCCGAGCCGCCGCGCGCCGGTGTTGAGCGCGGTGATCGGCACCAGCATGCGCCGCGCCAGGATCGTGCCGGCGATGATCGCGACGACGAGGCCGAGCGCCATCAAGAGTGCGATGCGCACCAGCTGGTCGCGGATCGGCGAGAGCGCCTGCGCGATCGGCTGCTCGTAGAACACCGACCAGCCGAGACTCGGCACCGCGCTCGCGGTGGTCAGCACCGCATGGCCATCGCCGTCGGTGCCGGAGGCGACGTTCGCGCCCGGCGAGGCGAGCCGCGCCGCGACCTGCGGCAGCGCGGAGAGATCTTTTCCGATCTCGGGCCCGCGCGACGAGGCCGCCAGCACCCGGCCCTTGCCGTCGACGACAAAGGCGTGCGCGAGGCGGCCGACCTGGGAGTCGCCGAAATAGCTGCCGAGGAAGCGCAGATCGATCTCGGCCACGGTGACACCGGCATTGACGCCGGAATGCTGCTCGCCGATCGACAGATACGGCCGCGCGTCGCGGAAATAGGCCGGCGCGAACGCGGTGCCGTTTTTGATGGTTTCGGTGAACCTGATATCGCGCGAGAAGTCGGCGTTTGAGTTGAGCGTCGTGGTCTGGCGCGACAGCCGCAGCACCTCCCTCCCACTGCCGTTGATCAAGGTGAGCTGGTTCACCGCCGGCACCTGGCCGAGCAGCTGCGCGTAATCGGCGCGGCGCAGCTCGATGGTGTTGGAGGAGGCGCGGGTCACCCAGGAGATCTGGCGTTCGAGATCGGCGACCGCCTGCTCGATGCGCTTGGCGGTCGCGTCGGCCTTCTCGCCCATCGCGTCGGTGAGCGTGCTCTTGATGCCGCGATAGCTGATCCAGGTCTCGAGCGCGCCGTTGACGGTAAGCACGAACACGACGAGGCCGACCAGAGCGAGGACGTATTTGGCGAACAAGCCCCCGCGCAGGAACCAGACCTTGTTCTCAACCCCGTTCATCCAGCCTCGTCCGTGCCTGCCGATCAACCGGGTGCGCCGCAGCTGTTTAGCACGGATCGGCCGGCGAGGGCGGGTCCCGCGGCTCGCATGGTTAGCTGGGGATGTTGGCGTGTCAGCGGTTGAACAGCTGCCGCAGCACCTCGTTCATCGCCGGATTGTCCGGGGTGACGGTGTCGGCCGCGGGCGGATCGGCCGGCGCGGGCTTGCCGGCAGTGGGAGCGGGCGGTGCCATGCCGCGTCTCGGGCGCGGTGCGTTACTCTGGTTCAGGGTGGAGAGGCCCTGCTGCAGCAGACTGCCGATGGTCTCGCCGAGCTGCCCGCCGAGCGGGTTGCCCTGCGGGTTGCCCTGGCCCGCGTCGCCCGGCTGCGCGGTGCCGCCCAGCAGGTTGCCGAGGCCATTGAGTCCCTGGCTCAAGCCCTGGCCGTTCGGCCCGAACAGGCCCTTGCCCATCTCTTTGAGCTTGGCATAGGCGGCCTCCGGATTGTCCAGCATGCCCTGCATCTCCGGATAGATCCGCGGGGACATCCAGGGGCCCTCGACCATTACGGGGATGCCGAAGCCGACCGGATTGCCGGCGCGGCCTTGGCCCTCGGTCGTCATCACGAGCTGCGGCTCGACGCGGAACCCGATCTGCCGCGTGTTGAGGTCGACGGTGCCGACCCCGGTCATCTTCACCAGCGGGCCGATCAGGTTGAGATCGGTGGTGACGGCCTGGCCCTTGTCGAGCTTGAACGAGGCCGAGAGCTGGCTGAGATCGGTCGACAGCTCCTGGCTCTCCTGCCAGCCCGACAGGGTGCTTGCCGTGAGGCTCCGGATCATCTGCGCGACGTTGAGGCCGAGGATCTTGCCGTCCTGGAACACGGCGAGCGCGGTGCCGCCGAGATTGCCGACGATGGCGCGTTCGCTCGCCCCTTGCGAACGCAGCGAGATCTTCGCCTGCATCTTGCCGTCGAGCTTGTCGAATGCGGCGAGGTTCTTCAGCACCGGCAGCGCGCGCACGCCGGCGAGATCGAGTTGCAGCGCATAGGTCGGCTCGGCCGTGGTTGCGTCGATGCTGAGCTCACCATTGGCGGTTCCCTCATAGGCGCCGAGATCGGCGAGCCGAGCCTTCAGCACGCCGCTGTTCAGCGTCGCATCGATCGCGGCAGGTGCGAAGCGGCCGTCGCTGATCACGAGTTCCGCCGTCGAGATGCGCGCCTGGGCGTCGACGTAGTTCAGGGTGGTGAGATCGATCGAGGCATTGCTCCAGGTGTTGGTGCCCAATGCCTGCCCTGTCGTGTCGGGCCGGCTCGGTCCCGCGACCGCGATGCGCTGGAAATCGAGATCGAGCTTCACCAGCGGCTTGTTGCTGGCGAGGTCGACCGAGGCCCAGCCGGTGAAGCCGCCGTCGCCGACCGTGCCTGAGACGCCGTTGAACATCACGACCGTGCCGTTCAGCCGCACCTCGGCATTGGCCTTCAGCGCGGCAGGCAACAGGCCGGGCGCATCGATATCGATCTCGGCCGGCACGTTCTGGCGCTCCAGCGGC
Source organism: Bradyrhizobium semiaridum (assembly GCF_020329505.1). Lineage (GTDB taxonomy): Bacteria > Pseudomonadota > Alphaproteobacteria > Rhizobiales > Xanthobacteraceae > Bradyrhizobium > Bradyrhizobium semiaridum. Next base: position 28,539 of record NZ_JAGKJJ010000018.1, read on the forward strand.
GGCGGAGGCGCGGTGGTGCGGATCTCGAGTTTCAGCGGCTGGTCGCCGGCGCGCGCATTGCCTGTGATGACAAGCTTGCGGTCGTTGCCGAACGTCGCATCAGCGGTGAGCGACTCGATCCGGCGTTCGACGCGGTCGCGGACATTGGTGAAGATGATGGTGCCGTCATTGATGCCGACATGCCGGATCGTGACGCCGGTGCCGGAGGCGGATTTCGCCGGCGGATTATGGTCGCGGGTGCGCTCGCGCTGCAGCGGCAGGTTGACCACGGGCCGCGTGATGACGAGGTCGGTGATGTCGGGCTTCCCCGACCAGAGGCTCGACAGCGTCAGCCCGGCCTCGACACTGTCGGCCGCGAAGCGGTTATTGGCCTCGCGCTCCGCCGGATCCTGCAGCACGACGCCGCGCAGCGTGACGCTAACCGTCGGCCACAGTGCGATGCTGGCACCGCCGTTGATCGCGAGTTTGTAGCCGGTCCCGCGTTCCACCCGCTCGGCGATGGCCGAGGTCAGGAACCCGGACGGAATCCCGATCAGGGCAAGCACCGCGATGACCACGACCACCGCGGCGATCGCGGCCCCGGCAAGTTTCAATGCTCTCATGTCGTCGTTCCAGGCCCGGCAGGCGGCGTCAGATCGGTTGCGTCGCGGGTGGGCGAAGCCGGCCAGGCGCGATTATCCTCGCAAACGGGACCTTGCACCAACGCCCGGAAAAATAATCCGGTCCCGGCATGAACTTATGTGATCCGTGACACACTTCCATGAGGGTGAATTTTGCTAACCGCGTGGCGGGGACTGCGCAGACATCGATTTGGAAGGCAGTACAATGAGCAAACAGGCCGAATTTGCGGTCATTTTGAAGATGAACCCCATGTTCGCGGACCTCGGTGCGGACGAATTGCAGCGGCTCTCAAATCTTTGCCATACCCAGCAGGTCGCAGCCGGCGAGATGCTGTTCCAGAAGGGCGATCCCGGCGATGCCTTGTTCGGGGTCCGCCGCGGCCAGATCCGGATCGAGACCGGCGCCTCCGACGGCAGCCGGCTGACGCTGAACTTCATGGGCCCCGGCGACCTATTCGGCGAGGTCGCGGTGCTCGACGGCCAGGACCGCACCGCGGACGCGACCGCGGCCGAGACGAGCGAATTGTTCGTGCTGCGGCGGGAGGATTTTCTTGCCTTCCTCGAACGCGAGCCGAAGGTCGCGGTGAAGCTGATCGAATTGCTGTGCCAGCGCATCCGCTGGCAAAGCGAGCGGATGGAAGAATCCGTGCTGCAGCCGCTGCCGGTGCGGCTGGCGCGGCGGCTATGCGCGCTGGCCGAGGATTTCGGCTCCGAGGTGCACATCTCGCAGGAGCAGCTCGGCGTGTTCGTCGGCGCGGCGCGCGAGAGCGTCAACCGCCAGCTACAGAGCTGGCGCAGGGACGGCATCGTCGACCTGCAACGCGGGCGCATCCTCCTGCACAACATGACCAAGCTGTCGGCGGTGGCGCGCAACGATTAAGCGTCACCTGCAACGCGCGCGGGAAAATTGAATCGCTTCGCGGGCCGCGCTTCGCTTGCGTATGCAATGCGCAGCTGATGCACAAAAGACTTGCTTGCCGGAACCAGTCCGGATCGCTTTGATCTGGACGCGGGTCCTTGGGGTGACACCCAGTCCTTGCTGGCCTCACGCCATCCACCTGCAAACCCCTGCGGTCCTTCCCGTTGACCGCAGGGGTTTTGATTTTCCGGGTATCGCCGCCGTCACTCGGCCGCGGGCGACAGTCCCTTCGGCGGCTTCTGGTCTTGCGCGTTCGGGCTCAGCTCGTGGTCGGCGTGGGAGACCACGAGCCGCTTGCCGAAGCGCCAGAACAGGCTGCCGATATCGTCCATCACCATGAACATCGCCGGCACGAACACCAGCGACAGCACCGTCGAGAACAGCAGGCCGCCGATCACTGCGAGCGCCATCGGTGAACGGAACTCGCCGCCGGCGCCGAATGCCAGCGCCGAGGGCATCATGCCGGCGACCATCGCGATCGTGGTCATCACGATCGGTCGCGCGCGCTTCATGCCGGCGTCGATCATCGCATCCTCGCGCGTCTTACCGTCGCGGATCGCCTCGATGGCGAACTCCACCAGCATGATGGCGTTCTTGGTGACGATGCCCATCAGCATCAAGATGCCGATCCACACCGGCGTGGTGAGCTGCTTGCCAGTGAGCAGCAGCGCGATGATCGCGCCGCCGATCGACAGCGGCAGCGAAAACAGGATGGTGATCGGCTGCAGGAAGGTGCCGAACAGCAGCACCAGCACCGCATAGACCATCATCAGGCCGGCGGTGATGGCGGTGGCGAAGCCGTCGGACAATTCGTTGAGGCTCTCGGCGTCGCCTGATGGTGAGACCTTCACGCCCTTGGGCAGGCCCTTCATCACGGGCAGGTCGTAGATCAGCCTGGTGGCATCGCCGAGCGCCGCGGTGCCGACGAGGTCGGCGGCGACCGTGGCCTGCCGCTCGCGATCGTAGCGGTTGATGCTGGTCGGGCCCTGGTCGAGCTGGATATCGGCGATCACCGACAGAGGCACGCCGCCGCGCTCGCCGCGCTGGCCGAGCGGCACGCGCAGCTGTTCCAGCATCTGCAGGTCGCTGCGCGCGCTGTCCTCGAGCTGGACGCGGATCGGCACCTGGCGGTCGCCGGCGTCGAACTTCGCCAGCGCCGGGCCGACATCGCCGATCGTCGCGACGCGGATCGTCTGCGACAGGCTCTCGGTCGAGACGCCGAGCCGTGCGGCCAGCTCCGCCCGCGGGCGGATGCGCAGCTCGGGCCGGTCGAGCGCTGTCTCCGAGATCACGTTGGCAATGATCGGAATCCGCTTCATCTGCGTCGCCAGCTCGCTGGCGACATTGTTGACGATGTTGCTGTCGGTGCCGGTGACGACCAGCGAGATCGCGCGCAGGCCGTTCTCGTCGAGGAACCAGAACCTGATGTCGGGGACGTTCTCGAGCTCCCTGCCGATCGAGAGTTCGAGCGCGCGCTGGGTAATCTTGCGGTCCGCCTTCGGCGTGTAGTTGATGATCAGCGCGGCGCGGCGCACCTCCTGCGTGCCGGGCGGCACGCGGCCGCCGTCGACGAACACGCTGCGGACCTCGGGCCGCTTGCGCAGCCGCGTCACGATCTCTTCGGTGACCTTCTCGGTATAGGCCAGCTGCGATCCGGGCGGCAGCTCCATCGCCAGCAGCGAGCGCGCGGTGTCCTGCGCCGGCAGGAAGCCCTGCGGCAGCAGCGTGATACTCCAGATCGAGGCGGCGAACACCGCAAAGCCGATCAGCACGGTGATGAAGTAGTGCTTCACCGACCAGGCGACCAGGCTGTGATAGTTGCGCAGGATGAAGCCGGGCGGCGGCTCATCATGGTCATGGTGCTTGAGAAAATAGGCAGCCAGCATCGGCGTCACGAAGCGGGCGGCGAGCAGCGAGAAGAACACCTGCACCGACACGGTGATGCCGAACTGCTTGAAGAACTGCCCGGCGATGCCGGACATGAAGCTTGCCGGTGCGAAGATCGCGATGATGGTCAGCGAGATCGCGATCACCGCAAGGCCGATCTCGTCGGCCGCCTCGAGTGCGGCACGGTAAGGCGATTTGCCCATCCGCATGTGGCGGACGATGTTCTCGATCTCGACGATGGCGTCGTCGACCAGGATGCCGGTCGACAGCGTGATGGCAAGGAAGGAGACGAGGTTGAGCGAGAAGCCGAGCAGGTCCATCGCCCAGAACGCCGGGAAGATCGACAGCGGCAGCGAGACTGCCGCGATGATCGTCGCCCTGAAGTCGCGCAGGAACAGCAGCACGATGATGACGGCGAGGATCGCGCCCTCGAACAAGGTCGAGATCGCCGCTTCGTAATTGCCCTTGGTGAATTCGACCGAGGTGTCGATCAGCTTGAGGTCGACGTCCGGATAGGCCGCTTTCAGCGCCTCGATGCGCTTCTGCACAGCAGCGGCGACCACGACGTCGCTGGCGCCCTTGGAGCGCTTGATGCCCAGCGCCACCACCGGCTCGCCGTTGAAGCGGGCGAAGGTGCGGCGGTCGGCGATGGTGTCGGTGACGGTGCCGAGATCGTCGAGCCGCACCTCGCCGCCGCCGAACAGCGGGATCATTGTGCCGGCGAGCTCGTTCAGCGTCTTGGCGCCGGCCAGGGTGCGGATCGCCTGGTCGTTCTTGCCGATCTCGGCGCGGCCGCCGGCGACGTCGACATTGGTACCGCGCAAGATCTGGCTGACATTGACCGCGGTGAGCCCCACCGCCTGCAGCTTGTCCGGATCGAGCGAGACCAGGATCTCGCGCTCGACGCCGCCGATGCGCTCGACCTGGGCGACGCCGCGCACGCCCTGCAACGCGCGCTTGACCACGTCGTCGACGAAATAAGAGAGCTGTTCCGGCGTCTTGCCGGGCGAGATCGCGGCGTAGGTGACGATCGGCAGGCCGATCACGTCGACGCGCTGGATCAAGGGCTCGGTGACGTTTTGCGGCAGGTTGGCGCGCACACGGGTGACTGCGTCCTTGACGTCGTTCAGCGCGCGGTCGGTGTTGGTCTCCAGCGCGAACTGGATCGTGGTGACCGACAGGCCGTCGGTGATCGACGACGAAATGTGACGCACGCCTTCAACGCCGGAGACGCCGTCCTCGATGGTCTTGGTAACCTGCGATTCAAGCTCCGACGGCGCGGCGCCGAACTGCGAGACCACGACCGAGATCACCGGGATGTCGGCGCTCGGCAGCCGCGTCACCGCGAGCTTGGTGAAGGAGGTCCAGCCCAGCGCCAAGAGGATGATGGAGAAAACGATCGAGGGCAGCGGGTTCCGGATCGACCATGCCGAGATGTTCAAAGCCATTGGTGTGTCCGATTACCGTGACCGGGTGCGATCGAGTTCGTCGGCGAACATGGTCCTGATCTGGTCGCCGTCATGCAGCGAGGTGCCAGCATCGGCCACGACGATTTCGCCGACATCGAGGCCTTCAAGGATTTCGGTCGAGGTTTCCGAGGTCAGCCCGACGCGAACGCGGCGGGTCTCGACCGTGTTGCCCTTTACGACCTGCAAGGTCAGGCGGTCGATCGCGGTGCGCGGCACGGCGACGCCGCAGGAGCGCTTGGCATCGATATTGGCGCGCGCGAACATGCCGACCTTCAGCGTCGGATTGTTGTTCAGGGAGATGCGGACATGCCCGAGCTGGGTAGTGCGGTCGATCTGCGGCGAGATCTGGCGCACCTTGCCGACCATGTCGGGCGCATCGTCGCGGCTGATCCGCACCGTGGCGCCGGGATTGAGTTTTAAAAGCTGGAAGCCGGGCACCTCGGCGTCGAGCTCGATCTCGTTGTTGATCGAGATCTTGAACATCGGCGGCGCCTGCGGCGAAGCCGGCGCGCCGGCCGCAGTGCGCACTTCGGTAATGAGGCCGGCTGCGGGGGCGCGCAGCGAGATCGGCTTGGCGTTGCCCTGTGCGGCCTGTTGCGGCGGCGGCGTGAGCCGCGCCAGCTCCTGGTTCTCGGTGACGGTGTCGCCCTCGCGGACCAGCACGTCGGTGACCTTGGAGCCCTCCTGGTCGACATTCACCTGTGCCTCGCGGCGCGGCACGATGAAGCCGGTGACGCGGACCATGTCGGAGAAGCAGGCATTGGTTGATTTCGTCACCACCACCAGCGCCTGGCCCGGCGTCTCCTTCGGCTCGGGATGCGAGCGATGCTCGAACGCGTAATAGGCGACGACGACGCCGACAAAGAACACCGTGCCGAGCGCCGGCTTGAGGTATTGGGAAATGTTCATCGCCGGATCAACCAAGTGCCTGGCACGTCATGCGCTACTCTCGAACCTCATCCGCTCGCCGTTTGACCGCTTGAGCGCTACCTAGTTTTGGTCCTTTAGACGCCCTTCCGGGTTGCTCTCGAACCACGCCAAAAGCAAATGCGTCCCGCAGGGTGCGGAACGCATTGTAACCTCAAAGAAAGCCGGCCCGCCACGCCCATCACGCCGCGCCATTATTTGGACGCGGCGGCCTTGTTTTCCATGTTCACGACCTGCACGCGGCGGTTCACTTCCGCCAGTGGATGACCGGGGTCCTTCAGCTTGCTCTTGCCGTAGCCGACGGTGACGAGATCAGCGCCGTTGATGCCGTATTTGTCGACCAGATAACGCTTGATGGCATCGGCGCGGCGCTCGGAGAGGCCCTGATTGTAGTCCTCGCCGCCGGCGGCATCGGTATGGCCGGCGACCACGAAGGTCGAGCCCTTCAGATCGGGATTGACCAGCGCGCGGCCGAGCGCCTGCACCGAGGCCAGCGATTTTGCGCTGATATCGGCCGAGTTGTAGTCGAAGTTGATCTCGAGATCGATCTTGGGCTTGTCCTGGACGATGGTCGCGATCTCCTCGCGTTCGGCCGAGGACAGCGAACGCGTGGCGCGGCCGCGGACGCTCTGCACGAACTTGGCCTGCTCGGCGCTCAGTCCGGGCGAGGTCTGCGGGCCGGCCGACAGGCCGCGGGTCAACGGCTTCTTCTCCGGCGTCAGCGCCCTCAGGATCTGGTCTTCGGTAACGTTATCGCCGGCGCGAGCCGCCACCGTTCCGAGTGACAGCGCGGTGCCCACGGTCACGATCGACAGCATCGCTGCCGGTGCGGACGGCTTCAACATGTCGGTCCCTCCTTGCGCTTGCCGCGCGGTGCATCAAACCAATCAGATCGATCGCCGGCGTCGGCCGGGATACACTCCTGGTTTGTCGCCTGATTTTATCCGTGGTTCGAGGCCGGTCGCGGGCCGGCGCCCGATTTTATCGTCACTGCACGCCGTACTCGGCGAATTCCTTCACGATGTTCGGATCCATCGCCTTGGCATTGGCGATGTCGAGATCGCCCTCCGCGATCGCGCCGTTGCGCTTCTTGGCGAGGCCGCGCCCGTACAGCGAGGAGGTCAGTCGCGGGTTGATCTTCAAGGCCGCGTCGAAATCGGCGATGGCGTTCTTGTTCTGGCCGCTCTTCAGGTTCATCAGCCCGCGGCTGTCGAGCGCATCGACGAAATTCGGCCGCAGCCGCAGTGCCTCGTTGCAATCCTTCAGCGCCGCCGGCAGGTCGCCGATCACGGTGCGGACCCAGCAGCGGTTGTTGTAGGCCTCGACGTCCTTCGGGTTCAACCGCAGCGAATTGGTGAAATCCTTGACCGCGAGCTCATAGGCACCCTTGCTGGCATAGACCTGGCCGCGGCGGTACAGCGCCGCCGCATCGTCGGGGTTCTTATCCAGCTTTTCGCTCAGGCCCTTGATGGTCGGATCGTCGGCCAGCGCGGCGGTGGTCGGATTGGGTTGCGACGGCGCAGTCTGGATCACCGTCGGCGCGGAAGGCGGCGGTGGCGGCAGGGTGATCTCGGCCGGCTTCTGCGACGGCGCGGGTGGGGCCGGAGGCGGCGTCGCGGCTGTCGCAGTCTGGGTCGGAGGTGCCGGAGGCGGTGTCGGCGCCGTTGCGGTCTGCGCGGGCGACGTCGGTGCGGTCGCGGTCTGAACCGGCGGCGCTGGGGGCGGTGGCGGCGGCGTCGCGGCGGCTTCCGCAACTGCGGCATTCTCCGGCTGCGGCGTGCCGCCGCCCGGGCTGAAGGAGAAATCCTCGGCCAGCGAGGACGAGATCCACGGCACTTGCTCCTGGCGCGAGGCGCGGGTGACGCCGACCCGGGTGCGGTTCAGCGTCTCCTCGGCCATCAGGTCGGGGGTGCGGATCTCCTTCAAGAGTTCCCGCACGAACAGGCTGTGGTCGCTGCCATTGTCGGAGACCACCGACGACAGCGCGGCCGAATACATCACCAATGTTCCATTGGGCGCGATGACCGGGGCAAGGCCGGCGGAGAAGCTGCGGAAGCGGCGCTCGAACGGGTTGCGGCGGGAGGCGTCGATCAGCGCGATCTTGACTCCGGCGCCGCGGCTGTTGATCTCGCCGAGCACGGTCTCGAGGCTGAAGCCGTCGCGGCGCACGTCGGCTTCGGCCCAGATCTGGGCGTCGACCGGGATCATGTAGCTCTGCCGATTCGACTGGATGCCGTAGCCGGAGAAGAAGATCAGTGCGACCGCGCCGGGCTTGATCTTGCTATAGAGCTTGTCGAAGGCGCGGCGCATGCCGTCGCCGGTCAGGTTCTCGCCGACCTCGACGGTGAAGCCGCCGCGCTTGAGCTCGTCGGCAACGTCGCGCGCGTCGTTGATCGGCTCCTTCAGCGGCGCATCGGCGTCGGGATATTTGGCGTTGCCGATCACCAGCGCAAAGCGATCGCCGGCAGCGACGGACGCCGCGGGCAACGCGATCGAAAAAATCAGCGTGGCAAGCAATGCAAGGCGGATTCTCATGATCGCGGCAATCCAGATCGCGGCATTCCAAATGAAATGGCGCCGATCCCAGCCCGCGCCCCGGCGACCTTATCCCACGGAAAATCCATTATCAAACCACCGCAAAAGCCCGTCAACGGCCTGGAGTATCGTCGCGAATTGCGACAATTGATCGCGATGCGGCGAGATCGCGTTGTCGCCGTCACGCGCGTCCGCCTCACCTGCATGGTTCAGGTTCCGGCAGGCCCAAAATGTGACCGCTCTCACGATGGCTGGGCGGCCCTGGCATGCGCCCGGCGCCGTCGTGCGCGTTTGACCTTTGCGCGCGGCGATGGCTTTGTGTCGGACGGCAGGTCACGCCAAGCAAGCCGCGCCAAACAAGCTTTGCACACAAGAGCGAAACCGATGGGAAACGCCTACGAGATCTATGCCCTGCGCTATGCGACGATGTCGCCGCGCACCCCCCACATGAATTTCTTGGTGCCCGATCCGCATGACGGCGCCGCGCAGGACCTCGATTATTTCGTCTGGCTGGTCCGCGGCCGCGGCCGCGACATCCTGGTCGACACCGGCTTCAACGCCGAGGAGGCGGCGGCGCGCGCCCGCAAGCTGACGCTCAATCCGGTCGATGCGCTGGCCCGCTTCGGGGTCAGCGCCGACGCGATCCGCGACGTCATCGTCACTCACTTGCACTACGACCATGCCGGCAACCTCGACCGCTTCCCGAACGCCCGCTTCCATCTGCAGGAGCGCGAGATGAGCTACGCCACCGGCCGCTGCATGTGCAACGGCATGCTGCGGCATCCGTTCTCGGTCGAACATGTCACGCAGATGGTGCGTCACGTCTATGGCGAGCGCGTCACCTTCCATTCCGGCGACGGCGAGGTCGCGCCGGGAATCACCGTGCATCGCGTCGGCGGCCATTCCGACGGCCTGCAGGTGGTGCGGGTCGAGACCGCGCGCGGCCCGGTCGTGCTCGCCTCCGACGCCGCGCATTACTACGCGAACCTGCAGAAGCGCAGCCCATTCCCGATCGTCTACAATGTCGGCGACATGGCGCAGGGCTGGGAAACGGTCGAGCGGCTCGCCGGCCATCCCGACCGCTTCATCCCCGGCCACGATCCGATCGTCAGCGAGATCTATCCGCGCGCCAGCGACAAGGTCGACGCGTTCGCGCTGCATCTGGCGCCGTCGCGCTCGTTCGCGAAGTAGCGGCCCGATCCAAGAAAGAAACGTCAAGAAGAAGCAGCGATATGACCAATACCAAGACTCTCGGCTTCATCGGCCTCGGCGTGATGGGCGAGCCGATCTGCCGCAATCTCGTCAAGAAGAGCGGCAAGCGCGTCGTCGCGTTCGACCTTGCGGCCGAGCCGCTGCAGCGGTTGCGCGCCGACGGCGCCGAGGCGGCGGCTTCGGTCGCCGATGTCATCAGGCAGAGCGATCTGGTGTTCCTGTGCCTGCCCAGCGCCAAGCATGTCCGCGCGGTGTTCGAGGGCGACGGCATCTTGCAGAACATCAGGGGCGGCCAAGTCGTGGTCGATCTCGGTACCTCCTCGGTCAGCCAGACCCGCGACTTCGCCGCCCAATTGCAGGCCAAGGGCGCGGCCTGGGCCGATGCGCCGATCGCGCGGACGCGGCAGGCGGCGCAGGACGGCACGCTCAGCGTGATGGTCGGCGCGGCGCCTTCGCTCTATGCCGCGATCGAGCCCTTGATCCGCTGCTTTGCCACCGACGTCACCAATTGCGGCGACGTCGGCGCCGGGCAGGTGACCAAGATCCTCAACAACATGGTCCTGTTCGAGACCGTGAACGCGTTGGCGGAAGCCGTCGCGGTAGCGAAGCACAACGGCGTCGATCCGAAGCTGCTGCTGGAAACGCTCTCGAAGGGCTCGGCCGACAGCTTTGCGCTGCGCAATCACGGCCTGAAGGCGATCGTGCCCGGCGTGTTTCCGGAGCGCGCATTCTCGACCGACTATGCGCTGAAGGATCTGTCTTACGCGCTGGAGCTGGCGGCCGCCGCCGGCATCAGGATCCGCGGCGCCGAACTGATCGGCACGATCCTGCAGGAGGCGATCGACAAGGGATCGAAGGACAATTATTTCCCCGTGATCGCGAAGCATATCGATAAAGCGTGACTCTCTCCGCCGTCATTGCGATGCATTCGTTGACGCAGGTAACCAACCACAGCGTCGTCCCGACGAAGGCCGGGACCCATTACCACCGATGCTGCTCACTACGCCGTGTCGGAACGACGAATTGCGCTTGCAACGTCGCGCGCGGAGTATGGGTCCCGGCCTTCGTCGGGACGACGATTGGGGTGACAGCGAGGCCTAATACGCGTCCTTCGCGTCCGCCTCTTCGCTGGTCTGCACCAGCTCGAGGCTCTGCTCGACCTTGCCGAGCAGGCGGCCGAGGTCGCGGCGCTCCTGGGCGGTGAGGCAGGAGAGGATCTCCTGCTCCTTGCGCAGCAGGCGCGGGATCAGCTCTTCATAGAGGGCCTGGCCCTTCTTGGTCAGCTGCAGGCGGAATTCGCGGCGGTCGACCTCATTCTCGACGCGCTCCACGATCTCGCGCTCCATTAGCGCCGAGACGGCGCGGCTGATGGTGGATTTATGGGTGCGGGTGCAATGCGCGATGTATTGCGCGCTGCAGGCGTCGTTGCGGAAGCCGAGCGTCGCCAGCACGCGCCATTCCGGAATATCGAGACCATAGCGTGCCTGATATTCGCTCGACAGCGCCGACGACACCTCGGCCGCCAGCCGGTTCAGGCGGAACGGCACGAAGTGAAAGAGATCGAGGCGCTTCTTCCTCGCCGCGGCATCGTCGCGCAGCTCCGCGTCCACCGCGCCGCGTGGTCGCAGCGGAGGCTGGCCAGCAGAAGTCCTTGCCAAGAATCTCTCCAATTTGAGTTGACGGCGAGCCCGACTGGGAGTTTAAGATAGTTGCATGTGAGACTAATTTAGCAAGGTCGCGGTCCGGCCGCAAGCCGGTCACACGGAATAAGAGACCAGCGCTCAAAGGAACATCCGGGGTCACGCGATGGCAAACGCCAATACGGCACAGGCCAGAACCCAGTTCGGCTATCGCCGCCATCCGGACCAGGACCGGACCGGCGCCAATATCGCGGAGCATGCCGTCGTCGTGGTCGGCGCCGGCCCTGTCGGTCTGTCGCTGGCGATCGATCTGGCGCAGCGCGGCCAGCGCGTGGTGCTGCTCGACGATGCCGACCGGATCGGCGAGGGCTCGCGCGCGATCTGCTTCTCGAAACGCTCGCTGGAATTCTGGGACCGCCTCGGCGTCGGCGACCGCATGGTCGACAAGGGTGTGGTGTGGAGCGTCGGCAAGATCTTTCACGGCGCCTCCCAACTCTATCAGTTCAATTTGCTGCCCGAGGAGGGCCACAAGCGCCCGGCCTTCATCAACCTGCAGCAATTCTATGCCGAGGCTTACCTCGTCGATCGGGTCGAGCAGTTGCCTGACATCGACCTGCGCTGGCGCAACAAGGTGATCGCGCTGGAGAGCCGCAACAATGGCGTCGCGCTGACCATCGCGACACCCGACGGCGCTTACCAGGTGCGCGCGGCTTTCGTGATCGCCTGCGACGGCGCACGCTCGTCGCTGCGGCAGATGGTCGGCGCTGATTTCGCCGGCCAAGTGTTCGAGGACCAGTTCCTGATCGCCGACGTCAAGATGACCGCGGCGTTTCCGACCGAGCGCTGGTTCTGGTTCGATCCGCCGTTCCACGCCGGGCGCTCGGCGCTGCTGCACAAGCAGCCGGACGACATCTGGCGCATCGATTTGCAGCTCAATCCGGATGCCGACCCGGCGGTGGAGAAGCGGCCGGAGAATGTCCGGCCGCGGATCGAGCGGATGCTCGGCCATGACAAGTTCGAGTTCGAATGGATTTCGCTCTATAAGTTCCAGTGCCGGCGGATGGCGAAGTTCATCCACGGCCGCGTGATCTTCGCCGGCGATTCCGCGCACCAGGTCTCGCCGTTCGGCGCGCGCGGCGCCAATTCCGGGCTCGAGGATGCCGAGAATCTGGCGTGGAAGCTCGACCGCGTGCTGCGCGGGCTCTCGCCGGAAGGCTTGCTGGAGAGCTATCACGTCGAACGCAGCGCGGCGGCGGACGAGAACATCCGCGAGTCGACGCGCTCGACCGATTTCATGGCCCCGGTGACGCGGCAGGAGGCGCGGCTGCGTCAGGCCGTGCTGTCGCTTGCCAGGGAGACCGAGTTTGGCAAGCGCATGGTCAATGGCGGGCGGCTGTCGGTGCCGTCAGTCTACGATACGCCGCTCTCGACCGGCGACGGTGATGACTGGCGCGGCGGCCCGCGGCCGGGTGCCTCGATGCCGGATGCGCCGGTGACGGAGCAGGGCAGTTCCACTTATCTGACCGACGTTTTCATCCGGCAGGGAACGCGCTTCACGCTGCTGGAGTTTGCCAATGGCGCAGCCACTGATGTGCCCGAAGGCGTCGGCACGATCCGGATCGGCGGCGAGAATGGCTTCGTGGATACGCAGGGCCTTGCCGGCAAGCGCTACGACGCCGAGCCGGGCACGGCATATCTGCTGCGGCCGGACGGCTATGTCGCGGCGCGCTTCCGCAAGGCGCAGCGGCCGGCGATCGATGCGGCGCTGGCGCGCGCATCCGGCGTGTACTGAGGTTTGGCCATGGTGCTATCGACCAGTTCGAACTTCGCACGGCCCGACGATGCCTTCCGCGCCGTCGTCGAGGCGCATCGCGGCTTGACGGACGCGCAGAGCGCCGACCTCGATGCCGCACTGGTTCTGGTGCTCGCCAACCACATCGGCGACATCGACGTGTTGCGCGAGGCGATCGCGCTGGCGAAGCGGCAGATGCTGGACACGAGTCAGCAACAGCAACAGCAGCAGCAGCAGCAGCAGCAATAAGTCGTCGACGGAGTCTGGATGAATCAAATCGTGCCGCGATCCCCGCCTCACCTCGCCCCGCTTGCGGGGAGAGGTCGGAGCGCATCGTCAGATGCGTTCCGGGTGAGGGGGAGTCTCCGCAGGCGCATCTGTCACCGTTCGTGCGGAGACAGACCCTCACCCCACCCTCTCCCGTAAGAACGGGGGAGTACGCTCTTGAACGAACAGGATTGAACTGATGGCCAAAGGTTTCGCTTCGACCACTGACCTCGCGGAGAAAAAAGTCACCTTCTCCGAGATCGGCACCGATCTCTACGCGTTCACCGCGGAAGGCGATCCCAACACCGCCGTGATCGTCGGCGACGACGGCTGCCTGGTGTTCGACGCGCAGGCGACGCCGGCGATGGCGAACAAGGTGATCGAGCGGGTCAAGACCGTCACCGACAAGCCGATCAAATATGTCGTGCTGTCGCATTATCATGCGGTGCGCGTGCTCGGCGCCTCCGCCTATCACGCGCAGGGCATCGTCGCCTCGCAGGAGACGCACCGGCTGATCCAGGAGCGTGGCCAGCAGGACTGGGATTCCGAGTACGGCCGCTTCCCGCGTCTGTTCCAGGATGCCGCCAGCATTCCCGGCCTGACCTGGCCGACGCTGACCTTCGAGGGCGAGATGTCGATCTATCTCGGCAAGCGCGAGGTGCGGCTGATGCAGCTCGGCGCCGGCCACACCTCCGGCGACATCGTCGCCTGGGTGCCGGATGCCGAGGTGATGTTCTCGGGTGACCTCATCGAATACCACTCGGCCTGCTATTGCGGCGACGCGCATTTGCGCGAATGGCCGATGACGCTGAACGAGATCCGCGCCTTCAATCCGAAGGCGATCGCGCCGGGTCGCGGCGACGCGCTGAAGGGCCTCGCCACGGGACGCGATGCGATCGCGATGACCCGTGACTTCGTCACCACGCTCTATGGCGCCGCCGAATCGTCCGTCGCCAAGGGCCGCACGCTGAAGGAATCGATGGCGGCGACGCGCGAGGTGATGGACCCGAAGTTCTCGAGCTTCGCGATCTATGAGCACTGCCTGCCGTTCAACGTCTCGCGCGCCTATGACGAGGCGTCCGGGATCGACGACCCCGTGATCTGGACCGACAAGCGCGACCAGGAGATGTGGGCCGCCCTGCAAGGAGGAGGATAGTCATGAACATCAACACCTCGCCTGATCAGATCGTGCGCGGCACCGCGCAGGTGACGCCGGGCTACATGTCCGGCTTCGGCAACAGCTTCGAGACCGAGGCGCTACCCGGCGCGCTGCCGATGGGCCGCAACTCGCCGCAGCGCTGTGCCTATGGGCTCTATGCCGAGCAATTGTCGGGTTCGCCGTTCACGGCGCCGCGCGGCACCAATGAGCGCTCCTGGCTCTACCGCATCCGGCCCTCGGTGCGGCACTCCGGCCGCTTTGCCAAGGCAGATAGCGGGCTATGGCGCACCGCGCCCTGCCATGAGTACGACATGCCGATCGCGCAACTGCGCTGGGACCCGGCGCCGATCCCGCAGGAGGACATGACCTTCCTGCAGGGCGTGCAGACCATGACCACGGCGGGCGATGCCAACACCCAGGCCGGCATGGCGGCGCATGTCTACCTGATCACCAAATCGATGGTCGACCAGCATTTCTACAATGCCGACGGCGAGATGCTGTTCGTGCTGCAGCAGGGCAATCTGCGCCTCGTCACCGAGTTCGGCCGCATCGATGCCGAGCCGGGCGAGATCGTGGTGATCCCGCGCGGCGTCAAGTTCCGCGTCGAGATTCCGAACGGCCCGGCGCGAGGTTATCTCTGCGAAAATTACGGCGGCGCCTTCACGCTGCCGGAGCGCGGCCCGATCGGTGCCAACTGCTTGGCCAATTCGCGCGATTTCCTGACGCCGGTCGCCAGCTACGAGGACAAGGACACGCCGAGCGAGCTCTACGTCAAATGGGGCGGCTCGCTGTTCAGGACCACGCTGCCGCATTCGCCGATCGACGTGGTCGCCTGGCACGGCAATTACGCGCCCTACAAATACGACCTGCGCACCTTCTCGCCGGTCGGCGCGATCGCGTTCGATCACCCCGATCCGTCGATCTTCACGGTGCTGACCTCGCCGTCGGAGACCGCCGGCACCGCCAACATCGACTTTGTGATCTTCCCGGAGCGCTGGATGGTGGCCGACAACACCTTCCGCCCGCCGTGGTACCACATGAACATCATGAGCGAGTTCATGGGCCTGATCTACGGCGTCTACGACGCCAAGCCGAAGGGCTTCGTGCCGGGAGGTATCAGCCTGCACAATTGCATGCTGCCGCACGGCCCGGACCGCGATGCCTTCGAGCACGCCAGCAACGGCGAGCTGAGGCCGGTGAAGCTGACCGGCACGATGGCCTTCATGTTCGAGACTCGCTTCCCGCAGCGCGTGACCCAGCATGCCGCGACGTCGCCGACGCTGCAGGATGATTACTCGGATTGCTGGAAGGGACTCGAAAAGAAGTTCGACCCGAACAAGCCGTGAATTTGTGTCGGTCGTCATCGCCGGGCTTGACCCGGCGATCCATCCCTCTTCGTGAAGATGGATGCCCGGGTCAAGCCCGGGCATGACGACTTTCTGATTGGAGAGATCATGCCCCACCCCAACGACCCCTCGCTCCGCTCCTTCATCGACGTCGTGCCGACTTCGGACTTCCCGATCCAGAACCTGCCCTACGGCGTGTTCTCCTCGAAGGATGGCCTCGCGCCGCGCGTCGGCGTCGCGATCGGCGACTATGTGCTCGATCTCTGGGAGCTCGAGCAGGACTCGCGGCTCGACGTCGGCCCGCTCGGCGTGTTCTCGCAGGGCTCGCTCAACGCCTTCATGGCGCTCGGACCGGAAGTGTGGTCGAAGACGCGGGCGCGGATCAGCGAGCTATTGCGCTCCGATCATCCGGAGCTGCGCGACAACAGGGAATTGCGCGCTCGGGCGCTGGTGCCAATGGCCGATGTCAAGCTGCACATGCCGTTTGCGGTGTCCGGCTACACCGATTTCTATTCGTCGAAGGAGCACGCCACCAATGTCGGCGTCATGTTCCGCGGCAAGGACAATGCGCTGCAGCCGAACTGGCTGCACATGCCGATCGGCTACAACGGCCGCGCCTCGACCGTCGTCGTGTCGGGCACCAAGGTGCGGCGGCCGCGCGGCCAGCTGAAGCCGCCGACATCAGAGGTGCCGAGCTTCGGCCCCTGCAAGCGGCTCGATTTCGAGCTGGAGATGGGCGTCGTGGTCGGGCAGGCCTCGCCGATGGGCGAGATGCTCACCGAGGAGCAGGCCGAACAGATGATCTTCGGCTTCGTCATCCTCAACGACTGGAGCGCCCGCGACATCCAGCAGTGGGAATACGTGCCGCTCGGCCCGTTCCAGGCCAAGGCGTTTGCGACGTCGATCAGCCCGTGGGTGGTGACGCGCGAGGCGCTGGAGCCGTTCCGGCTGCAGGGGCCGGCGCAAGAGCCGCAGCCGCTGGCCTATCTGAAGCAGACGCAGCCGAACAATTACGACGTGCAGCTCGGCGTCGCATTGCGCACCAGTGCGATGAACGAGGCGAAGACGATCTGCAGCACCAATTTCAAATACATGTACTGGTCGTCGGTGCAGCAGCTCGTGCACCACGCCTCCAGCGGCTGCGCGATGAATGTCGGCGATCTGCTCGGCAGCGGCACGATCTCCGGTCCGGAAAAGCATCAGCGCGGCAGCCTGCTCGAAATCAGCTGGAACGGCGCCGAGCCGGTCGAGCTCGCGGCCGGCGTGACGCGCTCGTTCCTCGAAGACGGCGATTCGCTGCTGATGCGCGGCTGGTGCCAGGGCGACGGCTATCGCGTCGGCTTCGGTGAGGTCGAAGGCACGATCGTCGCGGCGGGTTGATGCGTCATTGCAAGGCGGAAGCATGGATTGCTTCGCTTCGCTCGCAATGTCGGGGAGAGGTCACCGCTCTTCCGGCCTGATGTCCCGCAGCCGCGCCGTATGCGCCGCGCAGTCCTCGACGCTGTATTTGAGATGCACCCGCTTATCGGATGGCGGCTGATTCAGCGTGCAGACGCCCGGCCGCCACGCCTTGGCGGGGCGGATCGGCCGCGGCGCGAAGCCGCCGCCGCAGTTCGGGCAGACATTGCCGAGCTTGGTCTCGGCGCAATCCGCGCAGAACGTGCATTCATAGGAGCAGATCCGCGCATCGGTCGCGCTCGGCGGCAGGTCCTTGTCGCAATATTCGCAGTTCGGTCGCAGCTGCAGCGCCATGGGTCGTCTCTCTTCCCGGTCTTCACACAATCATCGCAAATCGTCAGGCGAAAGCGAATGTCGCATTTCCCTCGATTTGCGCCACGCTAGCCCAATGCCTTGAGCGGCAGTTTGGTGCTCTCCTTCAGCCGGTCGAGCACGATCGAGGAGCGCACATGGGCGACGCTCTGGTGCGGCATCAGCACGTTGTTGACGATGTCGGACAGGCTCTTGAGGTCGCGCAGGATCACCTTGAGGACATAGTCGGCATCGCCGGTCAGCGCGTAGGCTTCCTGGATGTCGTCGATGCGGTTGACCAGCTCGCGAAATCGTTTGGCGTTATCTGGCGAATGGGTCGCCAGAGTGATGTGGATGAAGGCGATCAGGCCGAAGCCGAGCGCCTCGCCGGCAAGGTCGGCGTGGTACCCGGAAATCACCTTCTCCTCTTCCAGCCGCATCCGCCGCCGCGAGCATTGCGAGGCGGACAGGCCGACCAGGTCGGCGAGCTGCTGGTTGGTCAGCCGGCCGTCGTCCTGCAGGGCGGCAAGCATTTTGAGGTCGAAGGTGTCGACTTCAGCCATGCGCAGAATCTCGGTTTGATGCACATATCGTGCACGATACTGCCGAATAGCGAATCATTTTGCACGCACTTTGCGCGGTAAATGGCGGAAAATCACCGCAATTCATCAGGGAGATTCCGCCATGGGTCCGTTTCCGCACGACTCGCCGCCAGCCACGATCAGCGCCGACAACCCGATGGGCACCGACGGCTTCGAGTTCGTCGAATACGCCCACTCCCATCCTGAAGAGCTGCACGCTCTGTTCAGGCTGATGGGCTTTGCCCCGGTCGCCCGCCACAGGACCAAGAAGATCACGGTCTATCGCCAGGGCGACATCAACTACCTCGTCAACGAGGAGCCGGGCAGCCACGGTTTCGAATTCGTCGCCGCGCACGGACCCTGTGCGCCGTCGATGGCGTTCCGCGTGGTCGACGCCAAGCGGGCGTATGAGCGCGCAATCTCGCTCGGCGCCGAGCCGGCAGACGTCTCGTCCGCGCAGAAGACGCTGGATGTGCCCGCGATCAAGGGTATCGGTGGCAGCCTGCTCTATCTCGTCGACCGCTACGGCGGCAAGGGTTCGGCCTATGATGCCGAGTTCGAATGGCTCGGCGCGGTGAACCCGCGCCCCGCCGGCACCGGCCTCTATTACATCGACCACCTCACCCACAACGTCCATCGTGGCCGCATGGACGTGTGGACCGGCTTCTACGCAAAGCTGTTCAACTTCCGCCAAATCCGCTTCTTCGACATCGAGGGCCGCGCGTCGGGCCTGTTCTCGCGCGCGCTGACCAGCCCCGACGGCAAGATCCGGATTCCGATCAACGAGGACGCCGGCGACTCCGGACAGATCGAGGAATATCTCAATATCTATCGCGGCGAAGGCATCCAGCACATCGCCTGCGGCGCGCGCGACATCCATGCGACGGTGGAGGCGCTGCGCGAGGCCGGCCTGCCGTTCATGCCGTCACCGCCCGACACCTATTTCGAGCGGATCGACACCCGCCTGCCGAAGCACGGCGAAGACGTCGCGCGGTTGCAGCGCAACGGCATCCTGATCGACGGCGAGGGCGTGGTCGACGGCGGCCAGACCAAGGTGCTGCTGCAAATCTTCTCGGCGAATGCGATCGGGCCGATCTTCTTCGAATTCATCCAGCGCAAGGGCGACGACGGCTTCGGCGAGGGCAACTTCAAGGCGCTGTTCGAATCGATCGAGGAAGACCAGATCCGCCGCGGCGTGCTGAAGGTGGATCACGCGGCGTAGCGACCTTGTAGGAGAATGCGCTCGCGCAAGACTCCCGGTCGTCGTCCCGGCCTGGTGCGCAATTGCGCACGGCGGCCGGGACGACATCGAGGTTATCTCGCCGCCTTCCACGCCGCGGTCACATCGGCGATATCGGCGAGCTCCGGCTCGCGGATCGCCGACGGCGTGCGCGAGAAGCGCGGCGCGGGCGCCGGCTGGGTGACGCCGTGGCGCTCGACGAACACCCCGCGCGCCGCCATGTGCGGATGCTTCGGCGCTTCCTCCATGGTCAGGATCGGCGCGAAGCAGATGTCGGTGCCTTCCATGATCTCGCACCAGTCGGCGCGCGATTTCGTCTTGAACACCTTCGTCAGCTTTTCCTTGAGTGCCGGCCAGGCCTTGCGGTCCATCTGCGCGTCGAAATCGGCGTCGGTGAGGTCGGCATGCTTGCGCAGCAGCGCGTAGAACTGCGGTTCGATCGATCCGATCGAGATGAAATTGCCGCAGGAGCATTCGTAGACGCCATAGAAATGCGCGCCGCCGTCGAGGAAGTTCTGGTCGCGGCCGCCGCTCCAGCGGCCCTGCGCGGCCATGTCGTAGAACATCGACATCAGCGACGCCGCGCCGTCGCACATCGCCGTGTCGACCACCTGGCCCTTGCCGGATTTCTGCGCCTCGAGCAGCGCAGCGAGCACGCCAACCACCAGATAGAGCGCGCCGCCGCCGAAATCGCCGACCAGGTTGAGCGGCGGCACCGGCTTCTCCTTGGGTCCGATCGCGGCGAGCGCACCCGTGATCGAGATGTAGTTGATGTCATGGCCGGCGGCATTGGCCAGCGGGCCTTCCTGGCCCCAACCGGTCATCCGGCCGTAGACCAGTTTTGGATTGCGCGCGAGCACGACATCCGGACCGAGGCCGAGCCGTTCCATCACGCCGGGGCGGAAACCCTCGATCAATGCGTCTGCATGGCCGAGCAGCTCGAGCACCTCGGCGACCGCGGTCTTGTTCTTGAGGTCGAGCTCGATCACCTTGCGGCCGCGGGTTGCCACCGCCTTCAGATTCTTGCCGGCGCCGACGCGGTCGAGGGTGATGACCTCGGCGCCCATGTCGGCCAGCAGCATGCAGGCGAACGGGCCGGGACCGATGCCGGCGAATTCGACGATGCGGAAGCCGGCGAGGGGGCCCGAGGCGCGGACGGCGGATTGGGGAGCGGGCTTGTCGAGCACGTTGTTGTTCCGTTTGGTGCGGGGGATTTGATGGCGTTTCCGACCGTCCGTCAGACGGTATTCTTAATTAGCTGATTAGCTAAATTGTCTCGCCGAATGGGCGAGGTGGCAAGCGGCTTTTGCCGGTAAAATGCGAACGGCGCGCATCGCTGCGCGCCGTTCCAGACTTGCGTTTAGGCGCTATCGCCCGGTCGGCGCTAGCTCGCGGCAGCCACCGCGCGCTGGCCCATCACCTTGACCAGATTGGCGCGATAGTCCGCCGAGCCGTGGATGTCGGCGAGCAGGCCGCTTGCCGAGATCGTGACGCTGTCGAGCGCGCTTGGCGACCAGTTCGCCTTCAGCGCCTGCTCGATCGCCGGCACCCGCATCACGCCGCTCTGCGAGGCGCCGGTGGCGGCGACGCGGATGTCGCCGGACTTGGTCTGGGCGACGAACACGCCGGTCAGCGCGAAGCGCGAGGCCGGATGCCGCATCTTGGCGTAGCCGGCCTTCGCCGGCACCGGGAACGCGACTTGCGTGATGATCTCGCCGTCTTCGAGCGCTGTCGAGAACAGGCCCTTGAAGAAATCCTCCGCCGAGATCGACCGCTTGTTGGTCTTCACCGTCGCGCCGAGCGCCAGCACCGCCGCCGGATAGTCCGCCGCCGGGTCGTTGTTGGCGAGCGAGCCACCGATCGTGCCGCGATAGCGCACGGCAGGATCGCCGATCATCGAGGCCAGATGGGCCAGCGCCGGGATCGCCTTCCGCACCGCGTCGCTCTGCGACACGTCGTAATGCGGCGTCGCCGCCTTGATCGTCACGGTGTCGCCCGACACCTCGATTCCGATCAGTTCCTGGAGCTTGGAGAGGTCGATCACGTCGGAGGGCGAGGCGAGGCGCTGTTTCATCACCGGAAGCAGGGTCTGCCCGCCGGCGAGAAACTTCGATTCGCTGCCCTTGGCGAAGGTGGCCGCGGCGTCCGCGACCGAGGAAGCGCGATGATAATTGGTCTCGTACATGGCTCTCCCTCCTTTTAACCGTGAATGGCGTGCCAGACGCGATCGGGCGTCGCCGGCATTTCCAGCTTGTTGTTGCCGATCGCGTCCGTGATCGCGTTGATCACGGCCGCCGAAGCGCCGATCGCGCCGGCCTCGCCGCAGCCCTTGACGCCGAGCGGATTGCCCGGACACAGCGTCGTGGTGTGGGAGAGCTTGAACGACGGCAGATCGTCGGCGCGCGGCATGGTGTAGTCCATGAACGACGCGGTCACGAGCTGACCGGTACCGTCATAGACCGCGCCTTCGAGCAGCGCCTGCCCGATGCCCTGGGCAAGCCCGCCATGGACCTGGCCCTCGACGATCATCGGGTTGATCAGCCGGCCGAAATCGTCGGCTGCGACGAAGTTGATGAAGGAGGTCTTGCCGGTGCCCGGATCGACCTCGAGCTCGCAGATATAGGCGCCGGCCGGGAAGGTGAAGTTGGTCGGATCGTAGAACGCCGTCTCCTTCAATCCGGGCTCCATGCCGTCAGGCAGATTGTGTGCAGTGTAGGCCGCGAGCGCGACCATCGGCAGCGCGATCGATTTGTCGGTGCCGGTGACCTTGAACTCGCCGTTCTCGATCACGATGTCGCTCTCGGATGCCTCGAGGGCGTGCGCCGCGATCTTCTTGGCCTTGGCCTCGACCTTCTCCATCGCCTTCACGATCGCCGTGCCGCCGACCGCGAGCGAGCGCGAGCCGTAGGTGCCCATGCCGAACTGCACCTTGTCGGTGTCGCCATGGACGATCGAGACCTGGCTGATCGGCACGCCGAGACGATCGGCGATGATCTGGCAGAACGTCGTCTCGTGACCCTGGCCGTGGCTGTGCGATCCCGTCAGCACTTCGATGGTGCCGACCGGGTTGACGCGGATCTCCGCCGACTCCCACAGGCCGACGCCGGCCCCTAAACTGCCGACCGCCTTCGAGGGCGCGATGCCGCAGGCCTCGATGTAGCAGGAGATGCCGATGCCGCGCAGCTTGCCGTCGGCCTTGGCCTTGGCCTTGCGCGCGGGGAAGCCGGCATAATCGATCGCCTTCATCGCGGCGTCGATCGAGGCGTGGAAGTCGCCGATGTCATAGGCCATGATGACGGGCGTCTGATACGGGAACTGGGTGATGAAGTTCTTCTTGCGCAGCTCGGCCGGATCGACCTTCAACTGCCGCGCAGCGGTCTCCATCATCCGTTCGATCAGATAGCTCGCCTCGGGGCGGCCGGCGCCGCGATAGGCGTCGACCGGCGTGGTGTTGGTGTAGACGCCGATCACCTCGGCATAGATCGCCGGGATCACGTACTGGCCGGACAGCAGCGTCGCGTAGAGATAGGTCGGCACCGCCGAGGAGAACAGCGACATATAGGCGCCGAAATTGGCGTGGGTCTTCACCCTGAGGCCAAGGATCTTGTTATCCTTGTCGAACGCCATCTCCGCCTTCGAGACATGGTCGCGGCCATGCGCGTCGGTGAGGAAGGCCTCGGAGCGGTCCCCGGTCCACTTCACCGGGCGGTTGACCTTCTTCGACGCCCACAGCGCCACCATCTCTTCCGGATAGATGTAGATCTTGGAGCCGAAGCCGCCGCCGACATCGGGGGCGATCACACGCAGCTTGTGCTCGGGCGCGATGTTGTAGAACGCCGACAGCACGAGGCGGGCGACGTGCGGGTTTTGCGAGGTCGTGTAGAGCGTGTAGTGCTCCTCGGCCTGGTCGTAATGCGCGACCGCCGCGCGCGGCTCCATCGCGTTCGGCACGAGGCGGTTATTGGTGAGCTCAAGCGTCACCACATTGGCCGCCTTACTGAAGGCATCCTTGACCGCGGCCTCGTCGCCGAGATGCCAGTCATAGACGATGTTGCCGGGAGCCTCGGGGTGCAGCTGTGGTGCGCCCGACGCGATCGCGGCCTTGATGTCCGGCACCGCCGGCAGCTCTTCGTAATTGACCACCACGGCCTCGGCGGCATCCCGGGCCTGGTTCTTGGTCTCGGCGATCACGACCGCGACCGCCTGTCCGACGAAGCGCACGGTCTCCGGCGCCATCGCCGGCCATGCGCCCATCTTCATCGGCGAGCCGTCCTTCGAGGTGATCGCCCAGCCGCAGATCAGGTTGCCGACCTTGTCGTCGACGATCTGCTGCCCGGTCAGCACCGCGATCACGCCGGGCATCTTCATGGCCTCGGCTGAGTCGATGCCCTTGACCCTGGCATGCGCATGCGGGCTGCGGATGAAATGGGCGTAGCTCATGCCCACCATCTTGACGTCGTCGACGTATTTTCCCTGCCCGGTGATGAACCGGCGGTCTTCCTTGCGCACGACCCGTGCGCCAATTCCTTCAACACCCATTGTCTGATCCTCCCGACCGGAGATTTCGAATGCCGCCGTTTCCTTCGAGACCGGCGGTGATGAGCTTGATCGTGCGTGGCGCGCTATTCGGCGGCCTGCGCCACCTTCATGCGGCCGGCGGCATCCAGCACCGCCTTGACGATGTTGTGGTAGCCGGTGCAGCGGCAGATATTGCCTTCGAGCTCGTGACGGACGGTCTCCTCGTCGAGCTTGCCACCATGGCGGTGCACGATGTCGACCGCGGACATGATCATGCCGGGGGTGCAATAGCCGCACTGCAGGCCGTGATTGTCCCGGAAGGCGGCCTGCATCGGATGCAGTTCGTCGCCCTTGGCGAGGCCTTCGATCGTGGTGACGTTAGAGCCAGCGGCCTGGCCGGCCAGCATGGTGCAGGATTTGACCGCGCGTCCATCGACATGGACGACACAGGCGCCGCACTGGCTGGTATCGCAGCCGACATGGGTGCCGGTCAGATTCAGGTTTTCGCGCAACAGGTGCACGAGGAGGGTCCGGTCCTCAACGTCGACCGAGACCGCCCTGCCGTTTACCGTCAGTTTGACTGTAGACACGCGTTCCTCCCAAGTCTTGGCTCTCAAATTATTGGCCCACTACAGCACGCTTCATTTGCCACGTAACCGCGATCAAAGTCGTAGTCGCGGACTTGTCATGAAGGCGCGCCGGGCTTGCATCTTCGATCCTAGCAGCCGGCCATTGAATGGGCAATTTGCAAGCTGACGCAAGGCCGGTGCAGCGCGGCGAAATAGCATCTGCATGCACGGTGGTGCCCGCAATCGCACGCGCGTTCGCTGTGCGGGAATCGGCCGGCGCGGCCGCTACTACCTTCCGCCTATAACGAGCAAAAAGCGTTGCTGTCATTTTTGTCGTCGATGCAGCGACGGAAGATCTCTGGTTCACGAATTGGGTAGAGAGCCGCGCGCGCGATGCATGCATCGCGGCAACGAAACCATTTTGTTTGGAGGAAACAGATGAAGCTGAGAAGCGGGATTTTCTTTGCCGGCGTGTCGCTGGCGGCCATGCTGATGGTGGGCATCGGGGCGTCGAGGGCCAACGATTCCGTCGCCAAGGCGGTATCCGATCCGAACGGATGGGCGATTGCCGGCCATGACTACGGCAACACACGCTTCAGCGGCCTGAAGCAGATCAATGCCGAGAATGTCGGCAAGCTGCAGCTGGTATACTCGATGTCGCTGGCCTCGTTGCGCTCCAACGAAGCCTCGCCGGTCGTGATCGGCAAGACGCTCTACGTCTCAACCTCCTGGGGACCGAAATACGTCTATGCGATCGACGCCGCCACCGGCGCCCGCAAATGGACCTGGCAGCCGGATATCCCCGATGACGTGCTTCAATATGCCTGCTGCGACGTCAACAGCCGCGGCGTGTCCTACGCCGACGGCAAGATCTTCGTCGGCCGGCTCGACGGCAAGCTGACCGCGCTCGATGCCGAAACCGGCAAGGAGCTGTGGACCTCGACCGTCGTCGACTACAAGCAGGGCTCGGTGATCACCTCGCCGCCGCTGATCGTCCGCGACAAGGTCATCACCGGCTTCGGCGGCGGCGAATACGGTGTCCGCGGCGCGTTGCAGGCGTACTCCCTCAAGGATGGCAAGCTGCTCTGGCAGACCTACACGGTGCCGGCGCCCGGTGAGCCCGGCAGCGACACCTGGAAGGGCGACACCGGCCTGCATGGCGGCGGCGCTGCCTGGCTGGTCGGCTCCTACGACGCCAAGACCGACACGGTGTATTGGGGCACCAGCAACCCGGGGCCGTGGAATACCGCGGTGCGCTCCACCGGCGACGGCAATTTCGGCAAGCTGACCAATCTCTACACGGCCTCGACGCTGGCGATCGATCCCAACAACGGCAAGATCAAGTGGCACATCCAGGGCACGCCGGCCGACGCCTGGGACTATGACGGCGTCAATGAGCTGCTGCTCGCCGACCTCAAGATCAAGGGGGCGGACACACCTGTCCTGATGAAGGCCGACCGTAACGGCTTCTTCTTCGTCGCCAACCGCGAGACCGGCAAGATGATCTCGGCCGAGAAGTATGTCTTCACTAACTGGGCCAAGAAGTGGGACATCAACACGATGCGCGCCGACGAGGATCCGGACAAGCGCCCGGGCCCCGGCCATCCCGCCAAGGACATCTGCCCGAACCTGATCGGTGGCAAGAACTGGCAGCCGATGTCGTTCAACCCGCAGACCGGCCTCGTCTACATCCCGACCAACAATGTTTGCATGGACTGGTCGGTCAGCGACGTGAACTACAAGCGCGGGGTGTTCTATCTCGGCGCCGAATTCCCGACCAAGGAAGGTCCGGGCGGCTTCCTCGGCGAGCTCGTGGCCTGGGATCCGATCGCCAACAAGAAGGTGTGGAGCATCAAGGAAGACCTGCCCTTCAACGGCGGCACGCTGACGACCGGCGGCAACCTGGTGTTCTCCGGCAATCTGCACGGCGACTTCCGCGCCATCGACGCCAGGAGCGGCAAGGTGCTGTGGAGCAAGAACCTCGGCAGCGGCATCGGCGCGGGCCCGGTGACCTATTCGGTCGACGGCAAGCAGTATGTCGCGATCGTCGTCGGACGCACCGCGGCGCTGCCGGCCTTCCTCGGCGACATCGGCAAGAAGATGGTCGCCGCGGCGCCCGAAGGCGGCTCGCTGTTCGTGTTCGCCCTGCAGTAACGATCACTGAACGGAGGCAGCATTGGCCGTGACCTGCATCGCCCGAAACGACGTGCGCATCCCCTCGCGCCACATGCCGTTGGACCATGTGATCCGAGCCGTGCTGCTCTCCACTTTGCTGATGGCGCCGGCCCTTGCGGCCGGCGCCGAGGAGGCGAGACCGCTGCGGCTCTGCGCCGACCCGACCAATTTGCCGTTCTCGAGCGACGATCCGGCGCGGCCGGGCCTCTATCTCGAGATCGGCCAGGCGGTAGGCGCGAAGCTCGGCCGCACCGTGAGCACCAACTGGTACAAATCCTATTTCGGCAAGCGCACGGTACGTGAGACGCTGCTGAGCAAGCAGTGCGACGCCATGGTCGGCCTGCCGCTGGCCGACGATTTCATGGGACCAGCGGTGATCTTCTCCAGGCCGATTGCCCATGAAGGTTACGCACTGGTCGGCGCGAAGAACCGCAAGCTTTTCGGCATCGATGATCTGAAGGGATTGCGCGTCGCCGTGCAGTACCAGTCGACGCCGCAGAACCTGTTGGCGTCGCGCGACGAGATCAGCAAGGTCACGGTGCTCAGCCCGGACGAGGGCATGGCGGCGCTGGACCAGGGCAAGGTCGACGTCGCCTTCATCTGGGCGCCGGTGGCGGGCTGGCTCAACAAGACCGCCTATGGCGACAAGTATCAAGTTGTGCCGACCGAAGGCGACGGGCTGCTCTGGCCGACGGCAATCGGCTTCGCCAAAAGCTCGGGCACGCTGCGCGACGAGGTCGACGCGGTGCTGCCGTCGCTGCAGGCGGATATCGCCGCGCTGTTCGCCAAATATGGCGTGCCGAACGGAACCCCGGTGAAGTTCGGTCAGGCCGATCGGGCGACGACGTCGTCCGTTGGCGCAAAGGAACCCGTCACGGTCGGGCAGGCGGCGGCCGAGAAGCCGGTGCAGACTGCCGCCGTGGCCGGAGATATCAAGGCGGGGCGCGAGATATTCAACGGCACCTGCGCGCATTGCCATGGGCCGGACGCGGTGCAGGCCGAACGCAAGATCGACCTCAGGCTGCTGAAGAAGCGCTATGCCGACGAGATGGAACAGACCTACTGGAAGACGGTTCATGACGGCCGTCCGGCCAAGGGCATGCCGGCCTGGAAGGACGTTTTCAGCGACGATGAGCTCAAAAACGTATATGCCTATTTGCAGACCGTGCAGGAGGCCGGCGGGTCGAACTAGCCGCAAGGCTTCTGCAACATCGGCGCGAGGCCGCTCATGATGGGCTTCCTGATCATCGACGATCATCCCCTGTTCGGGGAGGCGCTCGGCAATGCCATCCGGATCTCGCATCCGGATGCGCGCGTCTTCGAGGCGACCTCGATCAAGGGCGCGCTCGGCATCCTCGCCACCGAGCCGAACATCGATCTGGCGCTGCTCGACCTGCTGCTGCCCGATGTCGTCGGCTTCTCCGGGTTCCAGAAGCTGCGTGACCGCTATCCCCGGCTGCCGATCGCCATCGTGTCGAGCGAGGAGGACAAGCATACGATCCGCGAGGCGCTGGAAATGGGCGCGGTCGGTTATCTGCCGAAATCGACCTCGCTCGGCGAGCTGTCGCAGGCGATCGCGCGGGTGCTGAGCGGCTCGGTGTCGGCGCCGCGTGATTTCGTCGCGGTCGGCGCGCTCGAGCAGTCGGAGACGGCGCGCACGCTGCGCGAACGGGTGCAGAAGCTGACACCGCAGCAGATCCGGGTCCTGCATCTGATCACGCGCGGCCTGCAAAACCGCGAGATCGCGGCCGAGCTGAAGCTGGCGGAGTCCACGGTGAAGGCGCATGTCACCGAGATCCTGCGCAAGCTGAAGCTGTTCAGCCGCAACAAGGCGATCATCGAGCTCAGCAAGATTCCGCTTCCCGTTCCCGAAGCCTGCTCGGATGCGAAGGCAGATAAAGCATCCTAGATTGCTGCATTGCAAGGCGAGCACGGCAGACTTCGCCTGTAGGCTGCACCCGAGCTTTGGGATAACGTCGTCCCGCAATGGCTGTCATGAGCGATCGGGAGAGGACTGCACAGCGTTGACCACGACCGCGCCCCTGGCGGACCAGCCGCCGGTCAGCAAGCAGGGTGCCCCTCGGCTGCTCATCGTCGAGGATCACCCGCTGTTTCGCGCTGCTTTGGTCGGCGTGATCGGTGCCGAATTTCCCGATGCCGAGGTAATGCAGGCGACGTCGATCGACGCGGCGCTCGACATCATCGTCGCGCGCGATAATCCCGATCTGATCCTGCTCGACCTCTCGATGCCCGGAACCAGCGGCCTGCTCGGCGCTTACCGGGTGCGCGCCGCGGCGCCGCGCAGCGCGCTCGTCATCGTGTCGGCGCATGACGATTCGCGGATCGTCGGCAGCGCGATCGCGCTCGGCATCTCCGGCTATATCCCGAAGTCGACCCCGAAGGCGGAGCTGGCGCAGCTATTGCGCGGCATCCTCGACGGCGAAGTCAGCCTGCCCAAGCGCTTCCGCGATGCGGCTGCCGCCAAAAAGGGACAGGCCGATACCAAGGATCTGCTGCGGCATCTCGGCCAGATGACCTCGCAACAGCTGCGCGTGCTCGACATGATCTGCCGCGGGCTGCAGAACAAGCACATCGCCTACGAGCTCGATATCTCGGTGACGACCGTGAAGGTGCATGTCTCCGAAATCCTGCGCAAGCTCGACGTGCGCAGCCGGACCGAGGCCATCATCGCGCTGTCGAAGCTCGACTTCGGCAAGCAGGACCACGCCGCGGTGACGCCGGCAGCGCGCGAGAGCGGGTCATAACCGTGTCGCCGGCTGCTCGGAGGCGAGCAGGAACGACAGCAGCGAGCGCATCTCGGCCGGCTTGATCGGCTTCTTCAGCAATTCGTGGCCGAACGCAGCGACGTCCGAGGCGGCCTTGGCGGAATAGTCGGCGGTAACGATGATCGCCGGGACCGACGTCTTGATGGCGCCGCGGATCACGTCGACGGCCTCGATCCCGGTCTCGCCATTGTCGAGGTGAAGATCGGCGATGATCGCATCAGGGATTCCATCCAGGGCGCGGATGCGCTCCAGCGCCTCGGTCTTGGAGATCGTCACGGCAACATCGCAGCCCCATTTCTCCAGCAGGCTGGCAAGTCCCTCGGCGCTCGACAGATCGTTCTCGATCAAGAGAATCTTCGCCCCCTCCATGCCGCCATAGCGATGATCGACGCTGGCCTGCTCGCGGGCAGGGATCGCGACGGGCTCGGCGGAGCGCGGAACGGTGACCGAGAACACCGAGCCCTTGCCCGGGCGCGACGTCAGGCGGATGTCGTGGCCCAGCACGTCGGCAAACCGGCGCACGATCGACAGGCCGAGCCCGATGCCGGCGGTGTCGCCGGCGCTGGCCTCGCCGCGCTGAAACTCGACGAAGATGGCTTCGCGCTGGGCTTCGGGGATGCCGGGGCCGGTGTCGTGCACCTCGATGCAGACATCGTCACCACTGGCGCGGCATCCCATCAGCACGCTGCCGCGCTGGGTGTAGCGCAGTGCATTGGCCAGCAGGTTCTGCAGGATCCGCCGCAGCATCAGCGGGTCCGACTGCACCGCGACGGACGACGGCACGATGGTCAGCGCGAGGTTGCGTTTGGCCGCGACCGGGCGGAACTCCTGCTGCAGGGCCTCGAACAGCGCGGCGATCGCCACCGGGCCGAATTCCGGCTTCAGCACGCCGGCATCGAGCTTGGAGATGTCGAGCAGCGTGCGCAGCATGTCCTCCAGCGTCGCCAGCGAGCGGTCGATCTGGTCGGTCAGCGCCACGCCCTTCGGCTCGCTCACCATCTCGGTCAGCGCCGACAGCGTCAGCCGTGCCGCGTTCAGCGGCTGCAGCAGATCGTGGGTGACGGAAACCAGCACCGACGACTTCAGCGAACTCGCCGCCTCGGCCTGCTGCTTGGCCTGCAGCAGACGGCCGTTGGTCTTCTCCAGCGACTGCAGCACCTGCTTGAGCTGCTGGGTGCGGTCGCGCACCTGCTGATCCAGCGCGATCGCGGTCTCGAACAGCGAGAACGCGTTGAGCTGCTGGTCGGTCGAGCGCTCGACCCGCGACATCAGCGCCGCGTTGATCTTGCGCAGCTTCTCGGCCTCGCGCTCGAGCGTTGCGACCCGGCTGGTTCCCGTATCCGTCATTTTAGCGCAGCGGCCCGCTTACCGATAGCGACGCCGGTCAGCGTCTGGTTGACATGCATGGACCGATATTGCTCGCCATAGGTCTGGAAGCCAATCACATTGTTGCGGCGATACAGTTCCGACATCTCGCGCGACAGCTGGTGCTGCTCGACATCGAGCCGCCGCAGCACGCATTCGAAGCCGATGAAGGCCGCGACCTCGCCGAGGTCTTCGGTGATCTCCTTGAGCATCTCACTGGTGGCGTCGACCGGATTTCGCTCGCGCGCCACCGTCAGAACCATGCCCTCGTCGATGGCGCAGAAGAATTGCAGCGAGCCGTCCGGGTTGGTGCGCTGGATCGAGCGGGCGTAGTAGGCGCCGCCGACGCGGACCAGCAGCGGATGTGCGGCAAAGGAGAACAATTCGAGCTTGTTGTCGCTCAAACCCACTGCGCGCGAATATTCCAGCGCGGCGGGCTCGGCGTTGATCTCCTTGACGATCCGCCGCTCGGTGTCGGCCTCGGTCACCACCATCTTGGTCGCTGTAGGCTCGAAATGGTCGCATTTGAACAGCCGGAACGGCAGCCGGGTGCGGATCAGGATCACGACGGCGGCGTCGGTATAGGCCTTGCCGCCGTGGAAGACCCAGGATTTCTCGAAGCGCAGCCCGTCGCCGGCCGAGCCGCCGACAATGGGAATGTCGCCCAGCGAGGCATAGATCGCCGACATGATGGTTTCTTCGCGCTGGCACATCCCGTCAATGAACAGCAGCCCGAAGGAATCGTCGGCGGGGTCGCAATGCTCGGTGCGTTGCGCGAACTCCTGCTGCAATTCGGTGCAGATCGAGCGGCCGCGATCGACCCGGAACGTCGCAAGCTCGAACAGCGGGCGCGCCGCGATCACGAAGTCGGCTGCGCTAAAGCCCATCGCGACCACGCTGTCCTCGTCCCAGCCGGCGGGCGCGAGCTCGCCGGCAGTCGAGCAGCCGAAGATCGGGACGTCAGGCATCAGGCGCGACAGCTCGGCGATGAAGATCTGCGGATCGTAGAACGGCGAGACGAACACGGTGACCATCGCGAGCTCGGCCTTGGCCAATTGGCGCGCGATCTCGTCCGCGGCCTCGCGCGGTCCGTCGGTCTTCGCCTGCGCCACGACAATGCTGTCGCCGGCGCTGCCATGCTTCTCCGCCAAAGGCCTCATCCCTGACCCACGTTCGTTGCTCGGAGCGGGCGAATAGCCCGCGCGTGCCGCTGCGGTGTTCAAGCCGCGCGGCGATGGTGGGCCGTTCGGCTCGCCCGAATCTTTGGAGTGGTGGCGGGACGCATCATTGCTCCGGCGCGGTCGCCGGCAGGTCGCTTCGCCGCAAGCGCCGATGGCGGACGCGATGACATGGGACGCCTCCCGATGTGGTTACCTGGCCCGGGCAGGGCCAGGTTTGATTGGTTCTAAACTATCGGGCCGGCAGGGCGCGTCAATCCGGCTGCCTGTCGTGCCCGGTCGACCAAGGTAGTACGGGAGGACGGCGCGGAATTTTTTGCCCATTTACTCGCCTTTATCGATTTCTGCCCTAGTTTCGCGCACCGGGGACTGAGGCGGCGGGGGCTGCCTGATCCCGCATGGTTTTGGAATGAAGACGAGGGGCGGCATGGCGGGGCTCAAGCGATCGCGTTCGATCAAACTCCCAACCCTCCGCTTCCGCGCCAAGATCATGCTCGGCTTTGCCGTGACGCTGGCGCTTTCGGCCGCCACCATGGGCTTTGCCTATTTCGGCTTCGAACGGGTCTCGGCCGGCGTCGCCTCCTACCGCCAGAGCGTCGCGGAAGCCGACCTCGCCCGCAATATCGACCGCGAGCTGATCTCCTACCGTTCGCTGGCCCGCTATTTCGTGGCGACCGGCAAGGAGGAGGACGCCAAGGCGGCGCTCGCCGCCGAAGCCAGCCTGAAGGACGCCATCCTCGCCTCGATGAAGGGCTCTACCAACCCGGCGCGGCGCGAGCAGATCACCAGGCTGGAGCGTGAGTTCCGCGCTTTCACGAAGATCTTTGCCGAGATCGTCAGGATCAAGAACGACAGCGCGCAGACCGCGCAAAACCAGCTCGTCCGCAGCGCGACCTCGATGCGCTACAAGCTCGACGACCTGCCGAGCAACGCCGACGATACCGAGCTGGAGCCGATCCAGTTCGGCGCCAAGAAGGTGGCCGATCAATTGCAGTCGATCACCAGTGCCGTCACCACTTTCGTCGTCAATGGCGACAAGTCGGTTGCGGCGAGCGCACTGGCCCGGCTCAAATTCACCGAAAACCTGCTGAAGGCGATCACGTCGAAGAACGAACGGATCACCCAGTCCGTGAAGGACATCGACGCGCTGCTGTCGGAATACCGCGCGGCGCTCGCCAAGCTGATCGAGAACTCGAAATCGATCGATGAGCTGACGGTCGAGATGACTGAATCCGCGGCCGCCATCAGCCAGGGCGCAGCGGGAATGAAATCCGATCTGGTGGCGGATCAGAAGCGCCTCGAGGACGAATCGCAAGCCACCATCGGCGACACCGAATGGCTGATGCTGCTGCTCGCTGCCGGCAGCCTCGTGCTGGGGCTCGGCTGGGCGTTCCTGCTCGGCAAGGGCATTTCGCGGCCGATCGCGGCGATGTGTGCCGCGATGCGCGAGCTTGCGGCCGGCAATTTCGACGTCGTGCTGCCCGGCCTCGGCCGTCGCGACGAACTCGGCGAGATGGCGGGTGCGGTCGAGGAGTTCAAGGTGCAGGCGATCGCCAAGGCAGAGCGCGATGCCGCGAGCCAGGAGGCGCAGAACAAGGCCAGCGCCGCGGCACGCCGCAGCGAACTGATCCGCTTCGCCGACGAATTCGAAGCGGCCGTCGGCTCGATCGTCTCCAACGTCTCGGCCTCCGCGGCGCAACTCGAATCGGCGGCCGGCACGCTGACGCGGACCGCAGAGACCACGCAGAACCTTTCGAGCCAGGTCGCCGGCGCTTCGGAGGAAGCCTCCAGCAACATGCAGTCGGTGGCGTCAGCGACCGAGGAGCTGTCAGCCTCGGTCGACGAGATCGGCCGCCGCGCCAAGGAATCCAGCCAGATCGCCGACGCCGCTGTGCGTCAGGCCGAGCAGACCGACGCGCGGATCGGCAAGCTGTCGCGCGCCGCGCAGGAGATCGGCGACGTGGTCAAGCTGATCACCGCGATCGCCGAGCAGACCAATCTGCTGGCGCTAAACGCCACGATCGAGGCCGCCCGCGCCGGCGATGCCGGCCGCGGCTTTGCGGTGGTTGCCTCCGAGGTGAAGTCGCTGGCGAGCCAGACCGCCAAGGCGACCGACGAGATTTCCAACCACATCGCCGGCATGCAGTCGGCGACGCAAGAATCGGTCGCGGCGATCAAGGAGATCGGCGGCACCATCGGCCAGATTTCGGGCATCGCGACCAATATCGCGAGCTCGGTCGAGCAGCAGAGCGCCGCGACACAGGAAATCGCCCGCAGCGTGCAGAACGTCGCGGCCGGCACCCAGCAAACCGCCTCCAGCGTCACCCAAGTCAACCGCGGGGCCACCGAAACGGGAGCTGCCTCGGAAGAGGTGCTGAACTCGGCGCGCTCGCTGTCCGTCGAGAGCACGCGGCTGCGCGAGGAGCTCGACCGCTTCATGGCGAACATTAGGGCGGCGTAGGTAGCCAACACTCCGCCGTCGTCCTGGCGAAAGCCAGGACCAACAACCACCACTCGTTGTTTCTGGTATACAGCTCGCCGCGTGCCCGTTCCGGTGGCCGCGGCGTATGGGTCCTGGCTTTCGCCAGGACGACGCAACCAATTGGCATCGCGGGACGACGATCTCAATCCCGGCCGAACTGGTGCTTCAATTCGACCTTGGCGCGTTCCAGCCGCGAGCGCTGCGTCTTGGGCAGCGTCTTGCCGGCGCGATTGATGTAGAAGGTCAGCATCGACAGCGCGGAGCGATAAGCGCCGCTCTTGCGCCGCTTGCTGTGTTCGGCGGACGCTTTCAGCGAGGCCGCGATCTTCTTGGCGCTGGTCTGCTTGAACACGCCGCCTTTGAGGTCGAGCGCATCGCTCTCCTTCGTCACGCGCTGCGACCAGCGTTTCGATGGCGTCTTGCGGGCTCCGCGCTTCCGCCGGGCCGTGCTCGTGGTCCGCGCCGCGGATTTTCGCGCCGTTTTGCGCGTTGTGGTTTTGCGTGCTGCCATCATCATCTCCATCGCATGTGAGCCGAAAACAGCCTGTGGCACGCCCGGTTCCTAAGCTGCACTGCGGGAACCCTCGCGGAGCGGCGGCGTTAACCTGCCGTGGCGGGCATCCGTTTGCCGCAATCCCGGGGGTTAAGGACCTTGGAGCGCTTCGTTCCAGGGTTTTTCTCATTGGCCTGGCGCAATGACTCTGCAACGGACACAGCTCAGCTTGACGACAGCGGACGAGGTGACGCCGGCCGCCCCTGGCGATGACCGCATCATCGAGACCTCGATACCGGCTCGTCTCGACAATCTGACCTGGAGCGGCTTTCACACCCGGGTCGTCTTGGCGCTCGGCATCACCTGGATCCTCGACGGGCTCGAGGTGACGCTGGCCGGCGCATTGTCGGGCGCGCTGAAGGACAGCTCGGTGATGCGCTTCTCCAATGCCGATGTCGGCATCGCCAGCAGCGCCTATCTCGCCGGCGCGGTGCTCGGCGCGCTCGGCTTTGGCTGGCTCACCGACCGCATCGGCCGCAAGAAGCTGTTCTTCATCACGCTCGCGCTCTATCTGTCCGCCACTGCCGCGACCGCGCTGTCGTGGAACGTCGGCAGCTACGCGCTGTTTCGCTTCCTCACCGGCGCCGGCATCGGCGGCGAATACACCGCGATCAATTCGACCATCCAGGAGCTGGTGCCGGCGCGCTATCGCGGCTGGACCGACCTCGTCATCAACGGCAGCTTCTGGCTCGGCGCCGCGATCGGCGCCGCCGGGGCCATCGTCCTGCTCGATCCCGCGGTGCTGGCGCCGGATCACGGCTGGCGCATCGCCTATTTCATCGGTGCCGCGCTCGGCCTCGTCGTGCTGTTCATGCGGATGTGGATCCCGGAAAGTCCGCGCTGGCTGATGATCCACGGCCGTCCCGACCAAGCCCACAAGATCGTCGCCGACATCGAAACTTCCGTGCTCGGTTGTGAGCAGTCGAGCGAGAACTTCGAAAAGATCAAGCTCAGAATGCGCGATCACACGCCACTGCGCGAGGTCGCAGTGACGCTGTTCTCCACCTACCGGCAGCGCTCGCTGGTCGGGCTGACGCTGATGGCGGCGCAGGCATTCTTCTACAATGCGATCTTCTTCACCTTCGCGCTGATCCTGACCGACTTCTTCGGTATCCCTTCGCGCGATGTCGGCTGGTACATCCTGCCGTTCGCCGCCGGCAATTTCCTCGGGCCTCTCTTGCTCGGCCGTCTGTTCGATACGTTCGGCCGCCGCACCATGATCGCGCTGACCTACGGCGTGTCGGGCATGCTGCTGGCGCTGTCGGGCTATTTGTTCTCGATCGGCGTGCTCAGCGCGCAGACCCAGACCATCGCCTGGATGGTGATCTTCTTCTTTGCTTCGCCGGCGGCGAGCGCCGCTTACTTGACCGTCAGCGAGACGTTCCCGCTCGAGGTCCGCGCGCTCGCGATCGCCGCCTTCTATGCGATCGGCACCGGGATCGGCGGCGTGATCGGGCCGGCGTTGTTCGGCGTGCTGATCGACACCGGCTCGCGCAACAGCGTGTTCGCCGGCTATCTGCTGGGGTCGGCGCTGATGCTCGTGGCGGCCGCCGTCGCCTGGCGTTATGCCGTCGCGGCCGAGCGAAAATCGCTCGAATCCGTTGCACGGCCACTGGCATGTGTGGAGTAGACTAATGATCAAGGATGATGTGGCCGAGATGACCATGGATGATGACATCGCCCCCGACGGTGCGATCAACAGCGCACCGGCGCCGGCATCGCTGATACCGCCGTTGAACCAGACCGCGGTGCTGCTCGACATCGACGGCACCTTGCTCGATTTCGCAGCCACGCCGCGCGAGGTCTGGGTGCCGCCGGAGCTCGCAACCACGCTGCGGGAACTGCATGCGCGGACAAATGGTGCGCTGGCGCTGGTCAGCGGGCGTTCGTTGAATGACATCGATCTGATCTTCGCGCCGGACACGTTTCCCGCCATCGGCGGTCACGGCGCCGAGATGCGGCTGCAGCCGGATAGCGAGGCTGTCGCCACCCATTCGCCGCCGCTCGACAAGGAGTTGAAGCGCCGGCTCGCCGCGATCGCCAAGCTGAGCCCCGGCATCCTGCTCGAAGACAAGGGCTACTCGCTGGCGCTGCATTATCGGCTGGCACCGGCGGCGGAGAAGGCGATCTACGAGGCCGTGTCGCTGATCCGCGCCGAGCTACCGAACGCGCCGATCGAGGTGCTGCCGGGCAAGAGCGTCTGCGAGATCAAGCATGCCGGCTTCACCAAGGCCACCGGCGTGCGCGAGTTGATGACGCATGAACCGTTCAAGGGCCGCCGTCCGTTCTTCATCGGTGACGACGTGACCGACGAGACCGTGTTCGCGATCATGTCCGACTACGAAGGTTTCGCATTCTCCGTCGGCCGCCAGGCGATCGGCGTCGCCGGCCATTTCGCCGCGCCGAGCGAGGTGCGCGAATTCCTCGCGCGCCTGCTCGACAAAGGGACGTGAGCCTGTCCTACCGGATCATCGTCTGAATAATTCGTTGGTCGAAAGCGGCGAACTTGCGTCGAAATTGTTCGTCGCAAGTTCCTTCAGGTTCCGTCCGCCTTCACCAGAATTTGGTTTCAATTGGGAGATTGTTTGATCCGGAACCATCTTGATGAATGGTTGTTAATACGCGAGTTGACCAACAGGAGGGGACCTGGTGAACCTCGTCGTCGTATCGAACCGCGTTTCGCGCGGAAAACCCAATGAACCCATGACGGGGGGCCTTGCAGCAGCGTTGCTGCCGGTTGTTGAAAAGACAGGGGCGATCTGGGTAGGTTCCAGCGGACGCGTCCGCGACGGGAACTCGAAGGAACCATTCGCAGAGGTGGAAGCTCTCGGTGCCGGCGCGCTGGCGATGCTCGACCTGCCGGCCGCGCATTACGGCGGCTACTACGAAGGCTTCGCCAATTCCGCATTGTGGCCCGCGTTGCATTCGCGCGCCGATCTGATCCGCGCCACGCATGAGGACTATGCGAGCTATCGTGAGGTCAATGCGTTCATGGCGCGGGCGTTGCTGCGCTTCCGCAAAGCCGATTCCGCGTTCTGGATCCAGGACTATCATTTCCTCGCGCTCGGTGCCGAGCTTCGCGATCTCGGCATCTCGCAGCCGATCGGCTTCTTCCTGCACACGCCGTGGCCGGCGCGCGCCGTGATCTCGGGCGTGCCGCACCACCGTGCGCTGATCGAGGCGATGCTCGCCTATGACCTGATCGGATTCCAGACCGAGGAAGATTGCGAGAACTTCCTCTCTTATGTGAAGAACGATCTCGATCTCGCGGTGCGCGACGGCGTCGTGATCTCGTCGTCCGGCCGCACCCGCGCGGCGGTGTTCCCGATCGGCATCGATCCCGAGAGGTTCGCGCAGCAGGCCACCAAGGCGATGACGCATCCGGACGTGACGCGGCTGCGGCGCAGCCTCAACGGCGAGAAGCTCGCGATCGGCGTCGACCGGCTCGACTATTCCAAGGGCCTCGGCAACCGTATCAAGGCGTTCGACCGGATGTGGACGATCCAGCCGGGCCTGAAGCGCTCGGTGTCGCTGCTGCAGATCGCAACGCCCTCGCGCGGCGCGATCGAGGCGTATGGCCATCTGCAGAGCGAGATCGCCAAGCTCGTCAGCGACGTCAACGGCGCTCACGGCGAAGTGGACTGGACCCCGATCCGCTATCTCAACAAGGGCTTTGGCCAGGGCGTGCTCGCGGGCTTCTATCGCACCGCGCAGGTCGGCGTGGTGACGCCGCTGAAGGACGGCATGAATCTGGTGGCCAAGGAGTACGTCGCCGCGCAGAACCCGGCCGATCCCGGCGTGCTGGTGCTGTCGAAATTCGCCGGCGCCGCCAACGAGCTCGACGCCGCACTGCTGGTCAACCCGCACGACATCGACGGCATGGCGCGGACGATTGCGTCCGCCATCGCGATGCCGCTGGCCGAACGCCGAACGCGCTGGGAGGCGATGATGGCGAAGCTCAACAGCGGCACCATCCAGCAATGGTTCGCCGATTTCATCGAGGCGCTGCAGGACACCCACAGTGTCGGCGACACCGCGCTGCCCGAGCCCCGCACGATGTGGCCGCGCCGCACCGCGGATTTCGCCGCGCGATATCATTGAGCGGGGCGGTGAAGCGGTAGCCTCGTTCTCGATTGAACTGTCAAACAGCTCGAATGGTGTCGTCCCTCCCTCGTGCGTAATTGCGCACGGGAGTAGGGACGACAGCGAGATCGGTTGCGCCGCCGTGCGCCCCGGAATTCTGGGCATCGGACGTAGAAGTTAACGCCAGCGTAACCCGGCTGCGCTCTTCCGGGTCCAAAATCCATCAATTATTTCAATGCATTGTGGAAATTTCGCGCGCGCAGCCCGCGCTCCCTTGCAAAATCCGCTTCGGACCTTCAAGAGAGGGCCTCCCGGAGAGATGGCCGAGTGGCTTAAGGCGCACGCTTGGAAAGCGTGTGTGCGGGAAACCGTACCGTGGGTTCGAATCCCACTCTCTCCGCCATTTGCGCGATGTCGTACGCCAAACTACGATTCGAGGCCCTCAACCGCGACGAACGCAGATCATTGTGAGCATTTTGCGCCACCGCTGTAGGCCTCCGCTTTTCGGGGCTTCCGGAGCGGTAAGACGGCATCGTGGAGGCGGCCGGATACTCTTCGATCGCTCGGCCGTCAGCCTTCGGTCGCAAAACCATGCAGCCGGCGGACACGGCCTTGTCGGCAGTGAAGCCGGCTTTATCCCTGCTCCGGATGTATTGCTTTCTTGTCCGCGCAGTACTTCTCAATAAGGAAGCGGATTCCCTCTTGCGCGGCTTGGTCCGTTACGCAACGTGAGAGCTTTTGGTAGTGCTCAATTCTCCTGTCGAGTTCGATGCACTTCTCGCACATGGAGAGTCTCCGGCTAGGAGGCAGGAGCGCCTGTCCTCAGTACGGCGGTCGATATTCATCAGAAGAAGCTCAGTGCCGTCAGCGATCGCTTCGACGCTTGACGACGTTGTGCCGCTCGTGATGACGAAAATGACTATCCAGGATCGATAGAAGGAATTGACGATTACTTCCAGCGCCATTCGCTCAGGATAT
The DNA here is from genome assembly GCF_020329505.1 of Bradyrhizobium semiaridum. GTDB lineage: Bacteria > Pseudomonadota > Alphaproteobacteria > Rhizobiales > Xanthobacteraceae > Bradyrhizobium > Bradyrhizobium semiaridum. The sequence goes on from NZ_JAGKJJ010000018.1 coordinate 68,569, forward strand.
CGGAAGTCACAGAGCTAAAGCTTCAACTTCTGCTTACCTCTTCTTTGCGGGACCGAAGCCCGGCTGCCAGCCAGCTTCTTTGCGGCTCGGTGCCGCTGCAATCACCTTTGCTTTTTCCTTCTTCGGTTTCTTCGCTTCGCGATTGCCGCGTTGCTGTCCCTTGGCCATGAAATCTATCTCCAATTGTGGTCTGAGTTCTTCCAGCCCATTCGACCGCAATATGCGTCGCGGGCGACGTAACGACGCGGCCATGTTGTTTCGTGCCGAACTCGCGCGAAGTGTAACATAACGATCTTTCCGCGATCACGCCGAAAGTGGCGTTTGCCATAATGGATGCTCCCTCTGACCAAGCAGGCCAAGAGAGCCGCGCTAGCCGTTGAGCATGGCCGCAGCACATACGAGAAGCAGAAGAAACAGCGGCACGATCAGCGGTGGAACGATCCATTCCGAGGCGCGAAAACGCGACGTCGAATGCTCCTGCTAATTGGTCGGCGGGAGCGCACGTGACCCTCAGTCACCGGTCGATGCCGTTGATAATACGGTGATGCCAGCCACCCTACGCCTGTGGCTGACCAATAGCGAGCACTAAAACGCCGTGTACCGGTCGCGATGCTAAGGTCAGTGCGCAGCGAAGATTTGGAGCAAACGTTGCGTCATATAGATTTCGCTGTACGCATTCATCCCGTTTTCCGCCGTGAAAGCCTCGTATCCGGGTAGCTCCGTCACCGCGAGCACGGAGAAGAAAGCATTTCGAATGAGGATTAATATCAGACTCGATACTCAATGATCTTCCGCAACCGGCGCCCGTGATCATGGTGCCGGGCACTCACATCTCTCTCGCCTCAGACATCATCGTTCGAGATTTCTTGCCCGCGGTACCGATCATGAGGTGCGAATCAATCGGCAATTGGCGCAGCCCGCATTGTCGCCCGGCGTATGCAGTTCTCCTGGTAACGTTTGGCACGCGCGAGGTCGCTTAATGACTCATCAAATAGCGTGATGTCGCGTTCCGGCCAAAACTAGAGCATCGAGAGTACGACGATCCCGTCTTCAAGCTCCCCCGAGGCAAGGCGCGCCCGCGCCATCTGCTCCAACTCCGTCCGGTACTTATGAAGATAACTAAGGGCTTGCTTGTCTGTTTGAAATGTCGTCGTGAGCCGGCACATTTGTCGAGCTGCGCCGAGCGCAAGCGAGAACGTGATGGTTCCGTCGCCGTGTGATTTGGTTCTACGCACGATTTGCATGCTCCGGCTTGGTGAGGCTTGGTGCTCGGGACGATCATCGACCGCTGCCGAAGCTAACTATCGAGGCAACTTCCTGGTGCGTTTCTTTGGCGCGGACACCGGCAACGGTGCCCGACGCGTTCCAGCGACGGTTTCCTTGGTTTCGCGGAGCTCTCGAAGTCGCGCCATGTTCTTGCGAACCTCTATGGCCTGCCTTCCGAAATCCGCCATCGCGCGCGCTCCTTCTTCAGCGGCCAATCGCTTTCGGTTCGCACGCGCCATGCTTTCGGGTGATAATTCCGCCGGCTTCTTGACGCTCATGCTCACCGCCGCTCAACAGGCAAAACCCGCTCAATCCGGAGATCGAGCGGGCAGCATGGTCGTTTCAGTACATCCGTGAAACGACACGATGAAACTCAGGCCAGCGAGAGGCTCTCTGCGTTGACCTTGCCTCGTATCTTGTCCGTCTTAACCTCGTAGTGGACCTTTTGGCCCTCCGCGAGTCTCGAAAGACCGGCACGTTCGACTGCGCTGATGTGAACGAACACATCGCTGCTGCCGTCTTCCGGTTGGATAAAACCGAAGCCCTTCTGGCTATTGAACCACTTAACAGTACCTGTCGTCATCTTGATCTCCAAAGCGCACGAGCGCATATCGCGTGACAGTCACGCGATGATTTCAACTTCGTCGATGTCTTTGGAAAAGGAGCCCGCGGGCGCGTTCAACAAGGCAGAGCGGCTAATCGAATAGTCGCTATATACACACTATGTGTATGACTTACAAGGGAGAGGGCCGATTTGTTTGAATTCGGAGCCTCTGCTGCTGATCGAGGGCATCGAAACGGGCGAGCGAGCTTCATCAATCGACACGGCCATGAGGTAATGATCCGGTCATTCTGCCGACCAGATCGGCATGGCGAGCGACGGGCTTGTTCGAAGCCGAAGAATTACGCCGTTACACTGATCCTCACATTCATGAACGTCCCCTGCGCGAAGGCTGCGTGCAGGACTGTTCCAATTCGCAGCCACCGAGTTTTGATGCACGTCCTTGTTCGCGACAACAATATTGACTAGGCACTTCGAGTTCTGAAGAAAAAGATGCAGCGGGAAGGCGTCTTCCGGGAGATGAAGCAACGCCGCGTCTAAGATCCTAACCAGCGCCAGATCCATTGAGGAACGAAATCCGCATAACATCTGTTGCGTCCGAAAGGAAACGCGGATGATTGGCTATTACTTCGACGTCAGAGACGACAGCGGAATTTATCGCGACGAAGAAGGGATGGAGTTTGCAACGCCACGTGAAGCCGAAGTCGAAGCAGCAGAATCACCGGCGGGCCTAGCGCGTGACCTCGCCACTCTGGACCATCGACCGGACCTCTCGGTTGAAGTGAGAGCCGTCGTTGGACGCGTATCCTAAGCCGCGCTCATTTTCGATAGAAACGAGACAAAGCAGTAACAGCGCTGCAGCTGGCGACCTTTCTCGCGTTCGTTCTCAGCCGAATCACAATTGCCTAGCTTGAGATCCGCTGCTCAGCCATGAGCCATTGATGGACGGTCTCCCATTTGTCCTCCGCGCCTGACCAAGAATCCAGTAACGTTGGCTCGTGTCTCGCTTTGATCTCGAGGAAAAATCGCCGCGCGTCGCGTGCGCAAGCTTTTCCATCAAGCGGCTGAGTCTTGATCCAATGGTCCCATTCGCGAACGATCGCCTGCTTCGCTTCGCGATCATGCGACGTCATCTAGCGGGTCTTATTGTTGGGTTTGACGGGAAGCTTTGATTCTCGCGCCAGTCGCTCGGCTTTGAGACGCTCGCGGTTGGCTTGGAACGCTTTGTCGACTTTGGCATGCTCGCTCGGCGCGGCCTCCGCTTTTCGGAACATCTTGTTGGCTTCTCGCGCCGCGGCGGTTGAGCCATGGCGGCCGAAGGCTCGGTCTCTGATCATCCCTGGCACTCGATCCTCCCTAAATTATGAGACGGGTCTCGGGAGACGCGACTTCGGCTTAGGCCTTGGTGTGTTGTTCGTCCGTCCCGGGCGGCATCACGGATTCGCGATCTCTCGCCGCCTACGTCAACCGTCCTGGTGTCATTCCGGTTCCTGCGACAACGCTTCCATACGGAAGTTGCTAGAACAAACTGTCTGTCGCCTTGTCCGGTTGCCCTTCAGATCGTAAAGCTTCCGGCCCTTAACGTCGAAAATGGTGGAATCGATCGCCACGGCGACGTGTACGCCAGCACTGTTGACTATGTCGTCCTTCAAGCGTGATCTCCCTTGTTTCGCGACCTCGTGGCCGGCGACCCTCACGGCTTCCTGAAGTCGATGCTTCTCAGGATGATCCCGGCGGGCGCACCTTCGAACTCGCCCGCCGTGTATTTGACGACGGCGCGGGCTTCAATGCGCTCTCGCAGTCGCATGAACTGCGCTTCGCGCCCGCTGGGCGGCGCGCGTCCCGCACCTTCCAGCTCATCCATCGCGGAGGTCGAGATCGCGCAGGGGACGACCTTCGCGCCGTCGCGCATCGAGAACTGGACGATCATGCGATCGTACTCGAAACTGGTGAAACAAGCTTGTTCAAGCGCCATGTGACCATCCGTTGCCGTTGGCCGAAGCCGCGCAGCTTCAGCCCTGCCCATCGAGCCGGGTAAAATCCGCCAGAACTGCCGCGACGAGATCGCGATGTCTTGTGTCGTCAGGCGACAGGCTCGCAGCGTAGATGCTCAGGACGTAGCGGGCCTTGGCGGCCGCTTCCGGCCAAGAGGTCGCGGCGACCGACATGAGTCCGCTTTCCAGCACGCTTTGCCGTTCGCGCAGCTCTCGCGCACGGCTCTCGACATCCGTCATCGCGCGGCGGATTTCCGTCGCTTTCTGCGCAGCCATCCCGCGACGTTTATCCAGATCGAGCGGTTCGTCACTCATCGGGCATGCTCGCGTCGATTCGTTGTGCATCCGCCAAGTCGGCCGGACCGATGGAAAACATCTCCATCCTGGCGCCGTGTGAGGCGGCCGGCACGATCATCATGGTCGCAACGCGACGATAAGACGCGAAGGAAAGGCCTTCGATCATCTCCTCGTCTGTGATGACCTCATAGCGTCCGGCAGGCAGAGGGTGATCGATACCCCTGATCTGGAACGAATGCTTGAAGGTGACGACTTCGCGCCGCGAGCGAGTTTTCATGTACGCCCGCCTTTTGCCAGCGCTAGGGCGCCGATGTCGGCCTGCCCATAAGCCACCATGCGCTCTTTCAGCGGCATTAGCTACCGCTTTCTCGCGGTCCGATGTCGCGGCCTGAACGTCTCAAACCGCTCGCTGCTCTGGCGGAGGATGCGTCGGTCGGCATCCATCGGGCAGTGAGGTCAAGTTCGCTCCCGCCGAAGACGAGGAGTGTCCATTTTTCCCAGCTTCGCCTGGGTCGACTGTATCGTGCCGCTGGCGGTCGCCCCGCTGTTTCTCCCGCATTGACTACAGTGATAACTCTACTACCCGGATCGGGGCGTGACCGATCGCTCGCGCCGAGCGAGAGGCGGATATAAGGCCCTCACTGGAAACGTCTAATCTCAAAGGTGAACGTCGCCCGTAAGACCGGTCCATCTTCGTCGCGAACGTTGATTGCAAGACGACGTGCAGGAGCGTCGACAGTGCAGCGTCGAACTTCATCGTTGGCAAAGAGTGCCAGCGCCAAGGTTGCTTCGTGCTGCATAGCCTCCAGCGAAACGAGATCTATCCCCTCTTCGTCGGGAATCATCTCATCACCTTCACGCTGATCGAAAAAGTACCTACGCATGCAATTGCTCCCGATTCAGGCGGGAGCGCTGTAGCGTCTCTCTGTCACCGGAAAATGCCCAGATCGGATCGGTGATGTGCCAAGCTAGCCGACTTCCAAATATTCCTCAAACTCGGACAATCGGTCAGTTCAATTGTGGCGAGGTTCGGGCTGGTATGTTGACCAGCCACGGCGCATACTCAATGGATGAAGAACCGCATCGGTTGGACGACCTGCCTCTCCATTGGCGGCCAATGCGCAGTGGCCGAACGCCTCGAGGATGGCGTAGTCGGCAATGCACTCATCACCTTCGCCACCATGGCGCAGGCCCAGGAATTCATCGATTCCGGGCAGGCCGATGAGCTGGGATCACGTGGTTCTGTTCCGAGCAGTCGCTAATGACCCTACGCGACGAATGGACCGTAGACCTCGAGTGTCCACGTTGTGGGAGGCTGGACGTGGCCCGGCTCTCACAAGCGGCTGGCTATGCCTATGCGAGGGGAGACACCGCTACCCGCGCCGATCATGTGCCGGCCGGCTTTGCCTGCATTGATCCGGAGATCAGCAGCTTTCAGTGCTCGAAATGTCAGGTGCCAATACCTTGACATTGCTCCCGCGAATGAGCAACGCGGGCCATCACTATTCACCGGCTTGCAACAGAGGCGCAGCGGGCCGCCCCAAAGGAAGCCATGGTGCGCCGTTCGTACGCAGAACGCTACAGCAGCCTCACGACATGGGTGACCAATCTGCGTGCGCAGCCCGCCGCAGAACAGAACACCCTTTACACCATCAAGCTAGCCATATAGCGTCCGTGTACAGGTTAGCAAAATGCTCACCTGGAAGCTGCCCATGAAGCAGCGACTTCCGAAGTCGCCGCCAGTCGTCGTAGCAGCAGCTCACGTGCCATCGGAAGGCGCAATCATAACATTGTGTTCTATCACAGCGCGTCAGCCTCGCATGTGCGTCCCTGCGCGCGCTCAAGAAAGGCGACCTTCATGAAACTTCCTGCAATCTTGCAAGGCGAGGCGCGGACCCGCTTCCTTCAAGGGATCGCCTTCGGCGCGGTGGCGACCATGGCGATTGGATTTATCTGGGGCGGTTGGGTCACGGGGGAAAGCGCAAGAATCATGCGCACCACGGCGGAGACCAGCGGCCGGATGTCCGTTCTGGTACCGCTTTGCGTCGCTCAGTTCACAGCCGTGGACGGCGCTCTCGCCAAATTCAAGGCGGCAAGCGTTTACTCCAAAGAGAACGTCGTCAGCGAATTCGTGAAGAATGTGGCATCCACGAGCATGGATTACTCGTTCGCCCAGGCTTGTGCCGCCGGGATCGAAACGGAGCTCGCAAACGCAGCGACAAAGAGTTGACGAGCGTACCAGCGACCGTGTCGAGAATTGCGCGACCCTAGATTGCCATCGTGCTTCAAGAGGTCGAGGCGACGCCGGCTCGATCCTGTGCGTCAACGAAGTGCACGCACCGGCGTCGGCAACCTATGAAGCCGAAGCGTGATGAATACCAGGTGCGTCCATCTGAGCTCGTTTGGTCAGATCGAGACTGCGCGTCAGGAAATGTATGGCTGATCGGTAGAAATGAACCCACGGTCCTGAAGAGCGGTCATGATGTCGTGCCAGACGCATGGCAGCTAACGTTCGACTCCAGCGAGATGGTGCCGCAACGACATGTGCAGGAGCCTACGACGGGACAAGCGACATTCTATGCCCGTTGGCTCTTCTCGGAAGGTGCCGGCTGGGAGTGGCCTTCATGCAAGTAGAGCTTGGTTTCGTAACCATACGCCAATCGACCATATGCGCAAAGGAAACTCGATGCGAATTATAATGGCAGTGTTGGTTTTGTTTATATGTGTGCCAAGCGCCTTCGCTAAGGGGCCGGACTGTCGCGCCATCGGAAGCACGACCGCACGCCTCGCCTGCTACGACGCGGCCTATCCTCCGAAATTGGAAAAGTCCGCAATCGTTGAAAGCGACGCAGGGCGGTCTCCATACAAAGACCCCTTTGCAGCAGAAGAAGCTCGGACAGCTGCCAGGATAAAGAATATCTGCCGCGGTTGCTGAAACGTCACCGGCTAGGCGGTGTGCTGCATTCAGGCCTAACCCGTTCGCCCGCCGGTGAGTAAATCCAATTGCACTGCCCTTCCATAAGAAACATTGGCCGGAATAGCGGACTAAGCGAAGTAAGCGGACCTCTGCTACTCCTTCCCACTAATTCTCACGCCATCCTACAGATGGGGCAGCAAGTGGGCGCACTGATGAGCCAATTGCTCGTAACGAGGACCGTAGTAGGTGCCCACTTGCTGATGAAAAACCGCGTGTACGTCAATCCAGACTGACTGACACTCTCTCCGCCATCGCCCGGTTTAGCGGGATCTCGCGCGCGTCGGGATCGTCAGGATCTTGCCGTCGTCGATAAGATTGCTGCAGACCTCCTTTAGAGCTGCAACGACTTCGCGGGTGGCACGGCTAACGGGGCGGCCGCGCGGCAGGGCGAGGACGCGGTCGGCGCGCATCCATGGCAAGAGAGCCGCCGACAGCGTGCCTGCCGCCACTTCCTGGTGAATCCCCGAGAACGGCAACAGCCCGTAGCCAAGCCCCGAGCCCACGATCTGTTTTAACTGCGTGCTGCTCTCGACCCGCAAGGAGAACGGCACGTCTGGCGGGAACGGGTTGCGGCTGAGCGGCACGACAACGGTCGGCAGATGGTTGACCTCCTTGCGCGTCAGCCGGCCTCGCTTGAGCCTGGGATCGCGCGGCGGACCGATCACGAAGACCGGCTCGACCACCAGCGTTTCGTAGTCGAGATGGTCATTGGGCTGCGGCGTGGTGACGATGGCGACGTCGAGTTCGGCGCGCAGCAGATGATCGCACATCGTCTCGGTCAGGCCCTCGCTCAACTCCAGCCGGACGCGGGGAAAGCGCCTGGTGAATATCTGCGCCAGCGGCGCGTAGAAGATGTCGGCGAGGCTCGACGGGGCTCCCAGCCGCACCGTGCCGCTGGGCTCGCGATTTTCCGTGCGCACCTCCGCCTTGACATCATCGACCACGCCGAGCAGCCAGCGCCCGCGCGCCAGCAGCACCTTGCCGGACTCGGTCACCGATACGCCGCGTGCGCCGCGCTCGAGCAACGCGCCACCCAACTCGACCTCGAGTTCCTTGACGTGACGGCTGAGCGCCGACTGCGCGACGTTGAGGGCGCTGGCCGCCGCGCCGAAGCCGCCACGCTCGGCTACCGCCACGAAATAGCGAAGCTGCCGCAGGTCCATTTCAACCTCCATCTCAGATCGAGATGGAGACTATATCAAACATGTTCTTGTGAGATACCGAAAACCGGGCAGTCTGCTGTCAAAGAGAAAATCGAGAGGAAAACGAGCATGGACATCGCCGCGGAAGCACCCCGCCGGACGTCGGTACTTATCGTTGGCGGCGGCCCGGTTGGCCTCGCTATGGGGCTGCTGCTCGACCGCTTCGGGATCGACGCCGTCATCGTCGAGAAGAGCCAGACCACGACGGATCATCCGAAATCGCGCGGGTGCTGGGTCCGCACCATGGAGATATTCCGGCAGTGGGGGATCGAGCAGGCGATCCGTGACCGCGGCCTGCAGGATGATTCCGACATGTTCGTCCAGGTCGAAAGCATCGCCGGCCGCGAGATCAGCCGGTCGCGCCCGGAGCCCAATCTCGGCCAGACCCCCGCGTGGAAATGCCTGGTGGCGCAGGATGCGGTGGAAGAGGAGATCTACCGGGTCATCGCGCATTCCAACCTGGTCCAGGTGCAATTCTCGACCGAATTCGTCGGCTTCGAGGAGGTCGAGGACGGCGTGATCTGCGAGATCCGTTCGGTTGAAACCGGCCGCAGCGAACATTGGCACGCCAGATATCTGCTGGCCTGCGACGGCGCCGGCAGCCAGACGCGCCGGGCCGCCGGCATCGACATGGTGGGACCGGCCTGCCTGGCGGTGCTGCAGAACGAATATTGGCGCGCCGATCTTTCGCGCTTTCCATTGGCGCGCGAGGCCGCCGGCTATCAGGTCTACTCGAAGGCGCCGGGCGTGCCGCCGCGTGCCGGCATTCTCAACACCAACGGCCGCGACCGCTGGCTGTCCATCATCCAGATCGGCGAGCAGAAGGACGATCGGCCGCGGCCGTGGACCGATGCCGAAATGATCGAGATCATCCGCACCCATGTCGGGGTTCCCGACCTCGAGGTGACGCTGCTCAACCGTTCAATCTGGCGCATGAGCAAGCAGGTCGCGGCGAGCTTTCGCATGCGGCGCGTGTTCCTGGTCGGCGATGCCGCGCATCGCTTTCCGCCGACCGGCGGTTTTGGCCTCAACTCGGGTGTTCAGGACGCGCACAATCTGGCCTGGAAGCTCGTCTACGTGCTGCGCGGCTGGGCGTCGGAGAAGCTGCTCGACAGCTACGACCTCGAACGCCGCCCCGTGGGGCAATCGAATGCGGACTTCAGCTATGGCAACATGATCCGCTTCCGGCGGATCGATGAGGCTGTCCGCTCCGGCAACGAGGATAACATCCGCTTCTGGATCAACGACCTCGACAATCATTTGCACAGCATCGGTCAGGCGCTCGGCTTCACCTACGAAGAGGGTGCGGTCATCCCCGACGGCACGCCGCATGGCGGACATCTGACCCGCGTGTACCGGCCGTCCGACCGGCCAGGCGGACGTTTTCCCCATCTGTGGCTCGACATGGCGCGCAAGCGCTCGACGCTCGACTGGTTCGACAAGGAGTTCACGGTCGTCGCCGGTCCGCAAGGCGAGGCGTGGCTTGAGGCCGGCCGCGACGTGTCGGCAAAAACCGGGCTACAGCTCAATTTGCAGCAACTGCCCCACGCCCATCCCGCCGACGGCATCCAGATGGGACCGCGCGGCGCGGTGCTGGTGCGTCCCGATGGCCACGTCGCCTGGCGCATGCCCTACATCCCCTCCGATCCCGCGCGCGAATTGGCCGGCGCGCTCGAAACCGTGCTGCATTGACCATGGATACGATCGAGGCCAACGGCACGACGATTGCCTTCAAGCGCAGCGGGGATGGGCCGCCGCTGATCCTTGTGCATGGCGCCGAAGCCGACCATTCGATGTTCGACGCCTTCGCCGCGCTGCTGGCGCCGCGTTTCACCGTGATCGCCTATGACCAGCGCGATTCCGGCGCGACCCGCAATCCGCCGCAGCCCTACGGTCTCGAAGAACTCGCCGACGACGCCGCCGCGCTGATCGCGGCGCTCGGCTATCCGCGCGCCCATGTTTTCGGCACCTCGCTCGGCGGCGTTATCGCCCAGGTGCTGGCCGCGCGTCACGCCGGGCGCATCGATCGTCTGGTGCTGTCGAGCACCTTCCGGCCCGGCGCGTCGCTGATGTCGATCAATCCGGAGGGCTTCCCGGCGTTTGTGGCGCTGCGCAACCGCATGCCGGAATCGGTCCGCGAGTTCGCCGAGTATTTTGTGCCGCCCGACTACATCGCGGCGCATCCGGAGGTGCTGGCGATCTTTACCAGCAGCACGCGCGATGCCGAACAAAAGCAGCGCCGCGGCGCCATCCTGACGCGGCCGATCGCGTTCGAGCCCGGCACGATCACGGTGCCGACGCTGGTGCTGGCTGGCGCTGCCGACCGCTTGATCCCGCCCGCGCATACGCTGTCGCTGGCGCGGGAGATCGCGGGCGCGAAGACCGCGACCATTGCCGGCATCGGCCACATCGGGACTATTCAAGATCCCGCCGCGGTCGCGGCCGAGGTACGGGCATTTTTGCAAGGCGACCAAACAAAACAACGTCAAAGCACGGAGGAGGATGACCATGGAGACCAAAGGGGAGGATCTCGTCACGCTCTATGACGAGGCGCCGCTCGATGCCCGTTACTGGGTCAGCATGGCGCTCGCCGTCACGACAAGCATCTTCGATTTTTTCGACTTCTTCATCGTGGGCTTCCTGGTGGCGGTGCTGGCCCCGCAATGGCACCTGACGTTCGGCCAGACTTCGATCATGCTGCTCAGCGCCGGCGTCGGCGCGATCGTCGGATCGCTGGCCTGGGGCGCGCTGGCGGATCATTTCGGCCGCAAGACGTTGACGGTGGCAGGCGTCGTTCTTTGCGCGCTCGGCGCAGGTTCCATCTCGATCATCCCGGACGGCGCGTGGATCCTGTTCGCGTGCCTGCGCTTCGTCGTCGGCTTCGGTGTCGGTGCTGTAGCCGCAGTCGCGCTGCCGCTGATCGTCGAATATACGCCGACGCGGCACCGCACGATCCTGACCAGCGTCACGGTGATTCCGGTTTCGCTCGGAATCCTCGCGGCGTCGCTCACGGCCGCGACGCTGTTGCAGTTGATCGGCTGGCGCGGCCTTGCGGCGCTGGGTTTCTTGCCGCTGGTTCCGGCCATTCTGATCGCGCTCATCATGCCGGAGTCCGTGCGCTGGCTGGTATCGCGCGGGCGTCATGCCGAAGCGAGGCGCATCGTCGGCCGCGCATTGAACGTGCCGCTGGACAGCTTGCCGCAGCCGGCAATCGTGCCGGCCGGCCCTGTGGCGCCACCGGCCTCGAGCTTCGCCGATCTGTTGGCCTGGCCGAAACTGTTCTGGCTCACGGTGATCGTCTGGTTCGGCGCGAGCACGGCCAATTATGGCGTGTTCCTGTGGGGCCCCACCATCGTCGCGCTGCTGATGGGCGTGTCGCCGGTGCAGGCCGCCCATCTCTTCGTCTTCGTCAGCCTGACCGGGATGCTCGGCCGCACCGCGTTCTCGTTCCTGCCGCAATGGCTTGGGCGGCGGCGCTGCGGTGAGATCATGGGCTATGGCATCGCGCTTTCGCTCGGCGCGGCGGCGCTGTTCTTCGACCGCATCATCTTTGGCTATCCGGCGTTCGTCGTGCTGTTGATCCCGGCTGCGTTGTTCTTCGACGGGGGTTTCTCCAACATCGCGCCGTATTCCGCCGAGATCTTTCCAGTGCGGCTCAGCGCGCGCGGCGTGGGGCTGGCGCAGGCCGCCAACGGTGTCGGAAAGATTTCGGGACCGCTCTGCCTCGCGCTGATCGCCGGCGCTTCGAACCTGATCACGCCACAGGCCACCATCGACGCCGTCACGCCGGCTTTTCTGTTCCTGGCCGCCTGCGGCCTTGCGATCGGACTCGCCTTCAGCCTGCTTGGTGTCGAAACCCATGGCAAGCCGCTGGCGCTAGAGAGAGGCGATCCGGCCGCAGCACCGCGCGAAACGGTGCCGGTGCGCGAGCACGCAACGACCCAGCAAGCATGATTGGAGCAAGGGCATGAATGTAGCGGACAGCAAGATCACGGCGCGTGCGCCGTTCGATACCGAGAAGCTCGACCGGCTGATGGACGAGGCGCGGCTCGACGCGCTGGTCGTCACGTCCCGACACAACGTTCAGTATCTGCTCGGCGGTTATCGCTTCTTCTTCTTCGAGGCGATGGAGGCGATCGGCGTCAGCCGCTATTTGCCGGTGTATGTCTATCAGCGCGGGCGTCCGCAGAACGCGCTCTATATCGGCAACCGCATGGAAGGGTTCGAGAAGGAACTCGGCCACATTGCGGCGCCCGCGATCAAGACCGCTTCCTGGGGTAGCACGGACGCGATCCGTCTCGCCATCGATCACATCAAGGAACTGGGCGCGGGCGTGACACGCGTCGGATTCGAGCCGAGTTTCCTGCCGTCCGATGCCAAGGATCTCCTGAGCAAAGAGCTCGGCGGCGCGTCGCTGGCGGACGCGCAATTCGTGCTGGAACGGCTGCGCGCGGTCAAGACCGCGGCAGAGCTTGACCTGGTGCGTGAAGCCTCCGAGCGCGTGGTGGACGCGATGACGGCGACCTTCGACATCTGCGCGCCGGGGATGAGCAAGCACGATATCGTCGATCGGTTGCGGCGCGAGGAACACGACAGGGACCTTGTGTTCGAGTACTGCCTGATCGCTGCCGGCAACAGCCACAACCGCGCACCCTCCGACCAGCGCCTGAAGGCGGGCGACGTGATCTCGCTGGATTCCGGCGGCAACTATAAAGGCTATATCGGCGATCTCAGCCGCATGGGCGTGGTGGGCGAGCCCGACGCGGAATTGCGCGACCTGCTGCACGAGATCGAGGAGATCCAGCAGGTGGCGCGCCGCGCGATCAGCCCCGGTGCGCGTGGCGGCGACATCATCGCCGCCGGCGAAGAGGCGGTACGCCGGGCGCCGCATGGCAATGTGCTGGACTACACGGCGCACGGCATCGGCCTTGTCAGTCACGAGGCGCCGCGGCTCACCGGCCACGGGCCGGTACCTTATGCACCCTACGACGCCGACCGGCCCCTGCAGCCCGGGATGGTGATCTCGATCGAGACCGCGATGCTCCATCCG